>FMWZ01000005.1 GCA_900103495.1 Lachnospiraceae bacterium G11 | reverse complement strand
CCTCTCAGGCCGGCTACTGATCGTCGCCTTGGTGGGCCGTTACCTCACCAACTAGCTAATCAGACGCGGGTCCATCATGTACCACCGGAGTTTTTCACACTAGACCATGCGGTCCTGTGCGCTTATGCGGTATTAGCAGTCGTTTCCAACTGTTGTCCCCCAGTACATGGCAGGTTACCCACGCGTTACTCACCCGTCCGCCACTAAAACTACTCAAGAATTGAGCGAGTTCGCTTCAGCGAGTAGTTTCCGTTCGACTTGCATGTGTTAAGCACGCCGCCAGCGTTCATCCTGAGCCAGGATCAAACTCTCATGTTAAATGTTTGTTTGGTCCGGTCAAAATAGTCTGGCTATTTAAACCGAAAATTTACTAATTAAAGGTTTTTGTTCTCTGAACAATTTTTAGGAATTGTTTCAGGGTTGCATTGTTGTTCATTTGTCAAGGTACTAAGGTAGATGAACTACCAACGGAGAAGGAGGGATTTGAACCCTCGCGCCGCTATTAACGACCTGCACCCTTTCCAGGGGTGTCCCTTCAACCTCTTGGGTACTTCTCCATAGCAAGTTGAATTACTTTACGTATTCAATTCCCGTGGAGAAAAACTCCAGCGGAGAGGGTGGGATTCGAACCCACGCGCCCTTGCGGACAAACGGTTTTCAAGACCGCCTCGTTATGACCACTTCGATACCTCTCCAGACGCGTTAGTCTCAAATCAGCGCAAAAATGATTTTATCAAAATGGCGAATTGATGTCAACATGTTTTTTAATTTTTTGAAGCAATTTTGGCTAAAATTCTTTCGGCGATTTCAATGTCCTTAGGTGTGGTGATTTTGATATTGTCATAGTCACCCATAATAACCTTTACTGTCGCCCCGCCAAACTGCTCTGCCACCATGGCGTCATCGGTGATATTTATGCCTGCCTTAAGAGTTTCTTCCTCTTTAATAATAAGTTCCTCATAGGCATTTTTTATTAACTCATAGGAGAAAGCCTGAGGTGTCTGCATTGCCCAGAGTGTTTTTCGGTCAGGAGTCTCAAGAACTTTACCCTCTGAGTCAACAATTTTGATTGTATCCGTAACAGGTACCGCCGCCACGCAGGAGGTTCCGCCCTCGACGCACTCTCTGACCCTGTCAATCACTTCTTCTGAAATCAGGGGTCTTGCTCCATCGTGAATCAAGGCATAGTCTGCAGTCTCCGCGGCCACAAGTCCGTTGTAAACCGAATGATATCTTTCTTTTCCCCCGGCCACAATAGCTTTTACCTTGGTAAAACCGTACTTATCTACAATCTCTTCCTTAATATAATTCTCATCGCCCTCTCCGCAGACAATAACAATCTCATCCACGTAAGAAGACTCAAATGCCGATACTGAATAATACAGTACCGGCTTGTGGTTAATGTCTATATACTGTTTTGGTGTCTCAGAGTTCATCCGCTTGCCTTTGCCGGCGGACAGAACTATCGCAACAGTTTTGGCCATTATCTCTCTCCAAGCTTTAGTCCGGGAACGGCATTCAAATCCATTCCACTTCTGACTCCCTTAATGTATTCGTAATAACCCGCCACGCCGATCATTGCCGCATTGTCTGTGCAGAATATGGGTGACGGATGGTAGAATTCAATTTTTCTTTTGGCACAGGCATCTTCAAATGCGGCTCTTAAACCGCTGTTGGAAGCCACGCCTCCGGCGATTGCAAACTTTCCAAAGCCAAATTCTTTGATGGCCTGCATGGAATGCTCCACCAGCACATCCACAACCGACTTCTGGAATGAAGCGGCAACATCGGGAACCACAATCTTGATCCCCTTCATCTCACACTGGTTAAGATAGTTTAAAACCGCAGACTTAAGTCCGCTGAAGCTGAAGTCGTAAACATTCTCATCCACCTTGGCTCTGGGAAAATGAATCGCCTCGGGATTACCCTCCTTTGAAACCTTGTCAATCTTAGGTCCTCCGGGGTAGCCCAGTCCAATGGCTCTCGCCACCTTGTCGAAAGCTTCGCCGGCAGCATCATCTCTGGTTCTGCCTATAATCTCGTACTCTCCGTAATCCTTAACCCTTACAAGGTGCGAATGTCCGCCGGATACCACAAGACATCCAAAGGGCGGCTCCAGTTCCTTGTTCTCGATATAGTTGGCACAAATATGACCTTCGATGTGGTGTACACCCACCAGTGGTTTGCCTGCTGCGAAAGCGATGGCTTTTGCCGCAGATACACCCACAAGCAAAGCCCCAACCAAGCCGGGGCCATAGGTAACCGCTATTGCGGTTATATCATCTAAAGTTACATTCGCTTCCTTGAGAGCCTGCTCAATTACCTGGTTTATTTTCTCGATGTGTTTCCTTGAGGCAATCTCCGGAACGACTCCGCCGTAGAGGGTGTGTAAATCAATCTGGGAAAAAATAATGTTGCTCAGAACTTCCCTTCCGTTTCGCACCACCGCCGCTGCAGTTTCATCACAGGAACTCTCTATTGCAAGGATTAAAACATCTTCCTTATTATTAATACTTTCCAATTTCTTTATTCCTCTGTCTTATCGACACTTACATTCGAAGATAAATCCCAGCCGAAAATCTTCCACTTCCCTGAATCGTCCTTTCTGAGTAAGAAAATCTCACTCACAGGTTCCGACGCAGCTTTCTCTTTTCTGTAGAATGTGCATTGGATTCGTGCCCACTCCGATGAGTTTATCGAGAAGTAATCAACACTCGAACTTCCCGCGGGAATGTAGCTGGATATTTTTCTGTCGTTTTCGTTATAGTCATGAACATCTTCCCTGAGTCTTAGAATATACTCGTTCCAGGGATTGTTTGCAACCAAATCATCATCATACAGGTAAAGCATCTGTTTGGCAAGTCGGTCAAGATCGGAGTCACTGCAGTTGCCGCTGTACATGCAAAGGAGCACGTCTCCGTAATACTTAACCACCTCTTTGACCGTAGGTGGATAATTGATCGAAAGGTCTCTTAAGAGCACAGTATCAACAGCAGACATTTCTTTGTCTGCCTCTGCGGCCTCCTTTCCGGATTTGTTACTAAGATAGAAATAGTAACCAACCATCAAGGCAACCAACACTATTAGGATAATTACTCCCTTGGTGCCCTTAAACCTTTTCATCTTAATCCTCGTCAGTAAATCTTAATTCTGTGGTTCTTCCGTCCTTGGTAATTACCGTGGCGGGGAAAATCTTCTTAACTTCCTTAGCATATTCCTCCGGATGATTAAGGGAGGGGCTGTAATGTGTAAGCCACATCTCCTTAACCCCCGCATCCGCTGCAAGAGAGGCTGCCTCGTACATGGTCATATGCTTATTCTCTTTGGCCTTTGCAAGCTTGTCCGGTTCTCCGTACATACCCTCACAGATAAACAAATCAGATCCGGCAGCGTTTTCCCTTATGCTTGCTGTGGGTCTTGTGTCTGTGCAGTAGGTTAATTTAATGCCCTTTCTTGAGGGGCCGAGAACCATGTCGGGAGTGAAGATTTTACCATCACAGGAAACCTCTTCCCCTTTCTGCAAAAGATTCCAGAACTTCTTCTCTATTCCCAAAGACTCTGCCTTCGTTACATCGAACTTTCCGATTCGGTCAAGAGTCATTGTGTATCCGTAACAAACCACGTTGTGGTTGACTTTAAAGGCCTTAACCTTTAATCCGTCAAAATCGAAATCTCCTCCTTCGGGTCCAAGTTCAACACACTGAATCTCGAAGGGAAGCTCGGGAGCTATAACTCTTAAGTTGTTAACCACTCGGGTCAGGCCCTTTGGCCCAATGAGCGTCAAAGGCTCAACTCTTTCTGCATTTCCCATGGTCAAAAGCATTCCGGGAAGTCCTGAAATATGGTCGGCGTGAAAGTGTGTAAACAGTATCACGTCAATAGGCTTGGGGCTCCAGCCCTTTTCCCTTAAAGCAATCTGTGTACCTTCACCGCAATCTATAAGAATACTTTTGCCGTTGTATCTGACCATCAAAGATGTCAGCCATCTGTAGGGAAGAGGAAGCATGCCTCCCGTTCCCAGCAAACAAACATCTAACATTTACTAAACCTTTCGTTTATCTTCCATTCGCCACATAATCATGGCGTCTTCTTTGGGATTCTCATAAAAGCCCGGTCGTATTCCACAGGACTCAAATCCCAATCTCTCATATACATGTATGGCGCTCGAATTGCCTACCCTGACCTCCAGGGTGAAATTTCTGACGCCTGACTTTTCGCCTTCTTCAATAAGGGCCTGCATCAAAGCTGTTCCGATGCCGTGTCCCCGGTATTCTTTAAGAACTGACACGTTTGTCACGTCCGCTTCTTCAAAGCTTCGGATATATCCGCACAGGCCAACAAGCTTACCGTCCACCTCACATACAAGATAGACCGTATCCCCTGCTTTAATCTGTGATTCAAATCCTGCTTTGGTCCATGGATTGGAAAAATTGGCCTCCTCAATCCGGGTCACTTCCTCCAGATCATCCAGGGTCATCTTACGGATATGCATGAAGTGTCTATTCCTTCCATTCTTTCTCTCTCAGCCTGGCTGAGACGAAGATACTCAGGTGCATGTTCTGCAGCGCTCTCGTACTTGCCGGCCTCATAAAGAACCCTTCCGTATGCCGCAACTGCACCGGCACGCTGTCTGTTCATGTGGGCGGGAGCAAAGGAAAAGGGAGTCTTACATTTCTCCTTTATTGTCTCGGCAAACACCGGAACTCCGTCTCCAAGGAACATGACATCTGTGTCAAGTTTGTTGATCTCCTCCAAAAGATTGTCGATATCGGTGGCACACTGCCCCTTTATCGTCTTCATCTCATATATCGTCCCATTCTTCTCAAAGGAATAGAGGCCGGTGTAAACCTGATTCCTTCTGGCATCCATTATGGGGCAGATTATCTTGTCGCTTCCGTAGAAAATATAGGCAAGGCCCTCAAGGGTAGGAACCGAAATAATGGGGGTGTTAAGCGCCAGCCCAAGTCCCTTAGCTGTTGCGGAGCCGATTCGAAGGCCGGTAAAGGATCCGGGACCTGCTGCCACCGCTATTGCATCTATGGTGGAAAGGTCAAGATCCGTCAATTCCTTGACTGCCTCAAGCATGGGAAGCAGTGTCTGAGAATGGGTCTTCTTATAATTCATTGTATATTCGGATTGAATAGTATCTCCGTCAAGAACGGCAACACTTGCCACCAGTCCGGAGCTGTCCAAAGCCAAAATCTTCATAATCAACCTTCTTCTATAGTAATTCTTCTGTAGTCAAAACCCTTGTCCAGGTTCTTCTCGATGGTTACTTTCCTGGCGTAATCGGGAATGAGTTCCTCTATAAGGTCCGCCCATTCAATAAGACAGACTCCCTCGCCGAAAAAATAGTCCTCGTATCCAAGCTCATCCATTTCCTCAGGATCTCCGATTCTGTATACATCGAAATGGTAAAAAGGAAGACGACCCTCCTCATATTCCTGAATAATGGTAAATGTGGGGCTGCTTACGGGTTCATTAATCCCAAGCCCCTTGGCGAAACCCTGGGTAAAAACAGTCTTGCCTGTTCCAAGGTCACCGTTTAATGTAAAAATCTCGCCCTTTAACGCCTTTTCTCCGAATGACTTGCCAAGTTCAAAGGTTTCCTCGGGAGAGTTGGTTTCATATATCCTGCTCATTCCTTAATCTTCACTTTCCTTGCGGGCAGATGGGTTGAAATAACTGCAATCAAATCCTGCTTCTTCTCAAGCAAATACCTTTTGGGGATAATTGTGGCATTAATGGGTGAAGTGTAGAGGATGATGCTTTTACCTGTGGAGACAGCCTTGTACATGTCATCCCACTTGCAGCTTGCGCTCTCTTCCCCAACGGAAACAGTAAGTCCTTCATCATTAAAAAGGTAAGTCATCTCGTTCTTGAAGGCCGGATTTGTCTTGGCCTGAGTCCTGCTTTTAAGGAAGGAGACCCAGGGCAGATACAAAAGAATAACCAGACCTGCCACAATAAAAATCCATGTGTTTGTCAGAAAGGCAGACACAACAAGAAGCGCGCCCACACAACTTCCTATCAAACCGGCCGCACTTGTATAATGGTGGTACAGAAGATAATCGTAAATATCCCCTGCAGTAATCTTTACTTTTAGTGATACTTCCATAAAAACTCCAAATGTATTTCTACGTAATAATTATAAATTTTGGCGGGGAAAAAATCAATTTTTTACTACAGAATCTCTCTCCAGCAATTTGCCCGGTAATCGGGGATTTTCTGCCCCTTTGTGCTTCTTTCCCGGATGCTCGATCATTTCCACAAGTCTTGCCATGGCCGCAAATCCAAGATCCCAAAGAGGAAGCTGATATGTGGTAAGCTCCGGGGTCAAAAACTGCGCGCACTCATGATCGTCATATCCTATAACCGAAATATCCTTGCCGGGAATCAGGCCCTTCTCAAAGAGGCACTGATAGGCTCCCGTTGCAATAATATCAGACATGCAAAAAACTGCCTCGACCTTCTTATCCATCAGGTTCTTCATACCGTTGTATCCCGCTTCCTTACTCCATCTTCCATAGAATAAAAGCTCCGGATCAAAGGATATTCCCTCGGCCTTTAGCGCCTTCTTGACGCCCTTAAGCCGGTTATCCGCGTGGGCATTTCCATATTCGCCGGCGATGATTCCGATTCTCCTATGACCATGGGCTATCAGATACTTGATAACCTTCTCTCCGCCTTCCTCATCATTAAGTCTATAGGTGGGGATGGTGGAATAAGCCGGAGTCGAGTAAAGCATTACGGTGGGTATATCATTGAAATTGAGGGGGTTTCTGACTTCATGCTCGAAAGCACCGATGTAAAGAACTCCATCAAGATTAAACGTCCCGGTCTTAGAAAGGGTTGGCAAAAGAATGGACTGGAAAAGGTCCTCATCATATATCCATTCGCCGCTTAATTTACCGAATAATCTCATGTCCTGAATGATGGCATTGATATTCTTTCCATCACAGTAATTCATGATTCCGTTAAGCATTCTGATGGTGCTGAAAGCGCCCAAATCTTCGGCAATAATACATATTCTTAAAGGTTGATTCTTCTTATCCTTGTCCATACATTTATAATATCATATCCTCTGACCTATTGACCACGAATAAATTATGGTTTATAGTATGTGGCGGAAACTAAATAACTTTAGTTCTTCGGGGTTGGGTGAAATTCCCTACCGGCGGTGAGTGGCCACACAAGTCCGCGACCCGTGTGAAATATTAGCACACGGCTGACTCGGTGTAAATCCGAGACCGACAGTAAAGTCTGGATGGAAGGAGACTAACAATGAGTACCTTATTCAAAACAGTAGCAGAAAACCTGCTATATGTCCTGAGCTTTTTGCTCATCATCTTCGCTATGTTCGTCATCGCTTATGTGGTTGAGAAAGCCGCAAAAAAGAAATTTGGCGACACCGAGCGAGTTCTTACAACAAGAAAAGTTGCAGTGTGCGGTGTGTTCTCCGCTATCGCAGCGGTTCTGATGTTACTTGAGATTCCACTTTTCTTTGCTCCCGCTTTTTACAAATTAGACTTAAGTGAGTTGCCTATTCTTATCGGCAGTTTTGCTTTTGGTCCCGTTGCCGGAGTAATGATGGAATTCGTCAAGATTGTTCTTAAGCTTTTCATCAAAGGAACAAGCACCGCTTTCGTGGGAGAACTTGCAAATTTTGCAGTAGGATGCAGCTTCATAATGCCTGCCTCCGTGTATTATCTCTTCCACAAGAATAAAAAGGGTGCATTGGTATCCTGCGTAATCGGAACTGTTATCATAACAATTTTCGGTACACTTTTCAATGCCGTATATCTTTTGCCTACGTTTGCAAAGCTTTTCGGTATGCCTCTTGAGGCGATCATCGAAATGGGAACCGCAGTTAACAAGTTCAGCGGAAGCTCAGTTACAAGCTTTGTAATCGCCTGTGTTGCTCCCCTTAACCTCATAAAGGGTGCAGTCAACTCACTGGTTACTCTTCTTGTTTACAAGAAGGTAAGCCCCATTATCAAAGAAGGCCATGTGAAGGCCTCCGCAAGTGTTAAGATTAGCACAGAAGACTAAACTTAAGCATATAAAAACCGCGCCACCCCGAGCGCGGTTTTTTTGTACCTATTTATTTGTTTTCTTTACCGATCTTCATGGTAAGTGAAATTCTCTTCTTTGGAACATCCACGGAAAGAACCTGTACGTCAACGATATCTCCTACCTTCACTGCCTCTAAAGGATGCTTGATATACTTATCTGTAATCTGAGAGATATGCACCAGGCCGTCCTGATGAACTCCTATGTCTACAAAGGCGCCGAAGTCAATAACGTTTCTGACGGTTCCCTTAAGAACCATGCCGGGCTTAAGGTCTTCCATGTCAAGAACATCACTTCTGAGAATAGGTGCAGGCATATCCTCTCTGGGATCTCTTGCAGGCTTCTCCAGCTCCTTAAGAATATCTGTCAAAGTAATCTCACCGATTCCCAGTTCCTCAGCAAGTTTCTTCTTGTCTTTTATCTTTCTTTCGAAGGAACCGACACTTGTGTCAGGCGCGTTTTGAACAGCTTTGTCAGCCTTGGAATCATCAGTATTTTCAAGGGCTTGTCCACCAAGTGCCATAGCCAGAGCCTTACCCATTGCAGTGTTGGTATTCTTAATCTGGATGGGCTTCTTCTCGGGCTTCTTTGGAGCAGGCTTCGCTGCCTGTTTCTTAAGGGGAGCTGCCTTCCAGGCTGCCTTAACATCGTCCATTGTGATTCCAAGTTTCTCCATGAGTTTCATGGCAGCTTCATAGGACTCGGGATGAACGCTTGTGGCGTCGAGAGGGTTATCTCCGTCTGTGATTCTCATAAAGCCCGCACACTGCTCATAGGCTTTGGGACCAAGCTTTGCAACCTTAAGAAGTTCCTTTCTGTCTCTGAATCTTCCGTTCTTCTCTCTGTAGTCAACTATATTCTTGGCAATAACCTTGGTTATGCCGGAAATGTACTCAAGTAATGATACCGATGCGGTGTTAAGATCCACGCCTACCTTGTTAACTGAATCCTCTACAACTCCGCCAAGAGCCTCTGCCAGTTTCTTCTGGTTCATGTCATGCTGATACTGGCCAACACCGATGGACTGAGGGTCAATCTTAACAAGCTCAGCCAGAGGATCCTGAAGTCTTCTTGCTATGGATGCAGCGCTTCTTTGTCCCACATCAAAGTTGGGGAACTCTTCAGTAGCCAGCTTACTTGCGGAGTAAACCGAAGCTCCCGCCTCATTTACAATCACGTACTGAACAGGGCCTGTCTTTGACACATCAAGTTCCTTAAGCATCTCAACAATAATCTGCTCAGACTCTCTTGAAGCGGTTCCGTTACCTACAGAAATCAGGTTGATATGGTATTTGTTTATCAGGTCCTTTACCGCCTTCTTGGACTCCTCCACCTTGTTCTGAGGAGCTGTAGGGTAGATGACCTTGGTATCTAACACCTTGCCTGTCTCATCAACAACCGCAAGTTTACATCCCGTTCTGAAAGCAGGGTCCCACCCCAAAACGACCTTACCCTTGATGGGTGGCTGGAGAAGGAGCTGCTCTAAGTTTTTACCAAATACAGTGATGGCACCGTCCTCTGCCTTCTCCGTCAGCTCGTTTCTGAGTTCTCTTTCAATGGCAGGGGCAATAAGTCTGTCGTAGGAATCAGCGATTGCCTCTTTGATGACAGGGGTTGTAAACTCGTTGTCCTTTGTGATAACCATCTTCTCAAGATAAGTCAGGATGCGCTCAACAGGGGCTTCAATTTTGACTGTCAAAAACTTCTCGTTCTCACCTCTGTTAATGGCCAGAGTTCTGTGGCCCACAACCTTGTTCACAGGCTCCTCATAGTCGTAATACATCTCGTAAACGCTTGTGGCCTTCTCATCCTTTGCCTTGCTGATAAGCTTGCCTTCCTCGAAGGTAGCCTTTCTGATGTAAGCTCTGTAATCCGCATTATCTGAAATGCTCTCGGCAATAATGTCTCTTGCTCCTGCAAGGGCATCCTCAGCCGTAGCCACTTCCTTCTCAGGGTCTATATACTTCTCAGCTTCCTTTAACACATCCTCTGACGCGTCCTGATTAAGCACGTATTGGGAGAGAGGCTCCAGGCCCCTCTCCTTTGCAACACTTGCTCTTGTTTTACGTTTAGGTCTGTAGGGTCTGTACAAATCTTCAACCACTACAAGGGTTTCGGCCTCTTCTATCTTCTTCTTAAGTTCTTCGGTCAAAGCGCCCTGCTCTTCTATGCTTGCAATAACGCTTGCCTTCTTCTCCTCAAGGTTTCTGAGATAGTTAAGCCTCTCAAAAAGGTTTCTTAACTGTTCATCGTTGAGAGAACCCGTTGCCTCCTTACGGTATCTTGAAATGAAGGGGATGGTATTTCCCTCGTCAATGAGCTTCACGGCAGCCTCAACCTGCCATTTCTCTACATTAAGCTCCTCTTTGATCTTTAAAACAATATCCATTTACTACTTCCTTAATCCTTATTATATTTCTGCTCTTGCCATAGCTTCCTCAAAATCTCTTGTTCCCTTGAATACCTCATTGGAATAAGGATTCTTGCCCATGGCAATTGATTTCTTAATGATAACTGCCATACATACAACGTTTATGGCAATTGCAAGTACAGCCACAACTCCCTGTGCTCTGGGATCTGCGGTTATACCCATGCTCTCAATAATCTTTCCGGCCTCGGCAGTTTTGCCTGCTCCGCTGTTATAAAGGCCAATAGCCTTCTCATAAAGAGCCATTGTTGTAACTCCGGCCTCAGTTGCTCCACCGTAAACGGTAGGAAGAGCTGCCGCAAATCTTCCGCTTAACTGGAAAAGCGGCACTACCTGAGCCCACATACACCATATTGCCAGGGTGTTGGCACGGTTCTGAATCCATCCACCCTTGTTCCAGAATGCGTTGGCAAACGTAGGTGCCAAAAGAAGCGCTACACCGCAGTACCATGTATGTGTGGGAAGATTCAGGTATGTGTACTCGAAGTTCCAAACATCGTATGCAAGGATGAACCATATGGTCATATCAGGCCAAAGCATGTCTGATTTGTTCTTATCCTTTGATGTATAAAGGTGAATACAGCCGGTCATACAGAAGATGTTGATAAGTCCTGCCAAAGCATTGAGAACATTCCACCAGCCGCCGTAGATAAATACACCTTCGTTTGATGCCCACCAGGCTCCGCTTAAGTTTCCTGCGATCTTGTAGGAAGCGATTGCGGATTCCATATCGGATACGTTGGCAATCATAATGTTTGCTGCAACGATAAACCAGGGGAACCATTTAAACCATTTTTCTTTGCCGATGCCCCATTTATACTTAATCATCATGAAGCCGACGCAACCGATGTCAGCCGCATAAAGTTTAAAGTAATGGAACCATCCGTCCATGTACGCAACTGTAGGATTGTCCTTTCCTCCAAACATACCTACATGCGCCAGTATAAAGTATACCGTTAAAATGCAGGGGATAATTACAAAAACTACCATTCCTCCCGCTTTCGTTCTTCGTCCGATTTCATTTACAAGAATCAATCCGACGAAAACCAGTAGCCAACCAATCAACTGCATGGATGACTGTGAGCTGTAAAGTTGAAATAGCATTAATCTTACCTCCCTTTCCGTCTCTTAATGAGACATTATTACATATATTTTACTCCATTTCCTTTTTTTTATAAAGATGGTACAATAAAAGCACTTATCAGGCCTTTTTATATGATAGAATGGCTTTTGAACGAAAATCCGGAGTAAGCACATATGAATCAGAACGACGAATTTGACTACAGAGATATGTACTCTGTCCCAACCAATAAATTTGCAGTGGCTTCATTGGCATGCGGAGTCATAGCCATCATCACATTTGCAAGCTTATACCTGCCTATAATCCTTGGCTCTCTGGCTATTATTTTTGCCTTTCTTTCAAGAAACGGCACCAGAAAGCTTGCCCAGTATTCACGGATTGGAATTGTTTGCGGTTCCATAACCATAGTTGGCGTCATTGCCACAGTTGTTTATTGGTACATACATCTTCCCGAGCTTCTTCAGAATCCCACATACAGGGATTTAGTTCAAAGACTCCTTAACAATGCCCTCGGTGGCGATATAGATTTGGAGAAGTTTTTTGGAATTACAGACACATCAGGTTATCTGTTTAGATTATTTATTTGATTGGAGTAAAGATAATGCCTCATCAGACATTTGGAGAAATTAAAGCTCATGCCAGAGGTTCCCTCAACGGAAGCTACGGCATAGCCATCCTTTCATTTATAGATACAATGCTCCTTAGTTTTCTTCCCGCATACATTGTTGACTACCTTTTTCCAAACAAAAGTGTATTCGAAATGATCGGTTCGGAGATTGTAAGTTTTATCCTGACCTGCTTCGTGGGAATTCTGGAAGTTGGACTAAGTCTCATATACCTTAAGATCTGCTCCAGGCAGAAAGCCACCATAGCCGATCTTTTCTACGGATACAGAGTCAACAGAAATCACAGCCTTATGGTCTGTTTTGTTTCCACCGTCATTGCGGAAATCTGCTCGCTTCCTTATGTGATTCTTTCCTCACATAATGCGGCAAATGCAATTTATGCCCCCCAGGCAGAATATCTTACCCTGATATGCGGAATGCTCCTTACATTAATCCTAAGGCTCCCCATATCACAGAGCTTCTTTATTCTGGTGGACTTTCCGGAGTATTCAGGGTTGGAAGCTTTAAAGCTTAGTATGAAGCTTATGAAGGGAAATTACGTACGCTACATTCTCTTCCTGCTGTCTTTCGTACCCTTTATTCTTCTGTCCATCTTAAGCTTCTTCATCGGGCTTTTATGGACCATTCCTTACGTATATGCAAGCACCGCATCCTTCTATCTGGAACTTGCGAAGTCAAGTAAATAACATAACAAATAAGGCGGCCACATGGCCGCCTGTTTTTTTGGTAAAATCTACTGTATCCACTTTAAGTAAGCATTAATGAAGGGATCCAGGCCTCCGTCCAGTACGGCATCCACGTTGCCGGACTCTGCATTTGTTCTGTGGTCCTTCACCATTGTATAGGGCTGGAGTACATATGAACGAATCTGGTTACCCCAGGCAATATCCTTGACCTCACCTCTGATATCCGAAAGCTTCTCTTCGTTGGCTTCCTTCTGGAGCATATAGAGCTTGGCTTTCAACATCTGCATAGCCTTGTCCTTGTTCTGGAACTGGCTTCGCTCATTCTGGCAGGTTACCACAATTCCTGTGGGAAGGTGGGTGATACGAATCGCCGATGAAGTCTTGTTGATATGCTGACCACCGGCACCGCTGGAACGGTAGGTATCGATTCGGATATCATCATCATTAATCTCAATATCTATATCATCGTCTATTTCAGGCATAACATCCAAAGAAACAAATGAGGTCTGGCGCTTACCCTGAGCATTGAAGGGAGATATACGAACAAGTCTGTGAACACCCTTCTCAGACTTAAGATAACCGTAGGCGTTCTCTCCGTTTACCTGGAAAGTAATTGACTTGATTCCGGCTTCATCTCCGTCCAAAGAATCAAGGACTTCCACATCAAAGCCCTTCTTCTCGGCCCATCTGGTATACATACGATAAAGCATCTGACACCAGTCGCAGCTTTCTGTTCCGCCTGCACCCGCATTCAGTTTAAGGATGGCATTGTTCCTGTCATACTCACCGGATAAGAGGGTGCTTATGCGAATCTCCTCGAAGGTATTAATGAAAGCATCAAGTTCCTGTCTGATTTCAGGAATTAAGGATTCGTCATTCTCCTCGTAACCCATTTCAATAAGAGTTAATATATCATCCTTCTGGCGATAGAGGTTATCGCAAACTTCAACCGTATCCTTGGTATTCTTAAGCTCCTTCATAAGCTTGTTGGCTCTGTCGGGCTCATCCCAGAATCCCGGGGCTTCAATCTCTCTCTCCAGCTCTTCTATTCGATTCTTCTTAACATCAAGATTAAGTGAATCCTTAACCTCATTAAGGGGCTCCTCATATGAGAGGATCTCTGTTTTCATCTGGTCTAATTCAACCATTTTATCTCTCCGTATATTTCTCAAAAAGAGCCGGCATTACTGCCGGTTCTTTAGGTTTCTTATGCGTTGATTCTTCCGTGACAGTTCTTGTACTTCTTACCGCTTCCGCAAGGGCAGGGATCGTTGGGATAAACCTTTGCTTCCATACGCTTAACGGGAGTCTTCACAGCTGTGTCGTCCTTGTTGGTTCCCGTAACCTTGGCAACCTGCTCACGCTCTACCTTCTGCTCAATCTTAACGTGGAGAAGAAGTCTTACGGTCTCCTCACGGATGTTCTGGGTCATTTCATCGAACATGTCATAGCCCGCCATCTTGTACTCAACAAGGGGATCCTTCTGACCGTATGCAGCAAGGCCAACACCCTGACGGAGCTGATCCATGTCGTCGATGTGATCCATCCACTTTCTGTCTATAACCTTAAGAAGGATTACACGCTCCAATTCTCTGATGGCCTCAGCATTGGGGAACTCAGCTTCCTTGTTCTTGTAAAGGTTGAAAGCCTCCTCCTTAAGCTGGTGCTTTAAGGTGTTCTTCTTCTTGGGGTTCGCTACTCTTTCATAACTTACGGGCTCAATGGGGATTGTGGGAAGAAGGAGCTCATTAAGCTCTGTGTAATCCCAGTCTCTTGCATCCACTTCATCGCTGATACAGATATCCACGCAGTTCTCTGCGATATTCGTAATCATGTTAAAAATTACGTCTCTCATGGATTCGCCATCAAGAACCTTGGCTCTTTCCTCGTAGATGATCTCACGCTGCTCGTTCATGACCTGGTCGTACTCGAGAAGGTTTTTACGAATACCGTAGTTGTTGTTCTCTATCTTCTTCTGAGCGCCTTCGATGGCTCTTGACAATGTCTTATGTTCAATCTCCTGTCCCTCAGGGATTCCAAGAGCATTAAACATTGCAATCATTCTGTCGGAACCAAAGAGTCTCATTAAGTCATCTTCAAGTGAGATGTAGAATCTTGAAACACCGGGGTCACCCTGACGTCCGGAACGACCTCTTAACTGGTTATCGATACGTCTGGATTCATGACGCTCTGTACCGATAATCATAAGACCGCCGGCTGCTCTTGCTTCATCATCAAGCTTAATATCGGTACCACGACCTGCCATGTTGGTGGCGATGGTAACTGCTCCGTGAATACCGGCATCGGCAACGATTTCAGCCTCCATCTCATGGTACTTTGCATTAAGTACTTTATGCTGAATGCCTTCCTTTGTAAGGAGACGGCTGATTTCCTCGGATGCATCGATGTTGATGGTACCAACCAGTACAGGCTGTCCCTTGGCGTGAGCTTCCTTAACCGCATTAACTATAGCGGCAAGCTTTTCTCTCTTGGTCTTATAAACCGCATCCTGAAGGTCGATTCTCTGAACGGGACGGTTAGTGGGAACCACTACAACGTCCATTCCGTAAATATCTCTGAACTCTCGCTCCTCTGTAAGGGCTGTACCTGTCATACCTGACTTCTTCTCGAACTTGTTGAAGAAGTTCTGGAATGTGATGGTTGCAAGAGTCTTACTTTCTCTCTTAACCTTAACGTGCTCCTTGGCCTCAATTGCCTGGTGAAGGCCGTCTGAATAACGACGTCCGGGCATTACACGACCTGTAAATTCGTCAACGATGAGAACCTGGTCGTCTTTTACAATGTAATCCTGATCTCTGAACATCAGGTTATGGGCACGAAGGGCGAGGATGATGTTGTGCTGGATATCAAGGTTCTCGGGATCCGCAAAGTTATCGATGTGGAAGAATCTCTCTACCTTGGCAACACCGTCGGCTGTAAGGTTTACAACCTTATCCTTCTCGTTAACGATGAAGTCTCCGGTCTCCTCCTGCTCGATGCCCATGATGATATCCATCTTGGACTGCTCCTCAAGATCCTTACCACGCTTCATCTGGCGAGCCAGAATATCGCAGGCCTCATAGAGGCTTGTGGACTTGGATGACTGACCGGAAATAATAAGAGGTGTTCTTGCTTCATCGATAAGAACTGAGTCAACCTCATCGATGATGGCATAGTGAAGGCCTCTCAAAACCAGGTTGTTCTTGTAAACAACCATGTTGTCTCTAAGGTAATCGAAACCAAGCTCGTTGTTGGTTACGTATGTAATATCGCAATTATATGCTTCCTGTCTCTCTGAAGGGGTCATGGAGTTAAGAACCACGCCAACCTTAAGTCCCAGGAATTCATGTACCTGACCCATCCACTCGGCGTCACGCTTTGCCAGATAGTCGTTGACGGTAACTACATGCACACCCTTGCCCTCAAGAGCGTTAAGGTATGCGGGACAGGTAGAAACCAGTGTTTTACCTTCACCTGTACGCATCTCAGGGATACGGCCCTGGTGAAGAATGATACCACCGATAAGCTGAACTCTGAAGTGTTCCATGTTAAGGACACGCTTCGCTGCCTCTCTTACTGTCGCGAAGGCCTCGGGAAGCAAATCGTCCAAAGTCTCACCTTCTGCAAGTCTCTTCTTGAATTCCGGAGTCTTAGCCTTAAGCTCCTCATCTGAAAGTGCCTGCATGGTCGGGCGAAGAGCCTCAATCTTATCAACAATCGGGTAGATTCTTTTAAGCTCTCTTTCCGAGTGAGTTCCAAATATTTTATCTACTAAACTCATGTGAAAAATGCTCCTTTATGGTAACCGCAAAGCGGATGTCGGCAAATTAAGCCTAAAGGATATTCTAACAGATTAGAGCCTATACTTCAACTGCTGTATAGGCTCTAAAAAATTAAGTTTTTGTAAACTTTATATTATATTTTTGGTCTTTGCACCAGACCAAGGTGTATGGCTTTTCTTTCAGCCTCCGCCCTGTCTCTGGCTCCAAGTTTTCTGTAGATATTTTTGTTGTGTTTCTTGAGTCCGTCATATGAAATTCCGCACTCGTCGCAGATCTCATCAGTGCTCATTCCCATGCAAAGCATTGAAAGGATCTGGCTCTCACGCTTGGTAAGATTAACGGTGGGCTCAGGAATAAAGAGCATATAATCAGGGTAATATCCGGAAACGAAGGTTGCCTCGTTTTCAATACTCTTGATATACTTCCTCATCTCAATGCTGGCTGCATCGGAATTAAACTCCTTTAAAAGAGGTAAAATCGCCGATCCCTCCAACGAAAACAATCTGGTGAAATGATACTCAAAGCCTTTTATGAATACGTCCGCCAGCTGTTCTCTCCAGGCCGGATCCCCTTTTCTGTAGAGAATTATCGAGGTCAGGGTCTCACATTCCATCTGAATGAAATGTCTTTGGTAGGGGATGTAATAGGTCCTCAAAATGCTTAATATATCAAGAGCCTCATCAAGGCGGTTCTCCTCCACCAGACATCTGGCCTTAATAAGCTGCCTGAATTTGTCCAGAGTGGAAAATCCCTCTCTGATATCCGTAACAGAATTAATATATCTTCTGACAACGGACACATCCCCTGAGTAAAGGCTTATCCAAGCTTCAAAGGCCTCCATGTTGCCCTTGAGATTTCTGGCCTTCTCTGCCTCGGCTTTGGCCTTAAAGCCGTTAAAGACTCTTAAAGCTGCGGAAATGTTTCCGTCAAGTATATGCTGCCTTGTAAGGATACCGGTAGCCACGAAGCACATCTCTAAGCTTCCGCCGTGGCCGGCCTGCTCATAGCCTTCGTTACACCTGTTAAGAACCTCAAGGGAGGACATGGTGCCTTTCTCAAGGCCGCTTTCGGCAAGGGCCAAAGTTACCAGACCTTTTCCGTGTTTTCCCACGACGCCTTCCACAGGGCCCCCCATCATTTTAGCTAACTGCTTATCGTTTTTGGACCAGTCGCAGAAATCCAGTCCGCCGTTCATAACAGATGGCATATTACTGGTTACTGACATTTCGGGCAAGGACAAATCGCCCTTTCTCACAAGAGAAAAAGCCCCTTTAAGGATTGAAATTATGCCTCTTATTCCCCTTTGAGGAAGAGCTATGTCAAGGTAGGCAATAAGGCTTTTCGCCTCTTTTCGCTTCTCCTTGGGATTGTTCCTGTTTTTCTCATATTTAACCAGCTCATCATACCACTCATCGGATTTGGCCGGCTCCACAACCAGGGCACACAACATGCACATTCCTGAGATAAGTATGGGATTGTCAAGAATTTCTTCTCTCGGAAGATTAAAGTAGTAATCCTTTGTTTCTATGTATTGACCGTTTCCGGGGTTTAATTCTGCATTATAAATAAGGAGCCTCTTTATGCTTGCAGTATCCCCCGCCTCATCATAGAACCTTAAGGCATTTTTGATGTCACCGTTTTCTTCATAATACTTTGCGGCCAAAACGTAGTTTTCTACGGATTTCTCCCTGCTCCAGGAAAGATTGCGCTTCCAGAGATAGAATCTCTTTAGAGAAAGCCTAAAGGAGTATGTGCCGTCTTCCTCATGCTGAAGCTGCGCCATAACGGTTCGGCAATACTCAATCACCTCCGCTATTCGTGTATTTCCTGTAAGATACTCTGCAAGAGGAATAGAGAAGGTGTCATAGGGACAGACTGCCAGCGCAAAATCAATAAAGGCCGTATCCCATGTGTGGAATAAATTGGTATCCCACAGGTGGAAAAGATCTTCCCTTACCAAAGTTCTTAAACTCTCAGAGAAGTGTTCCCCGTGCTCCATTCGATTGGCAAAATAATAAACGGAAGGGGCATATCCTCCCGAAGTTTCCCAGACCTTCTCAAGGTCATCATCACTTATTTCCGTTCCCATGGATGCAAAAAAGCTCCGCACTTCTTTGGGACCCATAAGGAAATCCTTCTCAGTTATTCGTACAAATCCAAGGGAAAGCTCCAAAGGAGCAAGATATGAGGGGAAATCGCCCCTTGTTAATATGGCAGTCTGAATTCCGGGGAAGTTTAAAAGCTCTTTAATATATCTTATGCCTTCCTCGTCATTAAGCCACTGGGCATCCTCAATAACGACTACACTTTGTCTTATGGAAGAGGGCGCGGGCATATCCTCCGGTTTGCCACTCTTACAGCTAAGAATAAGTGTCTTCTTTCGACGATAGTAATATGAAATTGCCGCGCTCTTTCCACACCCTGACGGTGCCATAAGAACCATGGGCGCGTAAGTCTCTTCTGCCCGTTTCATCTTGTCATAAACGGCAGGTACCCTTATATACTCCAAACCTTTTACTCCCTAAGTCAGATTTGTATTATCTCGGCATCAAAAAGCTTTGGTTCAGCAGGATCATGAGTTGTCATAATGACAATTTTGCCCTCTGTCAGCTCACGAATCAACTCCACTACACTCCCCTTTGTTTCCTCATCAAGCCCCTTTAAGGGCTCATCCATAACAAGAATGTCGAAATCTGCCATCAGAGCTCTCAAGATAGCCACGCGTCTCTTCATCCCTCCACTGAAGTCGCTTACCGGTTTCTTATCCTCTCCGTCGATTCCGATTCTCTTAAACATATTTATAATATCGGACCGGGAATATCGTCCCGAAATATCCGTTACCATCTTCACATTAAGAAGAGCCGTCAGGTTCTCACACAGCCTGTTCTCCTGGAAAACCGCGCTGAATCTTGCATTCTCTCTGCCACAAATTTCACCGGCATCCTGCTTCGTGACCCCTAATATCACATTAAGCAGGGTGGTTTTGCCCACTCCTGACTTACCCATTATACACGTAAATGAATTATCTTCAAAGACTTTTGAAAAGTCATTTAAGACCTTGTTTTCTCCGTAGGATTTGGAGAGATTCTTAACACTTATCGCCATGTTATCTTCCCTCCAATCTGTCCATTGCCTTATTTATGGCAAAACCCACTATCTTCTCAAACACCACACTTATGGCAATTATTGTCACCGTCCATGCAAACATTCTGTCAGTGTTAAGATAAATCTTTGCTTCGTAAAGCCTCTCTCCCATGGAGCCTCTGGGAAGCCCTATGATTTCCGCTGCGATTCCTGCCTTCCAGGAAAAGCTTAAAGCTAACGAACAGGCCGCCTTAAAGAAAGGTATTACTCCCGGAATGTAGATATATCTGATTTGACCTGATATGGGTAAACGAAAAACATCCGCCATGGCCTTCATCTTATCGTCCACCGTGGAAAGTCCCTTAAATATGTTGGTGTAGAAAACAGGGAACGCCATAAGGAAAGAAATAAACACCGACAGGTTCTTGGATGGAATCCAAATAAGTACAAGAATGATAAAGGATGCCACCGGCGTTACTTTGATAACCGACAGCGGGAGTTCGATGAACTCCCGAATCGGCTTAATGTCATAAGAAATTGTAGCAAATATAATACCCAGAATTAAAGCAAGCAGAAAGCCCGCAATTATCCTTATGAAGGAAAAACCTACCGCTCTCCAAAAATCAAAAGTGACTATAAGCTCCCCCAAACACTTCACTACCTTTATTGGGGAAACAAGAAGGATATCCGACTTAAGGCAAATGGAAACAATCTGCCATATGAGAAGCCAGAAAACAATCGCAAATATAGTCCCTTTTCTCTTTCTAAAGAACTTAGTAGTAGAATTCATCCTTCGGCAGCTCTCCACCTACTGATTCCGGATTCTGGTTGTAAAGCTCACCAAGGTATCCGGAGAGTTTCTCTTTCATCTCATCGCCTGCCATGCAGGTTATGTTGCAGTAAGGAATTGCCTTGGCTGCAACAGTTGCTTTAATAATACCATAGTTCTCAATAAGTGTAGAAGCTTCGTCTATATTCTCATTGGTAAAATCTACAGATTTCCCATACTGCTCAAGGAAGAGATCCACTGCCTCCGGGTGTTCTTCCACAAACTGGGTTCTTGCTATAACAACTCCCGTTATCAATGTGGCTCCGGAGCCTGAAGCACTTGCTGCATTCTGCCACTCCTTGGTCATATCTAGAGCTATTCTTGTTTTCTCATTCTGTAACTGAGCTGTTGTTACGAAGGGCTGGGGAAGCATTGCCACTCCGTTGGGGTCGTTCTCCAAAGCGCTTACACACTCGGCATGTTCTGCTTTATACTCGATTGTGACATCGGTGTCAGGATTGATTCCATTGGCTGATAGCATATAGTTAAGGGCATACTCGGGAGTTGCTCCTTTGCCTGATGCATAGATTGTCTTTCCTTTTAAATCCTCTACGGTGTTAATGGTCTCGCCGTTTTCTACTATATATAAGACTCCGAGGGTATTGACTGCGATGACTTTTACTCCACCCTTAGTCTTGTTGTAAAGAACTGCTGCCAGGTTAGCGGGTACCGCTGCTATATCAAGATTGCCTTGAACGATAGCGGGTGTTATCTCATCCGGTGCTGCACTTATGGTAAAGGTGTAGTGATTGGTAGCTGTCTCACCTTTGTCAGACTCATCCATAAGCTTAACCATACCCATTGCAGTGGGTCCTTTAAGGGCAGCGACATTAATGTCAACATCCTCGTAGACCACAGCAGGAGCCTCTTCCACAACTTCGGTGGGCTCAGGTGTCACTTCTTCAGTGACTTCTTCAGTCACCGTTTCTGATTCCGTTACAGGTGTTTCTTCAGGCTTGTTCGTGCTTGCATTTCCGCAGCCTGCAAGAGCAGTTGTCATAACAAGTACTGCCGCACAAATAACTGATATAAATTTTCTTTTCATAATAATATCTCACTCCTTTTTTATTAATATGGGCTAAGGAAATAAACGGTGTAGGGCGGGATATCAAGTCCTCCTCCGAAGTCTATCTCTGCCCCCGTAATCAAATCCTTTGCTCTTCCTGCTCTGGCGTCAAAGTGTGCAGTAAAGGGGTTCTCATCGGCATTTATGGCCACCATAACTCTGCCCTGCTCACTCTCCCTTTCATATACACACTGCCTGTTTGTAAGGACCAGGGATTTAAAGCCGCCATAGTTTAAGGCATGGCTTTCTCTTCTTGCCTTCACCATGGATGCTATTTTATCCGTAAGTTCATTCCATTCCGGTTTGTCTATGCAGGGCCTTAATGCAGGATCGCCCTGCCCCTTATCGCCCTCGATTCCCCACTCACTTCCGTAATATATTGCCGGAATTCCCGGCATTCCAAACATCATGCCGTAAATTAATGGCAGGTGATTGGGGTTATTTAAGACAGTAGCGATTCTTGACACATCATGGTTATCCACGAAACTTAGTAAGTGCTTTCCTTTATAAAGAGTCCACTGCTCAGGTCCAAACTGCCTGAGAAGGGAATGAACGATCTCAAACAGGTTATAGGAGTTAAAGGCAGAATGCATTCCCTTATAGCACTCATAATTGGTTGAGGAGTGGCACATGTCGTCTGCCACAAGAGAATTGTAATCGCCATGAATCATCTCTCCCATAAGGAAGAAATCCTCTTTCCATGAGCTTGTGGCGCTCCTTAATCTTCTTAGGAAATTTCGGTCGATGCAATAGGCTACGTCAAGCCTCAGGCCATCGATTCCAAACTCGTCTATCCACATTTTGACGCTGTCAAAAAGATAGTTTACGACTGCTTCATTGTTAAGGTTTAGCTTTACCAGTTCAAAGTGGCCTTCCCAGCCCTCATACCAGAAGCCGTCATCGTAGCAGCTGTTTCCGTCAAAACTTATATTAAACCAATCCTTATATTCGGAATCCCACTTCTTCTCCTGTACGTCCTTAAAGGCGAAGAAGCCTCTGCCCACGTGATTAAACACTCCATCAAGGATTATCTTAATCCCTGCTCTATGAAGTTCATCGCATACCGCCTTAAAGTCCTCGTTGGTTCCAAGCCTCACATCAAGCTTTCTGTAATCCCTTGTATTATATCCATGGGTATCGGATTCGAACAAAGGATTAAAGAGAACTGCGTTAACTCCAAGCTTCTTAAGGTGCGGAATCCAGTCCTTCACCTTAAGAATTCTATGCACAAGGGCACCGTCATTTTCAAACGGTGCCCCACAAAATCCCAATGTATATATCTGATATATTACGCTCTCATAAGCCCACATTATTCTGTCGCCTTCTTTGAATTAAGCTGTGAACAAATCTCATCATAACGCTCTTCATCAAGTTTATAGAACTTTCTGTAGAGAATAACCGATGCCAGCATAAATGCGCAAGGGATAACTGTCATTGCAACAAGAAGTCCAATCTTTTGAGTCTTTCCGACTTCGCCGATAACTGCAGCAATCTGTGCACTCTTGGTTTCGGCATCAAGTGCTCCGGTTTCAGCCTGAGTCTCCAACTCAGAAATTCTGTTGGTGTAAGCTGTAACCTGGCAGATAAGATATGAAACCGTAGTGATGATTACAGTAAATGAGCTTGAAAGCTTGGTAAGGAAAGGTCTCATTGAAGCGATGATAGCCTCGTCTCTTGTGCCGTGCTTAAGTTCATTATACTCAACAGTATTTATAATGGAAATCATCATGATAAGGTATAAGCCATACTGACCAAGGTTTGCAAGCATGAAACCGAAGGTCAATACCCAGAACTTCAAGGTTGATGAAGGCATTATCACGCCACATCCAAGCTGAATAATATAGCCTATGGTAGCGGCAATTCCCATGAACTTAACCAGGGGCTGTCTGTGATACTTCTTGGAAAGTGCAGGATAGATAACCATCAATACTGCCGTTGCAGCCATACCTATTGTTGTAAATGTAGAATAGAGGCCGCCTTCATATCCGAACTCGAAGTAAATGTAGTTGGAACCTACGCCTCCGAGAACAATTCCGTTTCCGATTTCCTGAAGTAAGAAAATAAGGCAAATCCAAAGGAGCTGGTCGTTTCCGCCGATTGTCTTAACAATCTTCTTAAGGCTGACCTTTGGAGCTTCCTTTTGCATATCATCTCTGTTCTCTCTTGCTCCGAAAATAGGAAAGAGAATAAATGCAGGGGCCAGAATACAGATAACAAGTGCGATGCGTCCGTACGCTGTCTTGGCATTTCCGCCAAGGGCGAATTCACCTGCTGTGAGAAGGGGAATCAATATAGAAGCAAGGGTTCCGCCGATTCCTGCGAAAAGTGTAGCTCTTGCTGTAAGTGAGTTTCTCTCGTCGCCATCCTGGGTAAGTGCGGGAATCATTCCCCAGTATGAAATGTCATGCATGGTATATGTGATACTGTACATGAAGTAGATAACGCCGAAGAAAACAATGAAATTCCAACCGGTAAGGTCGGTGTTGAAAACCAGATAGACTACTACGCTGGTGGAAAGAACTCCGATTAACATCCATGGTTTGAACTTACCCCATCTGGATCTGGTTCTCTCGATGATGTTACCCATGATGGGGTCATTCAACGCATCAAAGATTCTGGCTGCCACCATTATGGCTGTAACTGCACCAAGCTGAGCTGCAGTAAGACTTCTGGTGTATAAAATAAACAACATGATATAGTTTGTAAACAAAGCGTATACCATGTCGCGTCCTACTGTACCCAGAGGGTAATAGATTAGGTTTTTCTTGTGCTGGTTCATGTGTGTAACCTCCCAAATAATATTACCCTCTTATTATACACCAAAATAGACTTCACCGCATCTGCCTCCGAAGCCAGGGTTACGCCATCCCTAAAACTGATACCCTTATCGTAGTCGAAAATGCTTGAATTTCCGTATGTAAGATTTCCGCGGTTTATCGCTATTCTTTTAGATGTTTATAATAGATTCGTGTTTTTGAACATTTATTATGTATTTTAGTTTACATAATATTGCTCACTAAGGGCAATCTGCGGAGAAATCTATGATTTTCGCTATTTTATCCGCTTATTTTGGCGTTTTTCTGTGGTTATGTAAACCAAATGGTGTAATATACCGCTGAAAATGCCTTTTTATTATGAATACAGGTTAACATAACAAAAATTATGGCGGATAATGTGAAAAATAAGCAAGAATTATCCGCCCAGGCAGGCAAAATGTGCAAAGTTGGGACAGGCTTGCCGCGAAGCCCGCACATAAAAAGAGCCCGACGGGGAGGCGAGGCCTCGACTGCCGGGTTCTTCGGTAGGGTTTATTTAATTACTGAGAGGTTCTCTCTGTCCGCAAAGATTGCTACGAAGATCAAGAATACAACGCCCTGGATGAGCTGCATGGCCTGGGTTGAAAGGCCCATCATAATAAGTCCGTTGTTCAGTACGATGTAGAGAAGTGAACCTACGATGATGTTCTCGAATCTTACCTTGGCACCGCCCGATATGGGCATTCCGCCAAGTACCAGAGCTATAAGTATCTGGGTTTCAAGCTGGTTACCAACGTTAGCTGTTGCTGAGCCGTTCTTAACGATGTTTACGAAGGCTGCAAGACCTGTGATGGCGCCTGCCAGAACGTAGATGATAAATTTCATTCTGTCGGTCTTAAGGCCTGCGAACTTAACGGCCTTCTCACCTGCACCGATGGCTTTAAGGTTGATACCGAACTTGGTGAATCTGAATACTACAAAGCCGATAATAAGTACTGCTGCCGTGATACCAAGCTTAATGGGGGTGGTATCGTAATCATAAACCTTCATGCTGGCAGCCACAGGTGAGTTGGATGCCATGTACTTGATGAATCCTCTGAAGAGGAACATGGTACATATTGTTACGATGAAGGATTTAATCTTTCTGTTTACGTAGAAGTAACCGTTGACTGCACCGATTGCTGCTCCGGCCACAACGCCGCCAACCACTGCCAGAATGATGTTTGTTTTCGACAGGAGGCATACGACAATGGATGCAATTCCCATGATTGAGCCCTGGGAAAAGTCCAAGCCACCCATTGTCATAATGAAGAATACCCCTGTTGCCGAAATCAGAACTACATATACCTGATTAAGAATAAGTTTCCGGCTGTTCCACATGCTGCCCTTTGTCAGTATGTTAAAGAGTACACATACGACGATCAGACCGATAACCGGCAGAAGGGATCTTAGTACATTGATTGCTGACTGTTTTTTAAGTGCCCCCTCTTTTGACACTTCTTTCTTCTCTTCTATAGCCATAATCATCCCTCCTTAGACCATCTTAGCGATGAGGCTGTTCTCATCCATGTCTTTGTCTCGCTTAAGTTCACCATTTATTTGCCCATCTTTCATGATAATGATGCGGTCGCACATACCAATTAGCTCCATGAGCTCCTCGGAAATCATGATTATGGACTTGCCTGCTTTACGCATTCTGTCCATAAGCTGATAAATATCCTGCTTGACCTTAACGTCAATACCCCTTGTGGGACTGTCAAGAACCAGTATGTCTGAGTCCTTTCCAATCCAGCGAGCCAGAACAACCTTCTGCTTATTTCCACCGGAAAGATTAGAAACGAACTGATCAACACTCGTCATCTTCGTTGACATCTTCTCAGCATATGTATTGGCAAACGCCTTAAGTTTTCTGTCGTTTAACAAATGAGCCTTATTTGCAAGTTCATCAAGAGAAGGCAAGCATATGTTGTCTCTGATGCTCTGGTTCATAACAAGCGACTCATTGTCTCTGTCCTTTGAAGTGTAGGCAATGCTGTGCTTTATGGCTGTGGGGATGTCATTAATTTCCGTTCCGTCAGCCAAGGTTACGCTGCCTTCTCTGTCGAAGGACGCTCCAAAGCAGGCCTTTCCGATTTCGTGCATTCCGGATTCGGATAAGCCGCCAAAACCAAGGATTTCTCCCTTGTGAAGTTCAAAATTTATATCCGAAATGAGACCGGGGACGGTAACTCCCTTAACCGTCATGACAACTTCCGCAGAAACCTCTTCGCCGTAGTCTGCACGGTAGTAACTGCCGCTTACCTCACGTCCAACCATAAGTTTCTTTAAACCTTCTTCATCCACTTCAGAGCTCTTAACCGTGTCGATATAAACACCGTCTCGAAGTATGGTGATGGTATCGGAAAGTTTGAGCACTTCAGGCAAGTCGTGAGAGATGAAGATAACTGTGTTACCCTCACTGCGGATACGGTTCATCTGCTTATATAATTCCTCACGCCCTTCTCTGGAAAGTGCGGTCGTGGTCTCATCGATAACAACAATCTTGGGATCAAAGTAGGTTGCCTTAACAATCTCAACCAGCTTCCTGTCCTCAAAGTTGTAATTCTCAATCATATCTGAGGCTTTGATTCTGTCAAAGCCGTATTTCTTAAGAAGCTCCGTGGCCTTACGGTTCATGGCGCCGGTGTTCTTTACACCAAACTTTACGAAGGCTTCTTCATGTCCCAGAAAAATATTCTCTGCGACGGTAAGGCCGTCAAGAGTACCAAGTTCCTGAACGATAATTGATATTCCCTCATTGTTTGCCTCCACCTGGTTGTGAGGATGTACTTCCTTTCCGTCAAGGATGAATTCCCCACTGTCCTTCTGGTAAATGCCTGCCAGAGAGTTGGTAAGAGTAGACTTACCGGAACCGTTCTCTCCAATCAGAGCATGTACTTCTCCTTTGTTAATGTTGAAGGATACTTCCCTGAGAGCCTTAGTAATACCAAAGCTCTTACTAACCTGTTTTACTTCTAATCTGATTTCACTCATGGTAAGCTCTCCTCCTTATTTCACTATCTCGCCCTTGGCAACTTTGGTTGTAAGTGTAACGATTATCAAAAGGGCAAGTCCGGTGATAACGTCCTGGATAGCTGTGGGAGCTCCGAGGGCGATGAAACCGAAGAAAATAATGTTGATGACAAACTCACCAATAATGATTGCCGGAATGGGCATTCCGTATTTCTTAAAGGCCAGGCCGAAGAAACAACCCATTGTGGGTACGAAGTTTCGGCTCATGGATGCCATACCCGTAACCGCTACCATGGAGGAACCGTAACTGATGGTAAGAACTGCCATGACACCAAGGAAGGCGCCGCTTATTACAAAGGCCAGAATCTTATACTTATTGACCTTGATACCCATGTTCTTTGCTACGAATTCGTTACTTCCGATAGCGTATGTATAAGTACCTATCTTTGTGTAGTTCAGTAATAAATATGCTACGGCAAAAGCGACAACCGCCAGAATAAGGTTTCCGGGCATCTGACCGAAAGCACGAAGGTCAGAAGGAAGAGTCTGCTCTACACCGCCTGCAATATAGTTGGCAACGGACTCATATATAAGAGCAAGTCCTGTGGTAACAATCATGGAAGGGATTCTAAGCTTTACATAGAATGAACCGTTGATTAAACCAACCAACGCTCCTGTCAAAATACTTCCCACAATCAGTCCCACATAGCCAAGTCCGAAGCGATTTGCGAATACACATCCCACAATCGCGGAAAGCATGATGTTGGCACCGATGGAGAAATCGAACATTCCCATAACCATTACAAAATAGAAACCTACCGCGCCCACTGCTGCCAACAGGGATGCTTCAAAGTAGCTCAGCATGTTTTTCGGAGAACCGAAATTATCCGGGGTAATAATCTTGAATATTCCCCATGAAATTAAAACCAGGATGAAAAGCAGCAGATAGCCTTTGGCCTGCCCTGATATTTTCTTTTCCGCCGTTTTAGTTGATGCATTCATAAAGTCACCTCTTTGTTAATTCGAGGCCGGTACCGTCTGTCGATATCGGCCTCGAGCCTAAAACTCTATATTAATCCGGGGTAATTATTTGCCGGATCTTGCTGCTGCGTCTTCGATTGAAAGTGATGCTGCAGCATTCTTTAAGCCTTCCATATCAAGCTTTGACATCTCAACGAGTTCGTCGTCTGTGTAAGGAAGCTGATCTACGAAGTACTTCTCATAATCTTTATAGTCATCAGCAGATGCTACGTAGAGGTAAGGGAACTTAACGTCTTCGAACTTGCCGCCGAAGTCTGAGTAGTTACCCTTGATTGCGTTGTAAACTGCCATGAATGCGAAGAGAGGATCACAGTAGTGTCCACCGGATTCGCCTGCCATTGAACCGTTTGCAAGTCTCTCGCCAAGGTCAGGTAAGAAGTCTGTTGAAACGATGTCGATGTCCTGAGTCTTGCCTGCACGCTCAACTGCTGCGATTGCGCCCTGGAGAGGATCTCCGCCGCCGCCTGCAGGGATAAGAGCGTCAAGGTCAGGGTTAGCACTCATAAGAGCTTCTGCTGCCTTTGAACCACCTTCTGAAGATGTTCCTGCGTACTGGGGCTCTGAAAGAACTGCCTGATCATCGGGATGAGCTGCGTTCCATTTCTCAACGCCTGCCTTGTAACCTTCCCATCTTCCAAGCCATGTAGCATCACCCTGCTCCCAGCCGATAAGACCGATGTTACGATCGCCCTTGTCAAGAAGGATCTGAACAAGTTTCTCACCGTTTTCGGGCTCGTTCTCGTGTACAGCACATACATAGTACTCGGAATCAACAGCTGCCTGATAGATGTCTGCGCTGTTTTCCTGGCTGATAATACGGAAGAACTGTGCAAGATATACGCCGTTATCGTTACATGTCTTGATAGCTGAAGCCATCTCTGTATCTGATGAGTTACAAATGATGATACCCTGGCATCCTGCTGCGCAAAGCTGCTCAACTGATGCTGTAACTTTCTCGGAAACGTGACCCTGGTCAACATACTGAACCTGAACGCCGAGGGAC
The DNA here is from genome assembly GCA_900103495.1 of Lachnospiraceae bacterium G11. Classification (GTDB taxonomy): domain Bacteria; phylum Bacillota; class Clostridia; order Lachnospirales; family Lachnospiraceae; genus G11. The sequence goes on along the minus strand of FMWZ01000005.1, from coordinate 233,037 downwards.
TTAGCTGCCTCGTCAAGGATCAACTTACACTGTGAACCAAGAACGTCTGTAGAACTCCAAATTGATACGCCAATCTTAATGTTGCTGTCGTCAGTGGTAGCAGGTGCTGCTTCTTCGGTTGCTGCAGGTGCTGCTTCCTCTGTCTTTGTTTCTGTTGCTGCGGGTGCAGGTGTCTCAGATTTTGTAGCTGCTGCGTTTCCACATCCAGCAAGTGTTGATCCAACCATCAACAAACTGAGCATTACACTTACCAGTCTCTTTTTCATAAAAAAACATACCTCCTGATTGATTCCCATCCCGGATAATAAGGTGATCGGCCTGTATCCTTCCGGAAAAATAAAATGTGTTAGTTTCTATGCGAGTACTCCCAACGAAATCATAATATTGCCATTATGAACAAAAAACATGGAAAATTTTCGCTGAATTGGTAATATTTTCTTTTCCTGTTTAAATTTCTACAAAAAATGACCGCGATTTCGACAGTGGAAACTGCCTTTCGCGGCCGTTTATTGTATATTTTACATCTCTTTTCTGTACTTGCTTGGTGAAATGCCTTCCACTTTCTTAAATACCTTAGTGAAGTAGAAGTAGTCGTTGTACCCCACAATCTCAGCTATTTCCTGGATTGAAAGGCTCTCATCCCTTAAAAGTTCTTTGGCTCTTTGAATCCTTAGGGAAGCGATGTAGTCGGAGAAGTTGACCTTCAGATTCTCCTTTATCATCTCGCTGAGTCTTCCCATACTGATGTTATATTTGGATGCCAAAGATGTGAGGGAAATATCCTCCATGTAGTGTTCTCTGATTTCCGAGATTACATTATCAATGGTCTTATCATAGGTTTGAGGAGCAACGGTTTCAGTACTCTCTTCCTCCTCTTCTCCCATCTTGTCCACCACTGCATCCATTACCCTCTTTAAGTCCTCTTCCTTAATGGGCTTAAGAAGATAATCAAAAGCGTGATACTTTATGGCTTCCCTTGCGTATTCAAACTCGGCATAGCCCGAAATAAGCACAACCTTGGACTCGGGAGAAACATCGGGAATATCCTGCAAAAGGTCAAGTCCCGACAATCCCGGCATTCTTATGTCGGTAAAAACCACATCGGGCTTAAACATGGCTATCTCTTCCCTTGCCGTCAATCCGTTGTTGGCGGTACCCACAATGTAGACATCCATATTAAGTTTCTCCAGCAGTTTCTTAAGTCCCAGCGTTATCCAAACTTCATCATCTGCTATATAAACATTTAGCATCTCTCTATCCCCCCGGATTCAAAAGAATATGAACCGATTCTATTCTTCTCTCATATGTTCAGGCACGGAAATTCTTATGGTGGTGCCTTTGTTTAACTCGCTCTCTGCCTCAATGGTGTAATCATCGCCATAGAAAAACTTAAGGCGCTGTACGATATTGGATAATCCTATTCCACTGTTCTCTCTGGGATTATTGATTTCATCCCTGAATTTCGCCAGAGTCTCCTCATCCATTCCTGTACCGTCATCTTCCACTACCATCTCAAGCCTTTCATTCAACGTCTTGATTGTAACATTGACTCTGCCGTCATCAATCTTGCTTTCAAGGCCGTGGAATACGGAGTTCTCAACAAGAGGCTGTAAGAAAAACCTGATCATTGGCTTATCAAGTGCCTCTTCTTCCACATCAGTAGAAATTTTGATTTTACCCATGAAACGGTAATCTATAATTCTTGCGTATTTCTCAATGTAGGAAACCTCATCTCGGATGGTTACGATGTTACTTCCCTTTACAGCATATCTGAAAATGTCGGAAAGTGCCATAGCCATTTCCGCAATGTTGTCTTCGTCGTTAATCAGGGCCATATCCCTTATGCAGGACAGGGTGTTATAAAGGAAATGGGGATTAATCTGGTTCCTGTAAGCCAGAATCTCAAGCTTCTGCTGAACAAGCTCCGTCTCATAAAGGCGAATCTTGCCGTCCTTGATTTCCTCAATCATCCGCTGATTCTCATCAAGCATGCGGTCAAGGCTGGATGCAACGGTTCCTATTTCGTCGGTCCTCTTAAGCTTCAGTCGCTTCTCCGGATTCTTAATGGAATTTCCGATGAAACGGTCGATTTTGGATATAGGCTTGGCCATTCTAAAGTAAGAGAACAATACAATAATGGCCAGAAACAGGAATGTGATTACGGAAGCTAAGGCAATCAGCCTTCTGATTACGTTGTTCCCCGCCGTGTTCTTTGATACGGAAACCGCAACGGCAATTCGAATACCGTTCTGCCAGTTGCCTTCCCTGTAAACATAGTCTTCGTTGTTCTTTAAATCCTTCATGGAAGCATTCGAAGGAATGTCCCCGAAGGCGCGGTAAGCCAGGTCCAAATCATGGGAATCGCTAAGTAACATTGCGGCTGTGGAGTCGTTGAAAATGTTATGGAGGGTACCGTCCAGTTTCCAGTGCTCCATAATGAAAACGCACATGCCGATCTGCTGCCTGGAGCTGCTGCCTACACCGCTGTACACGGGATAATAGAATGCATAGTAAAAATCGTCACTGTCCTCATAATATCTGCCTCCCGTCATGTCTTCACCCTGCCTTAAGTAGGCCTGTTTAGTGGGGAGTTCGACGTTTTTACCAAGAGTCATGACAACGTTCATGTCGTTATCAAACAATATGGCAGATACTATTTCTCTGTTCTTAAGTGCAACCTGGGTATAGTCTGATGAAATACGGGCTTCTCTTACCTCGCCGTTTTCATCCTCAAAGGGCTCAAGGACCATGAATCGGCACAGGTATTCCGCATTGTATCTTAGATTCTCCTCATAGAGAGAGATGGTGTTGTCCGCCTGCTTAAGCAAGCTCTCTGCCAAAGTCTGTGCATAGCTTTGGGTGGTCTGACGGACATAGAGAAAAGAGGCATACAAAGTTCCTGACAGCACAATAAGAATAGCAAGAATTATGCAGATTAGCTGAAGTAATAAGCTGTTTCTTATCTTTTGAATCATGTGCCACATGCCCCCTGTTTTAGTAACCCTAAAGATAAGGATAAACTGTGGAGGGGTTAAAATCAATAGTTAAAAAATCACCCCAAAGCTTTGGGCTTCGGGGTGACTGGTTTCTTTGTATTAATATTCCTTAGCTTCTTCTTCGCCGTTAAGTACACGGAGTGCGCCCTGAGCAAGTGCAAGAAGCTCGTCCTCGCCTGCGTAAACGGAAACGGGAGCAATCCACTCTACGCGGTCCTTGATGGCATCGGTAACTTCTTTGCCGTATGCGATACCGCCGGTAAGGATGATCTGGTCAACCTTTCCTTTAAGAACGGTAGCACATGCACCGATGTTCTTGCAGATCTGGTAGATGAATGCGTCACGAACGAGAATTGCTTTCTCGTCGCCCTTTGCACACATTTCGTTTACTTCTCTCATGTCGTTGGTGCCAAGGTAAGCGTTAAGTCCGCCGCCGCCTACGATTTTCTTCTTCATTTCTTCGTAGGTGTACTTGCCAGAGAAGCAAAGTTCTACAAGGCCAAGTGCAGGAACGCCGTTGGCTCTCTCAGGTGAGAAAGCGCCGTCGCCGTTAAGTGCAGCATAAACGTCAACCATTCTGCCGCCCTTATGAACGCCGCATGAAGAACCGCCGCCCATGTGAACAACGATTACGTTAACATCCTCGTACTTCTTACCAACAGACTTTGCATACTTTCTTGCCATAGCCTTCTGGTTAAGAGGGTGGTCGATTGATACTCTGGGAACCTCAGGAACACCTGAAAGTCTTGCAACAGGCTCCATCTCGTCAACTACAACAGGGTCAACGATGAATGAAGGAACACCGATGGAATCACCGATCTCTCTTGCAAGGATACCGCCAAGGTTTGAAGCATGCTCGCCCTGGATGGGGTGAATCAGGTCATTGAGAAGAGCATCTGTAACCTTGTATGTACCACCGGGGATGGACTTAAGAAGTCCGCCACGGCCTACGCATACGTTAAGAGAGCTGATCTCAATGTTCTCTTCCTTAAGTGCATCCACAACCATCTGCTTACGGAAATCCTTCTGTGCGTAGATGTTGGGATACTGATTTATCTCTTCGGTTGAGTGACGAAGAGTCTTGTCAAGAATCTGCTTTTCATCCTCGAATACACCAATCTTTGTAGATGTGGAGCCGGGATTGATAATTAAGCTTCTGATCATGTTTTTTCTCCTGTAAAAAGAATGATTACTGTCTGTTCTTCTTCTCAAGCTCTTCAGCTACGATAGCGCCAAGTGCAAGAGAGTTAACCTTTGTCTCAAAATCATCTGAACGGGATGTAAGGATTACGGGAGCCTTGGTTCCTGTAATGATGTTACCGTTGATGAGCTTTGCGGTACGAACAAGAATCTTGTAAACAAGGTTACCTGCGTGGATATCGGGGAAAAGAAGGATATCTGCGTCACCCTGGATCTTACGGTCTGTACATCCTTTGTGCTTTGCAGCTTCGGGATCGATTGCAAGGTCAAGAGAAAGAGGTCCGTCTACGATACAGCCTTTAATCTCACCTGCTTCGTTCATTCTTGTAAGCTCAGCAGCCTCAACACAAACAGGCATCTTGGGGTTAACAACTTCAACAGCTGCAAGAGGAGCAACCTTGGGATTTGTGATGCCGCAAGCGTTGGCAACTTCTACAGTGTTGTTGATGATTGCAACCTTATCCTCAAGTGTGGGATATGTCATAAATGCAACGTCTGTGAAGAACATAAGTCTGTCAAAGCCCTCGATATCGAATACACAAACGTGTGAAAGAGGCTTACCGGTTCTAAGTCCTACTTCCTTGTCAAGAACGCTCTTTAAGAAGTCCTTGGTCTCAAGGCAGCCCTTCATGTACATGTTGGCCTTGCCGTCATGTACAAGGCTTACTGCTTTAAGAGCAGCTTCTGCTTTGTCCACAACGTTAATGATTTCATAGCCGGTCAAATCCATATCGATCTCAGCAGCGATCTTTCTGATCTCTGCCTCATCACCTACAAGGATGGAGTTTGCGATTCCACGCTCTTTGGCAGCTTTAACAGCTCTCAAAACGTGCTCATCCTGAGCAACAGCAACGGAAGCGGTCTTCATCTCGCATTCCGATAATTTCTTAAGCAAATCATTAAATCTAACGTTATTCATTACTATCTCCTCAAAAGTTCTTAAAGGACAGAGGAATCCTCCCCTGTCCTTTACAAAACTGTTTAAAACAATTAGTTGTTCTTCTTAGCCTTCTCAGCCTTGATTGCAGCAGTAAGCTGAGGAACAATCTTGTTAAGATCGCCTACTACACCGTAGTCAGCTACATCAAAGATAGGAGCATCCTCATCCTTGTTGATTGCGATGATAACATCAGACTCTTCCATACCTGCAACGTGCTGGATTGCTCCGGAGATACCGATTGCGAAGTATACGTTGGGTCTTACTGTCTTACCTGTCTGACCAACCTGAAGGTCTTTGGGCTTCCAGCCTGAATCTACAACTGCACGAGAGCAGGAAACAACGCCGCCAACTGCCTCTGCAAGATCCTCCAAAATCTTGAAGTTCTCAGCGCTTCCTACGCCACGGCCGCCGGATACGAGAACCTTTGCATCCATAATGTCTGCAACGTCCTTAACAGCCTTAACAACTTCCTTGATGGTAACGTACTTGTTGTTAGGTGTGAAACCGGGATTAAACTCAATAATCTCAGCCTTAGCTCCCTTAATGGGATCAATCTTCTGCATAACACCGGGACGAACTGTAGCCATCTGAGGACGGTTGTTGGGGCATGCGATTGTAGCGATAGTGTTTCCACCGAATGCAGGACGAGTCATAAGAAGCTGATTGTGCTTCTGCTCGCTCTCCTTACCGGGAATTGCTACGAGAGGGAAATCACCAATCTCAAGTACTGTACAGTCAGCTGTAAGACCTGTAGCTACACGAGCTGATACTGTAGGGCCAAGGTCACGACCGATTGCTGTAGCACCTACGAGCATGATCTCAGGCTTGTACTCATTAATAACAGATGCAAGAGCGTGTGCATAGGGCTCTGTTCTGTAATCCTTTAATTCGGGATCATCTACAACGATGATTCTGTCTGCGCCATACTCAGCCAATGAATCGCAAAGATTCTTAACGTTTGAACCGATAAGTACTGCGGTTACCTGAGTATTAAGAGGTGCAGCCAATTCTTTTGCTTTTCCTAGCAACTCATACGCGATGCTGTCAACTTTGTTGTCAACCTGCTGCGCGAAGACATATACGCCTTTATATTCTTCTAAGTTCATTTTAGACCTCCTAGATTAAATGCTTCTCATTCATTTTTCCAACGATATATGAAACTGCTTCTTCGGGTGATTCAGGAACAACCTTCTCACCTGCACCCTTACGAACCTTATCAGATGCTTTAGCGATCTTTGTGGGTGAACCTGCAAGACCAAGGTTGCAATCCTCAACATCCTTTAAGTCTGCACGGCCCCATGTGGTGATCTCTGCTTTGCAAGCATCGAAGATTCCGCCGGGAGTCATATATCTGGGATCGTTTAACTCAGAAAGAGCTGTGATAAGGCAAGGCATCTTAGCTTCTACCATGTGGTATCTGTCATCATACTGACGACGAACTGTAACCTTGTCACCATCAACCTTGATTTCCTGAGCATAAGAAATAACAGGAAGTCCGAGGTGCTCAGCGATCTGAGGACCAACCTGAGCTGTATCACCATCGATAGCCTGACGGCCTGTGATGATCAAATCGTAATCGAGGTTTCTTAATGCACCTGCGATTGTTGTGGATGTTGCCCAAGTATCTGCACCACCGAGAACTCTGTCTGTTACAAGTACACCCTTGTCAGCGCCCATAGCGATTGCTTCGCGAAGAACATCTGCTGCCTTGGGAAGACCCATTGTAAGAACGGTAACTTCTGCACCGTACTGATCTTTTAAACGAAGTGCTGCCTCAAGACCTGCTTTGTCATCAGGGTTCATGATTGCAAGCATAGCACCTCTGTCAAGTGTTCCGTCAGGGTTGAACTTAACGCCGCCCTTTGTATCAGGAACCTGTTTAATACATACTACAACTTTCATCTGTATTGTCTCCTTTTTCTAAATGTTAAATGACGGCTTATTACTTAAGAAGAGCACCGGAGATAACCATACGCTGAACTTCGCTGGTTCCTTCGTAAATCTCAGTGATCTTCGCATCACGCATCATACGCTCTACGCCATATTCCTTAATGTAACCGTAACCACCGTGTAACTGTACACACTTTGTGGTAACTTCCATAGCAACCTCAGCAGCCATAAGCTTAGCCTGTGCAGCTTCTACGGAATAAGAAATCTTGGGGTTGGTTCTGTACTCGTCCTTCTTAGCAGCTGCCTTGTAAACAAGAAGCTTAGCTGCCTCAACCTTTGTAGCAAGGTCAGCAAGAACGAACTGAGTATTCTGGAACTGTGCAATTGAACGACCGAACTGCTTTCTCTCCTTAACATACTCGATAGTTGTCTCGAGAGCGCCCTCAGCAAGACCAAGAGCCTGTGCAGCGATACCGATACGTCCGCCATCGAGGGTGTGCATTGCGATTGCAAAGCCCTTACCCTGCTGTCCAAGAAGGTTCTCCTTGGGGATACGGCAATCTGTGAAGATGAGCTCGTATGTGGATGAACCACAGATACCCATCTTGTTCTCTTTTGTACCGAATGTGAATCCGGGTGTGCCCTTCTCTACGATGAATGCAGAGATCTCTTTGAGCATTTTGCCCTTCTTCTCAACTTTACCTGTTACTGCGATAACGATGTAAACATCTGCTTCCTTACCGTTTGTGATGAAGCACTTGGAACCGTTAAGTACCCACTCGTCACCATCAAGAACAGCCTTGGTCTGCTGACCCTGAGCATCTGTACCAGCGCCGGGCTCTGTAAGACCGAAAGCACCGAGTTTCTTACCTGATGCAAGATCGGGAACGTATTTCTTCTTCTGTTCCTCTGTACCATATGTAAGGATGGGGTCTACACAAAGTGATGTGTGAGCGGAAATGATAACGGATGTGGTACCACAAACCTTAGCCATCTCCTCAACGCACATAACGTATGTCTGAATGTCACAACCCTGTCCGCCATACTCCTTGGGTACAGGAATTCCTAAAAATCCATATTTTGCAAGCTTATCAACCGTCTCTCTGGGGAATCTGTGCTGCTCGTCGATTTCCTGTGCAAGAGGTTTAACTTCTTTTTCGGCGAAATCCTTGAAAAGCTGTCTCGCCATTTCATGTTCTTTGCTTAAAGAAAAATCCATGATTATTTCCTCCGTGTATATTAAATAAATTAATTATTTTGCGTCGATGGGTGTTTTGGTGCGGTCTTCATTGTAGATGTAGAAGCCCTTGCCGCTCTTTACGCCAAGGTTGCCGCCGCGAACCATCTTTCTGATAAGAGGACATGCACGATACTTGGAATCGCCAGTCTCTTTGTAAAGTACATCCATGATAGCAAGGCAGATGTCAAGACCGATGAAGTCACCTAACTCAAGGGGACCCATGGGATGGTTAGCACCGAGCTTCATTGCTGAGTCGATACCTTCAACATCAGATACACCTTCCATCTTGATGAATGCTGCTTCGTTGATCATGGGAACGAGAATTCTGTTAACAACGAAACCAGCTGCCTCGTTAACCTGAACGGGAGTCTTGCCGATTTCTACAGAAATCTTCTTGATTGTCTCAACTGTTGCTTCGGGTGTGTTAACACCTGCAATAACCTCAACGAGTTTCATTCTGTCTGCGGGGTTAAAGAAGTGCATACCGATCATAGGACGTGTAAGTCCGTTGCCGATCTCTGTGATTGAAAGAGAAGATGTGTTGGAAGCGAATACACACTCAGGCTTGCAGATCTCATCAAGCTCCTTGAATGTTGTCTTCTTAACCTGCATATCTTCGAAAGCTGCCTCAACGATAAGATCACAGTCCTTGCAAAGGTCTTCTTTAAGACCGGGAGTGATTCTTGCTACGATAGCGTCTGCTGTAGCCTGATCCATTTTGCCTTTCTCAACGAGCTTAGCGTAGCCTTTTTCAATCTTAGCCTTTCCGCCTTCAGCCCATTCCTGTTTAATATCGCAAAGAGCTACTGTGTAGCCGTCAATCTGTGCGAATGCTTTTGCTATGCCCTGGCCCATTGTGCCGGCACCGATAATACCAACCTTCATTTGTTTTCCTCCTATGATTTATTATTAACGGTTTTTGAAAGGTACAACCTTTAATTTTTTCTCTTTATCCTTCTCAAGGAAGTTGCCCATACCAGCCTGCTGATCCTCTGTCTCGAAACAGTCACCGAAGAGCTTCTCCTCGATTACGATTGCCTTGTCCATATCTACCTGAAGACCATCGTTGATTGCCTTCTTGGAGTTACGAACTGCGATGGGAGCCTGTGCTGCAATGCCTGCTGCCATCTTCTCTGCTGCTGCCATGAGGGCATCCTTTGCAGATACTGTAACTTCACCTGCCTCATTAACCTCAGCTGATACAACCTGGTTAACAAGACCGATTCTGTAAGCTTCTGCCGCTTTGATATTTCTTGCTGTGTAGATTAACTGCTTAGCCATTCCGGGGCTAACAAGTCTTGCAAGTCTCTGGGTTCCTCCGAATCCGGGAGTAATTCCAAGACCAACCTCAGGCTGACCGAATACTGCGTTATCAGAACAGATTCTGATGTCACAGCTCATGGAAATCTCACATCCGCCGCCAAGTGCAAAGCCGTTAACTGCTGCGATTACGGGGATGGGGAATGTCTCAATCTTACGGAATACATCGTTTCCTTTCTTACCGAAAGCTTCTGCCTCCTTCTTTGTAAGTGTGCTCATCTCTCCGATGTCAGCACCTGCAACGAAGGACTTCTCGCCTGCGCCTGTTAAGATCAGGCAGCGAACATTATCAAGATCGACTGCGTCGAATGTCTTCTCAAGTTCCTCCAACACCTGTGAGTTAAGTGCATTGAGGGCTTTCTCTCTGTTGATGGTGATGATGCCCACTGCACCCTTTTGTTCGTATAAAACAAACTCCATATTTTTCTCCTTTCTCTAAACGCACCAATATCCGAACAGCCATAAGCCGTTCGGATACGGTTATTTACTAAGTATTTAAATTAGTCTCTCTTAACGATGGTTGCACATCCCATACCGCCGCCGATACAAAGTGTAGCAAGACCGGTCTTGGCATCCTTAGCTTCCATCTCGTGGAGAAGTGTTACAAGGATACGTGCTCCTGAAGCTCCTACGGGGTGACCGAGAGCAATTGCACCACCGTTGGGGTTAAGCTGCTTGTCAACATCGATTCCGAGGTCCTTACCTACTGCAACAGACTGTGCAGCGAATGCCTCGTTAGCCTCGATGATATCGAAGTCTTCGATCTTCATGTCAGCCTTAGCCATAGCCTTACGTGTTGCTGCTACAGGTCCGATACCCATGATTGTGGGATCAACACCTGCAAGAGCGCCAGCTACGAATGTAGCCATGGGCTTAACGCCAAGTTCTTTAGCCTTCTCCTCAGACATAACAACGATAGCAGCTGCACCGTCGTTGATACCTGATGCGTTACCTGCTGTAACTACGCCGTCTGCGTTAAGAGGACGAAGCTTAGCGAGTGCCTCGATGGTAGAACCTGCTCTGGGGCCTTCATCTGTATCGAAGATAACTGTTTCTTTTTTCTTCTTTATTTCTACAGGAACAATCTCTTTCTTGAATGCGCCGTTCTCGATAGCTGCACAAGCCTTCTGCTGGCTCTTAAGTGCGAACTCATCAAGTTCTTCTCTTGTAAGATTCCACTGCTTAGCAACATTGTCAGCAGTTGTAATCATGTGATAGTCGTTGAATGCATCCCAAAGGGCATCCTTAACCATGGTATCAACAAGTGCACCCTGGCTCTGGCTGGGCCATGTCATTCTGTAGCCGTAACGAGCATTGGGAAGTGCGAAGGGAGCCATTGACATGTTCTCCATACCACCTGCGATAACTACATCTGCATCACCTGCCATAATCATCTGAGCTGCCTGGTTAACACAGTTAAGACCTGAACCGCAGACAACGTTTGTGGTTACAGCGGGTACCTCAATGGGAAGTCCTGCCTTAATGGAAGCCTGACGAGCCACGTTCTGACCCTGTCCTGCCTGGATTACGCATCCCATATATACGTGTTCTACATCTGTAGGTTTGATACCTGCTCTGTTAATTGCTTCTTTGATAACGATTGCACCGAGTTCTGCGGCGGGAATAGTTGAAAGTGATCCGCCCATGGTGCCGATTGCAGTACGACAAGCGCCTGCCAAAACGACCTTCTTAGACATTGTTTTCCTCCATTTGTTGTTGATTTAAAGTGACATAAAAACATTGTTATTTTTTTATCAACAGTCTGTCATGATTCTAACATACTTACGTCTTTTTGGCAATGGATTCTTGGCTTTTATCTATAAAAAACTTCTCCTAACATCAAGTCTTTCTTGAAGTCTCTTATATTTGTATTCTTGTCGATGAACACTGCCTCTATACCCATAGCAGCTGCCCAGTCACCCATCTGCTCAGCGGTGATGTCATAGGAGAATGCTGTATGGTGAGCTCCGCCTGCAAGAAGCCATGCTTCTGTACCTGTGTAGAAATCAGGCTGAGGAGTCCAGAAGTTAATAGCTGTGGGAAGCTTGGGAAGAGGCTTCTCAACCTTCTTACACTCAACATCCTGGATGATAAGACGGAATCTGTTGCCAAGGTCAATAAGTGATGTTGCAATACCTGCACCGGTCTTGGACTGGAATACGAGTCTTGCGGGATCTTCTCTGTCACCCATTGAAAGAGGCTGGCACTTAATCTGAATAGGACCGTCTGAAATGGAAGGACAAATCTCAAGCATGTGAGCCTGGATGATTCCCTCTTTACCCTTTACAAGGTTGTATGTGTAATCCTCAAGCATTGATGAACCCTTAGCGTCCTTCATGCCTGCGCTCATGATCTTCATAAGGCGAACCATGGCTGCAACCTTCCAGTCACCCTCTGCACCAAAGCCATAGCCCTTCTCCATAAGTCTCTGAATTGCAAGACCGGGAAGCTGCTTTAATGCGCCAAGGTCACCAAAGTGTGTAACGATTGCCTGATAGTTCTTCTCCTTTAAGAATCTCTCGAAACCGATCTCAATCTGAGCCTGAACTGCAACATGCTTTTTGAATTCCTCAGGGTCTCTGCCCTCAAGGCAAATATCGTACTTGCTGTAATACTCATCAACCAAAGCGTTGGTATCTGATGCTGAAACTGCTGCAACCGCCTCAGCGATCTCGTTAACGGGATAAGCATCAATCTCCCAGCCAAACTTAAGCTGAGCTTCAACCTTATCACCTTCTGTAACCGCTACGTTTCTCATGTTGTCTGCAACACGGCATACTCTGATGTGGCTTGACTCCATGATACCGATGGCTGTACGCATCCAGGAAGCAATCTTCTTCTGAACTTCAGAATCCTTCCAGAAACCTACAACAACCTTTCTCTCGATTCTCATTCTGGAAAGGATGTGTGCGTACTCTCTGTCACCGTGAGCAGCCTGGTTCTCATTCATGAAATCCATATCCATTGTTGCATAAGGAATCTCTTCATTGTACTGAGTATGGAGATGAAGGAGAGGCTTTCTGAACTCCTGAAGTCCAAGAATCCAGCTCTTGGCAGGAGAGAATGTGTGCATCCATGTGATAACGCCCGCACAGTCAGGGTCGTTATTGGCCTCGTTAAAGGTCTTTCTGATAAGCTCATTTGTAATAAGGGTGGGCTTCCAAACGATTTCGAAAGGAAGTACTCCGGACTTGTTGAGTCCTTCTACCATTTCCTTTGAGTGCGCTGCCACATGTGCAAGGCACTCATCTCCGTATAAATCCTGTGATCCGGTACAAAACCAGAACTGATATTTTTTCATCTCAGACATTAATTTTTCCTCCTAGAAAAATACATTATTGTTAAATACTAATTGCTTTACAGATATCCTTTTGTGCAGGGATTGCCTTCACATAGGTCTCAATATACTTGTCAAAACCTGCAACATCTTCGGGATCGGGTTTCATTACAGTTCCTGTCTGTCCTCCGAATACCTTGTCGGAAAGGAACTTGTCAAGAGCCTCGCCCTCGGCCTTGTTTACCATATAGGAAGCAAGAACTGCCATTCCCCAGGGGCCGCCTTCTCCTGCTGTCTCCATAACGGCAACGGGGGTATTCATTGCTGCTGCAAGAATTCCCTGGCCCACGCCCTTAGTCTTAAACAGACCGCCGTGTCCGTAGATTGTGTCGGCTTTTACCTGCTCCTCCTTAAAGAGGATGTCGCATCCGATCTTAAGGGTTGCAAGGGATGCGTAAAGATGTGTTCTCATGAAGTTTGCGAGGTTCATGTCCGCATCGGGCTTTCTTGCAAACATGGGTCTGCCTTCGTCAGTGCCGATTACGGGTTCTCCGGAAAGTGTGTTAAAAGCCACAAGTCCTCCGCAGTCCTTCTCACCTTTCAGTGCGTTGGTGTAGAGCTTTCCGTAAATGTCGTTAAGGCTTATGTTCATTCCGAACATGTCGGAGAACTCCTTAAAGAGGCCAACCCAGGCATTTAAGTCCGAAGTGCAGTTATTGCAGTGAACCATGGCAACCGCAGGGCCTGCAGGGGTGGTTACAAGGTCGATTTCCTCGTGTACCTTTTTAAGGTCCTTTTCAAGAACAACCATTGCAAAAACGCTGGTGCCCGCAGATACGTTACCGGTTCTTACCGCAACGGAATTGGTTGCAGTCATGCCGGTTCCCGCGTCGCCTTCGGGAGGTGCAAGAGGAATGCCTGCCTCAAGGTTTCCTGAAGGATCCAGCTTCTTTGCGCCTTCTGCCGTAAGGGTTCCTGCCGCTTCACCTGCCACAAGAACCTTGGGAAGAATCTTTCTGATATCCCAGGGATACTTCTTTACTCTGTCAAGGGATGCAAACTTGTCAAGCATCTCCTGATTATAATTACAAATTGATGAATCGATGGGGAACATTCCTGATGCCTCGCCGATTCCCATAACCTTCTCACCTGTCATCTGCCAGTGAATGTAGCCTGCAAGGGTGGTGAGATAATCGATGTTTTTAACGTGATCCTCATCATTAAGAATCGCCTGATACAAATGAGCTATGCTCCAGCGCTGAGGGATGTTGAAGTTTAAGCACTTGGTCAGCTCCTTGGCTGCAGGACCTGTGATGGTATTTCTCCAGGTTCTGAAGGGCGCAAGAAGTTTGCCGGACTTGTCAAATGCCATGTAGCCGTGCATCATGCCCGAGAAACCAATTGCCGCAAGTTTCTTAATCTCTACGCCGTATTTCTTTGAAACGTCCTTTCTGAGATTGGCATAACAATCTGTAAGTCCGCCCCAGATGTCATCCAAAGAATATGTCCAGACACCACCTTCAAGACGGTTCTCCCATTCATGGTCACCCGATGCAATGGGGCTGTGATTCTCGTCAATAAGGACCCCCTTAATTCTGGTAGAGCCGAATTCTATGCCAAGAACAGCTCTTCCGCTCTCGATACATTGTTTAGCGTTACCCATAATATCCTCCTAATATTTATATTGAAAACACAAAGAAGCCTCTATACTTGTTGGGAGTACATTACCACTTGTTGTTGGGACAGTGGCTTATTTTCGCCAGAGCTCTAAGCTCCACGTAACAACCGCAGGAAGCGCAAGTACCCGCATTTAGTTTCTCGCATTCCTTACATATGGAAAGGCGACTCTCGTACTTCGCCTCATCCACCCGGTCGTTTTTCTTGATGGCTTCTTTGTATTTGTCAATCATGGCCATGTCCGCTTCAGCCATTTCCCGAAGCAGACATCTTTTGCAAATTTGATTCTGCATTTCCTATATTGTTACCTCAAGGTGAAGTACGCTGCTTGCGGGAATCTTAACCTTAAGCACATCGCCCTTAAAGTCAAAGTCCGTAAACTCTTTGGTCTTCACGGTTTCAGGTTTGTCAAAGGTGTTGTGCTCGTGAATCTCGCCGCCGACGATTTCACCCTTTACATCTTTAATCTTGCTTTCCGCAATCACGCCCTCAATGCTGTATGCCTTCTTTGAAGAAAGGTTTGTGAGGGTAATGTGAAGCTTGCCCTTTGAATCCATTGAAACCGACTCGGTAAGGTTTGGTACCATAAAGTCGCTTTCAAGGCCGATTTCCTCAGTTTCAATGTGGCTGTCCACAAGCTCGTTGTCCTGATGATGCTTGTACATGTTGAATACGTGATAGGTGGGGGTCTTCACCATCTTGTCTCCGTCTGTGAGAATCACTGACTGGAGCACGTTCACAAGCTGAGCGATGTTGGCCATCTTGACCCTGTCGCAGTGCTTGTTGAAAATGTTTAAGTTGATGCCTGCCACCAGCGCATCCCTTACGGTGTTCTGCTGGTAGAGGAATCCGGGGTTGGTTCCGGGCTCCACCTCGTACCAGGTTCCCCACTCGTCGATAACAAGAGCTATCTTTCCTGCCTTGTCGTATCTGTCTATTATTGCGGCATGGTGATTGATAAGGTCCTCCATGTAGAGGGTCTTCTTAAGCACCTTGTACCATTCTTTCTCGGTAAAATCAGTAGCTCTCCCCTTCTTCTCCCATCCGTCGGTAAATGTATAGTAGTGGAGGGAAATGCCGTCCATGAAGCCATGCCACTTCTCCTCAGCACATCTGTGGGTGGTGTATAAAACTCTGTCCATCCAGTTGTAGTCATCAACATTGGGTCCGCAGCAGATCTTAAAGATATGCTCATCAGCCTTGTAGTCTCTTACGTAGGTCTGATATCTGCGGTAAAGATTTCCGTAGTACTCGGGAGTCATGTTTCCGCCGCATCCCCAGTTCTCGTTGCCCACACCAAAGTAGTCTACCTTCCAGGGTTTCTTGCTGCCGTTCTTTGCACGAAGATCAGCCATGGGGGAAACTCCGTCAAAGGTCATGTATTCTACCCATTCGCTCATTTCCCTAACGGTACCGCTTCCCACGTTGCCGTTAATGTATGTCTTACAGCCAAGCTGCTTGCAAAGCTCCATAAACTCATGGGTACCGAAGCTGTTATCCTCAGTTACTCCGCCCCAGTGAGTGTTGATTATCTTCTTTCTGTCCTTCTTTGGTCCTACGCCGTCCATCCAGTGGTATTCGTCGGCAAAGCAGCCTCCGGGCCAGCGAAGCACGGGAATCTGTAATTCCTTTAAGGCCCCTACCACGTCCTTTCTCATACCCTTAACATTGGGGATCTTGGAATTCTCACCAACGTAGAGTCCTTCATATATGCAGCGTCCCAGATGCTCCGAGAAATGCCCCTGAAGCTCGGGATTAATGTGCCCCTTCTTAATCTTGGGGTTAATGTAAAATTTCATCTATTGCTCTTCCTTTTCGTTTATTTCATTATTTAGTGAAATAATTTAGCTCTCAGGGAACCTAATTTCTAATTTACTAGTTTTTGCGTAAAAAGGCAACATCAAATGTATTTTTTTCGTTTGACACCCCAGGGTTGCCACTATATAATCTTAAGTATTGAGTGAAGTATTAAATTTTTGAATTAAATATTTAATCAGAAAATTCAAACTTTTAAAACATATTCCACTATAGAAAGGTTTTACGATGCTGTATCTTAAGTCCCTTCCCGATGCGCAGGAAGTTTTCAAAGCCCTCTCTGCTCCCATGCGTCTGCAGATTATGAGGCTTATCACCGAGAATGAGAATATGAGTATGAACGATTTGGCCGAGACACTTAATCTCACCAACAGCGCCATAACCATGCACGTGGCCAAGCTTGAAGCCGCAGGTCTCGTATCGGTACAGACAACTCCCGGCAAGAGGGGCATCATGAAAATTGTACGTCCCAAGCACGAAAGACTTATAGTGGACCTTTTAAGTTCCAAGGATTCCGGTAAGAAAAGCTGTTACACCGATGAAATCTCCATCGGTCATTACACCGGCATAGAAGTTCACCCCACCTGCGGTCTGTCCACAAAGGACGCCATCATAGGTGATCTGGACAACCCCAAGGTATTTTCCTATCCCGAAAGATTCAAGGCCGATGTCCTCTGGATTGACCACGGCTTTGTAACCTATAACTTCCCCAACAGACTTCGTCCCGGACAGATTCCCGTGGAATTACAGATTTCATTTGAGATTTCCTCGGAATGTCCAAGCTTTAACGACGATTATCCCAGTGATATCTACTTCGATATAAACGGGAAACCTCTTGGAAAGTGGATAAGCCCCGGAGACTTTGGAAGCCGAAGAGGAATGATTTCTCCCGGCTGGTGGCCGGATTTCCTTAATCAGTATGGTCTTCTCAAGACCCTTATCATTAACGATAACGGTACCTTCATGGACGGAACCTACATGCTTTCGAAGACCACCATTTCAGATTTGAACATCGATTATAACTCCGATATCAATTTCACCTTCAGGGTTCCGACGGACACTGCCAACTGCGGCGGCCTTACGCTTTTCGGTGCATCATTCGGAGACTACAGCCAGAGCATTCAGGTTAAACTTTACTATAATGAAACATCACCTGAAAATAACTAGGAAGAGGAGAGAAAAAATGTTAGAAGAATTAAAGAAAAAAGTGTATGAAGCAAACATTTTACTTCCCAAGTACGGTCTTGTTACCTTTACCTGGGGAAATGTAAGTGCAATCGACAGAGAGTCAGGACTCTTTGTTATCAAACCCAGCGGAGTTGAGTACGACGAAATGACTCCCGACGACATGGTAGTTATGGATCTTGAAGGAAACAGAGTAGAGGGGAAATACAAACCTTCATCCGACACACCTACCCATGTGGAAATCTACAAGGCATTCAAAGATGTGGGCGGTGTTGTACACACCCATTCATCCTTCGCCACCAGCTGGGCTCAGGCAGGCAGAGGAATTCCCTGCTACGGCACTACCCACGCCGATTACTTCTACGGCGAAATTCCCTGTGTAAGATGCCTTACCAAGGAAGAAATCGATGAAGCCTACGAGAAAAACACCGGCGTTCTCATCGTAAATGAATTCAACCGCATGAAGAAGGACCCCGTTGCAGTTCCCGCAGTTCTCTGCAAGAATCACGGAGTATTCGCATGGGGCAAGGATGCTCACGAAGCAGTCCACAATGCAGTTGTCACCGAGGAAGTTGCCAAGATGGCCTTCCGCTGCGAGTTAATCAATCCCGAAGTTAAGCCTGCACCCCAGGAGCTTCAGGATAAGCACTACTTCAGAAAACATGGTGCCAACGCCTACTACGGTCAAAACTAATCATACAAAAAAAGAGGTTCCGAGCCATGGCCCGGAGCCTCTTTTATTAGTAGCAACTTATTTGTCGGGTTCAATCAGTCCGTAGGTATTACCTTTTCTCTTGTAAACCACGTTGGTCTGATCTGTTTCTGCGTTGATGAAAACGAAGAAGTCATGTCCCAAAAGTTCCATCTGGATACATGCATCCTCGGGATACATGGGCTTGATGTCGAACTTCTTGGTACGAACAATCTTGATTTCCTCCTCGTCCATGTAGTCGTGATCCAGATAAGCGTCTGTAAAGAATCCTGCGTTCTGATGCTTATCAACGATCTTATTCTTATAACGTTTGAGCTGTCTCTCTATAATCTCTTCAACAAGGTCAATGGAGACATACATATCACTGCTGCTTTGTTCTGAACGGATAATATTGCCTTTGACGGGGATGGTAACCTCGATTTTCTGCCTCTCCTTCTCTACGCTTAAAGTAACGTGAATTTCTGTGTCTTCCGAAAAATACTTTTCCAGCTTGCCGATCTTACGCTCCACAGCGTCCCTCAGACCGGGTGTGACCTCGATGTTTCTTCCAATAATAACAAACTTCATATACATCACCCTTTCGGTTTTATATTGTATAAGCATTATAGCATGTTACGCACACATTTTTCAACAATTCTGGCGTATTTTATAAAAGTTTAAGAATTTATAAATGTCAATCCGATTTACGATTTTTACGCCATTTTTATCAATTTTATTAGAACTAAACAAAACAATTGTTCACACAAGTTTCCATAAAATCGGTATCCCCAGGCTAACTATTGGTATGTGGATAATGTGTATAACTTAGTGTATAAATCCTTTTTGCCTAAAATAGGCATATTTTTATGTGGATAACTCCTTTGAAAAAAAATTACACATTTCTTTAAAATATACTGGTTTTTTGGGCTTTTGGTAATCTTGCACAAAGGTAGTACCTAATTACCAAAAGATAGTTCCCACAATTGAGCGACAACAAAACAGGCGGTATGTTTTCCACAGGGAGACACAAAAATAAGGCCGTGGATATTCCACGGCCTTAAAAATATCTTTTGGGTATATTAGAATACTCTTCTTACTGTGATGGGCTGACGATAGTCGGCAGGACCAACCTTGATTCCACCCTTAGGTGTAGAAGCATGTACAATCTGGTTATTGCCCATATACAAAGCAACGTGGCCTGAATATACGACAATATCACCGGGCTGTGCATTGGCAAGTCCACCCTCAACCTCAGAACCAACTGTTGAGTAAGCACTTGAAGCTCTGGGAAGGCTGATGCCGAAGTTAGCATATACAAGCATTGTAAATCCTGAACAGTCAGTACCTTCTGTAAGGCTGTTACCGCCGTGTACGTAAGGATTACCTACGAACTGCAATGCAAATGCGATAACATCTGAGCCGAGACTTCCGTCTCCTGTGTAGCTTACGCTGGGAGCTGTGTATGCAGGTGCGGAGTTTCCGTTTGCCGCCATAGCTGCTGCAGCTGCCTGTCTTGCTGCCTGGCGCTCTGCCTGCTCTCTCAATACTCTCTTACGTTCTTCTTCAATTGATTCCGCTTTGACAAATTTGGTGGTCAGATCCACGCAATCGGCTGCGATGTATCCTGCACCTTCCTCGATATCAATCTTAACCCACTTGGTATCCTCGTCGAGAACAAGAAGCTGTTCTCCTGAGGGGAAGAGGCAAACCTCTTCAGAATCGGCATCGGGCTCTGCATGAACCTTAACCGTATTCTCCTTAACAATGGCGAGTCTCTTACCAACCTTCTTGGCAAGGTCTACAGCATCTGTACCTGTAACACAATACTCACCTTTAACGTATCCTGTAACGGTACCTGATTTAATGAGGTACCACCCATTCTCTTCTCCGAGGAACTCTCCCACTGAATCGTCGTAGAGCTTACCTACAACATTTCCTTCTATGGAAGCTTTATCTCTGATGTTTACGTACTGGTCAACCTGAGCGATAACCAGATTCTTGAAGCCCTCTTCTTCAGAAGCAATCTTGTCTGACTCGGCGACTTTC
This sequence comes from Lachnospiraceae bacterium G11, assembly GCA_900103495.1. Classification (GTDB taxonomy): domain Bacteria; phylum Bacillota; class Clostridia; order Lachnospirales; family Lachnospiraceae; genus G11. The sequence goes on along the minus strand of FMWZ01000005.1, from coordinate 212,760 downwards.
GCTCCGTCAATTGCTTTAAGGTCTAAAGGATCGATTGTCTCCTCGATCTCAACCTTATCTTCGGAACTCTTCATGGATTCAAGTGACTTACCGTTAGAGATGGTAAGGTTGATTCCTCCTGAAGGAAGTACCTTGTTAAGTCCTGAAGCCTCGGCGCTCATATTGAAAGAAGAAAACGCAACCGCTGCAAGAAGCAGACCTGATGCTGTTTTCAATAATTGCTTTTTCATATACTCTCCTGTGATGCTTTTCGGATTCATTTGTTACAAATTTGTTACAACCCTATTAAATATATCATCTGAGAGCATCTTTGTCAAATTTACAGGGAAATATAGTTAAAGGCACTTGTGGCCGCATTTGCGCCATCTGCGACTGCTGTTATAACCTGACGCAGCTGTTTCTTACGGCAGTCTCCTGCAGCGTAGATTCCGGGTGCGCTTGTTGCACAGGTTTCATCCGCAAGAATGTAACCTGCGGGATCCATCTTAACTATATCCTTGAAAAGTTCGGTATCCGGATGAATTCCAACTGCGATGAATACTGCGTCGGTGTCAAGTTCTTTGATATCTCCGGTTTTGACATCCTTAATTACAAACTTCTTAACGGCATCCTCGCCTTTGATTTCCACAGGAACATGGCTCCACAAAACCTCCACATTGGGAAGGGCAAGGAGAGAATCCTGCAGGGACTTGGCTGCTCTTAATTCGTCTCTTCTGTGAATAAGGTAGACCTTGCTGCAGCCTTTTGCCAGGAAAATAGCATCCTCAACAGCCACGTCTCCGCCGCCCACAACACAGGCAACTCTGTTTCTGAAGAATGCGCCGTCGCAGGTAGCACAGTATGAAACTCCCATTCCTGTAAGTTCCTCTTCACCGGGTACCCCAAGAAGTGCGTGATGGGCACCTGTGGCAAGAATTACAGTTTTGGTTTCGTATTCGTTCTTGTCGGTCTTCACAATCTTGACGCTTCCGCTGTCAGCTACGCTCTTAACTTCCTCCTCAACAAAGGGAGCTTCAAGCTTCTCTGCGTGAGCCCTAAAGGTCTCACCCATGTCCCATCCGCTGATTCCCGGAAGTCCGAGATAATTGTCTACTTCATATGTGTTAAGAATCTGGCCGCCGCTGACAGGCTGCTTCTCGATAACAAGGATGTTCATTCCTGCTCTCTTACCGTAAACTGCTGCTGAAAGGCCTGCGGGGCCTGAACCGATTATTATGCAATCGTACATAGTGTGTCTCCTTTCTACTTTACGTATGCTTTGAGTCCGTTGTAAATGTCGTCGGGGTCCGGAGGACAGCCCTTAATCGTGTGATTAAACAATCTTGTGCAGTTTCCCACTCCCAATTCACCGGTTTTGCCTCTATAGCCCTGACCGATGCACACCTTCTCACCAAGCTTCTCAAGGAGCCCTTCATCTTCCAGTCGCATGAATGCTTCTATCAGGCTTTCATAGCAGGCTGAACAGGTATCCACTTCGGTGGCCTTATCCTTAAGCTTCAGTAATCCATATCTTTTTGGTAAAATCTCATCCTTCTCAGCTTCACCTGAGCCTATGGTTCTCATCTTAAGTGTAGAAAGATCCGAGGAACCTACTCCCAGTTTCTCCGAAAGGCCGATATAGGGAACATCCTCTAACTCATATCCCATGAGTCTGCAGACGTAGGAGTCCACCAGAACCGGATCTCTTGCCACCATAACGCAATCCGTGACATATGGATTACCGCCGCCTTCACTGTCCAAATCACCACATATGTGATCAATAACAATAAAATCCTGCTTGATTACGCTGTTAAGAATGGCGATGGGTTCGTGAAGTCCCAGGGTATGGAAGCGCCTCTTCTCGGCATTTGTAATGAGGCCCTTCATATTCTTTAAGGCACAGGTTATGTTGGTCTGGCAATGTCCCTTCAAAACCGGAACATTAATAAGGAAGTCAACATCCTGTAAGCACTTGACCACTCTAACCTTCAAATCGCCTTCACCTGCTTCAAAGAAAGACTCCTTCTGAGTATCCACCAGCTCAATTCCGTAGTTTGAAGATAAGGTGTTGTAGCCGCAGTACTCGAAAGCCTCCTCGGTCTTATCTCCAATCCATGAGCCTTCGATTATCTTTATATTCTTCTTGCCGTTCTCATGAAGATACTCGATTATGCCCGCAACGACCTCCGGGTGCGTAGTTGCACCGAAGTCTGCCGGCACCGGCTCAACAAGGTTGGGCTTAATGCCAATCCTTGCATTTTCAGGAATAAGGGAAGCCAGGTCCGCCTCAATAAGAAGGCTCTTGGTCATCTCCTTGTAGTCTTTGCCATAAATTCTGTAGATTTCGTTCTTTTCCATAGTCCGAATCACTCCTATGTGTATCATAACAAAAAGAAGGCAGGTTTGTTAACCTGCCTTCAATATATTTTATAAAATTTTTATACTTATGTGCAATTTGGGCCTGTCCCCATTTTGCACCTACATATTTGCGAATGCCTGAGTGAGATCGTCGATAAGATCCTGAGGATCTTCAAGGCCGCAGGAAAGTCTGATAAGTCCTGCGGGGATTCCTGCATCACGAAGCTGTTCGTCGGTAAGCTGACGATGTGTAGATGTGGCAGGATTCAAGCAGCAGCTTCTTGCATCTGCAACGTGTGTCTCGATGGCAATAAGCTTAAGTCCCTTCATGAAGGCTTCTGCTGCAGGTCTTCCTCCCTTAAGCTCAAAGGATACTACGCCGCATCCTCCCTTAGGAAGATACTTCTTGGCTCTCTCGTAGTACTTGTCTGTGGGGAGTCCTGAATATGTAACTGTCTCTACCTCGGGGCGAGCCTTAAGGAACTCGGCAACGGCCTGTCCGTTGGCTGCGTGGCGAGCCATCCTTACATGAAGTGACTCAAGTCCAAGGTTAAGATAGAAAGCATTCTGAGGGCTTTGGATACAACCAAGGTCTCTCATAAGCTGTGCTGTACACTTGGTGATGAAAGCACCTTCCTTGCCAAACTTCTCGGCATAGGTGATTCCGTGATAGGATTCATCGGGTGTGCAAAGTCCGGGGAACTTGTCTGCATGAGCCATCCAGTCGAACTTGCCTGAGTCTACGATAACACCGCCGACTCCTACGCCGTGACCATCCATGTACTTTGTTGTTGAATGGGTAACAATATCGCATCCCCACTCAATGGGTCTGCAGTGAACGGGAGTCGCAAAGGTGTTGTCCATAATAAGTGGTACTCCATGAGCATGGGCAACTTTCGCAAAAAGTTCAATATCCAAAACGGTGAGGGCCGGGTTTGCGATGGTCTCACCGAAAACTGCCTTGGTGTTGGGCTTGAATGCTGCGTTTAACTCTTCCTCTGTGGCATCGGGAGACACGAAGGTTACCTCAATACCCATCTTGGGAAGTGTTACGGCAAAAAGGTTAAAGGTTCCGCCGTAAATGGATGATGAGCAGACAAAATGTCCCCCATTCTCACAAAGGCAGAAGATTGCAAAGAAGTTTGCTGCCTGACCGGATGATGTAAGCATTGCTGCAGTTCCGCCTTCCATGTCGGCAATCTTTGCTGCTACGAAGTCATTGGTGGGATTCTGGAGTCTGGTGTAGAAATATCCGGAAGCCTCCAAATCAAAAAGCTTACCCATGTCTTCGCTGGTATCATATTTAAAAGTGGTTGACTGAATAATGGGAACCTGTCTGGGTTCTCCGTTTCCGGGTCTGTATCCGGACTGTACGCACTTTGTATCAATTCTGAAATCACTCATAGAAAACACCTCCGTAAACGTTCAAGAGATATTATATACTATCCTTTTACGGTTTACCACATTAAAATATCGGTTCTCCATACAAAAAAACTATTCTACTCCAAGGAGCATTCTATCGTTATCCAAAGCCTCTCCGGAAATCTCTTTAAATCTCTGAAGGAGGTCTGCCACCGTCATGTTGGCTCTCTCTTCTCCGGATACATCAAGAATGATTCGACCCTTGTTCATCATAATGGTTCTGTTTCCAAGCTGAAGAGCTGACTGCATGTTATGGGTTATCATAAGGCATGCCAGTTTCTCTCTCTCAACCACTTCTCTCGTAATCTTAAGGACCTTGTCTGCTGCCGCAGGATCAAGGGCTGCTGTATGCTCATCAAGAAGAAGGAGGGCAGGAGGATTAATGGTTGCCATAAGAAGGGTTACCGCCTGTCTCTGACCTCCCGAAAGAAGTCCCATGGGCTGTTTCATTCTGTCCTCAAGTCCCATGCCAAGTTCCCTTAGCATATCTTTAAACTCTTCCCTCTGGGCGTGGCTGATTCTTGAAAGCCAGCCTCCTCTTCCTGCTGCCAGGGTTAAGTTTTCTTCTATAGTCATGCCTGCCGCAGTTCCTCTTAAGGGATCCTGGAAAAGTCTTCCGATCTTAATGGCCCTTAAGTGCTCCGGCATAAGCGTAATGTCCGTATCATCAAGTACAATTCGACCGCTGTCGGTAATGAATTCACCGGCAATGGCATTAAATAATGTTGATTTACCGGCTCCGTTGGCGCCGATAACTGTTATGAAATCACCGTCCTTAACTTCCAAACTCAGGTTATCGATTGCAAGCTTGGCGTTGACGGTTCCGGGATTAAAAGTCTTTGAAATATTACTGATTCTAAGCATTATCTTTCCTCCCCATTTGTGCCCACTTTTCTGAGAGCCATTCTTCTCTTAAGGAGAGGAAGCTGTCTTTTAAGGTAGGGTGTGCTGATTGCAATTATTACAATTATGGAGGAAACCAGCTTAAGCATGTAAGCGGGCATATTAAATCTCAATGCCACCGTATAAACAAGTCTGAAGATAAAAGCACCGATTACCGCACCGATGGCCTTTCTTGTGATTCCGCCTCTTGGAATGATTACGCCGCCTATAAGCAAAGAAGCAAGGGCAATTGTAACCATGCCTGAACCTATGTCGATGTTAACTGACTTCTGGCTCTGGGCAAGAAGACATCCACTTAAGGCTGTGAAGGCATTTGCTATACAAAGGCCCACGATTGTGGTAAATGCGGGGTTAATTGAAGATGATTTTACCATGTCAGGGTTGTTGCCTGTTGCTCTGATGGCAAGACCCAGTCTGGTTTTAAGAAAGAATGAAAGGAAAACCAAAACTATGAGGACTGCCAGGGCTGCAATGATTAATTTGTAGCTTCCTGCCAGGAATGTTCCCTCAAGCTTCTCCTTTAATATAGAAAAAACAGTATCCGTCTTGTTCATGTTAAGAAGGGACGAATTGCCCATAATAGCGATGTTGACGGAATACCATGCCGTATTGACGATAATACCTGCAAGAAGGCTTTCCACACCCATCTTGGTCTGAAGGAAAGCAACTATAAGACCTGAAAGCATTCCGGCCAGGATGGCTGCAGGTATGGAAAGAAAAGGATGACCGGATATGGCAACCACAGCTCCCACCGTGGCTCCCATGGTAAAGCAGCCGTCGGTGGAAAGGTCGCAGACATTAAGCATTGAATAGCTTAAGTACAAAGCCAATACTGTAAGAGCTGAGAACAGTCCCAGTTCAAGAGCAGTTTGCAAAAGTGGTACCATATCCGAAAAATTCATTTTAAATCTCCTAAATCTGTGGTTTATTCAAAGCTTTCTGCTGTCTGAATCTCTTCAACCTTTGTGCAGAAGGGCTCGAATGTTTTCTTAACTTCGTCGAAAGACAAACCAATTTTATCACAAATATCTGTGTTTACGGTAGCTGTTCCGTTATCAAATGTCTTAACGGGTGTTGATGCAGGATCTGCTCCGTTAAGAAGGATTTCTGCTACCATGTTTGCTGTCTCAACACCAAGGTTCGCGTAGTCAACACCGTATCCAAGGAAAGCTCCGTTAAGTGCGAAGGAGTCAGCACCTGCATAGTGAAGAATTCCTGCATCGGCAAGCTTCTCATAGATGGAAAGCTCAGCTGTCATAATTGTGTTGTCTGAAGGTGTGAAAATTGCCTCTACTCCGTCGGCGATGAAAGCGTCAACTGCAAGGGAAACCTCATCAACATTTGTGCCTGTATGCTCAATGTACTCAACACCCTTGTTATCAAGGTATTCCTTAGCCTGAGCGATTGCTGTGGTAGAAGCGTCCTGTCCTACATCGTAGAGAAGGCCGACTTTTGCAATATCAGGGTTCTGTGCAAAAATAAGGTTCATAACTGCGTTGGTGTCAAGGTAATCGGATGTACCTGTAAGGTTTGCTCCGGGAGCCTCCATGGACTCTACAAGGCCTACACCCAAAGGATCTGAAACTGCTGCGAATACAACGGGTGTCTTTGAATCCTCTGTTGCTGCCTGCATGCTCATTGCAACGGGTGTTGCTACACCAACCATAAGGTCAACGTTGTCTGCCTGGAAGTTGGCAATAATCTGTGAAAGAACGTTTGAGTCTGCGTTACAGTTGTCATATTTAATCTCGAACTTAACGTTCTTCTCAGCTTCGATTTCACCGAGACGATTCTCGATGTTGCTTACAATCTGATTAAGGGAAGCGTCATCTACAAAGTTACAGATACCTACTGTAAAGGTCTGTGCATCTGTGTCTGCTTCAGCTTCTGCTGTCTGTGTCTCTGTTTCTGCTGTTGTTTCTACAGCTTCGGTGTTAGCGGTCTCTGTCTTGGTTGCGGCCTCGCCACATGCACTAAGACCAAGTACCATTGTCATTGCGGTAAGAATTGCTACCAGTTTCTTTTTCATAAATTTTCCTCTTTCTGCGCCCCTTGGCGACTTTTTAAGTGTTTTCCCCGGGACAAGTAGTTTGTTTAGAATACAAAAAGACCTATCCCTGCAGTTATCTGCTGGGACAGGTCGTATCATCTACCTGCGGTGCCACCCGGCTTGGTGTTATAAACACCCACTTAACGCATACTGTCATATGCTAAACTTTGTTTACGAAGGTTTCCTCTCCGTCTTCCATACTCTGCTTACGCATTTCCGGTCGCCCTCTGAAGTCCATTCGGCCAAGCGCTTAATACTGCAATTCCACCATCTGCAGCTCTCTGTAAAAAAGTGGGCTTCGCTTACTCACTCTTCATCATTGGTTTAAAGAGAAATTACCACAGGTTAAACTGTGATGTCAAGTATTTTTTATTGTCCTTGTTCCTTGAGGCTTTGCTTTACGAAGTCGATTGTATATGTTCCGTAATCGTAGTAAGATATGCCGTCCCATCCCATGAATGTTACGTTCGTAGCCATACAATCGCCCAAATCATAAAATGTATAGTAGGTTTGGTAACCGCCTGAACTATTGGCATTGTATCCGTACTTACCAATGAAAGTTCCTCCGATAAACATACTCTCTTCAGATCTTTCGGCATTAGCTTCAACTGCCACCAGTCCCATGTCCTGTACCAAAGATGAAATCACGCTGTTGATATCCTTGGCATAGAATAAATCCGAGCTGCCACTGTTTTCCTGGGTCTGTGCGCTACCTGAGGCAGGTGCCTCGGCAGGTTTGGTCTCATTGGCTGAAGCAGTTTTTTCCTCCGGAGCTTTTCCGGTCATTGCTGCGTATTTATCACTGAACTGTTCAGCGTAAGGCAACAGCATAATACCGTCTGGATTCTGTACAACAACGTGCAAAGAGTAGGAGTTTCCCTCTTCTTTATCATGCCAGGTCATCAAACTAAGGTAATAATCATCACCCAAATCTGCAAGATATGATTTGGCCTGAGATTCCTCATCTCCCCAGGCAACCAGTCTTTCATCTTTTTCTTCCATCCATTCAGGCTTTTTGGCTCCTGACAAATTTAAATATTCATCCCCTGTAGCCTGAACTCTTGCATCATAGATTAAATTGTCCTTTGATACCTCCATCTCAACCATGGGGCTGTCAGGATTTCCGCCTTCCTCTGAACCGTCTTCCAGCATATACCAGGAAATAAGCTTAAAGCCTTCCGGCACTACCAAAGAATTGGGAACAAGTTCCTTTGCCTCTTCCTCGGTACATTCCTTCCAATTTACCTTTTTCTTCTCTTCAGTTTCCTGCTTTTCCTCGGCAACAGGCTTTTCTTCCGGGGCTTCAGTTACCTGTGTTTTGGGCTGTTCCGCCGCCGGTGCCTCCGCTGCAGGTGCATTTGCTCCACATCCCGCAAGTGAAATTGCTGCAGCCAGAACTCCTGCCAAAATCAGGCTTTTCTTGTTAGCCACACTATTTCGAATCATCTTCGAAACCTCCCTATGAATTTTATAAAAATACTATATTATTTCAAGAAGCTGGCTGATATGGTCGATTATGTGCTCTGCCCCGGTAGTTTCCAGTTCAGCTCTTTTGGAGATTCCGTAAGTAACGGCGCATGTGTGAATTCCCGCGCCCTGACCCATACTTATGTCAAAAGCAGTGTCACCTACAACTATGGCGTCCTCGGGACCCATATCCAAATCCTTAAGAGTTACAAAAACAGGTTCAGGATCGGGCTTATGATTCTTTGTATCATCAGCTCCTAAAATATACTCAAAATATTCGGTCATTCCCCAGCTTTTCAGGAATTCTTTTAAGGAGGAGTTGTTTCTGGAACTTGCGATGGAACACTTTATTCCTTTTCTTTTAAGTTCCTCCAAAACTTCCCTTATTCCGTCAAAAACTGTGGGCGGATATTTTTCCTTTGATTCAGCGAAGGTATCTCTTGCCACTTCCACACACTTATTAATGGCCTCCTCTGAAAGCTCTGGAAACAAAAGTCTGTATCCGTCTGCTGCAGGAAGGCCAATAACTGATGCACATTCATCATCACTTTTCACCGTAAGTCCAAGTCTCTTCATCATTTCCTGTTTGGAAACAACAATGGACTTTCTGGTATCTGCAATGGTTCCGTCAAAATCATAAATTACAAGTTTAATGCTCACTTTTTCAAAACCTCGTTCATGCTGCCGACTCTGTAGCCCTTCATATCAAGGGTTACATACTGGTAGCCTATCTTTTTCAATTCCTCGTAGATTTCATTTCGAAGTTCATCTTTCGAAATCCTCTCAATATCGTACGACGGAACTTCAATTCTTGCAAGGTTTCCGTGAACTCTTACTCTCTCTTCTCTAAAGCCCTTGTCGATAAGGAACTGTTCAGCCTTATCAACCATCTTAAGCTTCTCCTCGGTGATTTCCTCACCATAGACAAAGCGTGATGCCAGGCAGGCATATGAGGGCTTATCCCATGTAGGAAGCCCCATTTCCTTTGATATGGCTCTGATATCGGCCTTGGTAAGATTCGCTTCTCTCAACGGACTCTTAACCTTTAGTTCAGCCACTGCTTCAAGCCCGGGGCGGTAGTCGCCAAGATCATCCATGTTGGAGCCCTCGGCCACGTAACTTATTCCTCGCTCCGCCGCGATTTTCTTAATCTCGTCGAAAATATCGTGCTTACAGTAATAGCAGCGTCTGGGATCATTGTTCCTGACCTTTTCTTCCCTTAAAGGGTCCGTTTCCACAAGTTCAAGAACAATACCTCTTTCCCTGCAGAACTTCTTAGCTTCCTCAACTTCCCTCTCGGGCACAAAGGAGTTAACTTCAGTAACCGCAATGGCCATATCCCCAAGGACCTCATGGGCAACGGTTATCAAAAGTGTGGAATCCACTCCACCTGAAAAACCCACGGCCAGGGAGCCGAGGGTTTTGATATAGTCTTTCAGTTTATTTAATTTAAGTTCCGTTTCTTTTTCTAACATGGTAAAACCTTAATATCCTATTTTTGCAAGAACATCGTCAAGGAGTCTGGCGTTTGTAAGGGAGAAATCCTCAGTAATATATGGCTTCTCCTGTCCGAGAATTGCTCTCGTAAGCTGGCTTACCTCAAGGCAATAGTTGTTGCTTACATTGACCTTTCTTATAATCTCCCTGCCTTCAGAAACCACCTTGTAGCTTACTTCTCCGGACTGATTATACTCCACATCGGAGCGGATAAATCCCTTGTCTCCATGAATAAAAAGCCTGTCATAGCGATGGTGAGTATCAACTCCCAGATTCATCCCCACATTAAATGTAGCTCTGATTCCATCTTCAAATTCTATCATGGTCTGAGCCAGCTCATCAACTCCGTTATCGGAAAAATAAGCATCAGCCATAAGATTCGCAATTCCGTCCCGGTAGCCCTTATTGGATGCGGCATTGAGGATGGTAAGAATCATGGTTGAGCAATAACAGCCCACATCATAAACCGCTCCGCCGCCCTGCTCCTTATAAAGGCGCACGTTCTCGGAGTAGTTCTGGGTATGAAACGCGGTGTCAATGAAATCAACCTTGCCGATAAGGCCGGATTTAATGTCATCCGTAAGAGACTTAATGTACTCATTATGAAGGTATGCATAGGCCTCCATAAGATAAACATTATTCTCTTTGGCTGCCTTAAACATCTCCTCTGCTTCCTTGGCATTCATAGCCATGGGCTTTTCAACCAGCACATGCTTTCCTGCCTTCAAAGCCTTAATGGCCCACTCGGCATGGAGATGGTTGGGCAAGGGAACATAAACCGCCTGGACTTCAGGGTCATTTAAAAGGTTCTCATAGCCCACATAATATTTCTCAAAGCCAAATTCTTCTTTATATCTTCTGGCTTTCTCTTCGTTACGTCCCGCTACTGCGTAGAGTTCGCAGTTTTTTGCCAAAAGCATACCGGGAATTGTACATCCCTTCGCTATGCCTGCGGTTCCAAGTACGCCCCATTTAACGCTCATAGAACACCTCCCGGACTATTTGGCTGCCTTAAATATGGCAAGCATATCCTCTTCCTTAAGGAACTTGGCTGAGCCCTTGCCGCCGTTAACACCAACAGCACACTTGTGAGCCATCACAGCCATGTCTTCCTCAGTTGCATTAACGCCCAGTTCTCTTAAGTTCGTGGGCATCTTAATCTCGCGGTAAAAATCTTCAACCGCTTCTATACCCTTAAGGGCGATTTCTTCGTCAGTTCCCACTTCAGGAACATCCATAACCTTAATTGCAAATCTCTTGAATCTGGGGAGGCAATCCTTGTACACATATCTTGCCCAGCTGCCCCAGATAGCAGCAAGACCTGCGCCATGAGCCACGTCATATAAACCGCCAAGCTCATGTTCAAGCTTGTGAGTCATCCAGTCTCCGCCGTCACTTCCGCAGCCTGTAAGACCGTTGTGCGCAAGGCTTCCTGCCCACATAACTTCTGCCCTGGCGTCGTAATTCTTAGGATCCTTCACAAGGATCTTAGCGTTCTCTTTCACGGTACGAAGGAGTCCCTCTGCCAGGGAATCTGTAAGCTCCATATGTCCGCCGTTTGAGAAATAACGCTCCATTGTATGCATCATGATATCAGTGCAGCCGCATGCTGTCTGATAGTCAGGCAATGTCATTGTAAGCTCGGGATTCATGATGGCGAATTTAGCTCTTCCGAAATCAGAACTGTAGCCTCTCTTAACAAGGCCCTCTTCCTTTGTAATAACGGAGGAATCACTCATTTCACTTCCGGTTGCGGCAATGGTAAGGATTACACCAAGAGGAAGGCAGCCTTTGGCCTGTCTCTTGTAATCGTAGAAATCCCATACATCGCCTTCGTTAAATACGCCGTAGCCAACGGCTTTGGCAGAGTCAATGGCGCTTCCGCCGCCAACTGCCAGAAGGAAATCCACGTTCTCTTTCTTACAAAGCTCAATGCCCTCACGCACAAGGCCAAGTCTCGGATTTGGAACTGCTCCGCCTAAAGAAACGTAGGAAATTCCGGCTTCATCCAGGGTGTCTGTAACCTTCTTCATAAGGCCGCTTCTTATTACGCTTCCGCCGCCGTAATGAATAAGAACCTTCTTTCCGCCAAACTCCTTTATAAGCTCGGCAACCTTAGATTCTGTACCTTTGCCGAAAATAACCTTTGTCGGTGTGTAATACTTAAAATCAAACATATTTGACCCCTCCTTATGTGGTTTCATTTAAATACCCAAGTACCTTTATAGTATATTGCGTCAAATATATCGTCAAGTACAATCCTGCTTTTAAAATGCGCAGAAAATGCTTATGAATTAAGCCAAAACGCAGTTGCTCCGTGGGCGGGAAGTTTAACTGTAAGCTTCTGGGTGTTGCTGACTTTTTCCCCTGTCCAAAGGTCTCTTCCGGATACCGGATCATATATCTCAATGTCGGTGAGAGGGAGTGTAATTTCATTTTCCTTCTCGCCTGCGTTAAACACTGCAACGTACCAGCCACCGTCATCGCAGACAGCCACCCAGAGAATCATCTCAACGCCGTTAATCTCTTTTCTCCAAATCTGGTGAGAATGACGGGCCTTCTTATTCATTCCGATGATATCTTCGTTGGTGAGAAGCTTTAAGGTTTCATCGTCAAGCTTGGTCATCTCGGCACCAATCATGAGAGGAGATCTGAAGATGCTCCAAAGGGTCATCATGGTCTTGGCTTCGTCAAAGGTAAATGCTGTCCAATTGTCAGCAGAATAATCCTGTTTAATAGCGCCGATGGGAAGCATGTCCGCATCAGGCCAGTGACCTGCGCCACAATGTCCTGCCCAGCGCTCGCATCTTTCAAACATGGCATAGAGAAGATCCCACTCATCCCAGAAATCATCTGTAATACGCCACATATTTGCGGTCTGCTTATAAAGCTCAGACTTCTCAGGAAGAGCAGGTCCGGGAGAAAGAGAAAGAATCATCTCTCTTCCGCAGCTCTTTAAAGCATTGCTTAGCATAATAAGTTCGCTTTCCTCGTGAGGAAGCTCTCTTGCTATATCATCGCATTTAACAAAGTCCACACCCCACTCGGCGTAAAGTTTAAAGATGCTTTCGTAATATTCCTTTGCCCCTTCTTTTTCAGGGTTCACACCATACATATCTGTATTCCATGCACAGATGCTTGCTGTCTTGGCAATTTCACGGGCAGTATGCTTGCTTCCAAGAATTGCTGTGTTTCTGTGAACTGCCTGCCTGGGAATTCCTCTCATAATATGGATTCCGAATTTAAGTCCTAAAGAGTGTACATACTCTGCCAAAGGTGCAAAGCCCTTTCCGCCTGCTGATGAGGGGAATCTTTCAGGTGCAGGAATAAGCCTTGAATACTCATCCATGCAAAGTTCCGTGAAGGGATCATACTCGTGGGTCTTTGCATTTGGCGCGCTCCACTGAATGTCCACAACCACGTACTCCCAACCATACTTCTTAAGATTCTTGGCCATATACTCCGCATTGGCTCTTACAATGTCTTCAGTTACAGCTGCCCCATAGCAGTCCCAGCTGTTCCAACCCATAGGGGGTGTTAATTTGTTCATGTGTTTATACCTCTTTCAAATGCTTACAATTTGTAAGCATTTCTCTTCACTCTTTACAGCAATTCCATATTAATTGATTTCTCGGTAAAACCGCACTTTCTATACATCTCGCGAGCGGCAGCGTTCCTGGCATTTACCTGTAACTCTATGCCATCAAGGCCTTCTTCCTCCTTAATAGCTTTGACCTTATCGAAGAATAAATGACCGATTCCCTTACCTCTGTACTCCGCATCAACCGCCATGGAGTCAATAAAGATAACGTCTCTTGTAACTTGCGCAGGATTTTCTATGTGCCTTCTGTCAATTCCAAGTACTCCTACAACTTTGCCTTCTGTCTCGGCCACATACATGCTTCCTTTGTCGAGAAGGAATGAATAGTAATCTTCATCAAAGAAATACGGATTATCCTGGTAAATATCAGGTCTCCAATCAACATGAAGTTTCTGAACCTGATACATTATCTTTGCGACGGCTTCATAATCTCCGGCCACCGCGATTCTTACTGTAAAACCCATTGTTATACCCCTCTCCACTTAATTAGTTTCACACTCATTATTTCATCTTCCTCATTTATTCTACTCGATATTCAAAGTCAATTAAAGTCATCTTCTCATTAACCGGGTGTTCTTCACCAACCTGAACGAACCCACATTTCTTGTACAAATGTACATTTCCGGCTTCCTGTTTTATGGTGTCCAGTTTCCAGCACTTTACTTCAGGGTACATCTCAAAGGCTTTCATTATAGCCACATACCCTATTCCCTGGTTCTGGTATTCAGGAAGAATGAACAAAGGACTTATAAAAGATATCTTCTTTTCCTCAGGGTCATTATGGCCAAGATTTATTGCTCCGACCCTTGCTCCATCCTTTACGATGAAGAAATACTTTCTATTAGGTCTTTCAGCTCGGAGCTTTACACGCTCCAAAGTTTCAATTGCAGGTGACCCATCATCGTGGTACTTGTCGTAAAGTGGCATAAAGCTCTTTATCTGCATTTGATGTAACTGAGGTAACTCATCCTCTCTGACCTCTTCAAGTTTTATTCTGCTCATAAGTTCAGATTTACTCTTATCTGCAAGATTAAACCTCTCCTTAATCATTCTTGCCACCTCCTGAGGTTCCAAATGGGTATTATCAATCTTAATGTAATTCTTGAAAGGGAGCTCTCCCTCCCTGCTTACAAGGCGATACTTGGTCTCCTCCCTGATCATGCGCTCCGTTGACAGGGTCACATCTCTCTTTGAAGCCTTATTCTTTAAACGGTTTTCAGTCTTGTTTCTCTCTATACGTACAGCCTGATCTGCAACAAGTTCCACATAGTAAACCGTGCCACCTGTGGCTTCAAACTTGTCTGCTACACCTTTCACGTAGTCCCAATCAGACTGCATATCAAAAGCCCACATATAGGTGAATATCATGCCTGCATATTCCGTCTTCATAAACTCATCAAAAATGTCTTCACGAAGTCTGTTTATCACAGGCGGATTAAATCTTCCAAAGATTTCGATTACCGGTTCAATCATCATGTGATTGTGAAACAACCTGTAATCAGTAATCTTCATCAGTTCCTGTCCGACTGTCATTTTCCCGACAGCCCCACTGCCGATAAGTAAAACCAGATTCATCTCTCTTACCTCCCTGTATACAAAAAGGCCTTATCAAACATCCTGCTTGATAAGGCCATAATATACATCTATGTCTTTCCCGTGTTACGGATTAATCACTAACATGACCTCATCAAGTATGCAAAATCAGACCCCTGAATGTAATAATACACGGGCTTATAATTAAGCATATTATTGTTGAGATTACGCTTGGACATGTTATATCCTCTCCTGAAACAATGAAAAGTTATGTCTGAGTATAAATGGAACAAGAACTCTTGTCAACCAAAAACGCAGAATAATTCACTACTGCACCACCGTAATAATATCCGACAGGATATAGTGGAATGTAGGATATGACGTTTTTTCATTCTCGATATAGCCTGTGCTAAGGTTGCAGGTATCTGAAGGATTGGTGGGGTCAGCGCCTGTATAATCGCCCTTAAATACAAAGTCTCCGTTGCCCTTCTTGAAATGCTCGATTGCGCTGTTCATGGCTTCCTCGGTTCCCGGGGCGGCAACCTGTAAATTCAGGTCAACCATCTCGACCCAGCCCTTTTCGAAGCCGGCAGAAACATCTGTGCCGTGGATACGGCCGCTAACTACCTTCTCAATCTTTCGGTTCGACATAAGGGCATCAACTGCGCCAAGCACATAGGGTTCCCAGCAAACTCTGGAGGTCACAAGAGATGCTCCGGGGGCAACCTCCGACATACTCTGGTTATAGCCCACAAAGTAAACGGGCTTTGTTTCAATGGCTTTCTCACAGGCAATAGCAGGGCCTATGGTGTCGGTGTGCTGTGAAATAACCACGCATCCTGCATCTATAAGATTCTGTGCGGCGCTCTTCTCCTGGGCGTAGCTGCTCCAGGTTCCCGTGTAGCAAACCTGCATGGTGGCAGTGGGAACAATGGACCTTACTCCTAGCAAAAATGCCGTATATCCGGAGATAACCTCAGAGGTGGGGAAGGCGGCGACAAAGCCCACCAAAGCCTGATCTTCTCTGATAAGGCCCTCTTTTATCATCTCTTCTATCTTCATTCCGGCAGCTATGCCGCTTACATATCTTCCCTGGTAGGCCTCACCTTTGAATGTGTGATAATTTTCAGGAACGTTCTGTCCACTCATATCCATATAGGATGTCTGGCAAAATTCCACATCAGGGTATTCCGCCGCAAGTTTTACCACAAGTTCACTGTAGCCGTTAAAGAATATAATGTCACAGCCCTTGTCCACAAAATCCCTTAAGGGCTCCTCCATCTCATCATCAAGTACGTTACTTGCGGTAAAAATCTCTACCTTTTCTCCGTATTTCTTTTCAAGGGCATCCTTGGCAAGGGAGAAATTGTAGGTGTATGGCGTACTTTCATCGTTATCATAGATAAAGCCAACCGTCAGACTGTCTCGTCCGCCTGTAAGATTCAGAAGTCTGAAGCAAAGAATAAGCAGGCCGAGTACCACGACACTGGTAAGTGCTGTAACTAAATAAACACGTTTCATTCGTCGGCTCCTTTCTCCTTAGAAGAATCTTCTTCGCTTTGTTTCATCTGTGCTTCCTGAATCTTCTTATCCTCTTCTACACGGCGGGCCAGTTCCTTATCATGGTCTGCTCCCATTCCATGTATCTCCTGACTCTTTTGGGCATAGATTTTCTCAAGGTCGATTACGCCCTTATCAACCAGGCGTAGGAATGCATCCACCGCATCGGGATCAAACTGGGTGCCTCGTCCTCGCTTTATTTCATTAATGACATAGTCATTATCCATGTGATTACGGTATACACGGTTGGAGGTCATGGCATCAAAAGCATCCGCCACGCTGATAATCCTTCCGTAAAGGGGTATCTCATCACCCTTAAGTCCGTCAGGATATCCCTTTCCGTCATACCTCTCATGGTGGTATCTGGTTCCATCCCAAACATGCTCAACCAATGTGAAGTCCTTAAGAATCTCAGCTCCGCTGATAACGTGGGATTTCATCTTTGCGTACTCATCATCGTCCAGTCTTCCCACCTTGTTAAGAACTCCATCCGGAATAGCAATCTTTCCGATATCGTGCATCTGGGCCGCTTTCTTAAGATTCGCAAGTTCCTTGTCCTTCTTCCACCATTTGAAGCAGTCCATCTCTCTGGCAATAAGTTCAGAATACTCTGCCACACGGCTTGAATGCTGACTGGTACGCACGTCCTTGGCATCCACCGCATTTGCGATAGCCATTACGGTTTCGTTTGCCATGTTAATCTTTATCTGCTGGCGGTTAATCTGTCTTTGGACTATCATCCAGGTAAACCAGATCAAAAACAGGGATAAAAGAAGCAGCATGTAAATGATAAATCCGGGTTGTTCGTAGATTTCGCCCTCTTTTACCAGATCAAATTTACGCTCCTCAAGTACCTTGTCACCGGCGCTGTCAAAGATAGCCAGATGGAATTTATAATTGCCCGCAGGCAGATTGACGTAAATGATATTATTAAGCGCATTCTGGTGAACAATGGTCCACTGTGTATCGTAACCTTCAAGGAAATAGCCTACGTATGGCTCCTGAATGGTGTAGTTTAGAATCTCCGGTGCAAGCTCCACACGGTTTACGCCCTGACCCACGGTTATTTCTCCGGTTTTCAGGGGTGGCTGCACTACGCCGTCAAGTTTTACGGATGCAAGCTGCATACGGTATGAGCGAACATCGCTGTTGTATTTTTCAACATCTATGATATATGCGCCTGTGTCGCAGGGAAGGAACAGTTCTCCGTTTCCGTTGTAATAGTTCCAGGAATTGGCTGTAAGAGATGTTCCAAGACCCCTCTTGGCATCCAAAAGTTCCCAGGCAATCTCGCCGCCTGTCACCAGATCATCACGCTCAACCACGTATATGCCGGCACTGGACATAACAAACAGAGTATCCTCATCCTTAACCCAGATATCATAGTTGTTAAAATACGGGAACTTGTCCAAAATGCTTACGCTGCCGTCCGGCTCAAGGAAGCATAAGCTGTTGCTGGTTACTATAAATACCCCATCGGATTTGGGGTCCTTGATTGTTCTTAAAATAACCCCGCTGCTAAGACCGTCCTCACGGGTAATCATATCCGCAATCTCACCGTTCTTCAAAACAGCAATTCCGTCGCCGTCGGTACCTGCAAGAATGGTGCCGTCACTTTGCTCAGTCAGGGTAAGAATCATGGAGTTTACAAGACCATCCTCGTTTCGAATGGTACGCTCCACCTTGTGATTTTTGATATAACTGATTCCGGAGTCCCCGGCGGCAAGTATTGTTCCGTCAGAAAGCCCCGTCACAATTCTGGCACGGTTTCCGAAGCTTCCGTTATCGGCGTTGTAATTCCACACCTCTCCATTTTCGGCGAATTCCATAAGTCCGTTGCCATAGGTGCAGACCCAAAGATGATCGTCAGCGTCCACGTACATGCACCTGATACGCTTCCCATCCAGCGCCTCGGTAAAGGAGTTCTCAATCTCCCTTCGGCAGGCCTTGTCCACAACATCAAGGCCCTTGTCGGTACCGATATAATAGCTGTTCTTCCAGGAAACTATGGTATTAACCACCTGACGTTCCATACCTATCGCGCCGTAAACATCCTTGAAAGGAGATTTGGACAATCGAAGAAGCCCAAGCCTTGAAGACGTGAACCACAGATTACCCTGGTAGTCACAGAGCATGTTATCAATTGAATTGTTGAATTCATTGGTGTTAATCCGGTGATAACCGCCCTCATCCAAATAAGATATTCCACTGTCGGAGGTTATAAACAGCGTTCCGTCGTTCAGATAATTAAGGCTGTTTATATTATTGGCTTCCTGACAAGTCATCACCTTAATCTGATTGAAATCCTCACCCGAAATATCATAGCAATAAATCTCATTGGTGGAGGTTCCCACCATAAGGGTGCCATCCGGAGCAAAAGCACAGCAGTTAAATATCTCAGAGCCATCAGGCAGCTGAAGTTTGCTTAGGATGTTTCCGCCCTTCATGAGGAAAAGTCGCCCATCGCTTGCGATTGCCGCCACGTGGCCGTTTTCGTCGGCGGTGATACTGTCCGCATAATTAACCTCCGGCAGGGTATTCACTGCTTTTAGACCGTTATTCATTACAATAATCTGCATGCTTGAGGTGGTTCCTACATAGTAAAAACCGTCAGTTCCTCTGATAATGCTACGAACGGAGTTTGAGGGAAGTCCGCTTGTGGAATCAAGAACATTGACAATCTCCTCGCGGATTGTTATGGAAAGGCCGTTGTCATTTGTGCCTATCCACATACGTCCCTCTTCGTCCACATATAAGCAGTTGACGTTTTTAACAGATTCATAATCGTCTATCCAGCGGAATTCTTTGCCGTTGTATCTGTAGAGTCCGGCATAGGTTCCGATCCACAAAACGCCGTCGTTGGTCTGGGCTATGTCGTTTGCTTCGCCACAGGGAAGGCCGTTGTTGCTGCTGTATACATTCTGGACATAATCATTGTAATCGTTGGATTCTGAAAGACCTGCTGCCTTGGATTTAAAAGGCGCAGAAAGGACAAGCAGGGAGGCCAGCGCCAGGATGATTGCCGATGACGCTGTATTGCCCTGCATGAAAGTTTTATTTCTTGCACGTTTCTTGGAAATTTGACGAATTAGAATTACCACATAAACTGTGGCAATAGTGAGTACCTTGTCTGCAAACTCGATAGCAAGCTGCCCCAAAATTGCGCTGATGGCCACGGGCCATCCCTTATCAAGCAGATATTCTATGAGTCCGTCTCCCCACTTATTGCCTGTGTAGCCCTTAGAAAAGATAAAGTTTATGGGCACCGACACAACCAGTGCCGTAAGAACAGCCAAAGAAGCGGCTTTCATGAAACCGTAGAACTGGTCGAACCACTTTCTTTTCGCTGCCATACCTACTATGATGCCAAGAGCAATACTGGTAATGGAATAAGCAGCTGAAAGGCTGTTGACCATACTATAGGCAAGGTTCCCGGCAAGACCTACTATTGCTCCGCACACCGGACCTGCCACATAGGCGCACAATGCCGTTCCGAAGGAATCGGCCCAAATAGGGAGCTCGAGCCGAACCGACAGAAGTTTTCCGCCTACATTCATGAAAATGCACATTGCAATAAAAAGAATAATCTTCCGGGTTTTCCAGGTTTTCATCGCATATACCTCCCGTATATGTTATGTCCTTCTTTTTACTGTATCAATGTACCCTTATAACGCCCCTACGTTGATATTATATCCCCTGGAATTCCCGTATTCAATATGCTCTTATGCCTTATTCTTTTGTGTTGCTGACTATGTTGTAATAAACATTGGAAGTCACCTTGTAAACCACTGCGTAGAACACAGCAAACAAAAGATAGCTTATTACTGTTGTCGTTATAAACAATCCCTTATCGAAAAGCCCGAAAAGGTTCAAAATCTTTCCTATCATGGGGAAGGCAAACGCCAGATGAACCCCCGCAAAGAGAAGCGGTATAAAGAATACCACAAGAAGCTGTGAGTTAATGTTTTTCCTGATCTCTTTAGCGGTCATTCCCACCTTTCTCATGACTTCGAAACGCTTGCTGTCCTCATAACCTTCAGAAATCTGCTTATAGTAAATGATAAGCACTGCTGCGAACCCAAACACCACACTTAATATAACTCCGATGAAGAACATGCTTCCGTTAAAGGCCATGATTTCGGCACCATCGTACTCTCTCTCATCAAAATACAAGTAAGATTTGTCCGCAATCTCAGGGTCATTTACCATAGCCTCACTGACGGCTGCTTTTACTTCCATGGCGTAGTCAAGCTTACTCATGGAAGAGTTTAAAAGGTCAAAATCATAATGCCACTCGTAGTTATAATAGGCCCCCTCTTCTTCATTTAAGACCTGGGTTATGCTATCTGAAACCCGGATAAAATCAGGAACCACAACGATCATTTGTGGAAGTACGTTGCTCACATAACCGCTTATAAAGAATTCATCTTCTCCTGCATCCACAAGTTTGTAGCTTTCAGTTAAACTTCCCACTGTCAGTTCCACTGTTTCATAGTCCATATCCAATGATGAAAAAACCATTGCCTCTCCATCATCTAATGCAACATTCTTTCCCGTATACATATTGTAAGAAGAAACAGGAACTATTTTGAGATCTCTCAGTTTTTCAAAATCAGTAATTTCCGGGAAGTCACTGAAAAAGCAAAGCTTATTATCCTGCACAAGGCAGCTGGCCTCCCAATAACACATATCTGCAACCGT
The DNA here is from genome assembly GCA_900103495.1 of Lachnospiraceae bacterium G11. GTDB lineage: Bacteria > Bacillota > Clostridia > Lachnospirales > Lachnospiraceae > G11. The sequence goes on along the minus strand of FMWZ01000005.1, from coordinate 191,689 downwards.
TTTGGTTTCCGCACCGTTTTGTTCTCTGAAATCTTCAAAGGCCTTTCTAAGGTTATTAAGTCTTTCCTCATCAAGCCCCTGACTCTCCTCAAATCTAAAAGTAAAGTTAATATCTGCGGGATATCTGGCTTCAATCATATCCTTTGTTCCAAACCACAGGCTGAATGCCGATGAAATCATAACAAGAATCATTGTGGCAATGATGGCTATGGAAGCAAGTCCCGCACCGTTTCTCTTCATGCGGTAAACCATTGAGGAAACAGAAACAAAATGTCTGGGATTATAATAATATTTCTTGTTCTTCTGAAGTATGCGGCATAAAAGCACACTTCCAGCAATCATCAGAAGATATGTCGCAATAATAACCAAAATCACTGCCAGGAAGAACCAGACTATTGCAGAAACAGGGTCCCCAATGTATACGGCAATATAATATGCAATACCAAGAATCACAGCTCCAAGAATTCCAAGAAGCCAGTTGGCTTTGGGCACCTTTTCACCTGCTTTATCACTCTTAAGAAGTGAAACTGCACTGTTGCGGCAGATTTTTATTACGGATGAAAGCCAGATAAGTGCGAAAATAGCCACATAAAAGAGCACTGTGAGCGCCACACAAAAAGGCTCCACTCTAAAGCTGTAGTTGGTATCGGCTCCGATGGTCTTTATAAGGCCGGTCTCGGCAAGCTTCGACAGAACTATGCCCACCAGAATTCCAAAAAATATAGAAATCGCCGATGTAATAATGGTTTCCAGTGTAATGATTCTAACAAGATTACCCTTGTTCATTCCAAGTACATTGTAAAGTCCAAACTCTCCCGCTCTTCTCCTTAACAGAAACCAGTTGGTGTAATAGAGAAAGATTACCGAGAATACAGCTATTACCACGCATCCTAAGGTCATTACAAGGCAGGTTGTGTCCGCACCTCTCGGCAAAAGCGAAGTAGTATTTGGAGAGGCGAGGAAACTAAGTATATAAAACATCGAAATCATACAAATGCAGGTCAGTATATAAGGAAATACCATTCTTTTGTTTTTCCTTATACCATCCCAGGCAAGTTTGGGATAAAAGAATGTTTTCATTATCTGTTACCTCCCTGGGTCAAAAGGGTAAGGGTTTCTGTAATCTTCTGATAGAAGTTGTCATTGGTGCCTTCGCCTCTGTAAATCTGATGGAAGACCTCGCCGTCCTTGATGAAAAGCACACGGCTTGCGCAGCTGGCAGCCTTGGCGGAATGGGTAACCATAAGAATGGTCTGTCCCATGGAATTAACATCCACAAAAAGTCTTAAAAGCTCGTCTGAAGCTCTGGAATCAAGGGCTCCCGTAGGCTCATCCGCAAGAATAATCTTGGGGTCAGTAATAAGGGCTCTTGCAACTGCAGCTCTCTGCTTCTGACCGCCGGATACCTCATAGGGATACTTCTTAAGGAGTTCCGAAATGCCAAGTCTTGCGGCAATTGGTGTAAGCTTGCTTCTCATGCTCTTATAGCTTTTTCCTGCAAGAACAAGGGGAAGGAAAATGTTATCCTCAATGGAAAAGGTATCCAAAAGGTTAAACTCCTGGAAAACGAATCCTAAGTTGTCACGTCTGAAGGTGGCAATCTTTTTCTCGGAAATACCCGAAAGATCCATATCCTTCAAAATCACTTTTCCCGCTGTGGCCTTATCAAGTGCAGCGAGAATATTTAGAAGGGTGGTTTTTCCGGAACCGGATTCACCCATGATTGCCACAAACTCCCCTTCTTCAACTTCAAAGCTCACATCTTTAAGGGCTTCTACCTCCTGCCCGCCAAAACGTGTCTTGTATATTTTCTTTAGATTTTTAACTTCAAGTAAACTCATTTATTCAAACCTCCATTTTCTTTTCAGTTTGATTTTAAATAAATAAGCCGATTCATTCCATTGAATCGACTTACAATCCGCTCAAAAAACTTACATTTTCGTCACAATCGGATTTACTCTATAAGACTCTTCTTTGTTTCAAGGTTAATCTTTATCTTTGTTCCGACCCCCGGCTTTGATTCAGCGCTTATTTCATGATGGAGATTCCTGCAGATTCTGCTGCAAAGGTAGAGACCTATGCCACTGGCTTTTTTATCTGCTCTTCCCCTGACTCCCGTATAGCTTCTCTCAAAAATACGGGGCAGGTCTTCAGGAGAAATACCCATTCCCGTATCCTCAATACAAAGAGTCAAAGGTTCCTCCACATATATGGAAATTTCTCCCTGCTTTGTATATTTGAGTGCATTTGAAAGAACCTGCTCAATCACAAATGACAGCCACTTTTCATCGGTCAGCACCTTCTTTCCTACGGGCTCATAGTTAAGCTTGAGCTTTCGAAGTATAAAGTCGCCGGCCAGTTTCTTCACCGCTTCTCCTATTATTACGTCCAGGTCGTATTCCCTGAAAATATAGTCACTTCCGGAGCCTTCCAGCCTTAAGTAGGTAAGTACCATTTCCACATAACGTTCAATCCGCCCAAGTTCCGAAAGAAGATTCCTTGACAATTCACTGTCCTCTCTCTGAAGCCTTAGTCTCATTGAAGCAATGGGGGTCTTAATCTGATGAGCCCAGAGGGTGTAATAATCCATCAGTTCAACGGAATCTTCCTTTGCCTCATCCATAACCATACGTTTCTCTTTCGCAAGATTCGTTATAATCTCGAGATAATCCTCCTCAAGCTGGGTATGAGGCTTTGAGGCATACTCCAAAAGTTCCGCCGCAGTGTTGCCAAGCTCTGTTATTTCCTTATGTCTTCTATAGAAACCGTAGTATCTGAAGGATAAATATGTAATCCCCATTAAAACACAAAGAACGATAGGATAAGTCACGGCTTCCACAGGGAGGTCGAACAAATTAAAGGACACCACAAGCATTGCAAAAAAGCCAAGAAAAATTGCGACTCCTCCGCTTATGCTTTTCAAATATGAAATAAACAGTTTCATGGCCTACCCCACTGTATAACCCACACCGGATTTGGTTGTGATAAAATCGTCAAGTCCTACGTTTTCAAGCTTCTTTCTGAGTCTTCCCACGTTCACCGTAAGCGTGTTTTCATCCACGAAAGCTCCGCTCTCCCAAAGGGCTTCCATAAGCTTCTCGCGGCTCACAATCTTTCCTTTATTCTGCATCAGCGTATAAAGCAGACGGTACTCGTTCTTCGTAAGCTCTATTCTGTTGTCTTCGTAGGTAAGGGTATTGTCCTCGGTGTTTAGCAGCGCTCCGCCATGCTCAATTATGGGCGTTGGCAAACCAAAGTCATAAGTTCTTCTAAGGAGAGCCTGCACTTTTGCCGTAAGAACATTCTGATCAAAGGGCTTTGCGATAAAATCGTCTGCCCCCATATTTACCGCCATTACTATATTCATATTGTCCGAAGCGGAGGAAACAACGATTATGGGAACCGATGAGACCTTCCTTATCTCGCTGCACCAATGGTATCCGCTCATGAACGGCAGGGAAAGGTCCATAAGTACAAGATTGGGCTGAAAATCTGCAAATTCTCCCATCACGTTGTGAAAGTCGGAAACAGTTTTCGCCTCCATATTCCACTGCTTCATCTGCTCCGCTATTCCCTCGGCTATTCCCATGTCATCTTCCACTATCAAAATTCTGTAATCCATATAAAAAAATCCTCTAGGAGTAATTCTAACATTAATCCTAGAGGATTTTGCTTATAACAGTTTAATTTTTCTTTAATTTTGCGGGGAAATGGCAGGTTATTCCATAGCTGAGCTCTATCCACACTGTCATCTCCCTCACTCCAATAATAGGCCAATACTCCTAAAGGCTTCTGAAATGCTCTCGTCATCATTACTTCCGATCACACACGAGAATTCCTTCTTCAATTCCTCCGGAGCATTTCCCATCAGAAAAGGAAATCCTACAGATCGTAGCATTTCTGCATCATTAAAATGATCACCAAAAGCAACCGCTTTCTCCGGCGGGATGCTCATATACGAGCATACTCGCCTGACTCCGTCGGCCTTTGTAATTCCCTTTCCCATGATTTCAAGAAGAACATCTGAGGATTTAACTATCGACAGCTTTGGAAATCTCTTTTTCAATTCATTTTCTATACCACATATTGCTTCAGGCTCACATATGCAAAGGAGCTTTCCTATGATTGCATCTTTTGGAAGGAGCTCTATGCCGCCCTCTGTTGCACAGACCTCAACGATTTCCTCTTCTGCGCGGACCAGTCGGTCATTCCTGTCATTTACAATCCACAATTCTTCTGAATAGATATTCCATGTACAGTCAATCTTCTCCGCCTCTACATAAGAAATAATATCCCTCGCGTCATCGGCATCAAATCCCTCCGAGTACATTATCTTATCGTTTTCATCAATGATAAGCGCCCCACTATAACAGATCATCGGGCAGGTAAACCCGTATCTTTTAAAAATCGGCCGTACTCCGGATGGTCCTCTTGCTGTCGCAATGACAAAAGGGATATTGGCTTTCTTTAGGGCAAGTATTGCATCAAGTGTGCCCTTAAGCATTCTATGTTCACTGTTTAGAATTGTTCCGTCTATATCTGAAAAAACTATTTTGAAATCCATTGATGTCTCTTAACACTTGTTTGTTAGAAAAGCTGTTATTTCTTCTTGGGTTGGCATTACAGAAAGTGCACCTTTTCTGGTGGTTATAATAGATGCCGCAGCGTTTGCAAACGACAGGCATTCAAATAATCCGTCTTTTGTCAGATTATCAAGTCCGTTTCTGTGGATGTAATCTATGGCACAGGCACAGAAGGTATCGCCTGCTCCTGTAGTCTCTATAGTAGCAGGATTTCTGTACCCGTCTTTTTTGATCACCATATCTTTGTAAAGAGCTATACTTCCTTCAGGTCCAAGTGTGGCAAACACGATTGGAATACCAAAGTCTCTCTTTATTTTCCTTGCTCCTACCTCTATATCCTTAAGGCCTGTAAAAAGCTCAATCTCATTATCTGATATTTTCAGGATATCACAGTTTTCAAAGCCATATTTCATAGCATCTATTGCATCGTCTACGTTCTTCCATAAAGGTTCTCTGTAATTTGGATCAAAAGATATGACTGCTCCGCTCTCTTTAGCTATTGTAACAGCTCTGACAGTTGCCTCTTTTACAGGTTCGTCTGTCATTGACAGTGTTCCAAGATGAAATACATCTGCATTCCTGATAAGATCAGCATTCTTCTCAACATCCTCTGCTGTCAGCATCATGTCTGCTCCGGGCTTTCTGTAAAAAGAAAAATCTCTGTCTCCATTTGGAAGCTTGTTTACAAATGCAAGGGTAGTATTTACCTCCTCGTCAAAGACAAGTCCGGTAGAGTCTATACCCTGCTTTTCAATTCTCTCTTTTAACATTCTCCCAAAAAAGTCGTTTCCAACCTTGCCGATAAAAGCTGTGCTGTTGCCTAAATTCTGAAGCATTGACAGCACATTACAGGGTGCTCCGCCTGGATTAGCCTCAAATAAAGGATTTCCCTGGTTGCTGTCTCCGCTTCCTGTAAAATCAATAAGCAACTCCCCCAGCGCAACTACATCTTTTTTCATAAGTTATTTCCTCTCAAGCTCATACATAGTAACATCCATAAGAAGTTCTCCAACTGCCTTAAAACTGATACCTTCAGCTCTGACATCTGTAAGGATTACCATAGACATTACCTGCTGTCCATTATTGATGAAGAGCTCCATGCTGTATCTGTCAAGAACAAGTCTAAATGAAATCTCACCCTTATTTCCTGCAACCTTACATCTTCTCTGATGAACAATGGCTCTTCTGCTTCCTGAATGCTTTCTGTCTATCTTAACAATATTGTCAACAGGATCATATTCAATCGTTGAATAAGCCTTGCCATTATCAGCAAAACGAATTTCAAATTTTTTATATGAAAGTTCTGCCTGTGTAGATCTGACTCTTACTGTCATATCTACGCATCTGCCCTCAATACTTGAAAGTGAAGCACTATCAGAAATAAGTACATTCTGTCTGCTGATTCTTTTGCCGTAATAATTCTCTATCTCTCTGGCAGGCCACTGAATAAGTCTGTTATCCTTAATAGTTATTTCCCTTGGAATACTCATCTGGCCAAACCATGGGAAGTCATCGCGCCTGATTCCGCATGTATCCCAGTTCTGCATCCAGCCGATCATGACTCTTCGTCCATCAGGAGTCTTGGTTGTCTGTGGCGCATAAAAATCAATACCATAGTCAACAGCTTGACAGTTTTCTTCGCAGAATTCTCCATTTTCATCGATACTTCCTATCACACACAAGGTTCCGTTTCCGTTGTGGAACTCAAGCTCTTCAGGGAGCATATCCTGCGGGCTTGTGAGAAGGACCTGTTTACCATCGTGGTTAAAGTAATCAGGGCACTCCCACATTACACCGAATCTGTGGTTGTTCTTGATAACAGTCTTATCATAGGACCAGTTAATACCGTCATCACTTACAAACTGTAATATCTGTCCATCGATATCCTCAGTTTTATTGCCAACTACTATGTAATATTTGCCATTTTCACGCCATACCTTAGGGTCTCTGAAGTCATATTTGCCGGCGCCCTCAGGAAGCATAGTACTGTCAATTACAGGATTATTGACATACTTCTCATAATCCTTGCCGTCACCAAAAGCAACACACTGGGTCTGAGCCTCTCTGATGTTGCCATCTTCATCTTCCATTTTCTGAACTCCTGTATACACCAGAAGTTGTCTTCCATCTTCCATTTCAATGGCACTACCTGAGAAGCAACCGTTCTTGTCATATTCCATATCAGGAGCTATAGCAGCAGGATAGTATTCCCATGTGATCAGATCCTTACTAACCGCATGTCCCCAGTGCATAGGTCCCCATACTGTCTCATATGGATAATACTGGTAAAAGAGATGGTATTCACCCTTATAAAGGCTAAAACCGTTAGGATCATTCATCCATCCACATCTTGGTGTCAGATGAAAAAGAGGCCTCATTTCAGGGACAATCATCTTTTCCTTTTTCTCTTCATATTCACGTGCCTTGTTTAACTTATCACTCATTTCTATCCTCACTTACCGTAAATCATTACATTTTCTGCCAAAGCATCTGTAAGCTCAATTTCCCAATCCGCTCCCACAGCTGCATAAATTCTGTTTGACAGAGCTTTTATTCCATCTGCATAAATAACTACAATATCTTTTTCAACCACAACATCTATATGATATTTGGTTCCGCTTTCCAGCCTGATCGGCTGATTGTTAGGAAAAGCATTAAAAGATATATTATCATCCTGATTGTCGATGCTAAGCTTGTATTCTTCTCCGCTCTCAGGATTACTAAACACCAGGTCCATTCTGCCGGCTTCTTCCATATCAAGGTCAAAAGAGAGGTGACAAGTTTCCGGCACCTTCCCTAGATCCAGCGCATTATTTTCAGAAGTGGAATTTAACAGTTCTTTTGTGAAATATTCATTATATTGATCAGGCATGCATACCCCAAGTCTGCCGTCTGATAATTGTCTAAGTTCATATACCAGGACACTTCCTGCCCATGTATACTTCAGGCTGTCTTTTTCTCTTTTTTTGCGGTCCAGAAAGCCTATAAGATACCTCTTACCCTTGTATTCACAAGACTTGGCTGCATAGAAGCCATCCCCATCGAAAGTATCAATCTCCTCTTTTTCCCATGGTCCAAAGAAATTATCCGAAACTCTGTAATAGACCACGTTGTTCCAACTAAATACCAGATAATACTTATTTCCCATTTGGAAAACATCCGGGCATTCCATAAAATACAGATCCCGACTGGTATAGAAATCTCCCTTAAAAGTCCAGTTCTCTAAATCCTGTGACTTGTAATATACTATAGCGCTCTCGTTTTCTTTTCTTGCTCCCACAAGCATCAGATAGCCATCATCGGTTCTGTAAACCTGCGGATCACGAAAATCGTTTGTACTATACCCTTTTGGTGCATGAATAATATTGTCATAGTCTTTGGTAAAGCTTTTGTTATCTTTACTTGTAGCATGTAACACACATTCTTTATCAAATCCATATGTGTCGTAGTAATCATTATGACCTGTGTAGAAACAGTGATAGTTTCCCTGTTCATCCCTGATAAAGGAACCGGTTCCTACTGCAAGATCCTGTATTTCTGAATCCTCTGCAAAAGGAAGAACTTCTCCTTTATCCTCAAAGCTTAAAAAGTCCTTGGTATAAAAACGGTGAATGGGATGATAGCCCACACCGTTATGATCTGTTTCATATAAATAATTCAGATATACTCCATCTTCCTCTGAAAGGGCCATGACATCTCCAACATAGCTGTCCTCAGCCCTTGGAAAAAGAGTATCTGCATTTTGGCTATCAGCACATCCTGTGAGCATACAAGCAAGAAGTGCTGCAATTATGGCAACTTTTCTTTTCATTTTTAAAAAGGGAGGAGAAAATCTCCTCCCTGCCTTTCCGGTCATATGAATTACTTATAGAACTCGTCAAGATACTTCTGGTAGATAGAGAGATACTCATCAAGACCATATGCATTAACCTGCTTGAGATACTCATCCCACTCAGCATCTGTAAGACCGTTCATAACGAAGTTACTTCTGCTGGAGTTGATATAGCTGATAAGATCTGTCTGGATAGTTGTAAGAGCCTCTGTATCATCAGCTGTCATAAATACGTTAGGATATACATACTTGCAGTTCATATCGTTTGTATAGTACTCCTTGATCCAGTCAAGACGGTACTGCGCATCATCAGGGCATGTAACATATACGCCGTAGTACTCATCAAGGATTGCAAGAGGGCCACCAACACACTCAGCCTCACGAACTTCTACAGGAGAAGCATCGCCAAGAGGTGCATGCTTGAGCATCTTGTCGCCGTTTGCATTTGTTGAAAGCTCGAAGATATCAAAATCATCATCCTCGCCATATGTTCCCCAGTTGTTCTGTGGTGACTGGAATGGATCATACATCTTATCAAGCCAAGCACATACGAATGCAGGGTTCTCACACTTAGAAGTTACAACGCATCTGCCACGGTCAAAACCTGATGTGAAAGAGCCATTCATAGGAGTTACATTCTTAACATCAGCCTTAAGAGCTGCAAGTGGAACGAAATCTTCAAGGTTATCAATGTTAGCAACGTCCCATGTAAAGCAAACACCATATCTGTGTGACTTACCCTTAGCTACATAAGTTGACCAGTCCTGTGTGAAGCACTCAGGATCGATAAGTCCCTCTTCATAGAGCTGATGAAGCCACTGCATACCTGACTTGAAACCTTCCTGTGTTGCTGTGCAGATAACCTTCTTGTCATCTGTAACTGCAATGTGCTGTCCGATATCATTGTCACCGTATCCTTCGCCAAAGCCGTTAATAAGAAGGCTTGGATCCTGATCGTTCATGATGCATGACATAGGAATGATGTCACCCTCAATACCAAACTCAGCCTGAAGCTCTGAAGCATGCTCCTTGAATGCCTTAAGTACTTCTTCGAATTCATCAACTGTTGTAGGTGTCTGAAGTCCGAGGAAATCAAGCCATTTCTTGTTGATGTAAGTGAAGTTATTACCTACTGTCTGGATAGCAGTCTTGTTAGAACCAAGCTGCTCAATCCATGGAAGTGCCCAGATGTGTCCCTCGGAGTCCTCACACATTGCGCGGTACTCTGGATACTTATCAAATACTGCCTTAAGGTTAGGCATGTTGTTGTCAATGTACTCTTCTACAGGAAGGATAACTCCCTGATCAGCATATCTGATAAGGTCTGAGTTACTAAAGCCTGCATTAAATACAAAATCTGTAAGTGTGTTCTTGTTAGCCATGTTGAGCTTGATCTTGTCGCCCCACTGATCATTTGAAATAGCTGTCCAATCAACATGTACGTTTGTCTCTTCCTCAAGTCTCTTGAAGATTGTTCTGTTGTTAGGTTCTGACTCAGTTCCTGACGGATAGCTAATTGTACCTGTGATAGTAACCTTGTTTTCCAGCGGAAAGCTGATATCATCAGCTGAAACTAATGCTGCCCCACTGCCTGAAGCACCTTTTCCGCAACCTGTCAGAACACTGACTGACATTGCAAGAACAAGTGCTGCTGAAAATAACTTTGTTGTCTTCTTTTTCATTTTCCCTCTCCTTGTAAAAAATATATATTATCTCCTGTTGCCAGGGGAAGTTCTGATTGTTTAAGCCTCTCAGCCTTTAACTGAACCAACCATGATTCCTGAATCAAAATACTTCTGGAAGAATGGATACATTACTATAAGCGGTAAGCTTGAAATAATGATGGTTGCATATTTAAGAAGTTCTGCAAGCTGTGCTCTCTGAGCTGTACTCTGCATATCTGCTATCATTCCCGGATCTGGTTCATTCTGGATGAGAATAGCCCTAAGCACCAGCTGAAGAGGCTGCTTATCTGCTGAATTCAGATAGATCATTGCATCAAAGTAGCTGTTCCACATTCCTACAAACTGCCACAATATCAGCACTGCTATAAGTGGTGTGCACACAGGAAGAAGTATTCTGAAGAAGAACACCAGTTCACTAGCTCCGTCCACATCAGCAGCTTCTCTAAGTTCGCTTGGAATACCTTTGTAGTAAGTTCTTGCGATGATCATGTTCCATACGCTAAATGATCCCGGAAGAATTACAGCCCACATGGTATCAAGAAGTCCCATGTTACTGATAAGAAGGTATGTAGGAATCAGTCCTCCGCCAAAGAACATTGTGATAATAAAGATTGCGTTAAAAAACTTCTTGCCTTTAAAATCATCTCTTGACATTGGATACGCACACAAAAGTGTTATAAATACAGAAATAACCGCAAATAATACGGAATATATAATTGCATTTCTAAATCCAATCCATATCTGAGGATTGGTCATAACTCTCTCATAAGCTGTAAGAGTCCATTTGCTGAAATCAAATACTATTCCCTTGTTCTGAAGTGTTATAGGATCCATGAAGGAAGCTACAATAATATAAACTACAGGGCCTATGATAGCCATTACAAAGGCTGCAAGGAGAATATAACCAACCAAAAGAAATGCTTTATCTCCAATGGAAGCTCTGGCAAATTCGCTTTTTTTAATATTTACTGTCTGTTGCATTTTGCTCCCCCTTATAGTCCCTGACCGTCGTTAAGCTTCTCAACAACCTTATTAACCACTATGAGAAGAATTACATTTACGATCGTATTAAATAATCCAACCGCTGTTGAATAACTGTAATCACCATTCAAAAGACCTTTTTTGTAAACATAAGTAGCTATGATCTCAGATGAAGCAAGGTTCATATCTGACTGAAGTGCATAGGCCTTTTCAAAGCCGATACTCATAATGTTTCCTGCCTGAAGGATGAATTGGATAACTACCATATCCTTGATAGCCGGCCACTCTACTGCCTTGATCTGTTGCCAGATATTGGCTCCATCAATCTGTGCTGCCTCTTTGAGTTCCTTGCTGGCATTTGAAAGAGCTGCTGTGTACATGATTGATGCCCAGCCGGCGCCCTGCCAGATACCACTTATGATGTAGATTGGTCTGAATGCTGCAGGGATTGTCAAAAAGTTGATGTTCGTTCCCAAAAGCATATTGAATGGTCCTGTAACCGATAAAAGAATCCTGACCATACCACAGAGGACTATGACAGATATGAAGTTAGGCATATACAGAACAAGCTGTATCTTCTGCTTGATTCTGCTACTGGCAATCCTGTTAAGTAGAAGCGCCAGTATTATCGGCATTGGAAATCCCCATAACAGACCAAAAATACTCAGTTTAAGTGTATTTGCAAGATATTGCATAAAATCGGGTGATGATAAGAACTGTTTGAAATACTTAAGTCCTACCCATTCACTCCCCAATATTCCATTAAATGGGTTGTATTTCTGGAAAGCAATCAGAATGCCTCCCATCGGAATGTACCTGAACACTATTGTCAGTAACAGTGCTGGCCCCAGAAAGAACACATATAGTTGCCAATGCTGTTTAACATATACCAGGGTGTTATGCATCGAATTATCTTTTACCTTTGTGTTCATGTAGCCCCTCCCGAGTTTTACATTTGCATAATTCTCATTTGCATATGTAAAATATAGCACCTATATTTTCAACTGTCAACATAATTATTTTACATTTGCACAATAAATATTTACATTTGACACTTTGATTTTTACATTTTATAATGATATAGGTGTCAAAAAGTCATAAATACCTACTATCTGTGGCACACCCATCTTTTGACACATTCATCTTTTATTTAGAAAGTGGAGACTACATTATGCCAGCAAAAGTCACCTTACAGGATATAGCAGATGCTCTTGGAGTATCCAGAAATACCGTATCCAAGGCTATAAATAACACCGGAGTTTTAGCTGAAGCTACCAGACAGAAAGTTTTAGAGAAGGCTATCGAAATGGGATACAAGCAATTTTCTTATGCCAATTCCATTTCAGACATTACAAATCCTTTCAGTTCCCAGCCCAAGGCTTCAGGAGAGATTGCTCTCTTTTCAGGCAATTTCCTTAATAATTCTCACTTTGCTTCTACCATGCTGGATAAATTTCAATATGAAATTTCTCTGCTTGGCTATAGCCTGACAATGCACCGGGTTGATCATCAGAATATAGAGTCAAGAACTCTTCCTCTCTCATACAGACCGGATAACACCAAGGCTATTGTATGCATCGAAATGTTTGATCACTCCTATTGTGAAATGTTGTGCAGCCTAGGATTACCTGTTCTCATGATAGATGCTCCCGTTGCAAGCTACTGGAGACCATTAAACGCAGATGTTCTGCTCATGGATAATTTTTCCAATATATATACAGTCGTTAATGACATGAGCAAAAAGGGAATTGCAAAGATAGGATTTGTAGGCCAGGTCACACATTGCCGTTCTTTCTACGAGCGATTCATAGCCTTTAGGGAGGCAATGTATATCAATAATCTGAACTTTGACGAAAAATATTGTCTTACAGAGGTTCATCCTCACGGATTAGAATATAGAGAATACTTATTTGAAGCTCTTACGAAGATTCAAGAAATGCCCGAACTCTTTATTTGTGCCAACGATTTTGTAGCTCTCGATCTGATATCCGGCCTCAAGAGAATGGGAATAGAATGTCCACGTGATATCAAGATATTCGGTTTTGATGATTCCCCCGAGTCCAAGATCATGTCTCCTTCTCTCTCAACCAGCCACATACACAGCCAGATAATCGGTTATTCAGCTGCCAGCCTTGTAATCTCAAGGATTGAGCAGCCTGATCTCAATTACAGGATAACCTATACAGAGACTGATCTTATTTACAGAGAATCAACACAGATGTAATATCAACAAAGTTGTAGAATTCTACATTTTTAGCGATTATCTCGATACAATAAAAAACACCCCAGGACAGATGTCCATATTCCGCGATGCCATTCGCAGACACTTCGTGTCTTGCTCATGTCGCGCTGTCGCGCTATAAAACAAAAGACAAAAAAATGCTCCGTGAAGAGTAAACTCTTCCGGAGCATATGTTTTGTCTTTGTTTTGCATCGCTCGTAGTTCGCGCATTATCTCTTTGAGAACTGAGGTGCGCGTCTTGCTGCTTTGAGACCGTATTTCTTTCTCTCTTTCATACGAGGGTCTCTTGTAAGGTAGCCTGCTTTCTTAAGAACAGGTCTGAACTCTTCATCTGCCTGAAGAAGTGCTCTTGCGATACCATGACGGATAGCACCGGCCTGACCTGTGTATCCACCACCCTTAACGTTTACAAGAACATCAAACTTCTCGAGGTTCTCTGTAGCTGCAAGGGGCTGACGAACGATAACCTTAAGAGTCTCAAGACCAAAGTACTCGTCAATGCCTCTCTTGTTGATTGTGATGTTTCCCTTACCGGGAACTAAATATACTCTTGCAACAGAAGATTTTCTTCTTCCTGTGCCGTAAAATTTCTCTTTTGCTTTAGCTCTAGCCATTTTCTAATCCTCCCTCGCCTTAAAATGTCAATGTCTCAGGCTTCTGTGCTGCATGAGGATGCTCAGCGCCTGCGTATACGTGAAGCTTTGTGAACATTTCTCTTCCTAAAGGTCCCTTGGGAAGCATGCCCTTAACTGCAAGTTCAATAACCTGCTCAGGCTTCTTAGCCATCATCTCACGAAGAGTTGTCTCCTTCATACCTCCAACGTAGTCAGAGTGATGATAGTAAATCTTCTGATCAAGCTTCTTACCTGTAACCTTAACGTTAGCTGCGTTAGTAACGATTACATAATCGCCTGTATCAAGGTGAGGTGTGAAGATAGCTTTGTTCTTACCTCTTAAAATCTTTGCAACTTCTGCAGAAAGACGACCAAGTGTCATTCCGGTTGCATCTACTACATACCATTTTCTATCGATTGTAGCCGGGCTGGCCATAAATGTTTTCATGTATTTACCTCCGTAAAGAATAAATCAAACTGATTCAGGTCACGCTTAAGATTAAATGCAGATGTCCGGGCTACATTTCGTATCTTATAATGTCCTGTAGTAATGTGGGTTCTGCCGATTCTAACGGGGCATTGTTAAAAAAGGGCAAAATATCGCCACACCGAGATATTATATGCTATCGGTGTGGCGGTGTCAATAATTTTTTTAATTATCTTGCTTTTGTTGCAATTTCTTCGCTTATCTTCTTGATAAACTCTTCAAGTTTCATAGCTTCGGTATCCTGACAGTCACGCTTTCTTACGCTTACAGTGCCGTCCTCAGCTTCCTTGGGTCCGATTACAAGCATGTAAGGAACGCGGTCTTCCTGCTGAGCCTCACGAATCTTGTAGCCAACCTTTTCATTTCTGTCATCAAGAGTTGTACGAATATTTGCCTGTTCCAAAGCCTCGTTAACCTTGGCAGCATAATCGTTTGTCTTCTCGCTGACAGGAATAACCTTAACCTGCAAAGGAGCAAGCCATGTAGGGAATTTACCCTTGGTCTCCTCGATGATGTAAGCCATAAATCTGTCAAGGGATCCAAGAATCGCTCTGTGAAGAACCACGGGAGTCTTCTCGGTGCTGTCCTTATCGATGTACTTAAGGTTAAACTTGGCAGGTAAGCAGAAGTCAAGCTGACAGGTTGAAAGTGTGTACTCTGCGCCAACTGCAGGCTTAACGTTAACATCAAGCTTGGGACCGTAGAAAGCAGCCTCACCGATTTCCTCTGTGTACTCGATTCCGATTTCGTTAAGAACCTGGCGAAGAGCATTCTCAGCTGTGTTCCACATCTCATCATCGGGATGATACTTCTCAGTGTCCTCGGGGTCTCTCAAGGAGAGAACGCATCTGTAATCTGTGATTCCGAAATCTTTATATACGTCAAAAATCAAATCAACTACTTTGCTGACTTCGTCTTTGATCTGCTCAGGAGTTACGAAAAGGTGAGCATCATTCTGGCAGAAATGTCTGCCTCTCTCAATACCCTTAAGAGTTCCGCTGGACTCAAATCTGAAGTCGTGAGCAATCTCACCGATTCTTATGGGCAGCTCACGATAGCTGTGAGGCTTGTTAGCATAAATCATCATGTGGTGAGGGCAGTTCATGGGACGAAGTACGAAGCTCTCTCCCTCAACTTCCATTGCGGGGAACATGTTTGCTTTATAATGTGCCCAGTGTCCGCTGGTCTCGTAAAGCTGAACTGTACCTACGCAGGGAGTCATAACGTGCTGGTAGCCAAGCTTAAGCTCTTTGGCCTTAATGTAATTCTCAAGTTCCTGCCAAACTGTATAACCCTTGGGAAGGAACATGGGAAGGCCCTTACCGATGAGGTCATCTGTCATGAAAAGACCCATCTCTTTACCAATCTTACGATGGTCTCTTGCCTTTGCTTCCTCAAGCTCCTTCTCATACTGAGCAAGTTCCTCAGCTGTAGCAAAAGCCACACCGTTGATACGTGTAAGCATCTTGTTCTTGGCATCGTTCTTCCAGTAAGCGCCGCTTAAACCGGTAAGCTTAAATGCCTTCAAAGCCTTTGTGTATGTAATATGAGGGCCTACGCACATATCAACATAATCGCCCTGCTGGTAAAAAGTAATCCTCGCATCTTCAGGCAAATCCCCGATATGCTCTTCCTTATATACAGCGCCTCTGTCGTGAACGAACTTAATTGCCTCGTCTCTGGGAAGCTCAAAGGTCTTAAAAGGAAGGTTCTCCTTTGTAATCTTCTTCATCTCTTCTTCTATTTTAATAAGATCCTCATCGGAGAGTTTGGTATCTCCAAGGTCTACATCATAATAGAAGCCTCTCTCTGTGGCAGGTCCGTATGCAAACTGTGCGTCGGGATAAAGGCGCTCAACGGCCTGTGCCATAATATGTGCTGCGGAATGTCTTAAGACATGAGTTACCTCTTCTTCGGGACATTCAGCAACGTTTCCGTCGTTGTAAATAACTTTCATTGTATATCCTCCTTTTCATTTCTCCACGTTCTACATCATTACCATGCTCACTAAGTTCCTCCTCGCTCACTCGGACTCACTAAGTGTGCAGGTATAGTTCGCACGTAAGCGACCAAAATACGGTCGCTAAGTGCTCTACATAAAAAAATCCCACGCACAACTCCTGTTTGTGCATGGGACGTAAATTCTTATCTACGCGGTTCCACCTATGCTTGCTACCAAATCGGTAACCACTCATTGCCCTGTAACGAAGGGATACGGACCTTATTGGGGTCACTCGGAGGTGGTATTCACTTACTTTTCACACAGGCTGCTCTCACCAAATGCAGTCCTCTCTGGGAATGAGCACGTAAGCTACTGTCCTCGTCAACGTTTTATCGCTTCCTATTATGGTACAAATATAGGGGATGTGTCAACACCCCCTTTGATTTTCTAAACAATTTTATTTACTGTTTTCTCCATAGTCCCCTCTTAATCAATCATACATCTGTGAATAATCGGAATAATCCATTCCCTGAACTTCATATTCCCCGTCGTTATAAACAAGATAAAAGCCTATAACCCTTCCCGTTTTGCCAAAGACTTCTATCTCGCAGTAAATTGCTTTCTCATCTTCATAATCCTTGATGAGGGAGTTCCAGATCATAAGATCTGACTCCATTTCATCGTAGGTCCACCAGTTGGAAAGCCAGTCCTCATCAACGTCAAGATCCATTGCGAAATCATATTTTTTAATCTCTATAGGCATAACAGAATTAACCGTCTTGCCAAAGTTTACGTGAATGGTCTTGGCTCCGTTATCGCCATTGTCAAAGGGAAGTTTTACTTCCTTATATTCTTTTGCTTTCCTGTCGTAGTCAAAGAGCCACATGTCGCCAAACCTCATGGGATCTGTGCTGGTGTCGTAGGTACAATTAATAAGAAGTTCAAGCTCTTTGTCCCCGTCCAGGTCCTCAGACTGAATGTGAGGGAATCCGGTGTTCCAACACTGAGGAATCTCAAGCTTTGTATCATTGCCAAACTCTATGGTATAGAAAGCAAGCTGGTTCTTGGCATCACACTTTCTGTATAATCTGTCGTTCTTGCCGTCACCGTCAAAGTCTCTGTCAACAAACTCTTCTGCCCAGAGATAATCGGAAGCTTCATCAACATAGCCTTCATATTCCCAAAGCCAGAAGGGAGACTTATCAACTTCCTGATCTTCCTTGGATTCTTCCTTCTTTGGCTCCTCAGTAGGTTGGGCAGTAGGCTCCGGGGTGGGAGTCGCCGTCGGGGTGGGAGTTGCCTGAACCTCTTCCTTTACTTCATCCCCTGCTTGTACAGTTGTATTGGAAACATTGGTTCCACAACCACAGAGCAAAAGTGAAGAAACTATCAGGATAATAAACCCTTTCCTTTTCATTAATCCGTACCTCCCATACCTTTCTATCATAATAAACTTGTTTAAATCGAGAATTATTACGTAGTCCTGCGAACGAAAAGATGTTATGTAAACTTGTTTTTCTTGCTTTTGTACCTAAAACAGGCTAAAACTCCAGATTTAGGTACAGGGAATTGGGCTCAATTTCGAAATGTGAAGCTAAAAAGCATAATAAATTGCGGAAAATGTTAAATTTATCCGCTTTCTTGCCACGCAAAAGCAAGACTTGCCGTGTTATGTCAACCAATCTTGTACCTAAGGCGAGCAAAAACTCCCAATTTAGGTACAAAATCCCCAAATCAAGCATCCCGAAGGCGCTCAAAAGACCCCTAAATGCTCAAGACGCTCCCCAAACTCCGCCAAAGAAAAGAACAAGTGCAGGGGCCGCCCCCTTACTCCTCATACCCCACAAGCACCAGTCCGCAGGCGGGGGCGGTGGGGCCGGCGGCCTCACGGTTCTTTGCCTCAAGGGCTTCACCTACCCAGGCGGGCTCTCTCCGGCCCATGCCGACCTCCATTAAGGTGCCGGCGATGATCCGAACCATGTTATATAAGAAGCCGCTGCCTGTAACGGAGATAATAATCTCCGGTCCATGCTTAATGACACTTATGTCATATATTGTTCTGACCTTTGAGTCACTTTGGGCATTTACACTACACATAGATGTAAAGTCATGTTCACCCACAAGATACTGTGCTGCCTCCTGCATCTTCTCCACATCAAGCTCATGATAGGTGAAATGGCTGTAGAGACGCCTTACAGGGGATGGAAAATCGGCCGAATAGATGTGATATTCATATCTTTTCTTCATGCCGTTCTTCCTGGGATGGAAATCCAGAGGCACCTCACGAGATCCCACAACCCTTATATCTTCGGGCAATCTGGCGTTTAACGCATAAGAAAACTTCTCTGCAGGCATCTGCATTTCGGTATCAAAAACAGCAAGGTTACCAAGAGCATGCACACCTGTATCAGTTCTGCTGGCTCCGATAACCTCAATCTTCTCATTAACCAAATCGGTCAATGCCTTATTTAATTCCGCTTCGATGGTGTTGGCGTTATCCTGAGCCTGCCAGCCATGATAATTTGTTCCATCGTAAGCCACCGTAAGAAGTACTCTCTTCATACTACCAAACAAATCCTCCAACAGGGATTCCAAACTTGCCGACTATAATAACAGCTGCTATATAAACAACCAGAATGCCGTAGGCAATTCCGTCTCTCTTTCTGTATTTCAAAGGTTTCATCTTGGTACGGTGCTCACCACCTCTATAACATCTTGCTTCCATAGCAAGAGCAAGATCATTAGCTCTTCTGAATGCGGATATAAACAAAGGAACCAGCAAGGGAACCATAGCCTTGGCTCTCTTAATAAGTCCGCCGTTTTCAAAGTCCGCTCCTCTTGCAATCTGCGCCTTCATTATCTTGTCGGTCTCCTCAAGAAGAATGGGAATGAATCTTAAGGCAATGGACATCATCATGGAGATTTCATGAACCGGAACCTTAATTTTCTTAAGAGGTGACATGACGCTTTCCATTCCGTCCGTCAAGTTGTTTGGTGTGGTGGTTAACGTCATAATTGATGAACCTAGAATTAACAACGAAAGTCTTAAGGCCATCATAAGTGCCATTCTTATGCCTTCTACTGTTATGGTCACCTTCCAAAATGACACCACTGTCGTTCCTGTTGTGAATAATAAATTGCAAACAACCGTTATAATAAGAAGAAAAACAATGGTCTTCATACCCTTAACAATGAACTTAAAGGGCACGGTGGAAAGTTCAACACAGATTGCCAGGAACAAAATGGCTACAAGATAGCCGAGGAAGTAATCCGACAAAAACAAGGACACCACAAAAGCCACAGTTCCCAAAAGTTTAACTCTGGGGTCCAGCCTGTGGATTACAGAATCGGATTGATAATATTGTCCAAGGGTAATATCTCGTAACATTTATTTTCGGCCTTTCAATGCCTTCACTATCTCGTCCGCGGCTTCATTAACCGTGGTAACTTCACAGTTAACCTTTAAACCGGCGTCATTTAATGCATGCATAATATAGGTAACCTGGGGCGCTGCAAGTCCAACTGCCTCAAGCTCCTTGTAATTCTTAAATACTTCAGAGGGCACATCGTCATACATGACGCGTCCCTTATTCATAACCACGATACGGTCCACGTAGTTGGCCACGTCCTCCATACTGTGGGAAACCAGCACTACGGTCATTCCTGTGGTTCGTCTAAGCTCAGATATTTTATTAAGAAGCTCGTCCCTTCCCTTGGGATCAAGGCCTGCCGTGGGTTCATCAAGAACCAGCACCTCGGGGCTCATGGCAAGAACACCGGCAATGGCCACTCTTCTCTTCTGCCCTCCGGACAGATCAAAGGGGGACTGGTAGAAATACTCATCCTCAATTCCCACCATCTTCAAGGCTTCGTAAGCCTTCAGCTGAATCTTCTTGTCGTCCCATCCAAGGTTCTTTGGTCCGAAACATACGTCGGTAAAAACGTCAACTTCGAATAACTGGTGCTCAGGGTACTGGAACACAAGTCCAACCTTGCTTCTTAATTCTTTTTTGTTGTAGTCACTGTCGTATATGTCCTCACCATTATAGTAAATGGTGCCGCTTGTAGCTTTCATTAGCCCGTTCAGATGCTGAACCAGCGTTGATTTGCCGGAACCCGTATGCCCGATAAGTCCGATAAACTCGCCGTCATTAATAACAAGATTAATGTCATCTAAAGCCTTTACAGGCATGTTTGTGTCGGCGTCATATACGTAAGATACATGATCTAAAATAATCGACATAATATCACCTTAAGTGAAAATCTATAATCCGAGAGCCTTAACCAGCTCTTCCTTCGTAAGAATACCGTCGGGCAGATTAACCCCACGTTTCTTAAGTTCATATGCAAGAAGTGTAACCTGTGGAACATCAAGTCTCAAGGCCTTTAATTCATCAACCTTTGAGAAAACTTCCCTTGGGGTTCCCTCCATGGCTATCTTTCCCTTATCCATGACAAAAACCTTATCCGCATGAATAATCTCTTCCATATAATGAGTGATGAGAATAACTGTGATTCCCTCCACATCGTTTAAGGCCCTGGCTGCTCTTATAACCTCTTTTCGTCCGTTGGGATCAAGCATTGCCGTGGGCTCATCAAACACGATGCACTTAGGGTGCATTGCAAGAACTCCCGCAATGGAAACCCTCTGTTTCTGACCTCCGGATAAATGGTTGGGGGATTTCTTTCTGAATTCATACATTCCCACAGCCTTAAGGCTCTCTTCCACTCTCTGCCAGATTTCCTCCGTGGGAACTCCCATGTTCTCCGGGCCAAAACCCACGTCCTCCTCAACCACCTGACCTATTATCTGGTTGTCGGGATTCTGGAAAACCATTCCGGCCTCATGGCGGATATTCCAGACATTGGCCTCATCAGCCGTATCCATTCCATCCACCCAGACCGTTCCTTCGGTGGGATGAAGAATTGCGTTGATGTGCTTGGCAAAAGTAGACTTGCCAGAACCATTGTGGCCAAGGATTGCAATGAACTGGCCTTCCTTAATATCAAGGCTTATATTGTCGATGGCGGTGGTTATGCCGTCCACGTTGCCTTCTTCATCTCGTCTTATATATTCAAATGTCAGATCTTTAGCTTTTACAATGCTCATAATATGACCTTTTCCCGGATACACTTAACTACATTATTTTACTCGATATCAAAGACTTTTACAATGACCCTAACTGAATACGACAAACACCTCCCCGGGGGATGGGGAGGTGCCTGTCAAACCAATGAGAGAGGACATGAGAAAAAGTATGTCATTCCTTAATTGCGCCCGCTGATACACTGCTGATGATGTATTTCGAAAATGCGATAAAAACAAGCAAAATCGGGATAATCGAAATTGCAACCGAGAGGTAAATGGCTCCCTGGTTTGAATTAATATGGTTGGAAGCCTTTAAGGTTGCCATCATAACGGGCAAGGTCATTTTGTCAGTTTTATTAATGAGGATCATAGGTAAAAGATAACTGTTCCAGTTTCCGATGAAAGCCATGATTCCCATGGTTGCCACAGCCGGTGCCACGATGGGTGTCACTATTTTGTGGAAAGAGTAAATCTCGCTGGCTCCGTCAATTCTCGCTGCCTCAATAAGAGACTTGGGAAGGGAGCTTAAGATGTACTGTCTTAGGAAAAATACCGTTCCGGGAGCCGCAATGGCCGGAATAATAAGGGGAATGTATGAGTTAACCAGATGAAGCTTGGTGCATAACTGATAGAAACCAATCAGTGAAAGCTGTCCGGGTATCATCATAAATGCAAGGATTGCACCGAATACCACCTTATTTCCCTTGAATTCATAAAATGCCAGTCCATATGCAGTAAGTGTCGAAAAGTACGCACATAAAAGTGTTGCGGGCACCGAAACAAGAACCGAGTTCCAGATACCTTTGAAAAGGTTAAAGTAGTCAAAAACCGTTTCCCAGTTTTCCTTTAAGGCATTTCCGGGAATAAAGGTAAAGCCTGAAACTATATCCGCGCCTGTTCTTGTGGCGTTAATCATCATTAACGCGAAGGGGAGCATACAGGTTAATGCAAGAAGAACAAGCAGGAAATACAGGATTCCTTTTTTGATTTTGAAAGCCATTTACTTATCCCCCTTTCCCCTGAAAAGTTTAAGTTCAACCACAGAAACTGTAAGGATTATAAGGAAGAGCACATAAGCCACAGCCGATGCGTATCCAACCTGAGTTGTTCCTGTTGTGAAACCGAATTTATACAGATACATCATTACCGTCTGAACCGAACCGTACGCACTTGAGGCTGTCTCAATCATAAGGAAGGGAAGATCGAACATCTGAAGGCCACCGATAAGGGAGGTGATGGCTACGTACATCATAATGGGTTTGATGAGAGGTAATGTGATTTTGCCAAATATAGTCCAACGACCGGCGCCGTCTATGGCAGCCGCCTCGAAGTAATCTCTGTTAATACTCTGAACTCCCGCCATAAGCATTAAGAAGGAGTTTCCAAACCACATCCAGGACTGAATCACCGCTACGGTGTAGCCTGCTGTGGCGGAGCTTCCGATCCAGTTAACCGGATTATATCTTGCTCCGAACAAGTCATAAATTGATTTGATAATTATGTTAAAAGTTCCGTATCTCCAATCAAGCAAAGTGGAGAAGAGGAATGCAATTGATGTTGCCGCAATGATATTGGGCAGATAATAAATAATTCTGAAAACCGGCAGGCCTCTCATTTTGTACTTTACATCCGAAAATACCATCATGAGAAGGAAAGCCAGACCTAGCTGCAAAACAATGTTAACAATCCAGATTCTTACCGTGTTCCATAAAGCAGTCCAGAAGAACTTGTCTGAAAGAACACGAGCATAGTTCTTGAAGCCGATAATGTCGGCATCGCCCACAACCTTAAGGTTTGTGAAGCTTAAATATAACGTCCTTAATACAGGATAAATACTGAAAATACAGAAAACTATCACGAAGGGAGCCACAAAGGCATAGCCCCAGTTGTTGTAAGCTGTAACTTTAGATTTTTTCTTTGTCATAAAAGGTGCCTCCCTGGGGAGTCAAACTGCCACCGGGACATAATCCCGGTGACAATTGACACTTAAGAAGATATTCTATCTTTCGATGATCATATCAGGATATGTGGACTGAATGAGATCATAGAAATCGTTGATTGCAGTCGCTTTATCCTTTTCGCCTGTCTTGATTGCTCCGATTGCCTGTCCCCAAGCATCGTCGATAGCCTTGTCGTACTGAGTTACCTTTGAGTAGTCAATACCCTTAGCCTGCTCAAGCCAGAAAGCGTAGAGTTTCTCACCGCCGTATACAGCGTTCTCATCGTTTGCGTGCTTCTCAAGAGCTGAAACAAGAGATACTGTATCGCCTTCTGAAACCTCGATCCACCAGTCAGCTGTCTCTTCGTTTAAAGTACAGAACTTAACGAAGTCCCAAGCTGTCTCTTTTCTCTCAGAGTTGGAAGAGATACCGATGAATGTACCGCCACCGAAACCGTATGCGGGACCTGCACAAACACCCCAAAGTCCGGATGTTTCCTTAACGTTGTCTCTCATTGTGAGAACGCCCCATGCGGGAAGTCCGAATGCGAATACTTCTGTTCTCTCAAGATCCTTTGTAGCTTCCTCGAAGGACTCAGCATCCCAAACGTTTACTGAATCATCTTCGTAGTTCTGAATCTCAGCAGTAAGGATGGGAACGGAACCTGCCATAGCCTGATACCAGGGTGTTGACCACTGGTTAGCATATGCTGTAAGGTCTCCCTGATAGAGGTCAACTACAAGGTCCATGTATTTCTCTCTTGCTTCATCAACGTTAAGCTTTCCGTCGATAACCCATGCTGAGTCACCTGAGAAGTAGTTGATTTCAGAGTCAGAAGAGAAAATTCTGTAACCTGCTGCCTTTAATGTCTTGGCTGTCTCAAGAATTGTAGGATAATCCTTGAAAAGCTTTCCGATTTCATCGGGATCGTCTGTACCGAATACGGTCTTTGCAATGTCTCTTCTGTAGTAGATACCTGCAGGAGTAATCTGATAAGAGATTGCTCTCTGGATACCGTCAGCGTCTTTACCAACTTCCCAAACGTAGTCAACGATCTGGCCTTCATAATCTTTAGCGCCAAGCTCGTCAAGGTTTGCGAAGAAACCTGCGTCATACATATCACCGAGCATCTGAGGCTCACCAACGATGATATCGGGCTCTTTCTCGCCACCAACCAAAGCTGTCTGAACCTTTGTAGGATAGTTGGCAGGCTCGATAACAACAACTTCTGTCTCTACACCTGTCTGTTCCTTGTATCTTTCAGCAAACTGCTCCAGATCCTGTGCCAAAGTCCAGATAACCAGCTTGTCATCAAGTCCAGTAGCTGTAGCCCCATCCGCAGTACTAACTTCTGCACTTTCGCCTGATGTACTTCCTGTTGTGGAAGCTGTGCTTCCGTTGTCTGTTCCGCCACATGCAACAAGACCTAATGTCATTGCACCGGCAAGAAGAACTGAAAGTAACTTTTTAATCTTCATAAAAAAATCCTCCTATAATGTTGAACCAACTTTTTGTCTGTTGATGGTTTCATTATAGGAGGACAAAAATCCCTGAAAAATTATATAAATTTTAAAAAGGTGTTATTTTTTTAGTCTATATTGCCGGTGATTTTTATGGTGTTAATCTTGATGCCACCTTGACCGAAATAGAGCTTCACAGCGTTGTATTTATTGCCAAACCATCCGATTTCTCTGGTGATTACAATCTTTTCGCCGTTAGTGTTTCTTAAGGTTTCGGTACCGAAATTGATGCCGTTAGCATAGAAGGTTATGGGAACCTGTGCCAGATCCGAAGCCTCCACCGAGAGCTCCATTGTAAGCTTGTGATTGCACTGATTCTCAGCCTCTATTCCTATAAGGAAGGACTTTCCTCTGGCGGTATTTATATCACTTCCGTCAATTGTAAGGCAGTTATTAACCATGGGTCTGTACTCAAGGTTGAATGCCTCCTTGTCTTCCTCATCAAGGCTTTCCATGGCCTCCTTCTCTTCATCGGAGATTCTGCCAAGGCTCCTGTCCATAACGGGGGAGCGCATTACGACTTTAAGAATTCTTGCTGCGCTTTCCTCCAATTTACCTCTTGTAAGGAGACCCTTCTCCATATATTCCTTGAGATTGTCCACATCCTCGTTGGCAACTGCGTCCCTTATTACCATATATACATCGTTTCCGGCAATAACCATATCCGCAAGGTCGTTTACTGAAGGGTCCTTTCCTTCGCTGTTTACGCGAGCCCACCAGTCAGTCATAACCATGCCGTCAAAGCCCCATTCCTTCTTTAGAATTGAGGTGTCAAGTTCATAGTTTCCGGCACACCATACGCCGTTAAGTACGCCGTATCCCGTCATTATAAGGTAAGCACCGCCCTCTTTCACCGCAAGTTCAAAGGTCTTTAAGTAGATTTCCCTTAAGGCTCTCTCTGAAACAACTGAGTCCACGGTATGTCTGCACTTCTCCTGGTTGTTTCCGGCAAAGTGTTTTATGGTTCCGGTTACACCGTACTTGGCCATTCCACGAAGCTGAGCGGCTGCGATTTTGCCTGTAAGAAGAGGGTCCTCTGAGAAATACTCAAAGTTTCTTCCGTTTAAGGGGTTTCTGTGAATATTGATGCCTGGGCCTAATAGAGAGTCGATTCTGTTCTTTCTTAATTCTCTTCCTTCCCACTCATAAAGTTTCTCATTTAATTCATCATCGAAGGTTGAGGCAAGGCAGGTTCCGTTTGGCATGGCAAAAGCCTTGGTTCCGCAATCCATTCTGATACCGCTGGGGCCGTCAGCCACACATGCGGTGGGAATTCCAAAACTGACAAGCCTGTCACTTACTCCGCCAAAGGCTGCTGCCGTACCGGGAGTAACTCTTGCCGAACACATTCCCTCACCGCGTACCAGACAGCGTAAATCCTCATCTGTCAGCTGTCCAAGGAAGGTGCTCAAAGCGACACGTCTGTCATAAACATCTGAAAGCTTATATCCGAAGTCTCCCGTGTACTCATAGGAGCTTACGTTAGTCTGAGATTCCTTAACCCTTGGCTCGTAAGTCCTTGTGGGTACATCCTCGTACTCTTCTATATAGTTGCCGCCGCCGATGGGCTTTGGCTTAATTCTCTTAAATTCTCTCAAAGGTGCCAGTGCTGAGTCCACCTTCTTGATTACCACGTCACGCTCAACGTTAAACTCGCCTATCTGAGCAGCGCTTCTTACGTTGTCGCCGGCATAAACTATATAGGTTCCGGCCTCATAAAGGTAGGAGAAACGGTATCCGGTAGCTCCGGAGTCATCATAGCTTGCCCAGGTTTCATCTGAAATCTTAAAGGATACAGTCTCGGAATTTCCGGGCTTTATCTCTTTGGTTTTCTTGTATCCGATAAGAACCCTTGCGGATTTGCCAAGTTTACCCTGTGGAGCCTTAATAAAGAGCATAACAAGGCTCTTTCCGGGTACGTCACCTGTGTTTGTGACGGTAACCTCAGCCTCCAGCTTATCGTGGAGGAAAAAGCATTTTTCATCCGACTGGGCAAAGGTGGTATAGCTTAAGCCGTAACCAAAGGGGTAAAGGACCTTCTCCTTGGCAAAGGTCTCAAAATATCTGTAACCCACATATATGTCCTCGGCGTAGAGATTTACTTTTTCACCGGAGAAATTCTTTGTGCTGGGATATGCCTCAAGGCTTTCGGCTATGGTGTCCGTCAGATGGCCGCAGGGATTGACTCTGCCCATAAGTACGTCGCAAACCGCATTTCCGCCTTCCTGGCCACCCTGCCAAACGTACATAACGCCTGAGGGATTGTACTTTTTGACCCAGGACATGTCAAAAATGCTTCCGGAATTAAGAAGCACAATTACTTTATCAAAGGATTCACAGACCTTTGAAATCATCTCCTCCTCAAGATCTGAAAGGAGATATCCGCCCTTGCCTGCAGGAGTGTCCTTATCCTCTCCCGCAAGACGGCCGATTATGATTATGGCCTTGTCATTTCTCTTTCTTGCTGCCTTAAGCATTTCATCGTCGATAGGCATCTCTTCCTGGCTTGAAGGCTCGGTAGCCCATCCGTTTCCGGCGTCAAAAAGGTGCTCGGAAACCCATGCCTTGTATACCTCAAGCACTTCCTTATCAACGGTAATGTCCTTCTCATCAAGAAGGGCATCCAGGATGCTCACCACATATCGGGTATTTACAAGTCCCCCCGAACCTGTGCCACTCTTATAGTAATTAAGCTGATCACGCCCGAAAACTGCCACTTTCTCGCCCTTCTTAAGGGGAAGAACCCTGCCTTCGTTTTCCAAAAGCACAGCTCCTTCAGCAGCGGCCTTTCTTGCCACACGAGCATATTCATCCCAGTCTATAATGTATTTGTTCATGTTTCCTCCCGAAACTTTAGTTTGTTCAGTTAATACAATAAAGTCACCTTAACATATCATATTAGCTCAGGTGACTTTATACAAGTAATTTTATATTTACTTCGGTGTCATTTTTTTATCTTTGCATATTTTTCCTGTATTCGGAGGGTGACACACCAAATTCGTTCTTAAATATCTTCATGAAATGCTTCTCGTTATCATATCCAACACACTGGCTTATCTCGATGACCTTCATATCCGTCTCCGCCAGCATTCTCTTGGCTTCATCCATTCGAAGGTTCTTCAGGTAATTCACGAAATTCATGCCCGTGTACTGCTTAAAGGAAAAGGAAAACAGCGAATAGTTCATGGAAATGTAATTTGATACCACAGCCATGTTAATATCGGAGTTATAATTCTCCTTAATATAAGCAAGAGCCTGCTGCATCTTCCTGTCGCTTTGCTTGGTATCATCCCTGTTTCCGATGTTCTCGTTAAGCTTAAGAATCCAGTTCATGAAGGCATCCCTGTACTCGATAATTGAAGGATACAAAAGGGTATGTCTGAACATCTGAAGCTCCATATAGTCTTCTTCCGTCAGGGAGGTACGGTATGTCCTTCCCGCATCCTCAATGAAGCGCTCCTGGGCCGCCTCAAAATGCTCCTCCTTAATCTGCCTTCTCTCCACACTTATAAAGAATCTGTCCCACTGGGCAATAAGTTCATCGGTCTTTCCGGTACCGATAAGCTGAAGTCTCTTGCTCATGGCCGCATCCTCAATGTAGGCTGCTGCCTGTTTGATAAGAACATCCGGAACCTTGGCCGCTTCATCACCGTAGATATGGCTTTTTACCATGCAAAAGGCAGCTCTTCTGGCTTCGCAGGCCTGCATATAAGCTTCCCTCAGATTCTCGATGCCCTTGTTGGGACGGCTTATGCCAAGGTAGCACTCCTCAAACTCGCTTGTGAGGAACCCGTCAAACTTTTCTTTTTCTATGATAAAAACGTCTGAATCTCCAACTCCGGGAATAAATATAATTTCCTCATCCTCCGGTGCTCTTCTGTCGTTTTTCCTGCAGCCGCAGCACACCACATACTCGCCGCCGAAGAACTCTCCGTCATATTTGGCCTTAAGGGTCTCGATTTCCTCTTTGGACTCGGGCTCATTGGTGAGAAGATACTTGATCTGCTGCCTTCCGATGTCCTGCTCGGTCTTCTGCTTCTTGCTGTTATCCGCAAGCTCTGCCTCAATCTTTGTAAGAATCGAGCATATTTTATCCCTGTCCACGGGCTTTAAGATATACTCTCTTACGCCGTTTCTCATCATTTCAACAGCGTAGGAAAAATCGTCATATCCCGATATTGCCACAATTATAGGCTTGTTTTCCAGAGTATTAATTTCCTTTACAAGCTCGATGCCGTCCATCTTTGGCATTCTTATATCCGTAAAAAGCACATCGATATTTCTGCTCTTTACTATTTCAAGAGCCTCTTCACCGTTGCCGCACTCCAATATCTCTTCGATTTCCACACCGCTTCTTTTGGCTATGGTGCAGATACCCCGGCGTATCATTTTTTCATCTTCAACTACAAGAAGTGTCTTCATAATTATCCCTCGCTTTTTCTGTAAGGTACGCGAATCGAAACCTTTGTATAACAGTCCTTGGCGGCAGAAATTGTCATTCCGTATTCCTCGCCAAAGGTCATCTTGATTCTCTTTTGCACGTTGTGTAAGCCGATTCCGTTGCTCTTCTCTTTAACCTCAGTCAGTTCTCCTTTAACCAAAAGGTTAAGCTTCTCAAGTTCCTCGGCACTCATGCCCTGTCCGGAATCCGTAACCTCAACTATGGCGTCTTTTCCATCCGTTGTGGCTTTTATGTAGATTGTGCTGTCCACTCCAAGAGGCTCTATGCCGTGCAGTATGGCGTTCTCTACTATGGGCTGCAAGGACATCTTTGGAATCTGCTGCTCCATCAGATTCTCAGGCACATTTACCGAAAGATTTACGGTAAAGTCATATCTTAAGTTAATGAGAGCGATGTAGTTTTTGATATATTCAAGCTCATCCTCCACAGATACATTGCCGGATACCCAGCGCATGCTGTATCGAAGGAGCTTCCCAAGGGAAGTGATGGAGTCGGATATCTCATATTCCTCATCAATCTCAGCCATCATCTTTATGGATTCTAAGACGTTATAAATGAAATGAGCGTTTATCTGATTCTGCAAAGCTCTGATCTCGGAATCCTTAACCATTACCTCACGGCCAATGTTTTCCTTCATGAGGTTCTCAATCCGATCAAGCATGGTGTTAAGCTGGGTTCCAAGCTCTCCCATCTCGTCATTGCCGGGATTCTCGACTCTCACGGAAAGATTGCCGTGGCCCACCTCTCGCATGCTCTTAAGAATGGAGTAGAACTGCCTTAACATGGCCTGAACGATTCTGTTTATGAAAAAGGAGATGGCGATTAGAAGAATAATCATCATGACGATGAAAACCGACCTCATGCCGTAGATATGGTCAATCTCCCCGGTGATATCCTTTACAAATACCAGGCTTCCACCCAGTTCCTTTCTGTAAAGAACCGTGGTTACAAGCTTCTCATTATGTCCCTTGTGGTAATCCACAGACTCACCGGCCTTCTTCCACCTCTCGAAGGACTCCCGTATTACCGCCACCTGTTCATCCGCCAAATCCCCGGCGGAATAAATGTTGCCGTCATCGGCTATAAATACGTTCCACTCGCTGTCATTATTCTCAAACAGACTTGGAAAAAGCGTACTCATCTTCACTGACGCCTCAACGATTCCTATTTCTCCCGCTCTGTAGTCACTCATGGGAGTTACAAGGCAGGCCAAAGAATCCTCAGTGTTAGTAAGAAGAGCAGAAAATGCCATATCTGTCACGCCAAAGTGCCATCCGTCACGGTTAACATCGCTTCTCCAGCCAAGATTCAGGCTTCTTTTGTTCTTATAGAGAATCTGCATCATCTCCTGGACGTTGTCCCCGGCAGCAAAAATTCTCACGGAGTAAAGGAGAGGGTTGTTGGATACCAGACGTTCAAGGTTTCTGATGTCGGTGTTTTTGAAAGCAACCAATTCCTCATTGGTAAGCTCATCCCCCATCTTGGCCCTTACAAGAACTTCCTTCATCTCCTCATCGCTTAAGAAAAACTGGGTTGCCATGTTGATGGAGTTAATGCAGTTGTTGATGTTTGCAATGCTTTGCTCCCGCCTGTACTCCATGTTGGCCTTGTTGGTTTCAACGGTGTTTTTCTCGATATTGTAAAAAAGCACACCCGCAAAAATGGCAATGGGAATCATGATTGCAATGATAATCACAACCGTAAACTTGATATTCAGTTTTAGACCTCTGAAAATCTCCCGTATCTTCATTCTTAATCCAGTCCGAGTTTGTGCTTGTTAATGTTCATCTGTCTTGTTTCTTCATTGTGAACGGCTATGTAGCCCATCTGTTCACGCTCATTAAGGTACTCTTCAACTATTCTGTCGAATTCCTCATCGCTTTCTGCAAGGATAAGCTTCCTTAAGGTATCACTCCAAAGCTTCTTCATCCTTGCATAGGCTTCTCCCATCTTGCTGGTTTCCACCATCATAACCTCGTACTGTCCAAGGTATTTGGTGTAGGGATAGGTCCACTCGGCAAGCTGCTTTAAGGGCTCCTCCATCTCAGGCATCCAGTCTAACTGCATAACCGTGTCCTGAAGCATCCAGTACGTATCGTCTGCGGCGTACTTGGCGTCGTAGGCCTGCCTGTCGGTATTAAGAAGCTCCCTTACCTCATCCTTAAGAACCGCCTTACCATCCACCATATCGTAGGTGACGCCCTCCACTCCAAGGCTCACCAGCTTCTGGCCGTGCTCCGACATGAGATATTCCATGAATCTTATGGCTCTCTCAGGGTCCTTACAGTTCTTGGAAATCATGGTTACTGTCCAGCCCGCAATTCCTGCTGTGGACAAAACCGGCGGATCTCCTGCCTCGTTTCTTGGGCCATCTACCGCCATATATATGGAGTCGGGGTCCTTGGCGTATAGAAGCTTTTGCTGATCCGCCAGGTCCGTTCTTTGATATATCAGGCAAAAATACCTTCCCTCAGCAATCTTTTCACTTATCTGTGTCCTCTGATCCACGAAGGTATCGGCTGTTACATATCCTTCCTCGTTAAGCTTTCTTATTACCTTAAGCCAATCCAGATACTCAGGGTCTGTGTTCCTGTCGTAGAACTCTCCGTTTTTTTCATGAGGAATGGAAAGAAAATTCTGGAGATACTGGTCAAAGGAAGCGCATCCGCTGTCGTCAAAAGGGGTTCCTCCGATGGGAATAAGGGGCTCACCGTTAACCTCCGGGCACTTTTCTACCGCATCCTTTATGGCGTTGTAGAAACCCTCCTTGGTGGTCATATCGGGCTTTCCAATGGCCTCGTAAATATCCTTTCTCACGAGGAAGGTAAGATTGGCCGCTATATTCTCGTGGTTTTCCACGTCCGCGGGGGTGTAGAAGGAATTGGGATAACAGTATATGTCCCCATCCTCCTGCTTATACCAGCGAACCACGTCCTCGTTGGCGTAGTCAAAGAAGTTGGTGTTGTACTCCTCCGCCAGGTCGTTAAGGGAATAAACCATGCCCTTGTTAATCATCTCCTCCACCTGAGGCTCCCACCAGCCAAGGGTGATGATATCAGGCAGGGAATCCGAGGCAATAAGGGCATTCAGCTTCTCATCCTCACTTCCCACAGGAGCAATGAAATTAACGCTGACGCCCGTCTCGTCTGTGATGGTGTCAGAAACCAGGTTGCCGCCCCACCTTGTAACGAACCAGCTGTAATTAATGTACCAATCAAGGGTTATGGGGGCTTTGGTTTCGTTGTTGACCTCTTTATCAGTTTTTTCGTCTGCGGTGCCGCATGCGCCCAAAAGGAGGCTTAAAAGCAATGCCGCGGCTATATATCCTATTCTTCTTATCTTCATAATCAAATTACCTCAAAAATGGTGTCATTTTTTTAGTTGATTTCAATGTAACATAAGAAAAAGACACCTTCAATAACTCCCGTGCTATTGTTAGTGTCATTATTTTAGAAAAGGTGTGATTTTTTTAGTTTCGTGCTGTTCTTGAAGTCTGAATGCTTCTTTGATATGATTTTTACATGAATAACTTAGACAGAGACAAGATTATCAAAGCATTGGTAACTATATTCGGAATTATACTTCTGGTGACTGTGGCTGCAAAGATTCTGTTCAAAACCGGCGACACTCTAGACATCTACGCCGAGAACAATCCTGAAGTTGCCTACGCCACTCCTATTCCCACCGAAACTCCAACCCCCACCCCTGAGGCCACTCCCAAACCCACCAAGGCTCCGGAACCCTCAAAGGCCACCAACTCAAACGGCACGCCGCTTTTATCAAACGGCGCCACCATCGAAGGCCGCTTCGAGCCCCACGACGGCTTCTACTGCGAACTTATCTCAGACAAGTTCACGGACCACTACGACCCCAACCACTACATGTTCTTACATGTTTACTATTATGATTTCGACCAGAACGTCAAGGACGGAGAACTGATTTGTGAGGCAAAAGATGCGGAACGTTTCCTTAACACATTCTATGCATTTTATGAAGCAAAGTATTCAATCCGCAAGATAGTTCTCCTTAGCTCGTATAATTATGACGAGGAATCAGCAAACGCTGATGGAAACACCTACATCAATTCCGAGGGAGTGTTGGTAATGCCCACTGCATCTCCTTCTGTTTCATCCTCTGATCTTACAGATGAATAACAAAAAACCGCAGGCATGTAACCTGCGGTTTCGTACTTTGTCGTATTATACGAGCTCGAGAACAACCTCAAGAGCTCCGTCACCCTTACGCTGACCAATCTTAACGATTCTTGTGTATCCACCCTTACGTGATGCATACTTTGTGCCATACTCATCAAAGAGCTTAGCAACGAGGTCAACTTCCTTAGTTCCTTTCTTTCTGCCTGCTGCAGCTGTAGGAACCTCAGTTACAGGGTAAAGAACCTTCATCATCTGGTGACGAGCGTGAAGTCTTGAAGGCTGATCCTTCTTGATTTCCTTCTCAACAGAGTCAAACTTGGTAACCTTCTTACCGTCAACTACCTCTTTAACTCTCTTGCCGTCCTTATCCTTAACGGGCACCTTAGCGGTAACCTTAACGAGATCGAAGTTGTCCTTCTCCTTAACGCCGAGAGCGATAAGACCTTCAACAATCTTCTGAACCTCTTTAGCTCTTGCTTCTGTGGTAACGATCTTACCGTGCTGAAGAAGTGCTGTAACCTGGCTTCTAAGAAGTGCCTTTCTCTGATCTGATGTTCTACCGAGTTTTCTGTACTTTGCCATTTTGTTTTCTCCTTTTCATGGTACATCCGGCCACGCCCTTTGGTCTTACTTACCGAATGCAGTTAATAGTCCATTTAAGAGTAACCGGGGACAAACACTTTGGAATTACTGTCCTTCGGATATCTTTAGTAAATTATTCGTCACCTGCTGTAAGCTGAAGGCCTAACTCTTTAAGCTTAGCAAGAACTTCCTCAAGGGACTTCTTACCAAGGTTACGAACCTTCATCATATCATCTGATGACTTGTTTGTAAGTTCTTCAACCGTGTTGATACCGGCTCTCTTTAAGCAGATGTAAGAACGAACTGAAAGCTCGAGCTCATCAATGCTCATCTCAAGAACCTTCTCCTTATCATCGTCTGCCTTCTCAACAAGTACGTCTGTTGACTTAGCTGTCTCTGAAAGGTCGATGAAGAGGCTTAAGTGCTCGCTGAGAACCTTAGCTGCAAGGCTAACTGCCTCGTCGGGAGCAAGGGTTCCGTTGGTGCGAACATCAAGTGTAAGCTTGTCATAATCTGTGATCTGGCCTACACGGGTATTCTCTACGGTTACGTTAACTCTTTCTACGGGTGTATAGATAGAATCGATAGCGATTACACCAATAGGAAGATCGTCATGCTTATTCTTGTCTGCGCTTACATATCCACGGCCCTTGGTGATTGTAAGTTCCATGTAAAGCTTTGTATCCTTACCACCGCAGCAGGTAGCAATAACCTGGTCGGGAGTAAGAATCTCGATATCGGAATCAACCTGAATATCGCTTGCCTTAACAACACCTTCGCCTGTGAATTCAATAAATGCAGTCTTGGGCTCGTTTGTCTCAGAATTGTTGCGGATAGCAACCTTCTTGATGTTCATGATAATCTCAGTAACATCCTCTTTAACTCCGGGGATGGATGAGAACTCATGGAGTACGCCATCAATCTTAACCTGGCTTACTGCTGCACCGGGTAACGATGAGAGCATAATTCTTCTTAATGAGTTACCAAGTGTAATACCATAACCTCTCTCAAGGGGTTCAACAACAAACTTGCCACATTTCTTATCATCGGAGATCTCAACAACCTCGATGCTGGGTCTTTCAAAATCAAACACTGCAAATGCCCTCCTTCGCGAACGTTATTATGATTGAATAATGCAATCTTCTTATTATTTGGAATACAACTCGACGATAAGCATTTCGTTTACAGGAACGTCAATCATCTCTCTTGTGGGAAGATTCTTGATAGTGCCCTTGAAGTTCTCCAAATCAACGTCCATCCATTCGGGTACGAGTCTGCCGCCTGTGATCTCAGCGATCTCTTTATAACGGTTAAGGCCCTTAGCCTTCTCTGTAAGTTCGATTACATCGCCTGCCTTGCAAAGGTATGAAGGAATGTTTACCTTCTTGCCGTTTACAAGAACGTGCTTGTGACCAACGATCTGTCTAGCTTCTCTACGTGTTCTTGCGAAGCCCATTCTGAAGATGATGCTGTCGAGTCTGGACTCGAGCATAACCATAAGGTTCTCACCAGTCTGGCCTTTCATTCTATCAGCCTTGTCGTAGTAGTTACGGAAAGGCTTCTCAAGTACGCCATAAATGAATTTAGCTTTCTGCTTCTCACGGAGCTGAAGACCGTACTCACTGATCTTCTTTCCACCGTGAAGTAATGTTCTATTGGACTTCTTGTCATAGCCTAAATATGAAGGCTCAAGACCTAAAGCTCTACATCTCTTTAAAACCGGAACTCTGTTAACTGCCATTTTAAAATTTTCCTTTCTGATATTGTTTACAGTGCCAAAGGCACTTTCATCCAACGTGTTTTAAGAATTTTAATATTGTATATGTAAAGATTAAACTCTACGTCTCTTAGGAGGACGACATCCATTGTGAGGAACGGGAGTTACGTCACGAATTGATGTAACCTCAAGTCCTGCAGCCTGAAGTGCTCTGATTGCTGCCTCACGTCCTGATCCGGGTCCCTTTACAAATACATCTACATACTTAAGGCCATGTACGAGAGCAGCCTTTGTAGCTGTCTCAGATGCCATCTGTGCTGCATAGGGAGTAGATTTCCTTGAACCTCTAAAACCAAGACCACCTGCACTTGCCCAGCTTAATGCATTACCTTCGTTATCTGTAAGGGTAACGATTGTATTGTTGAATGAAGCCTGGATATGTGCCTGTCCACGTTCAACGTTTTTCTTTACACGCTTTTTTGTTACTTTTTTTGCAACTTTAGCCATTTAAACTAACCTACTTTCTCCATTAAAAATTATTGTTTATTATTTCTTCTTGTTTGCAACTGTACGCTTGGGTCCCTTACGGGTTCTAGCGTTATTCTTGGTGTTCTGACCACGAACAGGAAGGCCTACACGATGACGTTTGCCACGGTAGCATCCGATCTCCTGAAGTCTCTTGATGTTGAGAGCTGTCTCACGGCGAAGGTCACCTTCTACCATCATTGTCTCATCGATAACTTCACTGATTCTCTTTACTTCCTCGTCTGTTAACTCTCTAACACGAGTGTCAGGGTTAACTTTAGCTGCTGCTAAAATTTTGTTAGAGCTTGCTCTACCGATACCATAGATATAGGTAAGGCCGATCTCTACACGCTTCTCTCTGGGTAAATCTACACCTGAAATACGAGCCATTTACGTTTCCTCCGTTAAATAATAATGATACTAATTGATTGAGGCACATCTCGTGCCCAATTGGCGTTTCGCCAATCTTTCCGATTTACAAAACAAAGTCGGTATCAAGAAGTAATCTCCACGTAAGCTCACTATCTATATTCGAATAGACAAGAACTCACTTAATTCCTTCAAAAATACTGTAGGAATCGGTGATTATCCTTGTCTCTGTTTGTGCTTAGGATTCTCGCAGATAATTCTGATCTTTCCTTTGCGCTTAATAACTTTGCACTTCTCGCAAATCGGTTTTACTGATGATCTAACCTTCACGTTAAACCCTCCTTTCAAAAAAGACCGTTTTACATTATAGCACGCGAGTTTCTATAATGCAAGAACTAATTTATTTATCTCTCCAAATGATTCTTCCCTTGGAAAGGTCATAAGGAGACAGTTCCATAGTTACTTTATCACCGGGTAAAATACGGATAAAGTTCTGTCTGAGTCTTCCGCTGATGTGAGCCATAACGATGTGTCCGTTCTCAAGCTCAACCTTGAACATAGTATTGGGAAGCTTTTCAACAACAACGCCTTCAATTTCAATTACGTCAGATTTTGACATGCAGTCCTCCTGTGATAATATCTGTTTGCCTTAACAACTGTTTCTTCTATATATAATGATTAGTAAAGTGTAAGTATCTCGGGTTCACCCTCTGTAATAAGGATGGTGTTCTCATAGTGGGCTGAGTAAGATCCGTCCTCAGTTACAACTGTCCAATCATCATCGAGCCAGCACACATCCGCGCGTCCCATATTAATCATGGGTTCAACTGCAAGTGTCATACCGGGCTCCAAAAGAATACCTTTTTTCTTCTGGCGGAAGTTTGGAATCTGTGGATCCTCATGAAGATGAGTACCGATTCCGTGTCCAACCAGCTCTCTTACAATTCCGTATCCGAAGGGGGTTACATAATCATCGATTGCATTGGAGATATCATAGAGATGATTCCCTGCCTTTGCAAACTTGATTCCTTCGAAGAAGCTCTGCTTGGTTACATCCATAAGTTTCTGAGCTTCAGGGGAAATCTCTCCTACAGCGTGAGTTCTTGCTGCATCTGAATGATAACCCTTGTAGATTAATCCGGCGTCAAGTGAAACTATGTCGCCTTCCTGTAAGATTCTGTGCTTTGAGGGAATTCCATGCACAACTTCGTCATTAACCGATACGCATATGGAAGCGGGAAAGCCGTTATAGTCTTTGAAGTTGGGTATGCAGCCCAAATCGCGTATCATCTTTTCGCCCTCTTTATCAATCTCCCATGTGGAAATTCCGGGGCGAACCATCTCGCCGAGTGCTTTGTGGACCTGCGCCAACAATCTGCAGGATTCTCTCATTAATTCGATTTCTCTTGCTGACTTAATAGAAACAGACATTTCCTTACCTCCTTAGCCGAGGATAGCCTTGATGGCGTTAAATACATCCATCATATCCACGGTACCGTCTACAGTTTTGAGGATATTCCTTTCAGAATAGAAATCAATTAAAGGTTGTGTTTGCTTGTGATATACATCGAGTCTGTTCTTAACTGTCTCGGGCTTATCGTCATCTCTAAGCACAAGAGGTTCTCCGCAGACATCGCAGATTCCTTCTTTTTTGGGGGGAACATGTTCAATGTGGTATGTAGCACCGCACTTAAGACATGCTCTTCTTCCTGACATTCTCTTGATGATGTTCTCATCGGGAACGTTTACGTCGATTGCGTAATCAATCTTATCGTTAAGCTTGTTCAAAGCATCCTCTAAAACCTCTGCCTGAGGAATAGTTCTGGGGAAACCGTCAAGTACGTAGCCGTTCTTGCAGTCATCCTTTGCTACTCTGTCAAGAAGGATCTTAACAGTAAGCTCATCGGGAACAAGTAAACCTTTGTCCATGTATCCCTTAGCTTCTTTACCAAGCTCTGTCCCTTCCTTGATGTTGGCACGGAAGATATCTCCTGTTGATACATGGGGAATACCATATTCCTTGGCAATCATCTTTGCCTGTGTGCCTTTTCCTGCGCCGGGAGCGCCAAGCATTATAATCTTCATATTTATGTCTCCTCCAAAAAAGCTCTTCAAAATCTTGTATGAAAAATCCCTTAAATGAATCTCTCATATAAAACCTTGAAAAAACGCGCAAAGCCTCCGGAGAGAAAATCTCTCCGGAAGACATTATATGTGCGTTATTAATCGTTCAAGAATCCCTTGTAGTTACGTACAAGCATCTGGCTCTCAAGCTGATTGATTGTCTCAAGGATTACGCTGACGATAATGATTAAGCTTGTTCCACCGAATGAAACTGAAGCTCCGAAAAGTCCCTGGAATACATAAGGAAGGATTCCTATAAATGTAAGTCCCACAGCACCGATGAAGATGATGTAGCCAAGGATTCTGTTAAGGTAATCGCTGGTGGGCTTACCGGGTCTGATGCCGGGAATGAATCCGCCCTGCTTCTTCATGTTATTTGAAACTTCCATAGGATTGAAAGTAATGGAAGTATAGAAATATGCGAAGAAGATAACCAATACTACATAGAGAAGCAAACCAAGTGTATAGTACCAGGTTGACTCTGTAAACTTAAACCAGTTGCCGGAGTTAAGGAATGCCAAGATTCTTGCCCACACACCGGTTCCCGAATAACCAACCAAAGAGCTGATAATGATGGGGAACTGCATAATGGATGAAGCAAAGATAATGGGGATAACTCCTGCGGTGTTAACCTTCAAGGGGATGCTTGAGGTGTTTCCGCCAACCATCTTGCGGCCCTGTACCTTTTTAGCATACTGTACGGGGATCTTACGGATTGCTCTGTCAAGAAGGATGATGAACAATACCATGCCAACGATAATTGCAAGAATTATGATGGCTGCAAGAGTAGCTGTTGCAAAAGGTTTGCCCTTAACAAACTGATTGAACAGTCCTGTCAAATCCTGAGGCATACGTGAAATGATGTTGATAACAAGGACGATTGATATACCGTTTCCGATACCGTTCTCTGTAATCTGCTCACCAATCCACATAAGGAATGCACTACCTGCGGTAAGAGCGATAACTACTGTGACAACACTTAATGCATTGTAAGGCACAAGAAGTCCGCTGCCACCGAATCCGATAGCCATTGCTGTTGCCTGTAAAAGTGCAAGACCTACAGTGACGTAACGGGTGATGGACGCAATTTTCTTACGTCCGTCCTCGCCGTCTCTCTGCAACTCCTCAAGTTTGGGAATTGCAATTGTTAAGAGTTGCATGATAATTGATGATGTAATGTAGGGTGTAATGTTAAGTGCCAAAATTGACATGCTTAAGAATGAACCACCCGTAAATGCATCAAACAGGTTAAAAGCATCTCCTGTCTGCTCTGAAAACCAATTTGCGAAATAGTTTCTGTCTACACCGGGCACGGGAAGCTGTGAACCAATACGTATTACAACCAGCATTGCAAAGGTAAACAGAATTTTATTTCTGATCTCTTTAATCTTGAATGCGTTTTTGAGTGTTGTAAGCATTTACTTTACCTCAGCTGTTCCACCAAGTGCCTCAATCTTCTCTTTTGCAGATGCACTGAATGCATTTGCAGTAACATTAAGCTTCTTGGTAAGTTCTCCGTTTCCAAGTATCTTTACGCCGTCACGAGGGTTCTTAACGATACCCTTTTCGATGAGAGTCTCAACTGTAACGGTAGAACCATCCTCGAATGCTTCCAGCGCTTCTAAGTTAATTGCAACAATATTTAATGTGTTACGGTTCTTGAATCCTCTCTTGGGGAGACGTCTGTATAAAGGCATCTGACCACCTTCGAAACCGATTCTGGGAGCACCTGAACGTGCCTTCTGACCTTTGTGGCCCTTACCGGCAGTCTTACCGTTTCCTGAACCGTGTCCGCGACCTCTTCTGAAGTTGTCGCTGTGTTTGGAGCCCTCAGCGGGTCTTAAATTCGATAATTCCATGTCTCCTCCTCCTTTATACTTCTTCAACTTTTACTAAATGTTGAATCTGCTGAATCTGTCCTCTTGATGCAGCATTATCGGGAACGATAATGGATTTATTTAATTTACGAAGTCCCATGGACTCGGCAATCTTTTTATGCTTCGGAACTGCACCGATGGTAGATTTAACCAAAGTGATTTTAATTTTCTTCTCAGCCATTTTATTTTCTCCTTTCTCAAAGACTTAATCCCGAGTGGGAATTAAGCCAATACCTCGTCAACGGATTTTCCACGGTTACGAGCTACTTCTTCAGGAGTCTTTAAAGCGCTTAAGCCTGCGATTGTTGCAAGAACAACATTCTGCTTATTGTTGGAGCCAAGAGATTTGGTACGAATGTTCTTGATACCTACAAGCTCACAAACAATACGTGCAGGACCACCTGCGATGATACCGGTACCTTCGGGAGCTCTCTTTAACAAAACGTTAGCTGAGCCATACTTACCGATGTAATCGTGTGTGATGGACTTATTCTCATCTAATGCTACTGTTACAATGTTCTTCATTGCATCTTCTTTTCCCTTACGAATTGCTTCGGGAATTTCTACAGCCTTGCCAAGTCCTGCTCCAACGTGTCCGTTCTCATCACCAACAACTACTAAAGCTGTGAATCTCATGTTACGTCCACCCTTAACGGTCTTTGTAACTCTCTTGATGGTAACGACCTTGTCGCTTAACTCTAACTGGCTAGGATCTATGATAGTATGTTTCATATTCAATGTCTTCCTTTCCTAGAATTGTAAGCCAGCTTCTCTGGCTGCATCTGCTAATGCTGCTACCTTACCCTGATAAATGAAACCGCCACGGTCGAATACAACCTCTTTGATTCCTTTTTCAAGTGCTCTCTTAGCGATAACAGTGCCTAAGTATGCTGCTGCATCAACGTTATTTGTCTTCTCTAACTCTGCCTTAACATCCTTCTCAACAGTGGATGCTGCAACGATTGTATTTCCAACAGTATCGTCGATAATTTGAGCATACATATGATTATTACTTCTGAACACAGCAAGACGAGGTCTCTCAGCGGTGCCGCTAAAACGGTTACGAAGTCTTGCGTGCTTTTTAACACGAATATTCTGTCTTGATTCTTTATTAACCATTTTACACTCTCCTTATCTACTTCTTACCGGTCTTACCAACTTTACGTCTGATTGTCTCATCGGCATACTTGATACCCTTACCCTTGTAAGGCTCAGGTCTTCTCTTGTCTCTGATCTCAGCTGCAAACTGGCCAACTTTTTCTTTGTCAATTCCCTTAACTGTGATGTTGTTACCATCAACCACAGTCTCGATTCCATCAGGATCGTTCATCTCAACGGGATGTGAGAAACCAAGGTTAAGAACGAGCTTCTTGCCCTGCTTAGCGGCCTTGTAACCAACACCGTTTACCTCGAGTTTCTTCTCATAGCCCTCGGTAACACCGATTACCATGTTGTTGATAAGAGTTCTTGTCAATCCATGTAAGGATTTCATTCTCTTTAAGTCATTAGGTCTTGAAACTACTACGTCTGCACCTTCAACCTTAACTTCCATCTCAGGTGCAAGAACTCTCTCAAGAGTTCCCTTGGGACCTTTAACAGTCACTTTGTTATTTTCTGCAATATCAACAGTAACACCTGCAGGTATTGCGATTGGCATTCTTCCTATACGTGACATGCCCGTACCTCCTATGAATATAGTGAATTAATAATTACCAAACGAAAGCAAGAACCTCGCCGCCAACTTCAAGCTGACGAGCCTTCTTGTCTGTGATAACACCCTGGTTTGTGGAAATGATAGCAACGCCTAAGCCACCAAGTACTCTGGGAAGCTCATCCTTGCCGGCATATACACGAAGACCGGGCTTTGAAATTCTCTTGATTCCGGAGATAATCTTGTCATTCTTGTCTACACCATACTTAAGTGTGATGTGGATTGTCTTGAATGCACCGTCATCTACGAGATCATATTTTTTGATGTAACCTTCTTCAAGAAGAATATCAGCAATTGCTATCTTCATCTTGGAAGCAGGAACGTCTACTGTATCATGTTTTGCAGTGTTTGCATTACGAATTCTTGTAAGCATATCTGCAATGGGATCGCTCATTGTCATTTGAATTGCCTCCTTTCTTCCTTACCAACTTGCTTTCTTAACGCCGGGTATCTGACCCTTGTATGCCAATTCACGGAAGCAAATTCTGCAGATTCCGTATTTCTTTAATGTAGCATGTGGACGACCACAAATTTTGCAGCGGCTATATGCTCTTGTGGAGAATTTAGGCTTACGCTGCTGTTTTAATTTCATTGCTGTCTTAGCCATGAATTAATTTCCTCCTATTTCTCAAACGGCATGTTGAACATTGTTAATAACTCGCGTGCTTCTTCATCGGTCTTAGCTGTGGTAACGAAGATGATGTCCATACCTCTTACCTTATCTACCTTATCGTACTCGATCTCGGGGAAGATGATCTGCTCCTTGATACCAAGAGAGTAGTTACCTCTTCCATCGAAAGAGTTGGGGTTA
The DNA here is from genome assembly GCA_900103495.1 of Lachnospiraceae bacterium G11. Lineage (GTDB taxonomy): Bacteria > Bacillota > Clostridia > Lachnospirales > Lachnospiraceae > G11. The sequence goes on along the minus strand of FMWZ01000005.1, from coordinate 148,442 downwards.
ACGCCTCTGAAGTCACGTACACGAGGAAGTGCGAGATTTACGAGTCTGTCAAGGAACTCGTACATCTTCTCACCGCGGAGGGTGGTCTTACATCCGATTGCCATACCTTCACGAATCTTGAAGTTAGCAACGGACTTTTTAGCCTTTGTTAAAATAGCCTTCTGACCTGTGATGGTCTCCATATCCTTAACTGCGGATTCAAGAACCTTTGCGTTCTCCTTAGCTTCGCCAACACCCATGTTAACTACGATCTTGTCAAGCTTGGGAACCTGCATGATGTTCTTGTAACCGAACTTCTTCATCATTGCATCAACGATTTCATTCTTATACTGATCTTTAAGTCTGCTCACTATAACAACCTCCTTTCCCGTACTAGTCAATTACGTCGCCGGTTGTCTTAGCGAAACGTACTTTTTTATCTTTTTCCATCTTGAAGCCTACACGTGTTACTTTACCTTTGTGAAGGTACATAACGTTGGAGATGTCAAGAGGAGCTTCTTTCTGAACGATACCACCGTTCTGGTTTGCTGCTGAGGGCTTCTCATGCTTTGTAATCATGTTAACGCCTTCTACAACTACCTTTCCGTTCTTAGGATCAACGGAAATGACCTTGCCTTCTTTGTCTTTGTCTTTGCCGGCGATAACCTTAACAGTGTCGCCTTTCTTGATCTTCATTGTTGACATATCGGCACCTCCTTATAATACTTCCGGAGCAAGTGATACGATCTTCATGAACTGCTTATCACGAAGCTCTCTTGCTACGGGTCCAAAAATACGTGTTCCTCTCGGAGTCTTGTCATCCTTGATAATAACTGCTGCGTTCTCGTCGAACTTGATGTAGGAACCGTCTTTACGACGAGCACCCTTAACAGTACGAACAACAACTGCCTTTACTACGTCACCTTTTTTGACAACACCGCCGGGTGTTGCATCTTTAACGGTAGCAACGATGACATCGCCGATATTTGCATATCTTCTTGTAGAGCCGCCCATAACGCGGATGCAAAGGATTTCCTTAGCACCTGTATTATCAGCAACTTTAAGTCTTGTTTCCTGCTGAATCATGCTATTTCTCCTTCCAAATAAGACTATTTTGCCTTCTCGATAATCTCAACAAGTCTCCATCTCTTATCCTTTGATAAAGGTCTTGTCTCCATTACCTTGACGGTATCACCGATGTTACATTCGTTGTTCTCATCATGAGCCTTAAGTGTGTAAGTTCTCTTTACGATCTTGCCGTAGAGAGGGTGCTTAACGTGGTCTTCGATGGCAACAACGATGGTCTTATCCATTTTATTACTGGTAACTTTACCTGTACGTGTTTTTCTAAGATTTCTTTCTTCCACGATTGTTTCTCCTTTCTAAGCCACGCGCGACCTAAGCTTTAGCCTTAGCGCTTAACACTGTCTCGATACGAGCGATGTTCTTGCGAACCTCTTTGATACGAGCTGTGTTGTCCAACTGGTTGGTTGCGTTCTGGAATCTTAAATTGAAAAGCTCCTTCTTAGCATCTGTTAACTCTTTTGCTAAATCCTGGGCTGTCTTCTTCTGTAACTCTGCAACATACTGATTAGTTTTCATCCGATACACCGCCTTCCAGATCTGCCTTAGAAACGATCTTACACTTGCAGGGAAGCTTATGCATAGCAAGACGTAATGCTTCTCTTGCGTCCGCTTCGGGAACACCTGCGATTTCAAACATTACACGTCCGGGCTTAACAACTGCTACCCAATATTCAACAGTACCTTTACCGGAACCCATACGGGTTTCTGCCGGTTTTGCAGTAACGGGCTTGTCAGGGAAAATCTTAATCCAAACCTGACCTGCACGCTTTGTATAACGAGTGAGGGCAACACGGGCTGCCTCAATCTGATTTGATCTAACCCACGCCGGTTCTGTAGCAACAAGACCAAATTCACCATAGCTGATTACGTTACCACGTAATGCTTTACCTCTCATGGTGCCACGGAACTGTTTACGACGCTTTACTCTTTTGGGCATTAACATTATTTGTCTCCCCCTTCCTTAGTAGCATTAGCTTTGGTGGGAAGTACCTCTCCTTTGTAAATCCAGACTTTAACGCCTACTTTACCATAGGTGGTATCTGCCTCAGCAAAACCATAGTCAATATCTGCACGAAGTGTCTGAAGAGGAATTGTACCCTCGTTGTAGAACTCAGCACGAGCGATATCTGCTCCACCGAGACGTCCTGAACAACAGGTCTTAATTCCAAGAGCTCCTGACTTCATTGTTCTGCCCATGCAGGACTTCATAGCACGACGGAAGGAAACACGGTTCTCCAACTGCTGTGCGATGTTCTCTGCAACAAGCTGAGCATCACGATCGGGTCTCTTGATTTCCTTGATGTCAACAAGAACTTTCTTGCCTGTCATCTTGGATAATTCCTGCTTTGTGATTTCGATTTCAGCACCGCCCTTACCGATAACTACGCCGGGCTTTGCTGTATGAATAACAACTTTTACTCTGTCGGAAGCACGCTCGATTTCAATCTTGCTGATTCCGGCAGCATATAATTTCTTCTTAAGGTATTTTCTGATCTCGAAGTCCTCTACAAGGAAATCAGAGAACTCAGCATCAGCATACCATCTGGAATCCCAATCCTTAATAACACCGACTCTTAAGCCGTGAGGATTAACTTTCTGTCCCATAGATTAACTAAGCTCCTTTCTATCTCTCATCAAGTACAACGGTGATGTGGCTCATTCTCTTCTCAATTCTGTAAGCACGGCCCTGTGCTCTGGGCTGTACTCTCTTCATTGTAGGTCCTTTGTTTGCAAAGCACTCTGCAACATAGAGATTGTCCTTGTTCATACCGTTATTGTTTTCTGCGTTTGCGATAGCTGACTCTAACAATTTCTTGATGATGCTTGAAGCATATCTGGGATTGTAAGTAAGGATAGCTAAAGCGCTATTTACGTCTTTGCCGCGGATTGCGTCAAGGACGAAGCATGCCTTCTGAACAGACACTCTCGCATAAGATAACTTAGCTGAAGGTCTGGTATCTTTATTAGCATTTCTTTCTCTCTTGATTTGGCTTCTATGTCCTTTTGCCATGATCTAAACCTCCTTCTACTAATTTACCCTTGACTTCTTTTCGTCCTTACCGTGACCTCTGTAGGTTCTGGTAGCAACGAACTCGCCGAGTTTGTGTCCAACCATATCTTCGGTTACATATACGGGTACATGCTTTCTACCGTCGTGTACAGCGATTGTATGTCCAACGAATGAAGGGAAAATCGTGGAACGACGGGACCATGTCTTGATAACCTGCTTCTGACCTGCTGCGTTCATAGCATCTACTTTCTTAAGGAGATGTGCGTCAGCAAAGGGTCCTTTTTTAATTGATCTAGCCATTTTTTTCCTCCTGAAAATTTAGCGAAATTTACAATTACTTAATTGCTTTACCGTCACGACGTCTTACGATAAGCTTATCGGAATGTTTCTTCTTACGAGTCTTCAAACCGAGAGCGGGCTTACCCCAAGGAGTGCAAGGACCGGGACGTCCGATACTTGTCTTACCTTCACCACCACCATGAGGGTGATCGTTAGGGTTCATAACGGAACCGCGAACAGTAGGACGGATACCCATGTGACGAACTCTACCTGCCTTACCATAGTTGATAAGGTTGTGGTCGCCATTACCGATAACACCGATAGATGCACGGCAGATGATGGGAACCATTCTCATTTCGCCGGAGGGAAGTCTTAAGGTTGCATACTTGCCTTCCTTAGCCATCAGCTGTGCGCTGTTACCTGCGGAACGAACAAGCTGTCCACCCTTACCGGGATATAACTCAATGTTGTGTACCTGAGCACCGACAGGAATCTCTGAAAGAGGTAAGCAGTTACCGATTCTAACCTCGGCGTCTGCACCGTTCATGATCTTCATTCCTTCTTTTAATCCCTCGGGTGCGAGGATATATGCCTTCTCGCCATCTGCATAGCAGATAAGAGCGATGTTAGCTGTTCTGTTAGGATCGTACTCGATACCTACTACCTTTGCGGGGATACCATCTTTGTTTCTCTTGAAATCGATGATTCTGTATTTACGTCTTGATCCACCGCCGTGGTGTCTTACAGTGATTTTACCCTGATTGTTACGACCAGCGTTCTTCTTAAGAGATGAAAGAAGGCTCTTCTCAGGAGTGCTCTTTGTAATCTCAGAGAAATCTGAACCGGTCATATTTCTTCTGGAGGGTGTATAGGGATTGTATGTCTTAATTCCCATGATTCAAAATCTCCTTTTCTTTATTTGCGCGAACAAACCGAAGTTCTTACTTCGAGCAGCCACACGATTTAGCTGTGAGGTTTGTCGCATACGTTATTAGCTGCTTCTTGATTTTACAGACCTGCGAAGATCTCGATGTCCTTGCTGTCTGCTGTTAACTTAACGATGGCCTTTTTGGTCTTAGCTGTCTTACCAACTACCATGCCACGTCTTTTGTTCTTACCGTCGTTATTCATTGTGTTAACGCTCTCAACCTTAGTTCCGGCGAACATCTTCTCAACGGCTTCCTTAATCTGAGACTTGTTAGCCTCGGGATTTACAAGGAATGTGTACTTCTTCTCGCCCATCTGATTCATGCTCTTCTCTGTTACAACGGGCTTAAGGATTACGTCATAGTATTTAAGATCTGCCATTATGCGTACACCTCCTCAATCTTTGCAACAGCATCCTTGGTGAGTACCAATGTGCCTGCGTTCATTACGTCGTAAGCATTAATGCTGTCATATACTGCTGTGTTTACTTTCTCAAGGTTCTTAGCAGATGCGATTACGTTTGTATCGTTGTCCGCAAGAACTACGAGGCCCTTCTCAACCTTTAAGTTGCTCATTACTTCAGCGAACTTCTTGGTCTTGATCTCATCAAGCTCAAGCTTGTCAAGAACGATGAGCTTCTCGTTTGCTACGGAATTTGTAAGAGCGGACTTAAGAGCTGCTCTCTTTTCCTTCTTGTTCATTTTAACTGTGTAATCTCTGGGAACGGGTGCGAATACAACTCCGCCGCCTGTCCACTGAGGAGAACGGGTTGAACCCTGTCTTGCATGACCGGTACCCTTCTGTCTCCAAGGTTTTCTTCCGCCACCGGAAACTTCAGAACGAGTCTTAGCTTTCTGTGTTCCCTGACGATTGTTTGCAAGCTGTCCAACCACTGCTAAGTGTACAAGGTGCTCGTTGATTTCAACACCGAATACAGCATCGTTTAAATCCATGGTTCCGACTTTCTTGCCTTCCATATTATAAACAGCTACGTTTGCCATTTGTCAGTTCCTCCTTTCGCGTGTCCCATTAAGCTTCAACCTTAACGGTCTCTTTGATTGTTACTAAAGCTTTCTTAGGTCCGGGTACAGCGCCCTTAACAAGGAGAAGGTTCTTCTCAGCATCTACTCTTACTACTTCAAGATTCTGAACTGTAACCTTTACGCAACCCATGTGACCGGGCATACCTTTGCCCTTGAAGACACGGCTGGGAGATGAACATGCACCGTTTGAACCCTGATGACGATGGAACTTGGAACCGTGAGCCATGGGTCCTCTGTGCTGTCCGAATCTCTTAATAGCGCCCTGGTATCCTTTACCTTTGGAAATAGCAGTTGCATCAACCTTATCTCCTGCAGCAAAGATATCAGCTTTGATCTCGTCGCCTAAATTGTAATCTTCAGTATTCTCGAACTTGAATTCTCTAACGAATCTCTTACCTGTTACGCCGGCTTTCTTGAAGTGTCCCATCTCAGCCTTGTTAACGCCATGTCTGTGAACAAGCTCCTTGCCGCCGTCAGCGTACATTTCCTTCTTATCAACAAATCCAACCTGAACTGCTTTGTATCCGTCGTTCTCTTCTGTCTTAATCTGTGTTACAACACAAGGACCAGCAGAAAGAACAGTTACAGGAATTAATGTTCCGTCTTCATTGAAGATCTGTGTCATTCCGACTTTTGTTGCCAAAATCGCTTTTTTCATTTTTTACCTCCTTGATTTCTACATAGCGGAACACATCCGGGGTGTTCATCTGTACGTAGAGGTTTGTTTACATTGTTTCTTATTAATATGAAGAATTATTTGTTCTTCATCTTGATGTCGATGTTAACACCGGCAGGCATCTCAAGACGCTGTAATGCTTCAACTGTCTTGGGTGTAGGTGTGATGATATCGATGAGTCTCTTGTGAGTTCTCTGCTCGAACTGCTCACGGCTGTCTTTGTACTTATGTACAGCACGAAGAATTGTAACTACTTCCTTCTTAGTAGGAAGGGGTACGGGACCGCTTACCTGTGATCCGTTCTTCTTTACAGTCTCGATGATTTTCTTTGCAGATGCATCAACTAACTGATGATCATACGCCTTTAATGTGATTCTCATTACCTGAGTTGCCATAAAAAAAGTCGCCTCCTTTTCGCACTTTTGTTACTTAGTACGACAAGCGGTGACTGTACACTCTCCCGTGTGTGTCCTATTTATTCACATTCCGAAATCCCGGATTTCATCCTGTTTTCAAAGGATTTTCACACGTCGTTTCTACTGTTTTGTAGACATTTCTTTGGTACAGTGACCTGTCGTCAGTTTCCTAACTTGACATTCGCTCCACGGAAAACCGGCCATATATAGGCCGCAACCTCGCGCTTCATAGCTATCATGTCACAGCAAAAGATAGTATAACCCATAGTTTTGGGCCTTGCAAGTCTTTTTTAAAGATTTCGCAAAAAAGATTGTATTTTTTTTAGTACAATCTAGAAATACTCCATAATCATCAAAGGCTTCTTGTAGAATACCTTTGCAAGAAGCGATTTGTCACATTTTACATCAACTTTCTCAAGGAAGTCAATCCTGTCAGTCTCAAGGCAGCCTGTAATAAGGCGGGAGAAGTCAGATATGGACATGGCAATATCATAGTCCAAAGCATCAGCAGATACATTAACTGCCTTTCCGTCTTTAAAGGTAACCTTAAAGATCCGATTGTTTTCTTCTATTATATTATCCGAAACCTTGATTCGAATTTCTCCGTCCCCTTTATACCTTGCCAACTCAAGAACCTTCTTAACGCACACCACTCTTCCCATTCCGCGAAGTGCCACAGAGGCTTCTCCGGCTCCCAAAGACCACTCCGGGAAGAAATCTCTTATATACCAATCATCAGGAAGAACGAATCTGATTGCAGGATGGTCGCTGGCAAAGCTTTTGGCAAGATTCATCAGTCCTTTAAAGCCTTCCACATCGGCACAGATTATTCTCTGGCAGTTTAATACTCTGTCGGAATCTATGTTAAATCTCATATATCCCTTTGGTGTTCCGGCTTCATCCCTATATATATAGGTATAAACAAGATCTTTAAAGGGGGATGACTCTGTAATAAAGCCGTACTCATAGTCACGGTTTATTATCATCATGTTGTACTTCTTTTCCCACACGGAATGAAGAGCCTTAATATCATCAAGGTGATTGTCTGATGGCTCGCAAAGGACACAGTGACCCTTTACATCAAAGTTTGGAATAAAGGAAAGGTTAATCTTATATACATAAGCTTCCACCCCAAGTTCATATCCAAACTTCCTGTAATATGCAGTTGAGAAAGGATAAAGATAAGAGAACTCATGACCTGCCTTGAAGCTGTCTTTCAAAAACACCTTCATGCACTCTCTGATTCCGCCTCTTCTTCTGTACTGAGGAAGGGTTGCCACTCCGCCTACACCGTCTACGGCAACTTCATTGCCATCGAAGTTACCAAGCATAGGACTAATAATGAAGGAACTCATCATAGTCTTATCGTCATCCTCAAAGGCAGCATATCTTTCCTGCCAGAAGATGGCTTCCCTGCTGTCCGGATTAGCCTTAACCTCCTCGATCACTTCCCGGGGAGTCTTGTCATTGTCATATTTGCTTTCGAATGAAACCGAAAACAGCTCATCAACTCTCTTAAACTCTTCTTCTCTTATTTTTCTGGCTATCATTTAAATACCTCATCATCTTATGATATAGAGATTCGGGCGGTCGTGGGGGACCGCCCGAATCCAAAAGGAGTAGTATAGAACTTGTAATCTTAATTATTTGCTCTTGAAGAACTCGTCGAGCTGTCTGTTAGCCTCGTCAACGATCTTCTGCATTCCAGCTCCGTCAAGTCTCTCTAACATCTCGTCAAGCATTCCGTCTTTAGCTGAACCCATGTAAAGAGCTGTTGAGTACTCTTCAACAATTGACTTACAAGCTGCAACCTCTGTCTCTACAGGATCTGTATCAAAGGTAAATCCTGTTGTAGGAAGCATGTGTGAAGCACCATAGTACTCTTTGAATCTCTCAACGTAGCCAACACCTTCACCTTCCTGAGGAGGAAGAATTGTGATGTTACCCATACCATTTCTCCAAGGAGTGTAATCTGCTCTCTTGTCTGTGAATACTACGCATCCGTCATCGTTAAGTGTATAATGAACCCCTTCTACACCATACTCAAGTAATGTCATAAGATAAGGATCAGTATTCAAAAGGTTAAGGAACATCATTGCTCTCTCAGGGTTCTTGGATGCTGTTGAGATAGCCATCATAGCACCACGGGATGATACTGTATCAATGTAAGGATCTTCGCAGGGAACGAACTGAACTTCAATTCCACGCTCCTGGGAAGCCTGTGCTTCGTAGCCGTATGCATAAGACTGAACACCGATTAAGTATGAGCCTTCAAGCTGGTGAGCTGTACGTGTTTCCTGTGATGTCTGAGAGTTAGCACACTCAGGATCAACATAACCTGCTGCATAGTACTTGCTCATCTGCTCTGCAAATGTTCTGAACTCATCAGTAGCGAACTTGTTCTGAAGAACGTTGCCGTACTTGGAAAGAGGCTCTGAAGGGTTCTCAGGGTTGAAGTAGTAGGAAAGAAGACCATTGTCGTCAATAGCTGCTACTCTGTTTACACAACGCTCGATAACGCTTGACTCAGGAAGAAGAGGGAAGAAGTTAGCGCCTTCGCCCTGCTTAACTGTCTCAAAGAGTTCACCGAACTGGTCGAAAGATCTGTTCTTAACATCGTCAATTGTGTAACCGTATTTCTCAAGAAGAGTTACGTTTACGTCCCAGCAGTACTGGTTAGCAATATCCTTGTAACCGGGAACTGCGTATACACCAAATCCTGAAGCACCTTCAACGTTAGCACCGTCAACCAATACATCAGGGATTAAACCAAGAAGGTCGGGAGCGTATTTCTCAAGAAGGTTATTCTCAGGATCGTCAAGACGTACATAGTAACCGTCCTTAGCGTACTGTGAATACTCATTTGTTGTCCATGAACATGTGAAGTAGATATCTACATCATCGCCTGACTGTAATGAAAGTGAAGCACCCTCATCGAAGTCACCCCATGTACCCCAGATGGGTTCAAGGGTCATGTTAAGTTTCTCACCAAGGTACTCGTTAACTGCTGCCATAACTTCTGTGTCATCACTTACGTTAGAGCCTTCGAGATACCACTTGATTGTAACGTGCTCTGCCAACTCATCTTCAGCGGGAGCAGCTGTATCTGTGGATGAAGCTGTCTCTGTAGATGAAGATTCTGTTGTGGAGCTTGTGTCTGTACTGCTTGTACCGCTGTTTCCGCCGCAGGCTGAAAGCATTGTAGCCATCATTGCAACTGAAAGCACAAGTGCAAGAGCTTTCTTTTTCATAGTAAATCCTCCTTATGAAGTGTGTGTGTATGTAAGCACCCCCCAAAGCGGGCGTTCTTACCGTTAACGGGTTACTAACCTTTGATTGATCCTACTGTAAGACCGGAGATGATGTATCTCTGGAAGAAGGGATATGCAAAGGTAATAGGTACAACAATCATTACTACAAGAACCATCTTAAGGGACTGGGCAGGAAGGTTAACTGCTGCCTTAACTGCTTCGGCTCCCAGGGATGCAGAGTTTTGTGACAGGAACTGTACATCTCTTTGCATCTTGATAAGAAGATACTGAAGAGGAATGTATTCCTTTGCGTCACGAACGTAAATCATTGCTGTGAACCAGTCGTTCCAGTAAGCAAGTGCATTGAAAAGAGCTATTGTAGCGATACCGGGTTTTGCAATAGGAACAACAATCTTAAACAGGGTGTTGTACTCACCGGATCCGTCTATAGCCGCCGACTCTATGAGCTCCGTAGGCACCGAACTCTGGAAGAAGGTTCTCATGATTACTATGTTAAAGGGACTGAACAACAGAGGCACTATCAAAGCTGCGTAGTTATCATGAAGTCCCAGTAACTGCTTACTTACTGCGTATGTGGGAGCAAGGCCGCCACCGAACATCATTGTAAAGAAGCTTATGAACATGAAGAAGTTTCTGTACTTGAAATCCGGTCTGAAGAGTGCATATGAATAAAGAACACACATAAGCACTGAGCAGATGGTACCCACAACTGTAATGAAGAAGCTGTTAAAATATGATCTCCAAAGCTGAGCTCCCATCTTCATTACGTATTGATATCCCTCCACGCTCCATTCATTCGGTATGAAAGAATATCCAATCTGTCTTATACTCTCTTCTGATGTGAAGGAGATAATCACCACGAATACAAATGGGATTATACAAAACAGACAGAAGAGAATCATTATTATATGAATTACCGCTTCAGCCGGAACACTTACAGCATTTATGCGGCGTTTCCTTCTTTTAAGGGAAACCGTTGTTTCACTCATCTAAATTACCTCCTAGAACAGCGAACTGTCTTCGTCTATCTTCTTGGTTATGGTATTCGCCAGCATGATACAAACGAATCCCAATACATTCTGGGTCAAGCCTGCCGCCGCCGACATACTCAGGTCGTTGGTTGACATCAGGGCTGAATATACATATGTATCAATAACCTGTGTAACCGATGTAAGAAGACCTGATGCCATGGGAATGTTGTAGAACAAACCGAAGTCTGCATTGAAGATCTTACCTACGTCCATGATGATCAGGATAACGATCATAGTCTTCAAGTGAGGTAATGTAACGTATTTAATTTGCTGCCACTTGCTCGCTCCATCGATGGAAGCCGCTTCGTAGAGGCTGGAGTCGATTCCTGTGATGGCCGATAAGTAAAGGACACATCCGTAACCGATTCCCTTCCACATTCTGGCTCCGATAAGGATGAAGGGCCATGGCTTCTTGTAGTTGTACCAGTCTATTATCTGGTCCGCCGGAACGCCCTTTGCCTTCTGCATGTTAGGGATAAGTCCGTTTGTTGGAGCAAGGAATGCATAAAGGAAGTAACTTGCTACTACCCATGACATGAAGTAAGGAAAAAACATCAATGTCTGGTAAGTCTTTGCTACGAACTTGCTTGTTACCTCGTTAAGCATTATTGCGAATGCCACTCCGAAGAATAATCCCAAAACAATGAAAATCAGGTTGTATCCGATGGTGTTTCGAATCATTATCCAGGCATTACCGGAAGCAACGATAAATTTGAACTTCGCGAAGCCCACCCACTTACTGTGAAGAATGTTTTGTAACAATGTGGGGTTTTTGGGGTATACTTTATAATCCTTAAATGCTAAAATGATACCGAACATTGGAAGGTATCTTAATAGCAACAGCCATATCGCACCAGGGAGAACCATGGTGGTCAGCATGAAGGTTTTCTTACGTCTTGCGGATTTCTTTTTGGCCAAATCCGTATTGACATTAACAGCAGCCGTAGACATACAAGCTCCTCCTATCTCTCTCTTTAATCCCATTGTAAAAAAATATGGCTGTGGAAAGAATTGTTGATTTTGTTATTTTTTGACTTTTCTTGGCGTCTTTTTTGTCTTTTCTTGTTCAAGATGCCAAATAAATACAAAAGAGGTTATTATGTGGATTGCAGATAATTGGAAAGATTATGAAGTAATAGACACCGGAGACGGTGAGAAACTGGAGCGTTGGGGCAAGTATCTTCTTGTAAGGCCGGACCCCCAGGTAATCTGGAAGAGCGAACACAAGAATCCCGGCTGGAAGAAGAAAAATGGCCACTACCATCGTTCCGCCAAGGGCGGAGGTGAGTGGGAGTTCTTTGATCTCCCCGAGGAGTGGAAAATAAGCTATCGCGAATTGACCTTCCGTCTTAAGCCCTTTTCCTTTAAACACACGGGTTTGTTCCCCGAGCAGGCCGTTAACTGGGATTGGTTTTCTTCTATTATAAAGGAGGAATCAAAAAAGAACCCTGAGCGTCAGCTGAAGGTCCTAAACTTATTTGCTTATACAGGCGGTGCAACCTTAGCAGCCGCAAAGGCCGGCGCAGCCGTTACACACGTAGATGCCTCCAAGGGCATGGTTATGTGGGCCAAGGAGAATGCCGTTGAAAGCGGCCTTTCAGACGCTCCCATCAGATGGCTTGTGGACGACTGCCAGAAGTTTGTCGAAAGAGAAATCCGCCGCGGCAACAAATACGACGGCATAATAATGGATCCTCCCTCCTACGGCAGAGGACCCAAAGGTGAAATCTGGAAAATTGAAGATAATGTGTATCCTTTCATTGAGCTTGCAAGCAAACTCCTGAGCAAGGATTCCTGTTTCTTCTTAATAAACTCATATACCACAGGTCTTCAACCTGCAGTATTAACTTATATGTTGTCCAAAGTACTTGTTCCACAGTTCGGTGGCAAGGTTGAGTCAAGCGAAATCGGGCTCCCCGTTACAGAGACAGGCCTTGTACTCCCTTGCGGCGCCAGCGGCCGTTGGAGCCGATAGTCAAGACTAAAGCAATTTACGCATAAGGCGCATACATATTTCCCCCCTGGGCACGTTTTCACTACCTTCGGCTACTTACGTTACTAAGCTCGAAAAAACCTCGCTAAGTAACGAGTGCCTCAGAGTACCCTGGGGAAAAATATGTATGCGCCTTCTGCTTTCTTCTTAATCAGATTTCTCAGCCCAGCTTAGATGACTTGGATCCCCCAAGAACATCCATGTTAAGGATATTGGTGTCGAAAGCGTAGGTAATGTTGCTCTCTTCCCTTGCTCTCTTGAGGCCCAGCTCAATCATTCTGTTGAGAAGTTCCTTGTATGGCACACCCACAGGCTCCCAAAGATAGAAAGCCAAAGAGCCGGGAATTGTATTGATTTCGTTAAAGTAAATGTGGCCGTTGTCCTCATCAAGCATGAAGTCGATTCGGGCAACACCGTTACATCCCAAAGTCTTAAAGGATTTAACTGCAAGACTTCTGATTTGTTCACGAAGTTCAGGAGAGATTTCAGCGGGAACCTTACGTGCCACACTCGCCATACCGGAGGACTTGCCGCCCTTTGCATTGCTTACATACTTATCCTCGTAGCTTAAGATGTCCTCACTGTGCATAGGCTCTTCGCACTCGGAAGCCTCGGCCTCGTTCTCATCACCGAGAACCGAACAGTTAATCTCTCTTAAATATGTAATAGCGTGCTCGATGATGATTCTTCTTGAGTAGGAAAAAGCGTCATCGATCTTCTTTATCAGCTCTTCTCTCGACTTAGCCACACCGATACCTACGGAGGAGCCGAGATTGACAGGTTTTACAATCACAGGATAACCCATGCGCTGCTCGCTTCTTTCGATAATTGCGTTAATATCCTCATAATCCTTCAAAGTGAAGATGAGGCTGTCGAGAACGGGAACTTCGTTCTCTTTTAACACAAGTTTCTGCGCGTACTTATCCATTCCGATGGCTGATGCGGTTACATCGCAGCCCACGAAGGGAGCGCCTATGGTCTTAATGAAGCCCTGAAGAGTTCCGTCCTCAACATTGGTTCCGTGAACAATGGGGAACACAATATCAAACTCAATCTTTGTTTCCTTCTTGAAGGCTTTCTTCTTCATGGATGCAAGGTAAAATCTTCCATCCTCTCTGATCATGTTTACAAGTTCGGATGAAGCGAGAAGTCCGGGGATATCCTTATATCTTTTGATGTCTCCGATGCCCTCTCCCACATACATGTCGTTAGCCTTGGTCATGTAAACGGGAATGATATCATACTTCTCGGTATCCATGCTCATTATTGCCTGTATCGCAGAGATAACTGATACCTCATGCTCTACACTCTTACCACCAAATAAAACTGCTACTCTGGTTTTCATATTCCTTACCATCCTTATCGATAATTATCGGGTAAATCATTCTCCAATAATATATATTTACGGCGAGAGTCCTTAATGGAGTACGCCATTTTCATTGCTTCCTCAAGTTTGTCGAAGGTGATACACTTATCCTCCGGAAATCCCTCAGAAAGGACGCCCTCCCTTATGGGTGCGGAGTGCTCCCTTCCTATTAAGAAGATATAGTCGCAGCATGCCGCGGCGTAGGTGCCAAACTTATAGTTATATTCCTTCTCTTTATCTCCCAATTCTACCATACCGGGAGTTACAAGAATTCTTAATCCGTCAAAATCTCTTAAGGTCTCCACCGCCATCTTCGAGCCAACGGGGTTGGAGTTGTAGGCATCATCGATAATGGAGACGTTGCCGTTTTCCTTTATCTGCATTCGATGCTCAACGCTTTGAATTCGCCTTACGGGAACTATTAATTTCTTAAGCTCGATTCCCAGTGTGTTGGCACAGGCAATGGCACCCACAATATTAACCACGTTCTGAGATCCAAGAAGTCTCGTGGTGAATCTCTCCGATTCTCCGTTAGGGGCATGAACCGTAAATTCACTTCCCATGGAAGAAACCTTTATATCCGACGCATAATAGCCGCCGGGTTCAGAGCATTTTGCCAGTTCTTCAGGATTCGAACAGTAGAAGATTCTGTTTTTGTACCCTTCTGACTGCTTCCTGATATATTCGTTGTCACCGTTTAAGAAAAGAAGTCCATCGGAAGACAGTGCATCCGCCAGCTCGAACTTGGTCTTCATTATATTCTCGATTGTATAAAAGGTTTCCAGATGCTGAGGACCTATGGATGTAATAATTGCGTGGTCCGGCTTAACAATGTCCGTATCTTCCTTAATATCTCCCACATGTCTTGCACCCATCTCACATACGAATATTTCGTGGGTTGGTTTAAGGGAGGAGCGGATGGTTTTGACAATTCCCATGGGAGTGTTATAACTCTCGGGAGTAACCAAAACATTGAAGTAATCCTTAAGGAGAGTTTGTAAGTAGAACTTTACGCTGGTTTTACCAAAGCTTCCTGTGATGCCGATGACCTTAAGCCCCGGCACGGATTTAAGGCGGTGCTTGGCATCGTTAATATAATAGCGGTTCACGCACCACTCCATGGGCTTGTTTACGATGTTGGTAATCACAGGCATTATAATCTGAAGGCCCGTGAAAAGCACAAGCATTGGATAGAGAAACTGAAAGTCCACAAAGATGCAAGGCAGTGCAATCAGTGCTGCGGTTAATATTATGTTAACCACCACCAGCCTCTTTACTCTTGCTGTGAAAACCAGCTTCTTCTTCGTATTGTGCTTACGCCAGAAGTTGTACTGCATAATAGTAAGTCCAAGGAAAATGAGAATAATAATCTCAAGTCCGGGGACAAACATAAAGATGCGAAGGGCTCCAAGAGGAATCATCAGAAGCAAAAGCCACTGTCTCCCGATTCCCGGGGCCATGCGTTTAATGTGCTCAAGGTTCTTGTAACCGTTAAGCTGGAACATGTGAAGGTTGTATCTGAATCCCAGATACATGGCTGTAAGGGCCACCATCACGAAGAACACGGCATATATAATTAATAGTATGTTTACGATTGAATTCATCTTATCAGCAATTCTTAAGGTATGTAGTCAGTATTGAATTAAAAAGGGGCGCGTTCTCAAGGAAGCTGTAGTGTCCGGTGCCCTCGATTACTGCAAGGCCGGCACCCGGAATCTTCTCCTCCATAATGTGGGCATCCCCTATGGGAGTTGCGGTATCCTTGTCGCCCCAGATTAAAAGGGTATCCTTGTTAATCTTTGAAAGTCCTTCTGTCAGATCCTCATTAACCGCCTTCACAAGGACCTGCTTCATCATGGGTGAAGCGGCGCGGTAATCCGCTGAGCCCTGCTGCCCCTTCCAGTAATCAATCATATCCGGGAAAAGAGCATGTATGGGTTTGGAAAGAAGGATAGTCTTTAGAATCTTATATCTTCTTATCTTTCTTAGCTGCTTGGGAGAGCGCTTAGGCATAATTCCCGCAGCATCGTTTAGGATAACTCTTTCTATTTCGAAGGGCAAATTATCTCTTCCGAAAAGTTTGATGATAACCCTGCCTCCAAAGGAGTGACCGTAGAGGACTGCGTTTTTAACATTAATAGCCTTCATGAAGGCAACAAAAAAATCCGTATAGCCGTCCACATCCCACGGGGTCTTAGGCTCGTCGCTTCCACCGAAACCGGGGAAATCAAACTGAACCACCTTATAGGGTGAGCCTTCCATTCCAAGTACAGTGCGGGTTACAGAATCATAAATGTTACAGTCCGTTCCCCAGCCCTGAAGGATAACAAAGGTCTTCTCACCTTCACCCGTTATTTTGTAATTGATGTTTAGATCGTCTATCCGAATTTCCATGTTTCCCATTATAACACAACTTGGGCATAGGATACAGTATTACTACTGTTTCTTAAGTCTGACTCCGATTCCCCAGACAGTATCGATATATTCCTTGCCTGTGGCCTCGAAAAGTTTCTTTCTGATATTGCTGATGTGGACGTTGATGGTCTTGTCCTCACCGATGTAGTACTCGTCCCAGGCAAGCTCGAAAAGCTCCTGCTTTGAATAAATCTTCTCAGGGTATTTAATAAGAAGTCCGATAAGATTGTACTCATGTTTGGTGAGAGATATGGGAGTGTCTCCCGCATAAAGGGTTTTGTTTGAAGGATCAAACTTCAAGTCCTCAAATACGAGGACCTCATCATCCGCCTTGGCAACGCTTCCGCCTGAGCTCTTCTTAAGCTGCAGCTCGATTCTTGCCAGAACCTCCCTTACATCAAAGGGCTTTGTGATATAGTCGTCGGCGCCGTTTCCAAGAAGGTTAACCTTGCCGTCTATATCGGTCTTGGCAGAAATAACGATGACGGGCACATTGGACTTCTCCCTTATTTTGGCGAGAATCTGTTCCCCGGGCATTCCGGGAAGCATTAAATCCAAAAGGATTAAGTCATAGTCCTCCTGTCCGAAGTAAAGGAAACCCTCAGGGCCTGAGTATGCTGCCTTTACCTGGTAGCCTGCGCCCCCAAGAATTTCCTGTAAAAGACTGTTAATCTCATCATTGTCTTCGATAATAAGTATATTTCCCTTAGCCATTTATTATTTTCCCTCTCTATATCTTTGATGCTTTAAGTACAATTGTGATTCTGAATGTGTCGTCCCCAATGCATAGGGCATTTATGCTGCCCCCCATCTTCTCCGTAAACTCCTTGGCAATACAAAGGCCAAGGCCTGTACCCTTGGTACTTCTTGCGGGGTCGGCTCTGTAGGTTCTCTCGAATACATCGTTAGGATTCTCCGGGAGCTTCTCCTCCGTCTTATTCTCAAAAATAATGGTTACCTTCTCAGGAAAAGCCGCAAGTCTTACTCTAAAGTCACCGCTTCCGTGGGTAAGAGCATTCTTAATGATATTCTGAAATACTCGCTTTAAGGTGGCCTCTTCCGCATAGGCGATTACGTCTTTTTCCGGGAAATCCAGCTTTACGGAGCCAAGCTTCTTTTCAATGTCGTCGTAATAGAGAAACAGAGACTCGGTTACGCACCTTGAAATGTTGCAGCTTTCTATGGAAGGCTTTCTGTCATCGCTTGTTGATGCGGAATAAACAAAGAATTCCTCAAGCATTGCGGTAAACTCATCCAGTCTTCCCCTGATGATTCGTACATACTCTGCCCTCTTCTCAGGATCCTCGGTTTCGTTTAGAAGCTGGAAGTATCCCGATATGGAGGTTATGGGAGTTCTTATATCATGGGAGACATTGGCAATCATCTGTTTCCATGCGTTTTCTTTGGCGGTGTAGGCTGCCTTCTCCTGCCTTTTCTCCCTTATGAATTCATTCAGTTCCCTCTGAAGCTTACCAAAGGGACCCTGAATATAATCAAGCCAGATATCGGTTCCCGACTCTTCACTCCTATGAACGCGAAGCTGGCGACAGATTGAGTTAATCTGTCGCCTGTACATTACAATTGTGAAAATCAATACCAGACAAAGTCCGGCCAAAGCCAGGATAATTATATTAGTCATGTGATAATTATACTACATCTTTTTTGCGATACAAAATCATTCCTGCTGCAAGATAAATCACGATGCCAATGGCTGCAATGATGAGCGCACAGGGTTTTCCTGCTGAAACATCATTAAGATTAATCATGGCTGACCTGTTTGCTAATAAGTGCTGAGTAATCTCATATTTTTCAACGAATGCTTCTGTGCAGATGCCAACCTTGACAAGACCCATCTCCAAAAGCTGTACAATCTTTGAAACCAGACCTAAGGATGTAAAGATTACGATGATTACAGCCACAACCTCTTTTCTGATAAGTTCATAAAGGGCCAGGGAGAAGATTCCAAAGGCTGTCGCTACAAAGAGCTGAACCACAGAGTATGAGAAGAACCGGCTTACGTTTCCGAAAGGAATAGGGTAGGTAAAGCAGCTTCCCAGATATATTCCTCCGAGTACAGCCACCATGGTATAGCAGGTGAACACGAATACAGGTACTGCTTTTGCTGCAAAAACCGCAACTCTCTCCTTTTTTCTTACAGTGAGGTTCTTTACAAATCCGTATCTTCTCTCTGTATCACTGTATATAATAGCGAAGATACCTGAAATCATTATGATGACACCGCTTCCCAGCATCTCCACGAAAATTTCTGCCATGGAAGTGTTCTCTTTCGCCGATGCGCTAAGCATAATATCAGAGTTTTCATCACCCACTTCCATGTTATATACTTTTTGACCATTCTCATCCACCGACTCCACTATTTCAATACCTGACTCTGCTGTGATTTCTATGGCAATAGCTGAAATAAGTGTGGCACAGAGCAGTGTGATGATGAAGGCGATATATCCTTTTTCCCTGAAAAATCTATATAAATTCATTCTGATAAGATTAAGCATTTCTAATTTCCTCCGTTCCCAATGCAAGAAAGATAGTAGTTCTCCAGTGAAGAACCGATTACGTGGATACCGTTAATGTCCACGCCGTGCTGTACAAGCATTCTGTTTATGGCAGGCACCTTGGACCGGTTGCCGCAAAGATGAATCTTGTCTGCTTCAACAACCTCGAAGTCCTTAATGTCATTCTCTTCAAGAATTGAGGATGCAAGGTCGGTATTTTCTGTGATTATTTCTATCTTTTCCTCGCATTCGGCCTTAAGCTTCTCTTCGGTGAGTTCCTTAATCAGCTTGCCGTGGTTTATGATACCGAATACATTGGCAACCTTGCTTAACTCCTCCAAAATGTGGCTTGAAATCAGGATTGTCATACCACGTTCCGTACTGAGCTTTATAATAAGTTCTCTGACTTCGGTTATTCCCTGAGGGTCAAGTCCGTTTATGGGCTCATCAAGGATAAGGAAATCAGGATGACCTATAAGTGCAAGGCCGATTCCAAGTCTTTGCTTCATTCCAAGGGAGTAGTTCTTGGTTTTTTTCCTCTTGTCATTCTCAAGGCCTACAATGTTAAGGATGTCAAGAATCGACTGCTTATCGTATACGCCCATAGCCAAAGCTTTAAGCTTCATGTTATCGAAAGCATTTAAGTTTCCGATGACTCCGGGTGCCTCAATCAGTGCGCCGATTCTTCTTTCTCTGTCCTTATCGGAAAAAAGCTTAATCTCCCCTTCGGTAGGACTTGCAAAACCCGCTATCATTTTCATAATTGTAGTTTTGCCGGCTCCGTTGGGACCAATCAGTCCATATATCTCACCCTTCTTAATGTGAAGGTTTACATGATCAACTACTGCTTTTCCCCCGTACTTTTTGGTAAGTACATTTGTCTCTAATAAAAAGTCTTTCATAAAATTTAAATTCCCTCCGTTTCTACTTGGTAGTATACGGGGGGAACTTAAAATAATCGCAAAGGGATTATAAAGAAAATATAAAAAAACTCCCGAGGTGTTCCTCGGGAGTTTAATTACATATTGGGTTGGGCTGTTCGCTCTAAATTACTCGATGATTGTAGCAACTCTTCCTGAACCTACTGTTCTACCACCTTCACGGATAGCGAATGTAAGACCCTGCTCCATAGCGATAGGATGGATGAGCTCGATTGTCATCTCTACGTTATCACCAGGCATGCACATCTCTGTGCCAGCGGGAAGGTTACATACACCTGTAACGTCAGTTGTTCTGAAGTAGAACTGAGGACGATAGTTGTTGAAGAAAGGTGTGTGACGTCCACCCTCGTCCTTAGTAAGAACGTAAACCTGAGCTGTGAACTTTGTGTGGCACTTTACTGAACCGGGCTTAACAAGAACCTGACCTCTTTCGATCTCAGTTCTAGCGATACCACGAAGAAGTGCACCAATGTTATCACCAGCTTCACCGTAATCAAGAAGCTTTCTGAACATCTCGATACCGGTAACAACTGTCTTCTTGATCTCTTCCTTGATACCAACGATTTCAACTTCCTCGTTGAGCTTGATTGTACCACGCTCAACCCTACCAGTTGCAACAGTACCACGACCTGTGATTGTGAATACGTCCTCAACAGGCATAAGGAAAGGCTGATCTGTAGCACGTACAGGATCGGGGATATATGTGTCAACAGTGTTCATGAGTTCCATGATCTTGTCGCCCCACTCACCGTTGGGATCCTCAAGAGCCTTAAGAGCTGAACCTCTGATGATAGGACAACCTTTGAAGTCATACTCCTCAAGCTGCTCTGTGATCTCCATCTCAACGAGGTCAAGGAGCTCTTCATCGTCAACCATATCACACTTGTTCATGAATACAACGATGTAAGGAACACCTACCTGACGAGAAAGAAGGATGTGCTCTTTTGTCTGAGCCATAACACCGTCAGTAGCAGCAACAACGAGGATAGCACCATCCATCTGTGCAGCACCGGTGATCATGTTCTTAACGTAGTCAGCATGGCCGGGGCAGTCAACGTGTGCATAGTGTCTCTTCTCTGTCTGGTACTCAACGTGTGCTGTAGAAATTGTGATACCACGCTCTCTCTCTTCGGGAGCTTTATCGATATTCTCGAAATCTACTTTCTCATTACCGGGAACTCTCTCAGCAAGAACCTTTGTGATAGCTGCTGTAAGAGTTGTTTTACCATGGTCAACGTGGCCGATGGTACCAATGTTACAATGGGCTTTAGATCTTTCAAACTTAGCTTTTGCCATTTTAAATAATCCTCCTAGGTTTTATGAAAAAATTTCAATTTAAAAATTTTCACTCGGTTATAAATGATTATATTAAATAATTGCCCGTTTTTCAAGCATTATTTCAGTAATCAAGCCTTCTTATCAGAAAGAACCTTCTCCTGAACGTTCTTAGGTACCTGCTCATATCTCTCGAAGAACATTGAATAGTTACCACGTCCCTGAGTTCTTGAACGAAGGTCTGTTGAATAACCGAACATCTCAGCAAGGGGAACGAAAGCACGAACAATCTTTCCGCCGCCGATATCATCCATACCATCGATGCTTCCACGACGAGCGGTGATATCACCGATAACGTCGCCCATGTATTCCTCGGGCATGGTTACTTCTACCTTCATGATAGGCTCCATGAGAACAGGTGCACCCTTCTGCATAGCTTCCTTGAATGCAAGGGAACCGGCAATGTGGAATGCCATCTCGGAGGAGTCGACCTCATGGTAAGATCCGTCATAAACGTTAGCGTAAACACCAACAACAGGGAATCCGCCAAGGATACCGGCCTTAGTAGCCTCCTCGATACCTTCGCCGACAGCAGGAATGTATTCCTTAGGAATAGCACCGCCGACAACGGTGGACTCGAACTTGAATGTCTCTTCGCCGTTAACGTCCATGGGCTCGAATTTAACTTTACAATGACCGTACTGACCACGACCACCGGACTGCTTAGCATACTTGGAGTCGATGTCTACAGCCTTTGTGATAGCTTCCTTGTATGCAACCTGAGGAGCACCTACGTTAGCCTCAACCTTGAACTCTCTAAGAAGTCTGTCAACAATGATCTCAAGGTGAAGCTCACCCATACCTGCGATGATTGTCTGACCTGTCTCAGTGTTGGTGTGTGCACGGAATGTGGGATCTTCCTCTGCAAGTTTAGCAAGGGCTTCACCCATCTTATCCTGACCTGCCTTAGTCTTGGGCTCGATAGCGAGCTCGATAACGGGTTCAGGGAACTCCATAGACTCAAGGATTACGGGATGCTGCTCATCACAGATTGTATCACCTGTAGATGTGAACTTGAATCCTACTGCAGCAGCGATATCGCCGGAGTAAACCTTATCAAGCTCAGCTCTCTTGTTAGCGTGCATCTGAAGGATACGACCTACACGCTCCTTCTTATCCTTTGTGGAGTTGTATACGTAGGAACCTGAGTTCATTGTTCCGGAGTAAACACGGAAGTAAGCAAGCTTTCCTACGAAGGGGTCAGTCATAATCTTGAATGCAAGAGCTGCGAAAGGCTCATCATCAGATGAATGTCTCTCGATCTCGTTACCTTCCATATCTGTACCCTTGATAGCAGGGATGTCTACAGGTGAAGGCATGTACTCGATAACAGCATCAAGAAGCTTCTGAACACCTTTATTTCTGTATGCAGTACCGCAACATACGGGAACTGCTGTACACTCACATGTACCTTTACGAAGAGCAGCCTTCATAGCATCAATGCTGGGCTCCTCGCCTTCAAGATAAGTCATCATTAAATCATCATCGAGTTCGCAGACTTTCTCAACGAGCTCAGTGTGATATAACTCAGCCTCATCCTTCATATCATCAGGGATATCAACAATGGAGATGTCCTCGCCCTTATCATCATTGTAGATGTAAGCTTTCATCTCGAACAAATCGATAATTCCCTTGAAATCGTCTTCCTTGCCGATAGGCAACTGAATGCAGATAGCATTCTTTCCAAGACGAGTCTTAATCTGGTCAACAGCTGCATAGAAGTTAGCACCCAGGATATCCATCTTATTGATGAATGCCATACGGGGTACGTTATATGTATCAGCCTGACGCCATACGTTCTCTGACTGAGGCTCAACACCGCCCTTTGCGCAGAATACGCCGACAGCACCGTCAAGTACACGAAGTGAACGCTCTACCTCTACGGTAAAGTCTACGTGACCGGGGGTGTCGATGATGTTGATTCTGTGCTCAAGAGCACCCTTCTTGGGTTTGTTCTGCTCCTGCAGAGTCCAGTGACAGGTTGTAGCTGCTGAAGTGATGGTAATACCTCTCTCTTTCTCCTGCTCCATCCAGTCCATGGTTGCAGTACCTTCGTGAGTATCACCGATCTTGTAGTTAACACCGGTATAGTAGAGAATACGCTCTGTCGTTGTAGTCTTACCTGCATCGATATGAGCCATAATACCGATATTTCTGGTTCTCTCTAATGGATATTCTCTTCCAGCCAAGATATTCTCCTCCTACTAGAATCTGTAATGAGCGAAAGCCTTATTAGCTTCAGCCATCTTGTGCATATCTTCTTTTCTCTTAACAGATGCGCCTGTGTTATTAGCTGCATCTAAGATTTCGTTAGCAAGTCTCTCAACCATGGTCTTCTCAGATCTCTTACGTGAGAACATTGTAAGCCATCTTAAACCGAGAGCCTGACGTCTGTCGGGACGAACTTCGATAGGTACCTGATATGTAGCACCACCGATACGTCTTGCTTTAACTTCGAGAACAGGCATGATGTTGTTCATTGCCTCTTCGAAAACTTCGATAGCAGGCTTTCCTGCTTTCTCTTCAACATTGGCAAAAGCTCCGTATACGATCTTCTGAGCAACGCCTCTCTTACCATCAAGCATGATGTTGTTGATAAGCTTTGTTACTACCTTGTTGTCGTATAAAGGATCAGCCAATACGTCTCTTTTCTGAATATGTCCTTTACGTGGCACGTTTCTTCCCTCCTTAACTAAATGATAAATTGTTAGATCTTCGGTACTCACAAAATTGAATGTGTTCGTGCGGTATTGCTTTATTAATTCAAATAAAACAGAAATCCAACACTTAAATCAAATTTGTGGCCGGATACGAATCCGGTTTCCTACTTGTCCAAGCAGCGATTACTTACCTGCTTTAGGTCTCTTAGCGCCGTACTTGGAACGAGCCTGCTTTCTGTTGGCAACACCTGCAG
The DNA here is from genome assembly GCA_900103495.1 of Lachnospiraceae bacterium G11. Lineage (GTDB taxonomy): Bacteria > Bacillota > Clostridia > Lachnospirales > Lachnospiraceae > G11. The sequence goes on along the minus strand of FMWZ01000005.1, from coordinate 124,245 downwards.
TATCGAGTGTACCACGAATGATGTGATATCTGGTACCGGGAAGATCTTTAACTCTTCCGCCTCTGATAAGAACAACTGAGTGTTCCTGAAGGTTGTGGCCCTCACCGGGAATGTAGCTTGTTACTTCGATTCCGTTGGAAAGACGTACTCTGGCGATCTTTCTAAGAGCTGAGTTAGGCTTCTTAGGAGTCGTTGTCTTAACAGCTGTGCACACGCCTCTCTTCTGAGGAGATGCTGTGTCAGTTGCCTTCTTGTGAAGAGAGTTGTAACCCTTCTGAAGAGCAGGAGCTGTAGACTTCTTTACAGATGTCTCACGACCCTTTCTAACTAACTGGTTAAATGTTGGCATTCTGTTTCACCTCTTTCTTTTTAGTATTTTTATTTCTTCCTATATAATAGGTTGTTACTGTGTCGTCTCTATTGATGAGCGCAACACAAAAACACGCATTAATGCGCATTCTTAATGATTATAGTGATATTAGGGGGGATTTGTCAAGGATTTTTTAGGATTTATCAGGTTTTTTTCGAATGTGCACCGAAGCTTAAATTTGCAATTATAGGTACGTTCCTGCTATTTTCTGTTCACCTACGTGAAAAGCATAGAATCATTGAACATACACGTAAGGCAGCCTTGGCGGAAAAAGACGCCCGGGATTAATCCCGGACGCCCTCAGTTATTCAAGATTTCTTTTGCCTTTACTTCAGCTTCCTCTTCACTAAGCCTGCCATGCTCTCTTAAGAACCGTGCAAGCTTCTGCGTTGAAGCCACGAGGGTTTCTTCTCTTCCCTCTTCTCTTCCCTCTTCTCTTCCTTCTTCTCTTCCTTCTTCTCTTACATCATCAAGAATAGTTACTGATTTCATATACGCAGACCCCCATTCTTTATTTTTCCTCGCAATGTCCACTGCAATGTCGATTTCATCTGTGAGAGTATCTCTCGGTTTACCATCATTAATGTATTCAAACAGTAGTTTAATATCATTCGGTATGTCCAAAGCTTCAGATGTAGTATTATAAAAAATCTTGCTCGTACCATCGTTAAGGCTCAGGCTTTCATCTTCAATACAGTTTTCCTCAAAGCTGTATTTGTATAACCCTCTTCCAAAAGGATCAAAGGTACAGATAAAAATTACCTTGCTGTCCTTAAGCTTGCGATAAGAGGTTCCTTTTAAAAGCTGATCCATATCTATCATAGCCTGATATTCTCTGGATCTTTTGGGGAGAGAATAGTATTCTATCCTCTTCTTGTTAAGGTTTTGCATTTCTGCATCATAAATCGTGTTACTCTCAACGTCCTCAGTATATATATCAAGTCTTATCGATTTTCCGTCCTGAGTAAACTTCACCTCATGCTCACGCATTGGAGTTACAAGTTCTCCTATGTCGTATTGCATCAGCCTTTCGAGTACCTTCCGGCACAAATTTACATCTTCCATGACCTTTCCAAACATAAAATCGTCACGGAACATCAATTCTTCATATTGCTTCATAATGCTCCTATTCCGGGAGCATTTCCTGATGCTCCCTTTATTTGTTTTTTCTTAGGGATTTCATCAGGAACCAGACTTGGTTGCCGTCATTGGCTGAACGCCACGTGAAATAACCTATGTATAAATGCTAACATATGGCATGTGTGAATTCAAGTTATGTCCATTATTTTTATAAAGATTTAACAATTCAAATGACGCTTATGAGTTGAGAAGTCTCAATTAGCCAAAAAGCAGTGACTATAGCAAATAATAGGGCGCCCGGGATTAATCCCGGACGCCCTTTAAATCACTTCCACTGGCTCTTTATTGTCAGCCTATAGTCCGTATCTGCTTTCTTACAAGTAGCTTGTTGCAAGAATACTAACTTGTGTTAGATTAGCCAAGTAAGCTAAGAACGCCCTGGTTGGACTGGTTGGCCTGGGCGAGCATTGCCTGGCCTGCCTGAGCAAGGATGTTATTGTTGGAGTAAGCAACCATCTGAGTAGCCATATCTGTATCACGGATAGCTGATTCAGCGGACTGGGTGTTCTCAACGATGTTGTCGAGGTTTGCAATTGTATGCTCAAGTCTGTTCTGAACAGCACCGAGTGCGGATCTCTGCTCAGATACTTTCTGAATAGCAGCTTTGATGGTATCGATTGATGCTGTTGCGTTGTCTGCAGTAGCTCCATCAACTCTTAATCCGTTAACCCCAAGACCACGAGCTGACATCATCTCGATTGTAAGGCCAATCTTGTTGTCCTTTGTGGAATCGGCACCGACATGGAGGCTGATATCAAGGCCTTTGTTAAGATCTGAGAAAGCTGTGATTTTAACACAATAATTAATATCATCTTTCAACTCAACCCTAACACTTTTAAAATTGCCATTACTGTCATTTTTTATTTCTTTTTCCAGTTCGGAAAGATTGGTAATATATTTTTCACGCTCATCGCCAAATGCGTCATCAAAGGCTTTCTTTACATCATCAATGGTAGTTCCATATTCTACTCCGGATGTGTCGTGTCCAACCTTAAAATCATACAGCAGGGTATAATGCACATCCCCTATGCTTATCGCATTCCATCGAAAGCTGCTAACTTGCTGTGACCCAGTTCCCGATCCCGCAGGCTCAACTATAGGTGTAACATATAAGCCCAAATTATCAACATCCTGAGGTAAATCCGCATGAAACACATCTAATGTCTTCTCCCCATTCCCATCAAAAATATCGGTATCGTTTGAAGAGTCCACAGCTTTAGAAGCCTCAAGGAAACTTAATGTTCCTGTTCCATCACCGTGATCACCTTTTAAAAGATATGTCTCGTTAAACTTTGTGGTTGTGGATACACGATCAATCTCTGTAACAAGCTGGTCAACCTCAGCCTGGATATAGTCTCTGTCGTCTTTGGAGTTTGTTCCATTTGCTGCTTTTACCGCAAGCTCGTTCATTCTCTGGAGCATATCATGAACTTCTGTTAATGCACCCTCAGCTGTTTGAACTGCCGAGATACCGTCCTGTGCATTGGATGAAGCTTGTGTAAGTCCCCTGATCTGCTTACGCATCTTCTCACTTATTGATAATCCTGCTGCATCGTCTGCTGCTCGGTTAATCTTGTAACCGGATGAAAGCTTCTCAGTTGCTTTAGCCTGACTCTTTGTTGTTACGCCAAGCATTCTATTTGAATTCATTGCGGTTAAGTTGTGCTGAACTACCATTTGATTCCCTCCAAAGATTTCGTTGTTTTTTAAACTGTTTTCCTAAATAGAATATCGGCAAAAATCCCAGAATCTTAACCGGGTAGCAAAAATAAGGGCGCCTGGGATGTAAATCCCGGCGCCCTATTCATACTTAGGAAGGTATTATGTGACAGTTGGGGAATGTCCCTGATTGTCACATTACTGGAGGAGTGACATAACTCCCTGGTTAGACTGGTTAGCCTGTGCCAACATTGCCTGGCCTGCCTGAGCAAGGATGTTGTTGTTGGAGTACTGAACCATCTGAGTAGCCATATCTGTATCACGGATAGCAGATTCAGCAGACTGGGTGTTCTCAACGATGTTATCAAGGTTGGCAATTGTATGCTCAAGTCTGTTCTGAACAGCACCGAGTGCAGATCTCTGTTCGGATACTTTCTGGATCGCTGCTTTGATTACGTCGATTGATGCTGTAGCATCCTTATCTGTCGCACCATCAACCTTAATTCCGTTGATTCCAAGGCCGCGAGCTGACATCATTTCGATTGTAAGTCCAATCTTGTTATCCTTTGTTGAATCAGCACCAACGTGAAGGCTGATGTCAAGGCCCTTATTAAGGTCTGCGAAAGCAGCAATATCGGCTGTAAGGTTGCCATCATTGCCCTTAGTAATCTTTAAGGACTTAAATTCGCCCTTCATATCTGCTTTAATAGCTGCTTCAAGTTCGTCTACGCTTCCAAAATATTTATTTGTTGCTGTAGCATCTTTTGTATCTAGTCCATCTACAACATTCTGAAGAGTTGTTGAATAAGCTTTTCCATTGGTATCATTACCAACCTTAAAGTCCGACACTAAATAATATGTATTGGCACCAACTTTAACTCCAGCAAGGTCATAAGTACTTTCTTGTGCGGTTCCGCTTCCGGAACCGGGAGTTTCTGTTATTCCGGTTGTTGCGACAGCAACGGGTGTATCATTAGCTGCTCCAGTTCCTGTAATAGTTTTTAATCCATCTCTATCGAACGCCAAATCGTCAGTTGCAGTGCTATCCAAAGCTTTTGCTGCACTCATATAGCTAAGGGTTCCTGTTCCATCACCGTGATCACCCTTTAAGAGATATGTCTCGTTGAACTTTGTGGTTGTGGATACACGGTCGATCTCAGTTACGAGCTGGTCTACCTCAGCCTGGATGTATGCTCTGTCGTCTTCGGAGTTTGTTCCGTTTGCTGCTTTAACTGCAAGCTCGTTCATTCTCTGAAGCATATCATGTACTTCTGTTAATGCACCTTCTGCGGTCTGTACTGCTGAGATACCGTCCTGCGCGTTTGAGGAAGCCTGTGTAAGACCTCTAATCTGCTTACGCATCTTCTCACTTATTGATAATCCTGCTGCGTCATCAGCTGCACGGTTAATCTTGTAACCGGATGAGAGCTTCTCAGTTGCTTTTGCCTGAGACTTTGTTGTAATGCCGAGCATTCTGTTTGAGTTCATTGCTGTTAAGTTGTGCTGTACTACCATGTGATTTCCTCCTTTAATTTGAAAGCGGCTTCCGTGCCCGTTGGCATCCTGCCCGTTTTATTTTTCTTATTAGCATTTCGAGTTATTTAACTCATCTAATACATATATCGGACAGAATTGTAGAAACTTAACCCCCAATTAGAACTATTTTTGTATTTATATTTTACCATAAAATAAGGGCGCCTGGGAGGTAAATCCCGGCGCCCTATTCATACTTAGGAATGTATTATGTGACAGTTGGGGAATACCTCTGATTGTCACATTACTGAAGGAGTGACATAACTCCCTGGTTAGACTGGTTAGCCTGTGCCAGCATTGCCTGGCCTGCCTGAGCGAGGATGTTGTTGTTGGAATAAGCAACCATCTGGGTAGCCATATCTGTATCACGGATAGCAGATTCAGCAGACTGGGTGTTCTCAACGATGTTATCGAGGTTGGCAATTGTATGCTCAAGTCTGTTCTGAACAGCACCGAGTGCAGATCTCTGCTCTGATACTTTCTGGATTGCTGCTTTGATTACATCGATTGATGCTGTTGCATTTGCATCTGTAGCTCCATCAACCTTGATTCCGTTAATTCCAAGACCACGAGCTGACATCATCTCGATTGTAAGTCCAATCTTGTTGTCCTTGGTTGAGTCAGCACCAACATGGAGGCTGATATCAAGGCCCTTATTAAGGTCAGCAAAAGCGGTAATCGTTAATGTTGTACCATCAATCTTAACGCTCTTTACATCTCCTGAACCTGTTTCATTTGCTGCTGTCTGAACAGCCTTTAAGAAACTTTCTTTACTGGTAAATACCTGGGTTCCAGCTACGGGTTTGCCCTGAGCATCGAGAATACCATGAGCCTTAAGAGCCTCATCTGTTGCACCTTCATATAACTTAAAATTTGTTACGGTTGTTCCGTCCGCTGCAGTCACTGCAATCGTATTAGCCGACACAAGGTCTACCTGCCGTGACACAGAGGTAACATCTGAACTGGGATCGCCTGCTGGAAAGCTTGTTGCGACTTCAATACTAGTAGTCGTAGATTCAACGGTTGCAATAGCAGCTGTTGCTACGCCATCTGCATCAAACTGTAAATCTGTTCCACCAATCTTTGAAGCAAGGTTTGTATCTGCGGTTGTGAAAGAAAGCGTACCTGTTCCATCACCATGATCACCCTTTAAGAGATATGTCTCGTTGAACTTTGTGGTTGTGGATACACGGTCAATCTCAGTTACGAGCTGGTCAACCTCAGCCTGGATATATGCTCTGTCATCTTCAGAGTTTGTACCGTTTGCTGCTTTAACTGCAAGTTCGTTCATTCTCTGAAGCATATCATGTACTTCTGTTAAAGCACCTTCTGCTGTCTGTACTGCTGAGATACCATCCTGTGCATTTGATGATGCCTGTGTAAGACCTCTAATCTGCTTACGCATCTTCTCACTTATTGATAATCCTGCTGCGTCATCTGCTGCACGGTTAATCTTGTAACCGGATGAGAGCTTCTCAGTTGCTTTTGCCTGAGACTTTGTTGTAATGCCGAGCATTCTGTTTGAGTTCATTGCTGTTAAGTTATGCTGTACTACCATGTGATTTCCTCCTTAAATGTGAAATGGCGTCCGTGCCTGTTGGCATCCTGCCGGTTTGCTTGTCATGTTTACTTTTACATGTGTTACAAGTTATGTAACTTAACTTTCTATAACCTATATCGGATGCTTTTTTTAATACTTTACCCCTTTAAAGAAATTTTTTAACAAATTTTTAGATATTTGCAAACATTCCTTCAATTCTACAGAGATATGTGTGATTGGCTCTTAGTTCAGAAAGTATTGAATTTACTATCTCCACGCGCTCTGTGGGGTGGTTCTTATAGTACACACTTCTGCTTGCCATATTAAACTCATCAACATATAATGCCTCTTTCATGGTTTCAAATAAACCGGCTATATCTCCCATAACAGGACTCATAACAAATCCACCGGCAGCAAATGTGTCAAAGGTCCGTCCCGAAATACCGCTTATCCAGTTGCGGTGAGGGATAATGAGATTAATCTTGCTTTTACGGACTGCAGAAGCAAATTCAGGGCCACGAGCCAGTGAAGGGCTTGAGGAAATATCCCACTTTCTATCCTCCTCATCACTTGTCTTGTCTACATAACCTGAATAGTTCCCGTATATTCTTATTTTCCTGAAATGGTCATTTTTGAACAAAGTTCCAAAATGGATGTCCCGATCAGCAACAGTTACCAAGTCATTAAATGATCTGTTGTCAAAATATGACGCCGCAGTCTCAACACTGTCGGAGGCCAAATCCATCTTAATGTTAGCTCCTATATCTTCTTTAATATAAGGAGGCAGATATTGATACATTGATGGCAAGCCTCTAATCTGATGCCTGCATGCGATGCAGCCTTCAAGATAGCCTTTAGTGGAATCTTTAAGGGGACTTGCTGCTGCCAGAAGATTAAAGGGCAGAGAATCTCTTGTGGCCACATTCTGGGTAATGGTAAGGTCAATCCCCTCTTCGCCCTCGCTGTCCTCTTCAGTCACATCTGCAGCGATGGCTTCCTCAGCCACACCCAAAGGCATAAACAAAACGTTAGTAAAGCCCTCTCTGTTGAAGTTCTCGTAAACCGTATAATCAGGTACAAAAACCACATTGGCCTCGTTCACCAAAGTACAGGAATACAGGCTTGGATTGTAGGGTCTTTGACAATAAGCAATATATTTCTTCTTCATCGCCTCACAGGCAATGCTTACAATAGGAAAGTATCCCGTGGCAAAAACCACATCCGCTCCGCTTTCCTCCATGGCTTTCAAAAGTCCGGGAGCGTAGCTTTCATTGGCTTCTTCCGGTCTTGGTGCTGTGTACTCAGAGATTACCGAATCAGTTCCCGCAAAGGCGACAAATATCTCTTTGTCACGTTCTTCATTCGTATGAATATATAAAACGTTCATTGCTGCCTCCTTCGCCTAACGTGATTTCTTCGGAATCAGATATTCCAATCCCGACATGGTAAACATTTCTTTAATCTTTACCGGATAGTCATAGTATTCCTTTATGGTCTCATAGCCGGCATCAGCTATTTTTTGTCTTTCGGTCTCATGGCTTAAGTAGAAGTTGGCTTTCTCCAAAGCTTCCTCTGCAGATGTGTAGAAGATTACGTTTTGACCATCCACGAAATGATCATCGAAATCTTTCTGATAGTTGGTAAGCAAAGCTCCATGGCAACCCATGATATCAATACATCTGAGGGGAATGCCGTTTCGAATTGACCTTAAAGTAGCATTGAGGTTTAACTTTGAAAGTCTGAAAATCTTGGGCGCTTCTGTGTAGTAATTCGCAGTTCCGCAGAACTTGAGGCCCTTTAATGCAGGGTTTTCTTTATATGAGTAAAGCTTTACCTCATGATGAGCTGCAAGAAGATTCAGCAAAAGGAGCCTTTCTTTATTAGTTACCTGTTTATTAAGAATCAGATTAAGGGTACCGGGATTAACTTCCTTTATATCAGAAGGTATCTCTTCATCGCGCTTACTTTTGTCCCAATTTATAAGGCGGTTGAAGTCCTCGTTATCAAGCCACTTGGTCATTTTGCCGGAAACAATTTCCGCATAGAAACTGTGGCCGTAAACATCCATCTGGTTATCAAGAAGTGCGTTGATATAACCCTTCTGGTAATCGTTTAGATATCCCATAGCCTCCGGAAGCGGCGTGTCATACAAGGAGCCGATAAAGGAAATATCTGCGGCGAACTTAGTAAAATCGTCTCCCTTTGGAATCACCTTGTCATAAGCCTTTAGATTAGCTGCCAAAGGAAGATAATACGCCTGCTTGATTCCACCTTTCTGATAGTTTTCCGCGTCAGAACTGTCAAATGCAAAAACATGAGTAGTTGGATAATGTAAGTACCAATGTGAGCCGGTATAGGATGGTGAATCGTAGCACCAGCCAATGTACGGTGTGTCGTGAATGTAACAGGCTTCCGCCACGGCCGGATTGCAATTAAGACTGTAGGCCAAGTCAAAATCGTTCTTGTCCATGTGAACGTTTATCTGGTCTACCAGTTCCTCTGAGTAATTCATTATATTAAAAGGCATCTGCACCGTAGATACCTCGAATCCGAAGTCCTCAAAGGCCTGTATGTTGGAATCGTTTCCTATTGAATTCCAAACATAGACAAGCATCTTGGGCTTTCCATTCTTAATCCCGATGCTTTCCGGCTTTATGGGCTTACGAAGGTACTCCGTTCTTGCCTTTCTGTCATCCATAAAGGTCTCTTTATAGTAACGGCGCTCCTTCTCATAACGGATAAACGCATCGCGAATATCGTAAATATCTTCCTTGTCTTTAAGGATGCGGATAATGAGGTGCGCCGCTTTTTCCAGGTCTCGCTCTCTAATGTAGTCATCAACAGCCTTAAGAATTTCGCTTCTTGAAGCATCCTTGTATTTGTTCAAAAGTTCCTCAGAATCATCCTTATCAGGATTATCCATTTCTAACTTTAATTTCTCGCATTCCTCGTTAACATACTTTTCTTCATTATAAGAAAGGTAAATGCTGAAAAGATAGGGCGCCAGGTTCTGACAATAAAGGTTTTGCTTAATGGAATATCTATCCGGCAAAACTGTAGTACATACCTTAAGGACCTTGGCCGTAAAGTCCAAGGCTTCCTTCACAATTTCAGTCCTGAAGATACCACCCCAGCTAAAAATGCTATAGGTATCAACTAGTCGTTTGGTATAAAATTCGTAAATCTTTGGGAAATCTCTTTTCAGAATAGAAAGAATCATCCTGTAGTCATATCCGTAATGAACAGAACGGTAAGACTCCTGGATTCTGTTTCGATAGAATACCTTAACCGAAGCATAATCTGCTTCATGATTAACCAGTTTCTCCACCAGTTCATCCGTCAGTTCAGGCATAGTACCATTTATATTCATAACAAGATACTCGCTCTTTATGCTTCGCACTGCATCCATCAAAGGATAAAGGGTACCATAATGCTTATCCTTCCCTGTTGTAAGGTCGACTTCCTTAAGCTCATATTCCCCATATAGTTCCTTGGGAAGTTTGTATCCATGCTCATCATTCAGGAATAGAAGCGTGTATCTGCCAAATTCACTCATTGTATTTACCCCCAATGTTTATGACATTATTATACAAGATATGGGGGTATAAGAGAAGACCCTCCTACGCGGGGAGGGCCTTCTTTGGAAATCACTTCTTATAAACTTTTGAATATGGGACTTAACTGTGGCCAAATTAGCCAAGTAAGCTAAGAACTCCCTGATTAGACTGGTTAGACTGAGCCAACATTGCCTGTCCTGCCTGAGCGAGAATGTTGTTGTTGGAGTAGGTAACCATCTGCTTAGCCATGTCTGTATCACGGATTGCAGATTCAGCGGACTGAGTATTCTCAACTACGTTGTCGAGGTTGTTGATTGTATGCTCAAGTCTGTTCTGAACAGCACCGAGTGCAGATCTCTGCTCTGATACCTTCTGGATAGCTGCTTTGATAACATCGATAGCAGCTGTAGCATTCTCAAAGCTCTTGCCGTTAACTTCAAGTCCGTTAACACCAAGTCCACGAGCTGATAAGTTCTCGATTGTAAGAGCAATCTTGTTATCTTTTGTGGAATCAGCACCAACGTGAAGGCTAACGTCGAGGCCCTTATTGAGGTCTGCGAAAGCTGAGAAGGTAACTTCGAGCTTGTTATCAGTGCCATCTTTAACAAGATTAACACTAGCTTCCTTAAGGTCAGCCATGTTATCTTTCTTGATGAGGTTTCCAAGAGTTGTCAGATCAGTTGCAACTCCTTCCTGGTCATTAGTTTCTTTGTAGCTCTTTACAAACGCATCAAAGTCTACAGCATCATTTGCGGAACCTTTCTGAAAATCTGAGATGTATGTATACGTTTTACCATTAACTACAACCTGAGTTTTCTTATAAGTTCCGTGTGTATCATCTGAACCAGAAACATTTGTTGCAACAGACTGCGCCGTACCCTTAACACTTACACTGCCCTGTCCTGCCTGGAACTTAGCATCATCGATGTTTGCAGCTTCGCTATTGCTTGAACCATTTTTCTTCAATGCTGCAGCTGCATCTTTATAACTAAGCTTTCCAACCTCAGTTCCGTTTGTACCTTTAAGAAGATAGGACTCGTTGAACTTTGTTGTTGTGGATACACGGTCAATCTCTGTAACAAGCTGATTAACTTCTGCCTGGATGTAATCTCTGTCGTCTTCTGAGTTGGTTCCGTTAGCTGCCTTAACTGCTAACTCGTTCATTCTCTGAAGCATATCGTGCACTTCTGTCAGTGCACCTTCTGCCGTCTGAACTGCTGAGATACCGTCCTGAGCATTTGCTGAAGCCTGTGTCAAACCTCTGATCTGCTTACGCATCTTCTCACTAATGGATAAGCCTGCTGCGTCATCAGCTGCACGGTTAATCTTGTAACCGGATGATAACTTCTCAGTTGCCTTAGCCTGTGTCTTGGTTGTGATGCCAAGCATTCTGTTAGAGTTCATTGCTGTTAAGTTGTGTTGTACTACCATATTTTTTTCCTCCTTGAAATGAATTAGGTTTATACCTAAAGTGCAGCTTCCATGCCACACTTGACAGTTCCCCTTAATGCCCCGCGTAGGCCTCAAGGTTCACCATAGATTTTAAGTTTCAATATTTATATCGGCAGATTACCCTATTCCTTAACCCTTATATGAATAAAAAATTCAATTTCCTTGATTTATATCAAGGACTTAAACTCTAAAATGGCGCTCCCGACAAACAGGAGCGCCATTCATTTTTAATTAGAAACTGATTTTAGAGTTGCCATGAACTCTAAGTAGTTAGGTGTAATTTGGGGCTGTCCCCGTTTTACACATTAACCGAGGAGTGAAAGAACTCCCTGGTTCGACTGGTTAGCCTGTGCCAACATTGCCTGTCCTGCCTGAGCAAGGATGTTATTGTTGGAGTAGGTTACCATCTGGCTAGCCATGTCAGTGTCACGGATAGCAGATTCAGCACTTGTTGTGTTCTCAACTACGTTGTCGAGGTTGTTGATTGTGTGCTCAAGTCTGTTCTGAACTGCACCGAGTGCGGATCTCTGTTCAGATACCTTCTGGATAGCTGCTTTGATGGTATCGATAGATGCTGTAGCATTTTCGAAATCTTCGCCATCAACTCTGATGCCGTTAACGCCAAGACCCTTTGCAGACATCATCTCGATTGTAAGACCAATCTTGTTGTCCTTTGTGGAATCAGCGCCTACATGAAGGCTAACATCAAGGCCCTTGTTAAGATCTGAGAACGCGGTTGCTTTAACATTTAACTTGCTGTCTACAACAGTAACATTAACGTCCTTAAGTTCACCGGAGCTATCTTTCTTAATAGCTTTCGCCATCTCGTCAAGATTTGAGAAAATTCTGTTCTCGGAATCAGCATAATCTTCAAGTTTATCTGTTTTTCCGCTAGCCTGTGTAAAGTCAGAGATGTAAGTATATGTCTTTCCGTTTACGCTTACAGTGTCAGTTTTGTATGTGCTACCTGATGTTGCAGTTGTTGTTCCCTGGTTTGCAGTCTGCTTAACTGTTGCAATTCCATCGCTATCAAAGTTAGCTGCTCCGATGGAAGTCTTTGTGCCTGCTTCTGTGAAAGTGAGTTTTCCAACTGTACCATCGCTGTTAGTTCCCTTTAAGAGGTAGCTCTCATTGAACTTTGTTGTTGTAGCTACACGGTCGATTTCTGTTACGAGCTGGTCTACCTCAGCCTGGATGTAATCTCTGTCGTCCTTGCTGTTGGTTCCGTTTGCAGCCTTAACTGCTAACTCGTTCATTCTCTGAAGCATATCGTGCACTTCTGTAAGTGCGCCTTCTGCTGTCTGTACTGCTGAAATACCGTCCTGTGCATTTGCTGAAGCCTGTGTAAGACCTCTGATCTGCTTACGCATCTTCTCACTAATAGAGAGACCTGCTGCATCGTCAGCTGCGCGGTTAATCTTGTAACCGGATGATAACTTCTCAGTTGCCTTAGCCTGTGTCTTGGTTGTGATACCAAGCATTCTGTTAGAGTTCATTGCTGTTAAGTTGTGCTGTACTACCATATTTTTTCCTCCTTGAAATGTTTTTAGGTTAAGTCCTAAACCGAAGTGGCTTCCTTGCCACCTGGTTTGATTATTCCTTTACTCATGTAAATAAGAGAAATAATCAGACTGGTTTTTAGTTTCATTTATTATATCGTTCTTAATGGCTAACGCACCAAGCCTAATTATTCCGTTTTTTGCCACTTTCCGTTGCACTTTAAAATGGCGCCCCTACACCAGGAGCACCATTCATTTATAAAGCAAATATTTATTTCTTCTTTCCAAGGTAAACCTTCATATGGTCACCAAAACCATTTTTGTTGCATTCTTCCGATTTATTCATAAATGATTCCAACTGCTCCTTGGTAAAATACTTGTTTATCAGTTCACTACTTATTTCATTAAAGGGCACTCCATGCTTATAGAAAAAACTTCTAACCATTTGAGCGTAATTAGAATCATAAACATACTTAATAACTTCTATTCATTTTGTTAACAGTGTGAGAAAACGGTTACTCTAGGCATGCAAAATGGCGCTCCCGACAACAGGAGCGCCATCCATTTTTAATTAGAAACTGATTTTAGAGTTGCGATGAACTCTATAGGTATGTGACAGTCAGGGTCTATCCCGGATTGTTATATTAGCCCAGGAGTGAAAGAACTCCCTGGTTAGACTGGTTAGCCTGTGCCAACATTGCCTGTCCTGCCTGAGCAAGGATGTTGTTGTTGGAGTAGCTTACCATCTGGCTAGCCATGTCAGTGTCACGGATTGCAGATTCAGCACTTGTGGTGTTCTCAACTACGTTGTCGAGGTTGTTGATGGTGTGCTCAAGTCTGTTCTGAACTGCACCGAGTGCAGATCTCTGCTCAGATACTTTCTGGATAGCCGATTTGATGGTGTCGATAGCATTTGTAGCGTTGTCAAAACTATCGCCATAAACCTTAAGGCCGTTAACTCCAAGTCCTCTTGCGGACATCATCTCGATTGTAAGATCAATCTTATTGTCCTTTGTGGAGTCAGCACCTACGTGAAGGCTAACATCAAGGCCCTTGTTAAGATCTGAGAAAGCAGTTAACTTTGCTGTTAACTTGTTACCCTCTGTGCTGTCATAGGAAACAGAAACATCCTTAAGACTAGCTCCATTATCTCTCTGAATCTGCTCAGCTAATTTAGATGCATCAGAGAAATACTTGGGAGTGGTCTCTCCAGTGTTTAAATGAGCAAGTTCCTCTTCCAAGGTCTTGTCTCCGGCATTTGTTCCCTTTGTGTAATCCTCGATGAGATAATAATCAACGGAGTTTACTGTAACTTTAGTTTTGCTGTAAGTACTGTGCGTATCCGAGCCTGCATCTGCGGCCTGCTTTACCTGCGTCGAAACTTTTGCAATACCGTCAGCATCAAACTTGTCAGAGCCATCATTTGCAAGGCCAACAGCTTTTGTCGCATCCTTGAAAGACAATTTGCCAACATCTGTTCCATTAGTGCCCTTAAGAAGATATGTCTCATTGAACTTTGTAGTTGTAGCTACACGGTCAATCTCGGTTACTAACTGATCTACCTCTGCCTGGATGTAATCTCTGTCGTCCTTGCTGTTGGTTCCGTTTGCAGCCTTAACTGCTTGTTCGTTCATTCTCTGAAGCATATCGTGTACTTCTGTAAGTGCGCCTTCTGCTGTCTGTACTGCTGAAATTCCGTCCTGAGCGTTTGCAGAAGCCTGTGTAAGACCTCTGATCTGCTTACGCATCTTCTCACTAATAGAGAGACCTGCTGCATCGTCAGCTGCACGGTTAATCTTATAACCGGATGAAAGCTTCTCAGTAGCCTTAGCCTGTGTCTTAGTGGTAATGCCAAGCATTCTGTTAGAGTTCATTGCTGTTAAGTTGTGTTGTACTACCATATCTTTTTCCTCCTTGAAATGAAATTAGGTTGTCCTAAACCACAGCTTCCTTGCTGTGTTGACTTCATTGTAACATGGTAATTCAGATTGTGGTGCTACTATTAGTTTGCGTACTCACGCATGCACCCTCCGAATTGTGGGAAAACCCGGCACAGGATTTCTCCTGTGCCAGGCCTCTTCACTTAGCTTCTTGCGATTTTTAAACTAAAGCGTTTGGTTTACTTCCCGGATAAAACTATCTAAGTAATCCAAGTACGCCCTGGTTAGACTGATTAGCCTGTGCCAACATTGCCTGTCCTGCCTGAGCAAGGATGTTATTGTTGGAGTAGGTTACCATCTGCTTAGCCATATCTGTATCACGGATAGCAGATTCAGCACTTGTTGTGTTCTCAACTACGTTGTCGAGGTTGTTGATTGTGTGCTCAAGTCTGTTCTGAACTGCACCAAGTGCAGATCTCTGCTCAGATACCTTCTGGATAGCTGATTTGATTGTATCGATTGATGCTGTAGCGTTCTCGAAATCATCACCATAAACCTTAATACCATTTACGCCGAGACCACGAGCTGACATCATCTCGATGGAAAGATTAATCTTGTTATCCTTTGTTGAATCAGCACCAACATGGAGGCTGAGATCTGTTGCCTTGTTAAGGTCTGAAAAAGCGGTAATCTCTGCTGTAAGCTTCTTAGCATCATCGTTACCATAGTAAATCTTAACATCCTTGACATCAGCACCAAAGTCTTTCTTAATCTGGGCTTCCATATCGGCCACGCTCTTAAAGAAAGTAGGAGTTGAACCGGTGTTCTTCGCTTTAAGAAGATCATCAACTGTCTTGGTTGTTCCCGATGCAGCCGCAAAATCTTCTACAAGAGTGTACACCTGACCCTTAACAGTAACTGTAGCGGGTTTGTAAGTACCAATACCATCTTCTGATGAAGCTGAAGATGCTTTAGCTGTTCCTTCAATTTTGGTTTTACCATCGGAATCAAATGTGGGGGCTGTTCCACCTGAAGCCTTAAGAGCTGACGCTGCCGCTGTAAACTTAAGGTTTCCTTCCTTACCGTCAGCGTCAGTACCTTTAAGAAGATATGTCTCATTGAACTTTGTTGTTGTAGCTACACGGTCAATCTCAACTACAAGCTGATCTACCTCAGCCTGGATGTAATCTCTATCATCCTTGCTGTTGGTTCCGTTTGCAGCTTTAACTGCTAACTCGTTCATTCTCTGAAGCATATCGTGTACTTCTGTAAGTGCACCTTCTGCTGTCTGTACTGCTGAAATTCCGTCCTGAGCGTTTGCAGAAGCCTGTGTAAGACCTCTGATCTGCTTACGCATCTTCTCACTAATGGAAAGGCCTGCTGCATCATCAGCTGCACGGTTAATCTTGTAACCTGATGATAACTTCTCAGTTGCCTTAGCCTGTGTCTTTGCTGTGATACCCAACATTCTGTTGGAGTTCATTGCTGTTAAGTTATGCTGTACTACCATATTATTTCCTCCTTGAAATTTGAAGCTCTCGACATCCTTGTCGAATGCTTAATTAATTTGGTTAGTTCTATAATTTGATTCAGGTTTAAGACGCGGATGTTAGTTTACGTACGCACGCGTGCGTCTTCCTTGAACCGATTATTTCTATCAGGCTCTCCCTCTAAAGAGAGAGCCTGTAGTTGTTATTTTGTACCTGATTATCTAAGGAGACCAAGTACACCCTGGTTAGACTGATTAGCCTGTGCCAACATTGCCTGTCCTGCCTGAGCAAGGATGTTATTGTTGGAGTAGGTTACCATCTGCTTAGCCATATCAGTATCACGGATTGCAGATTCAGCACTTGTTGTATTCTCAACTACGTTGTCGAGGTTGTTGATTGTATGCTCAAGTCTGTTCTGAACTGCACCAAGTGCAGATCTCTGCTCAGATACCTTCTGGATAGCTGATTTGATTGTATCGATTGATGCAGTAGCATTTTCGAAATCGTCACCATAAACCTTAATGCCGTTTACGCCAAGGCCACGTGCGGACATCATCTCGATTGACATGCCAATCTTGTTATCCTTTGTAGAATCAGCACCTACATGGAGACTTAAGTCTGTGGCCTTATTAAGGTCTGAGAATGCCGTAAGCTTTGTAGAAAGCTTATTATTAGCCACATCAAGATCTACTGCTTTAAGATCACCACCGAAATCTCTCTTGATTGCTGTTTCCATCTCACTAAGGCTGGAAAAAGCTTTAGTCTTCTTGGTGTTATCTGCGTCCTCGATTCCCTTAAGGATATCAGCAACTGTCTTGTCATCATCTTTACCCTGTACATAGTCAGCGTAAACATATTTTTTGTCATTAACAGTCAGTTCATACTTGTTATATGCTGACGCCTTTGATCCAGCTGTGGTTACTGCATTAACAGCATCTTTGGTCACATCATCAAGTTTCTTGATTCCATCGGTATCAAATACATCCGAGCCCTGGTTCAAAACGCCCTTGGAAGCAGTCTTAAATGTAAGCTTACCCTCTGTATTGTCAGCATTGGTTCCTTTAAGAAGGTATGTCTCGTTGAACTTTGTTGTTGTAGCTACACGGTCAATCTCAACTACAAGCTGATCTACCTCAGCCTGGATGTAATCTCTGTCATCCTTAGAGTTGGTTCCGTTTGCAGCCTTAACTGCTAACTCGTTCATTCTCTGAAGCATATCGTGTACTTCTGTAAGTGCACCTTCTGCTGTCTGTACTGCTGAAATACCGTCCTGTGCGTTTGCGGAAGCCTGTGTAAGACCTCTGATCTGCTTACGCATCTTCTCACTGATGGAAAGGCCTGCTGCATCATCAGCTGCACGGTTAATCTTGTAACCTGATGATAACTTCTCTGTTGCCTTAGCCTGTGTCTTTGCTGTGATACCCAACATTCTGTTGGAGTTCATTGCTGTTAAATTGTGTTGTACTACCATAGATTTTTCCTCCTTGAAAAATTTGCTTGCTTTCAACATCCTTGTTGAAAGTTTTTGTTTTAGTAATGGTAAGGTCGTTTCCCCTGCCGGTTAGTACCCTGCCATTACCGAGGCATCCGGGCGTCTCGGTAATGACAGGGGATGCCTTTATCCTCCTCCCCTGAGACCAGGGGAGGGGAATAAGCATTTAAGTATAAGTATAATTAGGTTTTAATTGGTTATTGTAATTAGCCAAGTAAGCTAAGTACACCCTGGTTAGACTGGTTAGCCTGTGCCAACATTGCCTGTCCTGCCTGAGCAAGGATGTTGTTGTTGGAGTAGGTTACCATCTGGTTAGCCATGTCAGTGTCACGGATTGCAGATTCAGCACTTGTTGTGTTCTCAACTACGTTGTCGAGGTTGTTGATTGTGTGCTCAAGTCTGTTCTGAACTGCACCGAGTGCAGATCTCTGCTCAGATACCTTCTGGATAGCTGCTTTGATTGTGTCAATAGATGCTGTAGCGTTGTCGAAATCTTCACCATCAACTCTGATGCCGTTAACGCCAAGTCCTCTTGCAGACATCATCTCAATAGAGAGATTAATCTTGTTGTCCTTGGTTGAGTCAGCACCTACGTGGAGGCTGAGATCAACAGCCTTGTTAAGGTCTGAGAATGCTGTAACCTCAAGGTTATCATCCTTGTTAAAAGCGATGTTTTTAACATCTTTGCCAAGATTCAAATCATCAAGAGCCTTGTTAACTGCTGCCTTGAATGCTGCTTCGTCACCAAATACACTTACGCCAACTTTCTTCTTATCAGCATCTGTTGAGAAAGAAGCCTTAAGCTGCTCATCTGTAGCGCCCTTGTACAATTTGTACTCTGTTCCATCAATTTCGATAGATTTTCCGGCTGCAATAGAAGCAGATGAACTTGATGTCTGAGTTGTGACTCCGTCTCCCTCATCTGCCTTGGTGGTATTATAATTTGAGGTTGAAGCCAGTGAATCTGCTGCTCCGGGAGTTACAGTAGCAATGCCATCGGTATCGAATGTAAGGGCAGAGCCGCCAATCTTATTATCGATATTGGTTTCAGCTGTAGTAAACGTAAGCTTACCTACAGTAGTATCATTGTTGGTTCCCTTTAACAGATATGTCTCGTTGAATTTTGTAGTTGTAGCTACACGGTCGATCTCGGTTACTAACTGATCTACCTCAGCCTGGATGTAATCTCTGTCGTCCTTGCTGTTGGTTCCGTTTGCAGCCTTAACTGCCAATTCGTTCATTCTCTGAAGCATATCGTGTACTTCTGTAAGTGCACCTTCTGCTGTCTGTACTGCTGAAATTCCGTCCTGTGCGTTTGCGGAAGCCTGAGTAAGTCCTCTGATCTGCTTACGCATTTTCTCACTGATGGATAAGCCTGCTGCGTCGTCAGCTGCACGGTTAATCTTGTAACCGGAAGATAACTTCTCAGTTGCCTTAGCCTGTGTCTTGGTTGTGATACCAAGCATTCTGTTAGAGTTCATTGCTGTGAGATTGTGTTGTACTACCATAGATTTTTCCTCCTTGAAAAATTTGGTATGGGCAAATCCTTTTGCCCATTGGATTAAATCGTTATTGTATAATATACACTCAACTGGGTTCGCAAGAAGCTTTAGATGTGTTGAAGTGTGTACTATCACTAATCTTAATAACTATATCGGAGATTTTTGGAAATACTTAACCCCGAAATAGTAAAAAGTGAAAAAAATTTTATAAAATATAAAATACTACTTTTTCTGGTCCATCATTCCGGAGTTTTCTCCGTTATATCCGATGGATGATTTGTAATAATCAAGAGCTGCCTGGTTGGATCTTCTTCCGGCGGCTATCCTTTTCTTTGCACCGGCAAAATATTTGGTAACGGCATCCCTGTTTCTGGCTTCCTGAGCCTCAATAGCACTTGAAAGTTCGGTAACTCTAGTAACAAGTTCCTTTAACCTTGTTATCTCCTCCGAGTAAGCTGCCTTGTTGGCCTCTAACTCGGAAGAAACTCTTTTATACAAGGTATCAAATCCTTCGTCCAGTTTTGTGAGTTCACTTATATAAGCATCCTTCTCATCTACGTAAGAATCGAATGCCTTAAGATCTAAATCCTTTTCGGAAAGCAAATCTTTCTGAGCGAAGGTAGCTTTTTTGATTTTTTCCAAAACCTCAATCTTTTTGATCAGGCTTTCTTCAAGTACCGTCAGGTAATTTTTCACGCGTTGGCCTCCATGGGCTGAGGGGTATAGTTCTTGTCTTTGTTGATTGCCATAACCTCTTTCCAGGTATCACGCATAGACTGAAGATGTGTACGAACTTCTTCAATAATAACAATGTCTTTCTGCATGTTGGCTTCAACGAGACGTCTCTGAAGATATACGTATACTCTCTCAAAGTCCTTGGATACTTCGTAACGCATATCCAGTGTACTTCTTAAGTAGTCCACGATCTTCTCTGCCTTAACGATGTTGGTATGGGTCTTGGTAATATCGTTCTGGCCTACTGCCATTATAGCGATATTGCAGAACTTAATGGCTCCATCGTAAAGCATAAGGGTTAACTCCGCAGGAGATGCGGTGAGAACCTTTGAGTTATTGTACTGTGCATAGGCATTGTTGTAAGTCATAGTGTGTGCCTCCTAATTACATTCCTAACATACTTGTTACAGCGCTGGTGTTAGACTGAAGCTTAGCCATTGCGGTTTCCATTGCTGCGAATTTCTTATACCACTTGTCCTCATACTCTGTAAGACGCTTCTCAAGATCTTTGATTCTGGTCTTATAATCGTCGTAATCGGTCTTCATCTTCTTGTCGTTGTAGAAGGTACCGAAGCTTCTGGTTCCCTCGACACTTGTGGACAAGTCGTTCATCTTGGTATAAAGATTGTTAAACATCTTTGAGAAGAAGGAAACAACCTTGTCAGGATCGCTGGCAATAGCGCTCTTAAGCTTATCGGTGTTACCGCTGGTGTCCTTATCGTCGGGGTCGCCGTCGATATGGTATGCATTCTTCTCATTATCTGCAGATGAGAAATATCCAAGTGTTCCGATACCAAACTCTGAAAGATATAATGTGGTACCGTCGGACATTTCAACTCCTCTGGTGAATACAGTCTTTAATGCATCGGATACGGTGTATAAGGTATCATCTCTTCTAAGAATCTGATCCTTAATCTTCTGCTCCCACTTCTCGATTTCGGAATCAGACATTTCTTCCTTTTCTTCATCGGTAAGGGGATCCATATCCTTGGCCTTCTCTGCGTTGTATAACTTATCCATCTCATTGATGATGGAGTTATACTCCTTGAAGAAGTTCTTGATCATATCATAGATACCATCGGTATCCTGCTGAGTGGTGAGAGTTATTCCTTCACCTTCAGTCTTATCAAGAGCCGTGATTGTAAGACCATTTATTTCGAATACATTTGTAGAGTTGGTAAATTTGGCTCCGTTGAGATAAATCTCAGCGTCCTGACCCTTTACATATGTAGCTTCGCCTTCACCGGCTTCCTGGTTTTCAGGAACAGCCTTAAGTCCAAGAGCGTTTACGACAGTATCGGCTTTGGTACCTGTACCGTCTCCTGAAATGGTAAAGTTAAGGTCCTTACCGGATTCCTTAGCACTGATGAAGAATCTTTGGGTTTTCTCATCAAAGGATGCGTTAAGCTTGCCTTCACCCTTTTCCTTTATCTGATTAAGGATATCGGAGATTGTTGTCTCGGCATTAACCTCGATTCGTAAACTTTCAGTTGCGCCTTCGAATTTAAGGTTAAAACCTGAATTTTCCTCATCATAAGCAAATTCTTCACCAAGAATCTCGCTCATCTTGGAGAGAGCAGTCAGCTTCTCGCCTGAGCTGGGAGAGATTGCTCCGCCTGTAAAGTATGCAGTCTTAGCAAGGCCTGTGATTTTGAGGTTCTGAACACTGGCTGTTGCATTTTCGCCTGTAATAACGTCTGCTTTACTCTTATCGGAAACGCTTGTCTTAAGCTTCGCATAAGAGGTAGAGAAACGCATGTTGGCTACATATTTGCTCTGGAGGTTCTTAAGCTTCGTGTTAAGGCTCTTCCATGCATCCTGCTTCCATTCAAGCTTGGTCTGGGATTTAACAGCCTTATCTACTTTCTGCTTTCTAACCTGTACGAGTTCTTTTATAACTGATTCGGTATCCATACCGGACATAAGTCCTGTCATTCTCATTGGCATATCGGGTACCTCCTTATCTCTTCTCGTCTACAAGTAAACCTGCCATCTCCCAAACTCTTGCAATCATATCGAGAGTCTTCTCGGGGGGCAGCTCCTTAATTACTTCCTTTGTATCCTTATCAACAATCTTGATGGTAACTCTGTTGGTCTCATCGTGGAAACCATAAACCGCTTCGGAATGAGGCATTGACTTGTTAAGCTGTTCAACTGCCTTTCTGATCTTCTCGTTATTGTTTCTTGCGATTTCTTCTCTGGTTGCAGAGTTATTATCGTTGTTTGTGTCAGATTTAGATTCTGCTTTAGCAACTGCAACTGTTGTAGGATCTACGGAAACGGTGGGCTCGGGGGTATAAACTTCCCTGTTCTCAACCTGCACGGCCTTATTGTATTCAGGAGTACTCTGTACCTGAACTGCTGTTACGCTTCCTAATGGTTCTAATGTCATTCCTATCACCTCCATGTGACTAATGGTTAATTGTTAATCTTCATACCTAAAAATGGTTATAGGTACACCTTCTAAACCTTTTATCGGATACCTCCCGAAAAAAGTTTATAGGTTCAGAAAAATATTTTTGCAGTCAAAAATCAGAACAGGTTTCTCAAAGCCTCAAGACCTTCTGCAGCCTCGGTAGCTTCCTTATTTGCATCCTGAATCTGCAAATAAACTTCCTTACGATAAATAGTTACATCCTTAGGCGCCTGAATACCAACCTTAATCTGGTCACCCTTTATATCAAGAATAGTAATCTCCACGTTATTGTTAATTATTAAGGATTCACCTTTCTTACGGGACAGTGCTAACATTCTATTCACCATCCTTTCTGGCTTTAAGGATTGCATAGATAGGGAACTTAACTTCGTTCTCGTCTCCCTCTACGATTACCTGGATAGCCTTTCTTGTTTCTGCATTGATGATTATAGGACCCTTAAGGTTTACGGTCATCTTTTCAATTTCCTTGGGAACAGTAACTGTAACAAGCACCAAAGAAGATTCGGATTCAAATCCGCCGATAGGCTCGAAAATTGCATCTTCAACTACAGGATTGTAATCCTCTTTTACTACAAGGGGATCCATGACAGGCATTGCGAATGCAGGCTCGTCCACTGACTGAAGCCAGCGTATACCGGCGTTAACCCCTTTTTCTTCGTCGAAAATAAGTGTAAATCTTGTAAGATTTGGGAAACCTACGATTCCCTGGGGGAAGGTTACTATCTTTTCATCCGCGATATCAACCTCTCCGAAAATCTTGGTGTTAATCTTCATTACGTAATCCTCCTTGATAATATATGTTGTGTTTTTGTATGTCGTCTAAAGATTAAATAAAATCGAGTAATGTGCTCTTCATTACCTTCGCTGAAGACATGAGTGATGCCTGGTAAACTACCTGGGCAGCGGAAAGCTCGATGGTTGCCTCCGCGATGTCTATGTCCTCATTCTCGGACTTGAGGGTTTCGAAGGTTGTCTTCTGGGACTGCATTCTGGTTTCGATAAGGTCTAACTTCTTAGATCTTGTACCGTTGTTGGTAACTGCCAGGTTGGTCTCATCCAGGTAGCCCTGCATCCTTGTGATACCACGCTCGAATAATTTCTGAGTGGAATCCTTTAATAAGGAATAAGCCTTGTTGGCTGCATCGTAAAGTTCTTTGACTCTGTCTTCCTCAGCCGTGCCCTTCTTCTCATCATAAAGAGCTTTAAGTCTTGAAACCTTCTCTTCCATCTTTATGGTGTCGTCAAGGGCATTTATAAGATCGTCAACTTCTCTTCCCACGCCGTGCTTGAAGCACTCGTCTGCGGTGGAGTTGACTCTTATTGTCTGGTTGTATCCTACGTCGTACTCGATTACCTGGGTTGAACCGGTGATACTTGTCAGATAATCCATGTTGTATTTAATATCTTTGGAAGAATCTCCGGGATCCGGCTTTGCTGTACATGCGTAGTAGTGTTCCGGGCGAAGATCTGATTTCTTCCAGTTGCTCTTATTATAGGTAATTCTGATTTCACCTTCATTAACATCAGGTGTGCCGGCATTGTCCTTTACGCCCTGGAGAGCAGCGTATACGTTTTTGCCAAGTAATAATTCTCCTGTATCTCTAACAAGGATTACACCGTTATCGTAAGTTCCCTCGTTTATGAGTTCGTAAGCTGATTTGCCACCGTCAAGATCGTAGGAATTCATGACACTGTATACGTTGTAAGTTGGGCCGGGAATGGTGTCGCCGGCAACGATATTTCCTGAAGCATCTTTCACAAGGTTATATCCGATTTCAGGCATTGTATCGCCGTCAATATCCACATAATCAAGCCTGATTCTGTGGTACTCCATAGCCTCGATATCCTGCTCGGTGAACTCGTCTGTTCCATTCTTATATTCAGTATAGTTTGTCTCGTTGATGTCGAAAAGGTCCCTGTCTCCAAGAGTAGAATCAGTGGTTTTTACAAACTTCATATCATCGATATAACTGCTGTTCTTCTGCTCGGTGAGGGTGTACTTAAGATTGGTATCTTTGCCAAAAGAAAGGGAGACATCCGTCCTGTAGCCCGTAAAAATATAACGGCCTGCGTAGTCCGCATCCCCTGTAGCGTAAACCTCGTCGCGAAGTGCCTTGAGGTTCTCAAGTATGATTTTTCTGTCGGTGCTTGTGAGCTCGCCGCTGGAGCCCTTTGTGCACTGAGCCTGCATGTCTGTAACCACAGACGCAAGGTTGCCAAGAGCACCCTCGGTTACTGAAAGCCAGTTCTCGGCATCGGGGATGTTCTTGCTGTAGTACTGTGTCACCTCAGTAACGTCGCTTCGAAGTCTCAGCGCTCTGATGGCAATAACGGGATCATCCGAAGGACGGTCAATCTTTTTCTGAGTTGACATCTGTGTATTTAATTTGTCCTGATATGTCTTGTTGGTATTGATATTGCTTAATGAGTTGTTACGGATAATTCTGTTTGTAATTCTCATATCGGTCCCCCTAAGGAAATGTGGACCGCGTCCCTGCGATTATTTGCACGTCCGTGTGCTAATAAATGTATCGGGTAAAATCAGCTGTTTCTTAATACCTGAAACGGCTTATTTTCTACTATTCGTTTACACTCCGGTGTAGAGAATCAGACGATCGTAAACTTCCGTGAGGGTCTGAATCATCTTTGAAGCCAGGTTGTAAGCATTCTGGTATTTTACAAGGTTTACAGCCTCATCATCCTCGTCAACGCCGGAGATGGAAATTCTCTGGTTGTTGATAGCTGTTGAGATGTCTGTATAGCTCTTGGTAAAAGTGTTTGCCTTGGAAGCATTAAGTGCCACGTCTGAAAGGATACACTCAAGAAACTCTGAAGCAGAACAGCCTCTGAAGCTCATCTGATCCTTGTCAGAAAACATCTTGTAAAGATCCTCAACTGTGCTGTAGTCGTCCTTACCGTTGCTGTTTACGTTTCTGGTGGCAAGAAGGTCTGCATCGTTGATGAAGGATGCATTTACATTGAAGTTTCCTGCAGTCATCCAGTAATAGCTTGATAATGTATCATCGTCAGTGGCGTTAACGCCCTGATTGAAGGTTCCTGTGTGGTCACCGTCAAGTCTGATACCAACCTTGAAGTTATACTGGTCGGAATCTGTATTGTGATCCGCTGTAAGGAAGTTGTAGCCTTCGTTTCCGTACTTGTCATATCCGTTATTCAGGATATCGTTTACGTGCTGTGAGAAGGTTCTTACCCACTCATTCATCTGTTCCATATAATAAGGAATGCCCTGGTAATCGATGGCTGTTCCGATGGATGCTTCCATACCTACACGGTCGTTGGTAAGCTTCTGGGTGTTCTTTTTCTCATCGGAGATAACAAAAGTATACTCGTAGTCTCCTGAAGTGTTCTTTGTTACTGACCATGAATCGTAATAGTAAAGGTTATTTCCGAGTCTGATGATACCGCCCATATCAGAAAGGTTACACTTGTTTAAGTCCTTAAGGTACTCATTTGTAACGCTTACTGTAACGGTGTCAAACTGCTTGTCCTCCATAACACCGGTCTCCAGGTTCTTAACCTGAAGGGTAGTCTCTCCGGTACCGATTACGCGACCGGCGAAGTTCTCGGAGTTGTTACCGTCTCTTACAGCTACAAGGCCCTTTAAGGCTCCACCCATGGCTGCGTTGTGAAGGTCGAACTTCTGATTGTTCTCCCAATATACATCGTAAAGTCCGTCAATATCGGACTGGTTTACTTTCTCATAGCCCTTCTTTGCAATACATGTAAGGGTGTTGTACTCGGAATCATCCACAAGAGTCTGGCCCCCTGCGATGGTAACAATGTATCTGTTGGCGCCGGTTACTCTGTCGGGATAGTTGGTATCTCTGATGGGGATTTCCTGGGTCTCCACATCAACGATTTCCGAAAGCTGATCGATAAGAAGAGTTCTTCTGTCTCTAAGCTCGTTGGCATGTCCGCCACCCATCTCGATAACATTTATCTGCTTATTGATGGAAGCTACCTCTGCAGCTATAGAGTCGATCTCGTCGATTTTTAACTTAATCTCTGCATTGACGTCCTTCTGGAGTTTCTGCATGTTGCCGTACATATTGTTAAAGTACTCGGTTAAGCTGGACATTGAGCTTACATACTGAGCCTTGGTTGTAACGCTTTCGGCATTCTTCATTACTTCCTGCAAAGAAACCTGCATGGAGTTGAAGATTGTGGTAAAACCGGGGTTCTCCTTGCCGCCGTCGCTGAAGTAGTTCTCAATCTGCTTCATATAATAAGCCTTGTCGGAGTACTCACCTGTAAGGGCTCTGTTGTTCCAGTACTTATTATCATAGAAGTCATCATGAATTCTCTCGATAGCAAGGGTATCAACGCCTGCACCTGCACAGCCGTACTTCTGGAATACACGGAGGGCATTTGATGCCTGCTGCTTAACTTCCTGACGGGAATAACCCTCAGTAGATACGTTCGCAATATTATTTGAAGTTGTATTCAAGGCTGCATTTGAAGCAAGCAAGCCTGTATATGCGATATTTAATCCAAAGAATTGTGAAGGCATTCGATACTCCTTTCTTACCCAAGTTTATCGATCAAATGCTCCAGCATCTCGTCGATGACGTTGATGTACCGGGAGCTTGCGTTGTAAGCGTTCTGGAAGCGAATCATGTTGGAAAGTTCCTCATCGGAGGCAACACCCACAACCTGCTCTCTTGCGTAGGATGCTGCTTCAACCGTTGCTTCCTGGTTGGTTGCGAAGGCTCTGTAAACGTAGCCTGAGTTTGCAACCTGAGCCACCAGATCCTGGTAGTAGTCAATAAAGTTAACTGTTTTCTTTACATTAGGGTTAAGATTGTATTTCTCTTCAGTGAAAGCCAGCTTCAATGCTTCAGCTGTATCGTAATCGATTCTCTGATCCTCGGTTCTAAAGCTTAAGCGTCCGGGATTCTGCTGAAGGGTTACGTTAATCATAAGGTTCTTAACGGTGTAGAGGCTGTCCTTGTAATTCTCATCCTCCGGCTTTAACACCCACTGATTATAAGTAGGACTAGCGGGGTCTGTATCCATAACGTAGCCGTCAGTTGTAATCTTCTTAAACATCTGAAGGGGCTCGCCGTTAACATCCTTCATATAATCGGTCTTGGCCATAATGTCGTTGATGGCGGTTACAATGTTGTGAACCATCTGATCGAACTCGCCCTGAACGTTCATTACTATGGACTGGGAAACCGTTGAGTTATAGTTAGCGTCCTTAACATCTGTGTAGTCGGCTCTGTGGTCGCCTCTTGCAAGAAGGATTGACTTAAGTTCACCGATATCTGTATCAAGGTCGGATGAAATCTCTCTGGAAAGGTCGAAAACCTCTGCGTTTCTTATGTCATACTGTTTGGAGCCGTCCGCCATGACCCTGTACTGAGCATTCTGAGGCCAGAAGGGTATGTAAAAACCCGTGGTCTCATCTACATCAAGACCGATTTCAAAGTAGCGGTCCATCTTTACAAAATCGATACCTTCAATCTGTACCGACACGTTGGTGTCGATGGCTTCCTCAAAGGTGATATCGCAAAGTTTTGAAAGTTCATCAAGAATGGCATTTCTGGTATCGCGAAGGTCGTTTGCTCTCTCGTTGATTTCCAGATTGTTGATTCTTGTGTTGGTAATCTCTATCTGTCTAATCTTGTCGTTTAATTCAACAAGCTGTTTTCCGTATTCATTAATCTTGGTAACCTTGTCGTATACCTGGCGGTTAAGGTTGTTCTGATAATCCTCAAGTGCCTGATATACAGCCTTTGATCTGTCAACAAAAGCTGAACAGCTCTGAACCAAAAGGCCCTGGTTAACAGAGTTTCCGGGATCCTTTGCCAGCTCCTGAATTGCTGTCCAAAGGTCGGAAACTGTCTTCTGGAAGTTCTCGCCTTCCATTTCGCCTAATAAGTTTTCAACTTCTTCAAGGGAATTTGCCTGAACCTCGTAGAAAGCGCTGCGGCCTGACTCCTTGCGAAAGGTCTTGTCAAGGAACACGTCCCTGACCTGTCTGGATGCAGCATAAAGAACTCCCAAGCCTATCTCCTGATTGGAAACGGCCTGGTAGTCTTTCTTAAGAGTATTATACCGACGGGTTGCCAGCAAAGTCTGCTGCCTGGTATACCCCTCGGTATCTATGTTTGAAAGGTTATGTGCAGTTGTATTTAGAGCGTTCTGTCCGGTCTGAAGTCCGGAGAGTCCGACGTAAAAGCTTCCCATTAAAGGCATGTCATTACCTCACTATTGCTTAGCGTCAAAACTTCCCGAATTTAAATTTCCTCCAAGGCTGTCGCCTACATTGTAGGCTCCTTTGTTATAATTGGCCGTCTCCGGCGCAGTCTTATATGCCTGTAGAAGGTTCAGATCAAAT
The DNA here is from genome assembly GCA_900103495.1 of Lachnospiraceae bacterium G11. Taxonomy (GTDB): domain Bacteria; phylum Bacillota; class Clostridia; order Lachnospirales; family Lachnospiraceae; genus G11. Next base: position 95,595 of record FMWZ01000005.1, on the reverse strand, counting down.
TGTACAAGCTCGAGAGCATTTTCTATAAGCCCTTCATTCTGGGCGTTGGCTCTCTTAAGTTGTTCGGTTAAGTTTTTCAGCTTGTCATGAACATCGGCCAATTGCCTTTGCTCGTCAGGTCTGTTGTCCATCATCGTAATAAGTGATGACAGATTCATTTTTTGAACATCCTTGTTCAGTACGCTCGCTATGTCATTCATACACACGTCTCTTTTCTTTTCGAGGCGGTTAACCTGAATGACAACGTCTTGCTCCTCATCCGTGATTTTTTGTAATTCCTCCAAATTCTGGGAGATAATTACAGGGGTTTTCTTCATTGATAGTGCAAGCAGCCGTTCGAAAACCACTGCTTCTTCATTTAATGTTTGAATAAGAGTCTCCATCAAACTGGCCACTTGCCACTACCTCGATTCGTTGTACTTTTCAAGTAATTTGTCTGCAAAACTTTCTGCACTCACAGAATATGTACCATTCTTAATCTGCTGCTTCAAAGGTTCAACCAGATCCATACGGATATCGGGAGTTTCCTTTAATGCTGCTTTTCCAACCTGTAAATCCTTACCTACACTGGAAAGCTGGAAGCGATCCACCTCACGTGCTTTGTCGGTTTTAACAGTCTTGGCGGTCTTCTGGGCGCTATAAAGCTGCTGTACTTGAGAGTAAGCTTCAATACGCATATTGAATACCTCCTTCCTTAATGTTTCACTTATTTTATCGGAGAAATACAAATAAACTTTATAGTCTCTGAAGATTTTTTTACAATTTTTTAAATTTCATTGTAAAGACTGTTCCAAAGCCCTTTGTACTTTCTATTTCAAGGGTCCCGCCAAGGTCCCCGATGTTCTGCATAACCACGTCCATTCCCACGCCTCTGCCGGAGTATTCCGTCACATTCTCGCTGGTGGAAAAACCGGGACGTGTAATCAATCCAAAAACTTCCTTATCATTATAGGCATCATCCGGCTTAACAGGATCATCAATAAATCCCTGCTCTCTTGCCCTGGCAAGAATCACGTTTCTGTCAAGTCCTCTGCCGTTATCCGAAACCTTAATCCAGACTTCACCGGAATCAGCGCCGGCAGAAAGGGTAATCTTGCCTCTCTCAGTCTTCCCCGCCATCTTTCTTTCTGCGGGAGTCTCGATTCCGTGGTCCACGGCATTTCTCACAATATGCATCAAGGGATCCGAGATATGCTCCACAATATTCTTGTCGATTTCAGTGGTATCCCCAATCATTTCGAATCCCACATCCTTCCCAAGCTTTCTTGATATGTCAAAAACGATTCTATTCATTTTCTGGAAAGTTGAAGTTAGGGGAACCACTCTCATGGCCTTGACGGCCCTTTGAAGCTCCAAAGCCTCCTCCGATTCGTCCTTTGCCACCAGCTTGTCTATAAGCTCCATAAGTCTGTCCAGTTTGCTTACTTCCACGCTTATGTAAGAGCTTCTTCTGGCCTCTGATTTCCTGTCCCTTGCAAGGGTAACCTTACCGTGGCCCTTTTCCTTTACGACGAAATCACCGGGAACAATGTTTTCGACTTCAGGAACATACTTTGCCCCGGGAGTCTCCTGTTTTCCGCTTCTTTCAATTATTTCTTCTACGCTGGAGTCAAGATCGATAAGAATCTGAGATGTATCGGACACAAAGCCCAGATTAAACTCAGCATAGTTGCATTCATAGACATCAATGTTTTGGATATCTGTGTCTGTTCCTATGAGTTTCTTCAGCTCATCTTCAGCCTTGTCCGTCTGAATAAGAATTTTGAAGCCGTTCTCTCTGATATCCTCTGTTACGGCTTCCTTCCCGGACAGAATGTCCTCGGGATAATAGAGCATATCCTCCGCCACATCCTTAAGGGCGCGAACCGCCTTAAAGGCGCGGATATTAACATGCTCTGTGCTATCTTTATATGTTATGTAAACCTTATAATAGTGGGTGAAACTGGAGGCTAAAGGCGCAATATAAAACTGGGTAGGCTCCTCGTAGACATTGTCTGCGATAACCTTCCCTGCTTCGTTTTCGGATTCTTTTATCTTTCGTAGATAATCGTCGATTTTACCAATAAGCTCATGGGCGTCGCCATCTGCGGCCGCTCCCTCGGAAAGCTTATCCATCTCTCCGCTTATGAAATCCGTTACACCAAGAACAAGCTCCACCAGCTCAAGGTGGGGCACATTCGTTGGTTTGGATTCTCTCAGATAATAAAAGACATCCTCCAGTTTATGGGCAACAGCCGTAATTTCGTCAAACATCATTACACCGCTGCTGCCTTTTATAGTGTGTATTGCACGGAAAATCTCGTTGATGGAATCATCATCGAAACTTTCCGCATCCTTTAGTTTAAGGACTCTGTCCTGAAGCTGTTCCAAGAGCTGTGAGTTCTCAAATAAGTACATGTCAAGCATGTGAGACACCTATTTAATTAAGCCAAGCTTCTTTAATCCCTGTTCGAAACGGTCCTGATCGATGGGTTTGCCGGAATAAACGGTACATCCCAAATCGAAGGCCATCTTAACGTTTTTCTCATCGTTTAATGCGGTAGCCATAATAATTTTGACACCGTGTTCCTTGTCGATTCCCCTCTCCTTCTCGATGTTTCTGATTCCGGAAAGTGCCTGATAACCGTCCATTACGGGCATCATGATGTCAAGAACCACCAGATCATAGGGCTCGTCCTCTTCAAGTGCCATCATAAACGCGTCGATTGCTTCCATTCCGTCAACGGTAACATCGCAATCGCCGTACTTCGCAAGGAAATTCATCATAAATTTTCTTGTGACAAAATCATCTTCAGCTAAAAGTATTCTCATAACGCCTCTCCTTTTTACATTTACTTAATAGCGTTTACGCATTCAACTATTCTGGCCGGTATTTTCTCCAGACTTTCCTGGTACATTACCGCCCCCATGTTGTATGCCACCTGGGGCATACCGTAGACTACGCAACTGGCCTCATCCTGACCTATGGTCAGGGCCCCCGCCTTCTTCATGCTGAGTAATCCCTTGGCTCCGTCGGCTCCCATTCCAGTAAGAATTACGCCGACCGCCCTGTCTCCCGCATACTGCGCCACAGAATCGAAAATCACATCAACTGAAGGGCAATGACCGTTTACTCTGGGTCCCTCCGTAAGCTCAACTCTGTAGCCCGTGCCATCGGGAACAATTCTCATTTGCCTGTTTCCTCCGGGAGCGATTAATAACCTGCCCGGAATTATCTTGTCCCCGTCCTCGGCCTCCTTGAAGTCACACCTGGAGTGAGAGTTCACCCTCTCGGCGTACATCTTTGTGAAACCTTTGGGCATATGCTGAACAACCACTCCCCCCGGAATATCTGCGGGAAGCTGCTGAACCACTGCCAGAATGGCTTCCGTTCCTCCCGTTGACGCTCCGATGGCAAGTAACTTCTGTCTTACGCCGGACATCTGGGGTTTGGTTCTCTCCCTTAACTCCGCGACTTTCCTGACGTTTCCGAGTCTTGCCGTGGCTGCTATTTTTATTTTGCTTGGAAGATCGTTCTCCAAAAACTCTTTGGTCTGTTCCGGATCTCCCAGATCGCCCTTGCAGACGAAATCAATTGCTCCCGCTTCAAGGGCCTCAAAGACCTTTTCGCTTAAGGAACTGATCATGACCACCGGTATGGGATACTGAAGCATCAGCTTCCTTAGGAATTCAATTCCGTCCATCTTTGGAAGCTCAATGTCAAGGGTCATGACGTCGGGTTTATAAGTCTGAATCGCATCCCTGGCCTCATAGGGGTCTCTGGCTGCTGCCACAACCGTGATTTCGGGATCCGAATTAAGGGACTTAACCAGCAGGTCTCTAAAGACTATGGAGTCTTCTACAACAAGTACCCTAATGGCTTTCATCTTATCCCCCTTTATTTAAACTGTCTTATTATCTTGGTAAAAACACCGTGAATATCTTCGCTATACTTTTTCCCTACATCTTTACCGATTATTTCCACTGCCTCATCCAGAGAAAATGCCTTACGGTAACTTCTGTCCTCAGTCAGGGCACAGAATACATCCGCAATGGAAACTATCTGAGCCGCAAGGGGAATCTCATTTCCCGATTTTCCCGAAGGATATCCGGAACCGTCCCAGTTCTCGTGGTGGTTCTCCGCGATGTCTATGGCCATCTTGATATAGTCGTTGTAATCGTTATAGCTTCCGATATCCTTAAGAATCTGAGCTCCCTTTGAGGTGTGGGTTCTCATAAGATCCCTTTCCTCATCATTAAGAACATCCTTCTTTCCAAGGACCTCCATGGGAATGGTAATATTTCCGATATCGCAAAGAGGGGCTGCTATCTCAATGGTTGATACGTAGCTGTCGGATATTATCCTTTCGTATAGAGGGGAAAGCTGCATGGCCTGGGTCAGAACTTTACAGTTATAGCGAAGTCTCTCCATATGCTTCTCATCATAACTGGCGTTCTTCCTTGCAACTCCCGCAAGGCCGTAGAGCACGCTTTTTTTCTCCTGCTCCATCTGTTTAAGCTGTTCCTTCACGGAGATTCGAAGCTTTCTGTTCATCTCCAGAAGATTGTGGGTTGCATTGTAAACCTTAAGGTGAACACCGACTCTCGCCTTAACCTCCTCAGGGATAAAGGGCTTGGTGATGTAATCTTCGCTTCCTACCTCAAAGCCCTTAACAACATCTTCGGGGGTGTCGTAGGCAGAAATAAAGATAATGGGAATGTCCTTATATAACATGTCCCTTTTCAGCTTCTTGCATACCTCATAACCGTCCATCTCCGGCATGGAAACATCAAGAAGGATAAGGTTGGGCCTGGTGGTCTTAATTAATCTCAGAGCCTCCTTACCATCCTCAGCCAGGATGGGCTTATGTCCCATATCTTCAATTATTCCGCTTAGAACAAAACGATTGACCTCAACGTCATCAACAATCATAACGTTGGCGGCACTCATTCTGATGTCGTCCACGGTCATCCCTCCTTGTAGTTGCTTAAGTATTTCAAAAGCTGTCCGTAATCTTCGACAACTTTATCGTAATTCTCCTTCTGTACGTCCATCTTAAGGTGCAAAGTTGTGGTTCTTATATCCTTAGGTGCGTTGTCAACCAGCTGTTTTACGGAGTCGGCAAACATTTCGGCTCTCTCCCAGTTTTGCATCTCAACGCAAAGAATAAGCTTTGAAAGTCTCTTCTCGATTTCGGAAATGTTCTCGTCATTTCCGAAGGCCTTGATGCCCTCTTCTTCCTCACTGCCTTCGGGAATCACTTCTGCGGCTTCGGCAATCAGCTCAAGTTCACCGCCCTCATCCTCGAATTCTTCCTCCTCATCCTCTTCCTCGGAAGGAACCTCCACCCAGATGGAGAAGGAGAAGGTGCTGCCTTTATTTTTCTCGCTCTCGCACTCGATAACGCCACCCATCATCTCCACAAGCTGTTTGGTGATGTTAAGGCCAAGGCCCGTACCGCCAAAGTTTCTTGATATGGAGGCATCCACCTGCGAAAAGCTTTTGAATAGCTTAGATAAATCTGCTTTTTCTATACCTATACCGCTGTCCACCACAATGAAGAAAAGCTCAACCTTCTTGCCAACCCTGGCAGTCTTGAAAATCTCCAAGGCTATCTTTCCCACTGAAGTAAATTTGGTGGCGTTGGATAAAAGGTTATTAAGAATCTGAACGATTCTTAATTCATCGCCGATTATCACATCCGGCACTTCCGGTGATATGGAAACGAAGAAGTCCAGGCCCTTCTCATTGATTCGGCTGCTGTGACTCTCCTTCACGTAATCAATCATGTCCCTGAAGTTGAATTCCCTTTGCTCCAGGGTAAACTTTCCTGCGGAAAGCTTTGAGAAATCCAGAATGCTGCTTATGATGTTATTCATGTTTTCGCAGCTCTTCTCTATAAGAGTCAGCTTCTTCACCTGCTCGGAATCCGTAACCACGGAAAGCAGGTCTCTGGTGCTTCCAAGGATTCCGTTTACCGGGGTTCGAAGCTCATGGGTTACGTTTGCCACGAACTCGGTCTTCACCTTGTCCGCTTCCTGAACCTCCTCACCGGCGTTGGAAATCTCTCTTCTTAAGAATTCCTCCTCGGAAACGTTTAATCCAAGAATAACGTAAATGTCCGGATCACTCTCAAAAACCACTGCCCTGCAGTGAAAAAGTGTCTTGTTTACACGGTACGCGATTATATCTTTCGGTTCCCCCGTTGCCAGATCCCTCATCTTCTTGGGTGAACCGGATTCATCAAGGAATGCCGGGAAAACGCTGTATACGTTGTGCCCCTTTGCGTCTTCGCCGTAGCCAAGCTCCATCCTGGCTTTCTTATTTGCATAAATAATGCTTCCGTCATCCCTGCAGGCGATAATCATCTCTAGGGCATAATCGGCGATCTCCATATTTATGGCATCTGTCTTCATTTCATTCCCCCATAAATGCATTAAAGGAAAGCACCAAGGTCACAAGTCCCTGTCGCTCTCCTGTAATTCTTCTACTGTATATCTTTTATAGCGTCGCACATTTTGGCGTACTCGTCTTTCAATAAAGAAATCTGCCGATCGACCGCATCTTTGTCAATGTCAGCGGGGTTCTTTCCTCTTATTAACTCGGTGATACTGCTGGCCACTACTCTTACAGGTTCAAGACCCAGATTTCCCGCAGTACCCTTAAGTGTATGAGAAAAAGAGAAAATTTCCTCATATTTTCCTTCTTCCTGTAATCTTAAGATGTTCCCGTAATTAACGTCATCCGGGAATTTCACCAGGAATTTCTCGTACATTGTTTCGTTGTTCAAAAAGCGATGAAGAGCACCGTCATAATCAACTCCGGCGTCAATCAAGGATCTTTTTCCCTCTTCGTTCATAATGCCTCCGGGCTTTTGTAAAGAATGACACACAATTTAGGTGTGTATATCGATTATACCGAATTTATACCGCATTTGCAAGCAATCGTCAGTTAATAAAATTGTTTAAAACTCTTAACAATTCATCAATGTTTATGGGCTTTGCAACATGGGCATTCATACCGGCTTCATAGGCACGTAACCTATCCTCGTCGAAGGCATTGGCAGTCATGGCAATTATAGGAATTGTGGCCTTTGCGGGGTCGTCCATCTCCCTTATGGTTCTGGTTGCGTCATAGCCGTTCATAACAGGCATCTGGATATCCATAAGTATTGCACTGTAGTAACCGGCGGGATTCTTCTCCATTTTCTCAACGGAAATATCTCCGTCCTCGGCACTGTCCACAACAAGATCCAAATTGGACAGGATTTCCACAACAATTTCTCTGTTGAGCTGGTTATCATCCACAAGGAGAACTCTCTTTCCGCCAAAATCGATATTTTCGACATTATCGAGTTCCCTTGGAATATCTTCCTTGCTTGCTATAAAGAAACCTATACTGATAATAAACTCGGTTCCCACACCAAGGGTACTTTCAACCCTTATCTCACCTCCGGCCAGCTCTACGATGCTTTTACATATGGCAAGGCCAAGGCCGGTTCCCTGTATATTGTCACCCTGGGAATCGTGCTCTCTTATGAAGGCCTCAAAAGCGTGGGCCTTAAACTCCTCGCTCATACCGATTCCGTTATCTTTTATGCGGATTTCGTACTCTGCCTTGGTGGGATCGTTTGAGGGAAGCTCCGTGACAGTCAGCTTCACATAGCCCCCGGGAGGAGTGAATTTATACGCATTTCCAAGCAGGTTAAGGAGCACCTGATTGATTCTTAAGGAGTCTGCGTAGACATATTCGTGCTCAATTTTTTCCATGTCCACAATAAACTCGATGTTCTTATCCTGCATCTGGGCAGTCATCATATTGCAGACATTGTCCGCAATATTCATGATATCAACAGGGGCATTATCAAGGGCAATTTTGCCGCTTTCGATTTTGCTCATATCAAGCACATCATTGATAAGTTTAAGAAGGTGCTCACTCGAGGACCTTATCTTTGCGAGAGAATCCTTTAATCTCTCCTCATCATCCATGTACTTCTCCGCAATTCCTGTAAATCCTACAATGGCATTCATGGGAGTTCTTATGTCGTGAGACATATTGGAGAGGAATCGGCTTTTTGCAATATTGGCTTCCTCAGCCCTTCTCTTAGCCTCCACAATCATCTTGTGGTTCTCAACTGCCAGAACCACTCCCATGACACTTATGTATACGTCAAAGCAAAACAGTGTTGTAAACACCGTGCTGGTATGTTTTAAAACATAATACTGCAAAAGGTCATAAATAAGACCCAGAGCGCAAAGGGCCATTCCAAGAACAGTAACGGTAAGTTTGGATTCCGTATTGCCCTTCACCGTCTCGGCACAAAGAACATAAATTACCAAAACGATGCTTCCCGCCATAAGTGCGTGGGCAATGGGAAGGCTTTCTCTGAAATCCACAAGGTTGAAGGCCTGAAGCAAAAGGATAACCAGACATGCCGCATTGAAAACAGTGCAGGCATAGTCAAGAATCTTATATTCCCTGTTGAGCATTCCCTTAAGGAAGATAATGAAGGGCAGGAGAATAAAGGCCAGCATGCTTATGGATATGTATGAAATCAGAATGGGATATTTAGGGAATAAAAGAGGGGCAACCACCAAATCAAGAAGCTTCCACACTCCAAGTCCCGTGGAGAAAAGGCCCAGCATAAACACAGATTTTCTGTCCTTTCCATCCTTAAGAACAAAGGTGGCCATGACAAGGAAAATGATACCCACCAAAAGAGGAATGCCTCCGAGAATCATGGAGAACATGTCTTTTTGAAGGAAAGCAATGTATATATCCTTCTTGTCACCGATATATATGTTCACTGAACTGCCCACCGCCTGTTTATAGGTAGGCATAAGCTCAATAACAACCTTCTTTCCGGAATCGTCAAGGGTCAGATCAAAGAAGGTCATTTCGCTGGCGGGGCTTCTTCCTATGAGAGTCTTGTCCGAAACCTTCATGGAGTACTCAAGGGACCCGTCAATGTAGAGGTTTACGTTTTGATGAACAGTATAGAAAACCAGGCTGTCCATGCCTCTTTTTATCTCCGGGAGCACAAAGGTATAGTACTCTGAAACACCCACGGGAGCATTGGGATTCTCCAAAAGCTCATAGTGGCTGTTAACCTCTGTAATCTTCTTGTGGGTGACATGAGGATTGGATATCTCAAGCTTTGAGGTTGTGGCTATTACCACAAAAAGGAGTATGAGACAGCCCACAAGGATGAAATACGTTATCAGGTTGATTCTTTCAAGTTTGTTATTATTCTTCATTATCTTTGCGCCCTACCGCTTATTGAATAGAAAAAGCTGAATTCGGGATAGACCCTGTTTCTCCCGCTGATTTTGGCTTTGTAAAGGTTCTCGTCCGCCTTCTTGATCCACTCATCCGCAGTCATTCCGCTTCTGTACTCGGAAAGACCTGCGCTGAAGGTAATGGTACTCTTTGGAGCAAAATTAAAGCGTCTCTTTCTGAATTTCTCCAAAAGATCCATGGCTTTCTCATGGGCTTCCTTTAAGGTGCACTCCTTAAGGATGATGACAACCTCCTCGCCGCCGTATCTGCAAGGAACCACGTTTTTGCGGCCCATCTCCCCTATGGAATCCGCCAGGAAAATCAGCACCTCATCACCGCACTGATGCCCGTAGGTATCGTTGATTTTCTTGAAGTGATCAAGGTCAATCATAACAATGCTCATGGGCCTTGACTCATCAAAGTTAGTAATAAGCTGGTCGATGATTTTGTCCATGCCGCCCCTGTTGTAAATACCCATCAAAGGATCCAGGCGCAGCTTGTAGAGAAGTTCTTTTTCCCGGTTTGAACTGTTGGAAATTACGAAGAATTGCTCCCTTACGTAACTGATAATAAGTCTCGTAGCCACATAGGACATCCAAAGGATAATCAGTCCCACATTTATATCCACTAGAACAGAAAATGACTGCGTTCCGCTCCTGGCATGGAAGAAGCCCGAGACAAGAGTGGAAATGCAGCCTAAAACTGTCAGTCTTAATGAAATTCTTTCGTCAGCAAACAAAGCGGACATGAAAACCGCCACGCACGGCAGGCAAAAAAGCGCGCCGCAATTATAGTGAATCATCTGTTCACTGCAGCAGATAACCAAAAGAAGAACGCAGGTCCATGCATTCTTCACTCCGTTGGAAGCGGATTTGGATGTGATTCTGGTTCTTACGGCCAAAATTGCCAGGGCATCCACAACTATCGGAAGATAGAAATGTGCTGCCCGGTAGGAAGGCCCTGCGGCAAAGGAGTCGCTAAACAGCAAATCTGCTGAATAAAGCAATACCTCCGATGCCAGACAAACAATCGCAAAGAAGACGGATATTCTGAAAAAATCCTTTCTCCATCTCGCCTGCAAATTATTGATACCGCTCATAAAAACCTCTTTTACTTATCCTCTCCGGATTTTAATCTGCCGAATAACCCCTTGGTATAGAAGTTCTCACGGTCAGCCTTCATTTTTAGCTTCATCAGGCTCTTGTTGACCTTGGCAACATCTATGGGTTTAGGGATATGATCGTCCATTCCGCACGCCATAGCCCTTCTTCTGTCTTCCTCAAATACATTTGCAGTCATTGCCACAATAGGTATCTTTGCAAGCTCTTTATCCTTAAGGCCTCGGATTGCCTTGGTGGCTTCATAGCCATCCATGACAGGCATCTGAACATCCATAAGTACTGCACCGTAATAACCGGCCTCGGAGTTCTCCACAAGTTCAACGGCCTCTGCTCCGTTGAGAGCAGCCTCAACTTCATAACCCTCATCAAGGAGAAGCTCTATGGCAATCTCTCTGTTCATCTCGTTATCTTCAACAAGGAGAACTCTCTTGAACACAGGGCTGTCAGGAATTGCATTGTCCTCAGCCGCTGCCTTCTCTTCTTCCTTGGTGGCATCGCTCTTAAGATGAAGGGTAATGGTAAACTCCGTTCCCTTATTTTGTTCACTCTCCACAGATATGGTGCCGCCCAGAATATCCACCATGCTCTTTGTTATGGCAAGGCCAAGGCCCGTTCCGATAACACCGCTGTCTGTAGAGTTTCTCTCTCTGGTAAAGGTCTCGAAAATGTGCTCCTGGAATTCCCTGCTCATTCCGATACCGTTATCTTTTACCTTAAATACGGTTGTAATAAAGTCTTCCTGGGTCGCTTCCTTCTGAAGGCAGGTGAGCTCTATCTTTCCGCCTGAAGGGGTAAACTTAACCGCATTGCTTAAAAGGTTCATAAGAATCCTGTTAAGCTTCTTGGAATCTGCAACAACCCAGGGCTGAATAACCCCTGAAGTGTTAACCTCAAATTCAAGGTTCTTTCCATCCATCTCACCCTGAATCATGGTATGCATGTCATTTATGAGGCTGTTGACGTTGCAGCTTGTCTCCTCAATTTCCATCTTCTCGTTCTCAATACGGCTCATATCGAGAATATCGTTAATAATGGAAAGAAGAGTTTCTGAGGACTTGGTGATTTTTCTTAAACTGTCCTTAAGCTTATCCGGATTATCCATGAATTTGGCCGCAATGGTTGTAAAACCAATGATTGCGTTCATGGGTGTTCTTATGTCATGAGACATATTGGATAAGAACTGGCTCTTGGCCTTGTTTGCTTCCTCGGCTGCCTTTAAGGCATCTCTCAAAAGGAGCTCGCTTTCCTTATCCTTATCTATGGTCTTAATGAGCGTCATCTCAAGGATGTCTTCGCTCTGATGATTTTTGACAAAAACCACATTGGTCTCAACCCAGTGCACATGTCCCAGGTCATCCGACTGTCTGTGCTGGAGTTTGACCAAAGTCTCGCCTCTTTCAAAGGCCTCAAGAAGGGCCTTTCTGTTGAAGGTGTTGGTGAATTTGGTTCTCTCGGCCTCATCCGGAATGGACATCGCCGTATATTCTATGAGTTCATCAAATACACCCTCATTGCTGGAAGGTGAGAAAACATTCTCGCCGTAGTCAACCATGTGGAACTCGTTCTTTGACAGGTTGGCAAAGAAGCAAAGAGGATATACCGTATTGATTGCCGTTGCCAGAAGGTCATGGTCAAGTCTTGAATGCGTTTCCTTTTCAAGAAGCTCTTCCTCTGTAACATTGGAACCTAAGAACTTGGTTATCATAATGGAACAATAACCGTCTTCCTCGGCGGGAGATACCTTATACATAACGTATTCTCCCTGCTCATCACCGGGCTTGACATGGGTGATTTCCTCGCCGATCATTGCAGCCCTGTAATTGTATTCTCCCCATTCCTTTGGAGCATCGGGGATCAGCTCATACATCTCCGCTCCCAAAACCTCGCTGCCTGATTTCCCCAGGTGTTTACACAGATTTTCGTTCGCATACTCAAAGCGATAGGTAATTCCTTCTGCCCCCTCTTCCACCTTTAATATGCCGAAAGCAGTAGGAATCAATTTGCCGATTTTTTGTAATTCTTCATGAGATAGCATAAAATGCCCTCCTTTTTCAGGCTACTCCCTCTTTTAAGCGAGATTATACAGATTTATGTTACCATAAAAATCGCAAATTTAAAACCCTCTATTACTACAATGTGTTATTTTTTTACCGAGTTTTTAGAAAATTATTGTACTTTTCACTCTTTTATTGTAAAATTAATGTGATACCCGAAAGGAGGATGTCCATGTTAGCAACACTAATACCTTTATTTGATGAGAACATCTCAGTTAAGGCATACTCTCTTTTTTCACAAAAGAAAAATCTATTCTTAAATCCCTCCCTTGCAGGAACCGGATACAACGACGGAGCCGGAAACATCAATGGCCTCGACATCATTGACAGTATCGGAATCAACAATCTTGTAAGCGGAGCAGATGTGTTTGTACCTGTCACAGACATATCCCTTTTCACAGGAATCGAGAATCTGTGTAAAGCCCCTGCGGAAAGAATAGTTCTTCTCATAGATAATTCGGTAAAGCCCGAGGAACAGTTCATTAAGAGAATTAAGGATCTCCGTTCCAAAGGTTACAAATTTGCAATAAGAAAATTAACCATTGCGGATTTTGAGCCCTACAGACAGATTCTTCTTCTGATGGACTACATTCTCCTTAATCACAGGAAACTTGTAATAGGAAATGCCAAGATTTACTTTTCCAAGATGTATCCCAACATCAAGCTGGTTGCCTGTGGCGTCGACACCATGGACGACTTCAAGATGCTCAAGAAGTCCGGAGGCTACTCCTTCTACGAAGGCGACTTCTACAGACTTCCGATCACCAAAGGTGCCAAAGAGGTATCCCCTCTCAAGACCAATTACATTGAGCTTCTTAACATTGTTAACGGACCCGACTTTGATCTTACGGATGCAGCTGACGTAATCGGAAGAGATACCGCTCTTGTTATCTCACTCCTTGAGATAGTTAACCGAATCGCAGTTAACTCCGAGATCACTTCCATACGACATGCGGCTGCAATGCTTGGCCAGAAAGAGCTGAAGAAATGGATTACCACCGCGGTTACCAAACAGCTCTGCGATGACAAGCCCAGCGAAATCTCCCGCACATCACTTCTCAGAGCGAAATTCGCCGAGAACCTTGCAAACCTTTTCGATTTGGGCGGCCAGTCTCAGGAATTGTTCATGATGGGATTGTTCTCAATCATTGATATAATTCTCGACAAGCCCATGAAGGAAGCCCTTGAAATGCTTCACGTTTCCAAAAACGTCCAGGATGCCCTCGTTGAAGGCACCGGCCCCTTCGCTCCCATCATCGAATTCATTCAGGGTTACGAAGTGGCCAACTGGGCTCTTATAGACAGGGTGATGCTCATGAACCACCTGGAATCCGATTCCGTATACGTTGCCTACATCGATTCCCTCAAATGGTTCAAGACCCTCTTCCCCGAAAAGAAATAACACGAATCCTTAGGGTGTGACAATCCGGGCCAGCCCCCAATTGTCACACCCTTTTTTTGCGCCCTGCCGGGGCATGCAGATTTCTGTGCAACAAAGAAACGCCTACGAATTCGTAGGCGTTTCTTCAGGCACAGTAAAGTAAAGTATATCAAAGAACAAACACATGAACACTATTTTATGGCAAATATCTCTCCCTCGAAATCCAAAACACAAAGACTTTACTTTACAAAAGGGGGTTGAGCAAGTTCCCGTCTTCCTCAACTATTAACATGTTAAAACGGAACGGTAAAGTTGTCATGACCCCTTAGGGGCTATTTTGCAAAATTACTTATTTAATCGCAGTTTTTCGGCCAAAATTATCCTCTTATTCTTGTCGTTACCCTTAATTCCCACCTTATCGAAGATATTTTTGAGATGGTTCTTAACAGTGTAGTCGGAAAGCATCAGTTCCTCTGCGATTTCCTTATTGGTATATCTTGATGCGGCCAGTTTGGCTACTTCCCACTCTCTCTCGGTGAGATTGTAGCTCTCGTCCACGTCGTTGTAGGCATTGAGGATTTTTTCCTTAGACTCTTTGTAGCCATCGGATATACGAAGGATAGCCCTTGCGAACTCCTTGTAGCCTCCTTCAAGGTCCATGATGCGCAGGGTGTCACAGATGCAGTCGCAGACCTCCACGAAGGGCATGATAATCTGGTCAGGAATTGCAAGATCCATGGCCTTCATTACAAAGTTTCTGGCCTCCTTGGTGTGTCCCATGGAATTGTGGGATACCGCCAGCTGCAGGTATTCGTAAAGAATGGTCAGGGGCATGTTGCACTGTTCCATAAAGGGAATGTACTCAAACTCGGTGGCTGCAACCCTTGCATACTCTCCCTTGGCTATAAGGCACTCATTCTTTATTATGTAGAATTGGGCCCTTGCCTGGAAGGACACGTACTCATCAACATTTTCGTCGAAGAGCCAGTCGGGAATAGCCCTGGGCACTCCAAATTGTCCGATGAACCAGGACTCCATCATGTCATAGGTGTTTCTTAATTCGTAATCTCCGATATCCGCAAGAAGTTCCCTGCACCTGTCGAAAATCTTGGTGCAGCCCTCGTAATCGCCTCTGTATATGTTTATTCTGAATAAGAGGAACTCTGCATCCAGAATAATTGAGTACTGTTTCTTTCGCTTGGCGGCCGCCAGTGCCACATGGTACTCGTACTCGGCATCCACCATATTTCCTGTCAAGTATGCCGCCTCTCCGGCAAAAACAGCATCTGCTCCGCTTCCGTGCCCATCCGTAAGCTGTGAATATCCGGAGATTCCGTCTCTTATTGAGTCACACTCTCTTCTGAGATCACCGGAGCTTCTGTGGTACATCATAACAATGGAGGGCGAGCCAAAGGTCCAGGCCGCGTCTCTGTTTACAACCTGAGAAGTTCTTGTCAAAAGCGTCATAGCCCTTCTCTGGCATACATTCATCAGGGTGTAATCATTAAAGGCAATAAAGGATGAAAGGATTTCCCTTTCTCCGTGAATGTTGTTCTTCTCCTCTTCGGAAAGAGTGGTATTTTCCTTCATGGACTCCACAAGAATGTCGGAAACGTAACGCATCTCCGGAATACATCTTGCGGCGAAGGATGAAAGCATGAAGGAAAGAAGGGCATATGGGTGCTCTTTGAGGATTTCTCTGGGGCAGTTCTTCACCCATCTCATAATGATGTGTTTTCTGGAGGGGTCAAATCCCTTTCCCTTTCCCTTATCCACCTCTACGCAGGATAAAAGGGCCTCGTAATCCCCGGCACGCTCGTAATTCTTCTCAGCTTCCATGTAGTCCTTCTGGGACTGCTGCCAGCTTGCAAGTCTGTAGAAAATCTTCTTTTTCTCATCCTCATCAAGGGCACCAAAATGCTCCAAAGCACAGCTTTTCAGCATGCTGTGGTATCTGTAGATGCCATCCGGCCCCTTCTTAATGAATGAATTATCTTCAGTAAGGGTATCCAGAACCTCGTCGATTCCCTCATCGTTCCACATATACTCGGCCTGCTCCTTGGTAAAGCCGTCCGTCAGGGAGTTAATAATGAGAAATCTCTTTTTCTTGGCAGAAAGCTTCTTAAGAACCAGCTGCTCCATAAGGTTTGTGGAATCAAGCATCTCATCGTTCCACACTCCGTTTTGGGCATAATCCTTGAGTTTAAGGTAAATCAACGAAATCCAGCCCTCGCAGGTCTCGTTGATCTTGTGAATCTGCTCGTCTGAAACCTCCAGTTCACAGGCGTCAACATACTCTCGAAGGTCCTCATCCGTAAGCTTGAAGTCCTCCGAATTCATCTGATAGAGGTTACTGCCGCATCCAAGAATCTCACTTTCGGAAAAAATACGGTTTCTCGAAACCAGAATAAAGTGGAAATTCTTCGGCAGTCTCTCAGACAGAATAAGAATTATGCTAAGAACCGGCACATTCTCCATGAAGTGCAGGTTGTCAAATACAATGTAAATAGGCTCGTTCGTAAGGGTCCATGTCTCAAGAACGATATCCGCCACAATACGTACCTCGTGAGAGTTCTGAGGAAAATGGATTTTGTCCAGACGCTTTATAAGGTTCTCATTTATGGAAAGAATTCTTCTAAGGTCCGCCCAGAAATCCGCAGGATTGTCGTTCAGAATCTCCTGTTTCATTACAACTGTGGAGGGATTTCTTCTCTTTAATTCGTCCATGCACCATTTAATGAAGCTGGTTTTGCCATAGCCCATGGGGGCCACGATGGAAGAAATTCTGTTCTCGGCAATTTCATCCAGGCTGTCTTTTAAATGCTTCCTTATAAATACGTCATTAAGATGCGGATACTTCTTCATTGCTTCCCTCCGTCTCAGTCAGTCTTTGAAAGCGAAAAATCGTCCAGTGTTCCCCAGCTTCCGGGGTTTCCTTTAACTCTCACCCCGATTGTAAGGGTGTCCGTGGTTATCTCAATATCCCTGATAACAGGGTCCTTCCAGTTGGCCCATCCGTCGTTCATAAAGTTCTCGGAATAAACCATGTCACCATCGGCTATCACATAGAATTCCAGGGATGCGGTGTCGTCAAAATCCCCGCCCTGTGAAAACACGGAGGCCTGATAGGTTCCGGGCTCAAGGCCTGTAACCTTCTGCTCTATAGTAAAATTCATGGCATCCTTGGACCAGTAATGAAAGGCAAAATCGCCGCTATGAGCGTCTGCTGTTTTTTCCTGATAATCAGTAGGATCGTCCCCATTATTCTCCACGGTGACGCTCCACATGCTTCTGTCCTCGTTCTCAAAGCTTGGATTTGCAAGCAGGTTGTCGTGGGCAACGGTCACGGTGCAGATTACCTCGTAGCCGAACTCCGCAGTGCCCTTGATCCTGTACTTGCCTTCCTTTGAGGTGTCCACCGTTAAAATATCGTTCTCGTCCCAAGCCACCTTTACGTTGGAATTCTTACTTCTGTCAGCGTGAACTGCGGGAATAAAGCTTGGAAGAATCAGCTTCTCCCCGGCTTTCACCTTGACCTCGCAGTCAGGAACATAGTCAATCTTATCCTCGCAGATGGTTCCGTAGGTCAGATATTTATACACGTTAAGGGTCTCCAAAGGATGGCCCTCGAAGTCGAAAAGTGCCTGGTTGTCCCAGGAACAGCCGCCGTAGTTTCGGCCCACATTCTGAGGGTCGTAATCAGAGGCATAGCTGGTGGCCCATCCGCTGCCGTAAGTTTTCCAAATTTCAGCATTGGCGTCCCCATCAGGTCCCACAGGAATCCAGATGCCTCCCCAGTAGAACACTCCAAGGCCCTCGGCCTCCTTGACCATGGCGCACACATCCCTAATTTCGTTGGCCTGGCCCTGAAGGGATGCAGAATAGCCCTCCGCCGGGAAGGGGTCATCCATGCTGTTTCCGTAGCCGTCCCCGTCCTTTGTGGTGTAGGGGTATGAGGTCTCAGCCACCATAACATCCTTACCGTGGTTGGTCTTTACGTTTTTGAGAACCGATTTGACTTTTTCAAAATCACCATGCCAGTAGGGATAGTATGATATGGCAAAAACGTCGTAATCCAGTTCATTTGCTTCCAGGTTGCTTACAACGCCTTCCATACGGTCATAGTCCCCGGCGTCGGTGTAATGCACCGCAATCTTGACTTCTTTCTTCTCTTTCTTGTTGAAATCCCTTACTGCGAAGGAGCCGGCCTTTAAAAGTTCTATTATGTTGGCGTTGTTCTTCTCGCCGGCAAGCCCGTTGTTTATCTCGTTTCCAATCTGGACCATGCCAACGTCAACCCCGTTCTTATTAAGGGCTTCAAGGCTCTCATAGGTAAACTCATACAAAGCATTGGCCTTGTCCTTAATCTTCAAGCCTCTCCAGGCCTTGGGACAAAGCTGTCTTGCAGGATCCGCCCAGAAATCCGAATAATGGAAGTCGATAAGCACCTTCATGCCATATTCCGTGGCGCGCTTTCCAAGGGTAATTGCAGTGTCCAGGTCGCAATTACCGCCTCCGTATCCGTTGCCCTCCTCATCATAGGGATCGTTCCATATTCTTATTCGTACATAATTGACCCCTGAATCTGCCAGTGTTTTCAAACAATCCTGCTCGGTTCCGGCAAAAGAGTAGAACTTTACACCGCTTTTTTCCAAAGAAAGAAGCTCTGAAACATCCACTCCCCTGATAAAATCTTCGCCGATTCCTCTTATGCTCTCCACACTGATTTCCGACTCTATAGCCTCTGTGGGGGGAGTATAATCAGTCTTACCCTTCATACAGGACACCAATGTCATACTCATAACCGCAGTCAATCCAAGGGCTATAATTTCCCTCTTATTTATCATCATTTTTTCCCGAATGAAAAACCCTTTTTCTCCTCTGTTTTGCTTGATATATACTTGTATCCGGTCTCTTCGACAACAGCCTTTAATTTAGCCTCATCGAGAGGATTTCCGGAGGTGATTACCGTGAGATTTCTGTCGTGGAATGATTCCACATTTTCGACCTCGAAATTCTTCATAATTGCTTCATTCATGTGCTTCTCGCAATTATGGCACATCATTCCTTCAATGCCTACTTCTGTCTTATACATTCTTCTCCTCCTTAGATTGTGATATAGCCACTAAATGGCTACTTTCAATTATACAAAAGACATGATTCAAGGTCAATGAGGGGGTTGACTTTTATATTTTGGCTTGTTAGAATCTGACATGAAGAGCGTGAGCGGATTATAATGGTTATAATCTGTTTGAGCTCTTTTTGTTTTGTAATTCAGGAGGCAAAGCGGTATGAGTCGCAAAGAAAAGAAAGTCAAAGTCAAACTTACAAAAGAAGAGAAAAAGGCCAAGAGAAAGGTATTGAGAGGCCGAATCGGAAGATTCCTTAAAGGTCTTGCCATGGAGATCATCGGCGGAACTTTGGTTGCCATAGGAATTTACAACTTCGCTGTCAACGCAAACTTCCCTGTCAGCGGTTTTTCCGGAATCTCACTTATTTTATATAAGCTGTTTAATATCCCCATCGGTTTGAGTACCATCATCATGAATGTACCTGTGGCCTTCCTTTGCTACAAGTTGATCGGAAAGAGGTTCTTTTTCAGTTCCTTAAGATGTATGCTGGTTTCCTCACTCATAATCGACTACCTGGCGCCCCTCCTTCCCACATACAACGGAGACAGGCTTTTGGCAGCAATCTGCTGCGGCGTTTTCTCGGGACTTGGATACACGCTTATTTATATGCAGAACTCTTCCACCGGCGGAACGGATTTCATCATAATGGCTATAAAGGCTTTAAAGCCCCACATCGGAATCGGTCGAATCACCTTTATCATCGATGGTCTCATTATTCTCATCGGTGGATTCCTCTTCTCCGATATTGACGGTATCATTTACGGTATCATCGGAAGCTACATCATCTCCCTCATTGCCGACAAGCTTATGTACGGCATTAACTCTGGAAAGATGACAATGATAGTAACCGACGAAGGCCGAAAGGTATGTAACCTTATAGACGAAACCTGCGGCCGTGGTTCCACCATCATTCAGGCCGAGGGCGGATATAAGGGCGACAACAGAGAAGTCGTGCTTTGTGCATGCAGTGATAAAGAAATGTACGGCGTACAAAAGGCCGTAAAAGAAATGGATCCCGACTCCTTCATGATTGTCCTCGAATCTAACGAGGTTCACGGTGAAGGCTTCAGGACCCTGCATCTTGGAGAGAAGGAGTAATCCTTCTCTTTAGAGAGTAAACAAAGTGGCATTTTTTTGCAGCATACTAATTCATTCCTGCGTAATGATGATTTTATCTGCAATCCAAAGGGAGTCAACCCCAAAGCCGCGGTGCGGTGTTTCACAGGGTTGACTCCCTTCTGATTGCAGATATCCTGTAAACAAGCAGGAATGAATCATTATGCGCCTTACGCATTTGCGTGATTTTCATGGGTAAATTCATAATGATATAAATATTTTCTTATTCTATTATGCTTGATTTTTAAAGCTTTAATTGGCTTAGTCATAATAAACTCTAATTAATCTCAATCCATTACACCGGCGTCCGCTTCATTTTCATAATAATTTTGCATTTTTAAAGAACTATTATGAAGCCCCACAGTTCAATAGTCATTTTAATGTCATAATGGTTTTGATATTTATGAGGATTATTATGATACACGAAAGAATGATAGCTATCTTCAGGCATAATAAACGGGCATCTTCCTTAAATCATTATGACAGGGCAACATATTTTCTTTCAAAAATAGCCGGGGAAATCCCCCGGCTTTATCTACACTCTGTAGAGAAGGAGTAATCCTTCTCTTTTTTATTCTTTTTGGGGATGGAAATCAAATCTTGATCTCTGTCCACTTACCCTGTCTGAATCTGATGGTGGACAGGATGAATCTTCCCACTTGGTCCGCAAGAACTCCTGCCCATATTCCTATGATTCCAAATCCCAGAGCAATTCCGAAGGTATATGAGAATATGGTTCTGATTACGGTTACACAAAGGATTGAAACCATTGCGGTGTAAAGGGTATCTCCCGCACCCCTTAAGCAGCCCATGTTGATTACCTGAACTATCTGGAAGATACATACGAAGATAATGACTCTCATAATGGAGATTCCGATTTCCACAATGTGTTCTTCCTTAAAGAACAGGCTCATAAGGCCCCTTGCTCCAAAGTAATAAACTGCTGTAAGGCCCACGGCAATACAGGCTCCAAGGAGTTTGCAGGTCCTGCCGTATTCCTTGGCAAGTTCCTTATCCTTTTCACCAAGGCTCCTTCCTATTAAAGCTACAGCTGTGGCCTGCAGTCCGTCACCAAAGGAGAAGGAAAGTCCAAGAAGGTTCATTCCCACCTGGTGAGCCGCCATGGCATCTGTTCCCTGCTTGGCCGCCATAATGGCAGTCAGCATGAAACCGATTCTCATAAGAATCTGCTCGGCAAAAACGCTGTAACCTATTTTTACAATAAGACCGAAGGCCTCAAGGGAGGGTCTTATTTTGTTTTCAATAATATAAGCAATATTGATGAATCCGTCTTTCTTGGTAATGGAAATTACGCTCATTATGCTGGCAACCACCGTACCAAAAACCGTGGCAACCGCCGCACCCACAATTCCAAGTCTCGGGAATCCCAAATGACCTCCGATCAAAAGATAGTTGAACACTATATTAACCGTGTTGGAGGTTACGTTGGTGGTCATGGTGATTCTTGTGTTTCCTGCTCCACGCTGGGCTGAGTTAATGGCCATCTGGACGCAGTTAAACACCATGCCCCCCATAATGATGCTAAGATAAGTAACCGCACTGTCATGGGTTTCCGCCGTTGAGCCGCAAAGCTCGATTATGGGGCTTGCATAAACAACAAAAAGCGTACTGATTGCAGCCGCAGCCACCAAAACAAATGCAAGGCTCGTCACCAGAATTACATGAGCTTCCTTCTGTCGCCTCTCGCCTCTTCTTCTTGCCACCAGTGCCGATATGGACACATTAAGCGCAAAGAACAAAGAAAGTCCCATAAACTTGGGCTGGGTCGTCAGTCCTACCGCCGCCACTTCCTTGGCCCCCATGCTTGAAACCATCAGCGAGTCGATAAGTCCCGCAAAAGCCACAAAGAAAGACTCTATTATAGCCGGCCACGCCATGTTGACAGTGGTCTTTATTTTATCCTTATGATATCCCTTAAATAAGTTTCTTATTGCTTCCATGATTAGTCTATATTTGCACCTTTTCCCATCATTGTCAACGCAATATCTGTGTTTCTGCTTTGCAGAGCTTGCTTTCCCGCCTCCCCTCCTATCTTCCCACCTCCCAAATCCGAATTTCCCTTGACACAAATAAGCTAAACCCATATAATATCACTTGTGGGCACTTTATTGCTTTAAAGCGTTACGCTTTAAAGCGAATCAAGGGCAGTCAGACAAATTGATTCGAAGCCAAAATAATCACAGGCAGGCCCACGACACATTAGAGTATTTGGAGGATTTCTAAATGATTAAGGTATTATTGCTGCTAATCTTCTTTGGCGTCATGATTGCTGTAGGTCTCTACTCACGCAAGACAGCAACTGACGTTAACGGATTCGTACTGGGCGGAAGAAGCGTAGGTCCCTGGCTTACGGCTTTTGCATACGGTACTTCTTACTTCAGTGCGGTTGTATTCGTAGGATACGCCGGACAGTTTGGTTACAAATACGGCCTCTCCTCTACATGGATTGGCTTGGGTAATGCGATTATAGGTTCACTCATGGCCTGGGTTGTTCTCGGAAGAAGAACAAGAGTTATGAGTAAACACCTTCAATCAGCAACAATGCCTGACTTCTTTGGAAAGCGCTATCACAGCAAAGCTATCAGAATTGTATCTGCTTTGATTGCGTTCATCTTCCTTATTCCTTATACATCATCTGTTTATAACGGACTTTCAAGACTTTTCGGAATGGCATTCGATGTTCCCTACACTGCATGTGTAATTGTTATGGCACTTCTTACCGCAGTATATGTAATCCTTGGCGGATACATGGCAACAGCCATCAACGATTTCATTCAGGGAATTATCATGCTGTTCGGTATCGTTGCTGTAATCCTTGCCGTTCTTAATTCAAATGGCGGATTCTTCGCAGCCTACACTTCGCTTTCAGCCCTTGACAGTGATATTGCTGTAACAGAAGGCTTAAGAGGCGCTTACACATCATTCTTTGGTCCCGATCCCGTAAACCTTATGGGCGTTGTAATTCTTACATCCCTCGGTACCTGGGGACTTCCTCAGATGGTTCAGAAATTCTACGCCATCAAGGATGAAAGAGCTATCAAAACCGGAACAATCATTTCCACATTCTTCGCTGTAGTTGTTGCAGGCGGCTGCTACTTCCTTGGCGGATTTGCAAGACTTAATGATGTAAGCGAAATCACAGTAGACGGCAAGATCGTTTACGACGCAATTATCCCCAACATGCTTTCAAAACTTCCTGAGATTTTGATCGGTGTTGTAATTGTCCTGGTATTATCGGCATCCATGTCAACACTTTCAAGCCTTGTTCTCACATCAAGTTCAACCTTGACCCTTGATCTTATCAAAGGCAACATGAAAAAGGAACTTACTGAGAAAAAGCAGGTTTTTATCATGAGAATATTCATCGTGGTATTCATCGTGGTATCTGTAGTTATGGCCCTTAATCCTCCCACATTCATCGCGCAGCTCATGGGTATTTCATGGGGCGCTTTGGCAGGTGCATTCCTTGCTCCTTTGGTTTACGGCCTCTACTGGAAGGGTGTAACAAGAGCAGGCGTGTGGGCAGGCTTCATTTCAGGTGTGGGCATTACAGTGGCAAACCTTTTCTTGAACTTCATGTCTCCCATCAACGCAGGCGCACTTGCGATGGTTGCAGGACTTGTGGTTGTTCCTGTGGTATCCCTTGTAACACCCAAGCTTGATCAGGGCGAAATCGACTTCTCCTTCAAGTGCTACGAGAAGAAGAAAGTCATCGAAAAGAAGATTGCTCTTCCCGAAGACGAAATTGCCAACGATTAATTGGATTAGTCGGAAATACAAAGAGCCATGTACCTTCGTGTACATGGCTCTGTTTTTATGGTAAAAATCCAATTTCTAACGTATTCAATAATTCTTTACGAATATATCGTTTTCTTTGTAAAAACCCATTTTCTCCAGATAAGCAATGCTTCCTGAAGGGTCCGCTTTAAAGATAATCTTCTTGAGTCCCTCATCCCCAAAATGCTTATATACATGCTTGCCCGCACTGAAGTCTCTGTATTCGGGACAGGTGTAATCAAGCCATACGTCGAGGGTTTTGTCCTCATTCATGATTCCAAGAACAATTCCTATTACTGTGTCCTTGTAGTAAACCATCCCCGCGTAGTTATATTTGTCCGAAGGGAATTCAAAACCTTTAAAGAAATGAGCGATGTCTTCCCGGTGGTTTTCAATAAAGTATGCAAGGAAATTGTCCTTCACATCGGTTTCATGCATATGATAAATGCGGGCATCATTGCTTTTGAACATCTTGATTATGAATACGATGTTGATGATCAGAAGGGCTCCGTTCATGATTACGGTGGGGTAGGTATGTACCAGAAGTCCGTAAATCAGGGACGCAAAGGAACCGATTGAGTTAATGATTCGAAGCTTCAAAACTGAAGACATCAAAAATGACAAAAGCACCAGTGCCGATCCCACGTAACCTATTATTTCAAATATTGTTCTTGAAGTCATATGAATTCTCCTGTGGATGATAATGTGTCGTTTCCTGTTAAATTATCTTTAATTCTATCATCATTATGATTTATTTGCCATCCACGGGTAGTTTACAGCTCAAAAACGGCTTTTAAAAGCCCATCCAATTCCTTGGTACTCAGGGCTTTGTTAGACTGCTCAAAGGTTGCGATTAAATTTTGCCCCAGAAAAATACCATTTTGGGCATAATGGCTTATTTTCCACATGAAGCCATCGACATATTCGGGATTATCCATCATGCCAAAGTGTTCAAGGTAGATTACTCTTCGTTTTTTCACGTCAAGAAGAGTAAAGTCAGGATACACCTCATACCCGCCGTTTAGCACAAGAAGCTCCTCATAATGATACGGTATCCCCAGAGCTGCAAGCCTGTCAGCAATGATGATTTCAGACTTTGATCGTACCCGCTCGCCTTTGCCTGTGTAGAACTCCTGCTCACACTCTTCTATTCCCTTGGAAATGTAATCTCTCTGCTCCCACTCTTTAGCATAGGTTTCATCATCAACGCAGAATGGTGTTACCAGCCCCCGCTTGCCCTTTCCCAGCTTTTCATGGGCATAGATAAGCATGTCCTTGGAAAACCGCCTTAAATACATTCTGATAAGTTTCAGCTCGGCTTTGGCATGTGTGCCCAAACGCTCATAGTATTCTTTCTCTGCGAGCTTAACTATCTTCTTTTCTTCTGACTTGGGAATGTAGGTTCCATTGATGTCTGATGGATTTTTCCTGAGATAATACTGAATTTGATTTCCTCGTGTTGCCGCCCGAAGTTTTCCCTCCGGAGGATTCTTTAGTTTCTTTTCGCATAAAGAAACAGCTTCCTCAAGAATAGCTTCTCGGGCTCTCAATTCTTCGTAGAGCATAGTTTCGCCTTTCATTATTCTTATTAGTTTTCTTCGGGATTATCGGACGAACAGTCCAAGAATTTTTTCGAAGTATGATGGAATAATACCATTATAAGGTTGCAAATACAATTTACAGAATATAAAGAGATTATTAAAATTTCATAAACTCAGCCGAAGTATCTTAGTGAGCATCATGATGATTGAAGATTTTTGAGTTCGACTCATAATAAAGGTGGTCTTTCTTTATTTCATTATGCCCCCAAGGAAGCCCAAATTTTCTTCGCGCATAAAAGATTCATAAAGTTAACATTTTATTATGAAGGTCTAACCATCATAGCCTATTAAACAAACATAATAGAAGCTTGTAATCTGCGATTTATTATGACAAGCAAACCATTATCCTTTCACGGCAATCATAATAATTCTTTGAAAAATCCGTTCTATTATGTTGCCATGAAGAACACATACTGTAAACAAGCATAATAGAGCTTGAATATTTAATTTCTATTATGCTTGATGGACAAAAAAACAGCCGAAAAGAGCAACCTGTGCAGACAATGCATACAGCGCAGCCCACAAAAAAAGCGGATGGGGTATCCCATCCGCTTAAAAGCAAGTTCTACAGCACCCTCAGTGCGGGGGTGTCAGCCACTGCGTTCACATACTTCTCAAGTTCGTCATCAAGCTTAAGCAATGAAACCGAGTAGCCTTCCATGTCGATGGAAGTCATGAGGTTTCCTACCCAGGTCTTGGCAATCTTGATGCCCTCTTTTGCGAGGCGCTCGCTCACTGCAAGGTTGCATACATAGAGCTCCTGCAAAGGTGTGCCGCCAAGGCCGTTAACAAGCACAGCTACCTTGTCGCCGCTCTTATAGATTCCCTCAGCAAGAATCTTGTCCAGAAGATGATTTGTGGTATCGGAAGCTGAGCGAATCTTCTCTCTGTGGGTTCCGGGCTCGCCGTGGATACCCATTCCGATTTCAACCTCATCCTCACCAAGCTCAAAGCTGGGCTTCCCGGCAGTAGGTACGGTACAGGGTGCAATGGCCATTCCCATGCTTCGTACATTTGCAATAACCTTCTCGGCAACTGCCTTGACTGCAGCCAGGTCCTTGCCCTCTTCTGCTGCTGCACCTGCACACTTATGTACAAATACGGTACCTGCTATGCCTCTTCTTCCGGTTGTCCATGTGCTGTTCTCAACAGCCACGTCATCGGCAACAACAACCTTCTCAACCGTGATTCCCTCGTCAGCCGCCAGATCTGCTGCCATCTCGAAGTTCATAACATCGCCGGTATAATTCTTGATAATAAGAAGGGCGCCCTTGCCGCCATCAGCTGCCTTAATGGCTTCATAAACCTGATCCGGTGTAGGGGATGTGAACATTGCTCCTGCAACTGCAGCATCAAGCATACCCTTTCCTACAAATCCTCCGTGAGAAGGTTCGTGTCCGGAACCGCCTCCGGAAACAAGTACAACTTTGCCCTTAGAGCCCCCCGCTCTAACGAGCACATCGCATCCGTCAACTCTCTTAACATATTCCGGATGAGCTGCAACCATGCCGCGTAACATCTCGTCTACAACATTCTCCGCGTTGTTAATCAGTTTCTTCAAATCCTTTACCTCCCATCATTATTGTGTTTTTTGCTATCTATTATTTAACAAGTACTCTTGTTAAGTAATCCCTCCAGGTAACCTCTCACTTCCTCCGCCGTTTCAAAGGAAAGCACCTTCTTAAGGTCAACATCATCACTTCGGCAGGTTCTTATGGCCTCCTTTACCTCAGGCGCCACAGAAGGGCTCATGGACAGTTCATCAAGGCCCATTGCCATAAGAAGGGGCGCAGCCAAAGCATCTCCCGCCATCTCACCACACATGCCAACCATGATTCCCTCATCCCTGCCGGCCTTCGCTATTGCGTAAACTGCCCGCACCACCGCAGGATCAAAATAGTCGTAAAGGTAAGCAACCAGGCCATTTCCCCTGTCCACCGCCATGGTGTACTGCACCAGGTCGTTTGTTCCTATGCTGAAAAAATCAACATACTTTGCAAAATCCGCAGCCATCATCACGCTGGCCGGCGTTTCGGTCATTATTCCAAAAAGCACTTCCTCATCAAAGGAAACCCCTTCGCTCCGCAGTTCGCTCTTTGCCACCTCAAACAAGGCCTTGGCTTCCTTTATCTCCGCCACGGTATCGATCATGGGAATCATAATTCCAAGCTTTCCATAAGCGCTGGCCCTAACCAGCGACCGAAGCTGGGTCTTAAACATATCCTTCTTGTTAAGGCAGATTCTGATGGCCCTGTAACCGAGGAAAGGATTCTCCTCCGGCATAATATCAAGGCATCGGCACTTTTTGTCGCCGCCGATATCCAAAGTCCTTATAATGCAAAGGTTTCCCCCGGCCTTCAAAAGAAGTTCTCTGTAAGCCGCCGTCTGTGTTTCCTCGCCTGGCAAAACGTCGGAATCCATAAACAGGAATTCGGTTCTGTATAACCCCACGCCCTCGCAGCCCATCTTCGCGGCCTTGTCCATTTCATCGGGGCTTGCCACATTGGCTGCAATCTTTATTCGTCTGCCGTCCAATGACACTGCAGGGTCCCCGGCTCTCTCTGCCAGGTATCCCGCTTCCTTATTGTATTCTTCACACTTTTTGGTAAAAGCGTCTTCCTCTCCTTTCTCGGGAGAAATTACAACGCTTCCCTCTTTTCCATCAACCAAGGCTGCACATCCGTCGCTTCCTGAGGCTTTGCTTATATCCACACCAACCAGAGTAACGAAGCCCTTTGCCTTTGCAATAATTACGGAGTGGGAAGTTTTGCTTCCGTTCTCCAAAATCACAGCCTTAACCTTGCCCTCGGAAAAGCCGGCCATAAGGGCAGGTTCAACATCCTTTGCTACAATTACTAGGTTCTCTCCCTCAACCTTTGTCTCAGGCATGCCAAGGAGCTTTCTAAGCACCCTGTTTCCCACGTCTTCCACATCATTTGCCCTGTCACGAAGGTATTCGTCGTCCATGGCCGCAAACATATTCTTAAGATTAGTAACTGCCTTCCTGATTGAGGTCGGGCACGAAAGCCCCTCCTTAATTCCTCTTTTAATGGCTTCGATAAAACCTGCATCATCCAAAAGCATAAGATGCATTTCAATGATGTCCTCCTCTTCGGAAGAAAGCTTTTCACCCTCCGAAAGGATTTCATCCAAATCCGCCTTGGCATTTTTAAGCGCCAAAACAAAACGGGCAAGCTCTCCGTCTTTGTCCGTTTTCTTATATTCTTTTATAAAAGAGTCGTAATCGACGTCCAAATATCGCACTACTCCCATGGCCACCCCACCGCAAACCGGGGTGCCCTTCAAAACCGTTCTTCCCATATATCCCTTCTCTATCTTCCAAATTTCGACATTCCGCGAGCCTTCTCAGCCGTCTGGACAACGTCATCCAAAGGCGCCCCAAAGGAAGCGGTGATGGCACACGATACAGCCCCTTCCAAAATAGGTGCATCTGCTATCACAACTTTAATAGGCTCCTCCAGCAAATCCATTGCAGTCTGTGTGCTTAAAATAGCACTGCCCAAATCGCACAGTACAAGAACCCCGTCTCCGTCATTGGCCTCCTTAATGGCCTCCATAATACGAATCGTGTCGGTTCCTATGCTTCCATCCTCCATACCGCCGCAGGCGATAATGGCCTTGTGCTCTCCTGCCATCTGATGTGCCAGATCCCGCACACCTTCGGCAACGTTCTTGCTATGTGAAACAATAACAATACCTACCATATTTCTGTCCCCTGCATTTTAAATAAAGTCCCTTATTGCTTCCAAAGTTAACAATGAAGATGTGGCCCCGGGATCCTGATGCCCGATGGAACGCTCTCCAAGGTAACTTGCTCTTCCCTTGGTCGCCTGAATTGTCTTTGTATATTCGACTCCCATGGCCGCCGTTTCACACATTCTGGATAGAGCTGTTTTTGCATCAACTCCATTTTCAATGCTGGAGTTTAAGCTCTCGTATGCGGGAATCAATGCGTCCAGCATGGTCTTCTCGCCCTGTACGGCCTTGCCTCTCATCTGAATTCCGGCAATGGCTTCCTTAAGCATCTCTCTCGCATCTTCCAAAGTGATCTCGGTCTTTCCCGCCACAGGTCCCGCAGCCTTCATGTAGGCCGTTCCGTATAAAGGTCCGGAGGCTCCGCCAACCTTGGAAAGGAGTGTCATGCCAACCTTTTTTAAGGCCGCGCCTATATCCGTTTCATCCTGTGAAAGAGCTGCCAAGACCTCGGTAAAACCTCTTGCCATGTTTACTCCGTGGTCCGCATCTCCGATTTCTCTGTCCAGGTCCGTAAGAAAATCCTTATTCTCGATTATCCTGTTTCCTATGGCCTCAATACACTGATAAAGTCTGGTTGACATCCCCTGTTCCTCCTCTTGTTACTTTTTCATAAAAAAGCACCCCTAAAACTGTGCTAATAGCACTTTTTATTATATCTTTCCTTGAATAAAAGTGTCAATAAAGTCCTGCAATTATTAAGATTTTTTGTGTAAAAATCACAAATATCTCATAAATTGCAAATACAACATCCTAATTCTCCCCGGCAGCGAATTACAAGAATATATTTCGACTCTTTAGATATTTACCTCTTTGGCCATACATGGTAACTTTATTTTACAAACAACACATACCCGCATATGGGAGAAAGAGGTAGAGTATGGAATTAATCACAATCGTAATTATCTTGGCTGTAATCGTACTCCTCGGCCTGATGGCCAGCGGATACGTAAAGGCACCTCCGGATAAGGCTTATATCATTTCCGGTATGAAGAAAAACCCCAAGATTCTCATTGGTCGCGCAGGCGTTAAGTTTCCTTTCTTAGAGAGAAAGGATACCCTGGTTCTCAAACAGATATCCATTGATATCAAGACCAACGGCTACGTTCCCACCTTGGACTTCATCGGTGTCGACATTGACGCAGTCGCAAAGGTAAGGGTTAAAACAGATCCCGAGGGCATCAAGGTTGCCATGAAGAACTTCCTTAACATGGACGAGCCCACAATTATCAGAGCCCTCACCGATTCCTTACAGGGTAACATGCGTGAGATTATCGGTACAGTTAAGCTTAAAGAGTTAAACACCGACCGTAAGAAATTCGGTGACGAGGTTCAGGAAAAAGCTCAGAAGGACATGAATGCCTTAGGTATCGAAATCATCTCCTGTAACATCCAGAAGATTGAGGATGAAAAGGGATTGATTATCGCCCTTGGTCAGGACAACATGTCCCAGATTCAGAAGGATGCTTCCATTGCAAAAGCTCAGGCCGACAAGGACGTGGCTATTGCAGAAGCTGAAGCAAAGAGACTGGCCAACGAAGCTCAGGTTGCTGCCGAGACAGAAATTGCCGCAAAGCAGAATGAACTTCGAATCAAACAGGCAGAATTAAAGAAAGAATCCGATACACGTCAGGCAGAAGCCGATGCAGCGTACGAGATTCAGCAGCAGGAACAGCGTAAAACCATCGAGATCACAACTGCCAATGCAAACATTGCAAGACAGGAACGTGAAATCGAGCTCAGAAAGAAAGACGTTGAAGTAACCGAGCAAACTCTTGAAGCTGAGATTAAGAAGAAAGCTGAAGCCGAGAAATTCGCCCGTCAGCAGAAAGCCGAAGCAGACCTCTTCGAGCGTCAGCGTAAGGCAGAGGCTGAAAAGTTCGAGAGAGAAAAAGAAGCAGAAGCCAAGAAGATTCAGGCTGAGGCAGATCTTTTCTCAAAGGAAAAGGAAGCCGAAGGTATCAGAATGGTGGGTGAAGCTGAAGCTAAGGCCATCGAAGCCAAAGGTATTGCTGAAGCAGAGGCAATGGAAAAGAAAGCTGAAGCCATGAAGAAATACGGCCAGGCAGCAATGATCGAAATGATCGTTAAAGCTCTTCCCGACATGGCAGGTGCCATTGCAAAGCCTCTTGAGAACATCGACAAAGTTACCATCATCGATGGCGGTAACGGCGAGAACGGTGTAAACTCCGTAGGTTCCTACGTACCCGGCGTCCTTGCCAAGACAATGGAAACCGTCAAGGAAGTAACCGGCCTCGACATCGTCGATATCATGAAGGCCAACACCTACGACGCAAAAGTAACAAGAAACGTCAATGTAACAGGCCTGGATGAGGAATCCAAAAAAGCCGTTAAGGCTGCAGTCGTAACCGAAGCCGCTAAAGAAGACAAATAACAAGAACCGCGCTATACTAAGCAATCAATACAAACACTCCCGAGATGGCGAACCACCTCGGGA
Source organism: Lachnospiraceae bacterium G11 (assembly GCA_900103495.1). Taxonomy (GTDB): domain Bacteria; phylum Bacillota; class Clostridia; order Lachnospirales; family Lachnospiraceae; genus G11. The sequence goes on along the minus strand of FMWZ01000005.1, from coordinate 63,901 downwards.
GTTTCTTTTTGACATTCAATTTACAGTTCACAGCCTCTATATATTTGTTTCAAAGGTACTCTGAGACGCTCGTTACTTAGCGAGGTATTTTCGAGCTTAGTAACGTGAGCAGTCGAAGGTAGCGAGAGCGTGCCTTCGAAGCAAATATATAGAGGCTATGAACGTCACCTAAGTCCGCAAATTTAAACTTTGAAGTTGGCAAACCCACCATTGCCGGTTTCTTTCTGGGCTTTCTGGGCCTTCTCGTAGGGGTTGTCATTGCCGCCGTACTTAATCTTTGTGGTGGTGGTACCGCCTGCCACATAAACCCTGCCGCATTCGGGACAAACCGCCGTATGAATTGCAACCGAGGCCTGAATTACCTTGCCGTCGTTCTGGGCCGCCTTCTTGTAGGCATTGGACACGTGCTCCTGCTCATGGGCCCGCACTGCTGACGGGGCCTGGGTGGGGGAGATATGAGCGGCCGACTTAAAGGAAACCATCTCGTTTGAACCGTCCTGGTACTTACGGTTCTTGCAGGTCTGGCACTCTCTTGTGGGCTTTGTTTTCTCGCTTTTCTCCATGCCCGCGGTCTTGTCATCCACCTTGGGTTTATCCCCGGTGATTGCAAGGGTTCCTGCTGCAGCCTCTGCGGAAGCGTCAGGTTTGCCTAAAGCGGATGTAGGAATTAAACCGACATTTCCGCCGCCGTTTAAAGACATGGGGTCGTTTCCAAAAGTTAACATTGCTGTCACCTCCTGTACTTATGCGGGTTGTTTCTCCTGTCTGGCAAAATAGTGAATCCAATCTGCCTTGAAATAATAGATTAAGAATATTATAGCACTGACTGACCAGGTAAGAGGATATGCCCAGAAGATTACGTTAACCTTGGGAATAATCCTTACTATGATCGTGATGTATGTAATACGTAACAGGCACCAGCTTGAAAGCATAACCGCCATTGGAACGGTGGTTTTGCCGGCACCTCTTAAAATACCTGCCAGGCAGTGGTTAAGGGCCAGGAGGCAATAAAACAGGCTCTCGGTTCTGGCCTGAGCTGCTCCTACACTTAATACATCGGCTTCAGAGCTGAACATCCTTAGAAGGATGGGGGCAAGGCTGAATACAAGGACTCCTATGACTTCGGCACAGCCCACGCTTATGGCGGAACCGATTCTTGCGCCCTTCTTGACTCTATCGTAGTTGCCGGCTCCAAGATTCTGGCTGGTAAATGTGGTAAGGGCCATGCACATGCATGTTATGGGAAGGAAGGCAAAGCCCTCAAGCTTGAAGTAGCTTCCGCAGCCCGCCATTGCCACTGAGCCAAAGGCGTTGATGTTGGACTGAACCACCACGTTGCCGATGGCGATAACGCTGTTTTGGATTCCCGTGGGAAAACCGATTTTGAGCTCCTTTGCCAGAATATCCCTTTTTATTCTGATCTTGTTTAAATATATTCTGTGGGGGCCCTCAACTCTCAAGAGTTTGGTGAAGGCCAGGACCATGCTTAAGAACTGAGCGATGATTGTGGCTGCTGCCGCTCCGCCGATTCCAAAGCCCAAAACCTTCACAAATAAAACATCGAGAATTGTGTTGGTTACCGTACTTACTATCAGGTAATACAGGGGGCGTTTGCTGTCGCCCACAGCCTGGAACACGCTGCAGCATGCGGAATATCCCACGTTTCCGAGGCTTCCCATGAAAAATATCTTGAAATACAGGACGGAATTGGGCATTACATCTTCGGGAGTGCCCATCCACCTGAGAAGTACGGGGGTGAAGAAATATCCCCATATGGTGAGGACAATGCCCATAATTGCGGCAAAAGCCAAAAGTGTGTGAGCCGCGTCGGAAACACCTTCCATGTCCTTTGCACCATACTTCTTACCTATAATGACTGATCCGCCCATAAAAAGGCCCATAATAAATCCAACCATCAAAAAAATTAAACTTCCGGTTGTGCTCACGGCGGCCAGTGCTTCCTTGCCCAAAACGTTGCCGACTACCACAGAGTCCACAACATTATAGAGCTGTTGCAAAAGCTGCCCCATAAACAGAGGCAGCGCAAAGAATACAAGTTTTTTAGTTATAGAACCTTCTGTCATTACAAATCCTTTTCAAGTATAACAATTGCACCTTCTCCATGCTCGCGGTGCCCACGAATCATATCCTCTTTCGGATAATCCTTAATCCCGTTTCCGTTCCAGGGATCGGCGGCAACAAGCTTGTCACCATCATGCCCCACCAAAAGGAGGCAATGCTCATTGCTTATCCAGGTGTACTTCTCACCGGAGTCCTTTAGAATCCATGAGGGACCCTCATAGGCGGGAAGCATGTCAATTCCTGTCCAGTAGAGAACCGGGATGTTTTTATCGATATATTCCGATACAAGTTCCTCCGTATCCTTGTGGGATACCTCCAGGGCCTCATAGGGGAGTTTCTTTTCGGCAAAATAAATCGTCAAAGCCTTGATTATAACCTTTGGGAAGCATCCGAAGGAATTGGAATCATAGGGAGAACCCACAAATGCCTTGTTTGGATCCGGGCCGTAGGTTACACCATCCTTCTCCTCAAACCAGTCTTTCTCAAGATAATTGTCGATAAAATCTCTTATATCTACATCTATGCCCAAAAACTTTAAATACATCATTGCGGAGATTGTCTCACAGCCCGTGGGATAATCGGGGCTCTGGTTGATGTAGGGCACTTTAATTTCTTTTCTCATCAGTTTATTACCACCACGTTGTTGCTTTCGGCCTGCTTTAGTGATTTCCTGGTGGTGATGTCGAAGGTACATCCCTTAAATACCAGAACGGAATCATCTGTAATATATACGAAATCGCTGTTGCTTCCTCTGTCCTGGAATACGCAGTTATTGAATGTAACCTGGCTTTCGCTTCTGCATTCCACCTGACTGTAGCCCTCATCAAAGGTGAAGGTACAATCGTCAAACACCACGTTCTCCGTAGCGCAGAAATCCACAAGGCCGTAGGAGCACTCACGGATTTTGGACATTCTACAAAGAATGTTCTTGCTGTCGTAGGCGCCTATTCCGTAGGTTCCGCAGCCATAAAGATCTACGATGGACAGGGTTATCTCATCGCAGCTTTCAAAATTTAATACGTCACCGGCGCAGGAGCCTCTTTCGGGGGTATGGCCTGCAACTATGTTAAACAAAGATATATTTGTACAATTGCAAAAATCTATAACATTCGCATATCTTGGCTCACAGACCAGCTCTGCCTGCTTTGATACGTCATCACACATTATGGTGAGATTATCAATGTTCAGAAGAAGAAGCTCATTTCCGTCAAAACACTCAGATGCTCCCACAGTAGGCTCCGAAATTTTATATTGCTCATCATATGAAATCATATTGAGGCCTTCTATGGCTTCTGAAATATTGTAGGTGCCGGGCGAAAGATGAATAATCCTGTTGGATTCTATAGCCTCCACAAACTCCAGTGCATTTGAAACATACACTTCCTCCTGAGGTGCCACAGAACTCCCTGTAAGATCCTTTTCCACCTTGGCTCCGGAGGTCGAGGATTCTTCAATGCCACCGGCGTAGGTATCATAATCCTCCACGGGGACAGCTTCCTCTTCAGTGTAGAACTCTACCTCATTTTCGGGCTCATGAAATATAATCCTCTTTAGTTTGCTGTATATTGACCATGGTCCGGAACATCCGACCAGCATGGACGCTGCCACGATAAGTGACACAAGTGTCAATATTTTCTTCTTCATACTCTCACCTCAGGCTTTTAAAGCCAAACATCTCCGCTATGGATTTCTTAAAGCCACCGTTTATCACTTCAAAGGTTGAGCCTTCAATGTGAGGCTCAGGGAATCTCTCGTTCCATTTCTCCACCAGTTTCTCTGACAGTAAATTACTGACATCTGTGTCAATTTCTTTGGCTGCAGGAACAAGATATAAAGCAATAAGGACTCTTAAATCTATGTGGAAGCCTTCAATCTGGCGTTTCTTTAATGTAGCTTCCTCCTCTTTTACCTTATCGTAAAGGGCATCTACACAGGCTTCAACATCCTCTGCCTTCACTCCTTCAAGAGCTGCCTCAAGTTTATCCTTGTATCTCTTAAAAGCAGGCTCATAGTTCTTCTTGTTGAAGTTCTTAAGGAACTCCTGCTTATCAGTAAGCAAATCATAGGTTATCATTCTTCTGCTCCTCCTCATTTCTGCCCCTGAAGGGTACAAATCTAAATAACATTGGATAGACACCGGCAATCAAGAAGATTATCACGCCGTATCTTAAGGTTCTTACAAGGTGCGACATAAAGCTTCCGTCTGACAGAAAATCGCTTGAAAAAGGAAGCTTAAACAAAATGTTAAGGCCAAAGTAAAGAAGACCTGCCAAAGCAACTCGAAGCACAGCACAAAGAGGGCTTCTTGTCTCCTTAAAGTTCACATACTTTTTCTCAAAGGGTTCGCTTAACATGAATCCCAAAAGCAGTCCATAGGACGCAAAATAGTCATTGGTATCACAGTAAAACATGCCGATACCTCCAAGAACTGCCAGGATTACAAATATCACCCTTCTGTCACTGATTCGTCCGTATAATGTGGAAACGAAAATCATTACCGCAAGGCCCAAAACCCATCCGCATAAAACATCCGTGGGGAAGTGGCATCCAACAACCACTCTGGAAAAGCCTACCAAAAAGCTTAACACAACCGCAATTATAGCGAAGGTTTTCTTATGATTCTTCGCATATCTTGCTATGGAAGAATACGTTAAAGCTGCATTTGTGGAATGACCGCTGGGAAAGGAATAACCCTGAGCCGCAATATCATATAAATCCGCATCGGAATCCACGGGTCTTAAACACTTAATTCCCTCATTGTCAAAATACGGTCTTCTTCTGAAAAACAGATTTTTTATCATGGGAGCGGCACATAATCCGAGGCAGATTGTCGTTCCTATTTTCCTGCCCATCTCCTTGTTATATACCAGGTAAATGAAGCTCATTATGGCAATGAGTATCATTTCCTCGCCAAAGGCGGAAAAGAGAGAGACAAACGAGATAACCCCTTCCGGAATATGAGCCTGAAGCCACTCCATCAGGGCTACTTCCCAGTCAAAAGAAAAGCTATAACCTTCAAATACCATATAAGGTCTCCTTTGCGTTTCGATTCTTAATCCTGTAATATAATACTATACTATTATATCATATACCATATACACTAGGCTCGAAAATACCTCGCCAAGTGTCTAGGTATAATACGCACGTAAGCGACCACAATACGGTCGCTAAGTGCTTTTATTACGGGGTGTACAGCAAATGAAGAAAAACTACAGGATGGTGGTTTCCTACGACGGAAGCCGCTACAAGGGATGGCAGCGACTGAAGGATCAGGATCTGACTGTTCAGGGGAAGTTACAGGAGGTTCTTGACAAGCTTGAGGGGGAATTTGTGGATGTAACCGGTTCCGGCCGTACAGACGCCGGAGTTCATGCCCTAAATCAGGTGGCCAACTTCCATCTTTCTGTGGATATGACCCCAAAGGAGATTCATGAGTACCTGAACCGATTTCTTCCGGATGACATTGCTGTCATTTCTGTGGAGGAGGCAAGCGACAGATTCCATGCCAGATTCAATGCCTTAAACAAGACATATCGCTATACCATACGTACTTCTCCTGTTCTTGACGTGTTTAGAAGGAAGTATGAATATCAGTATGTGGACCACGATCTTGACCTTGATGCCATGAGAAAGGCCGCCGATCACCTTACCGGAACCCATGATTTCATGAGCTTTTGCGGCAACAATCACATAAAGAAATCAACAGAGAGAACTCTCTATTCAATAGATATAACAAGAGATAATGACCTGGTTATCATAGACTTTACCGGAAACGGCTTTTTACAGAACATGGTTCGAATCCTTACAGGCACCCTTATTGAGGTAGGGGCAGGCCTTAGGGATGCAGACTCAATGCCTTCTCTCCTTTCTGCAAAGAAGCGTTCTGAGGCGGGCTTTATGGCTCCGGCCAAGGGGCTTACCCTTTTAAAGGTCGTTTATCCCGAGGAAAACTAATGCGTTACTACATTTCGGATTTGCACTTTTTCCATGAAAACTTAATCAAATCAATGGACAAAAGGGCCTTCGACTCTGTGGAGGCCATGAACTCATATATGATCGAGCAGTGGAACTCTGTTGTCCGCAAAAATGACGAGGTTGTCATTTTGGGTGACCTTTCCATCGAGCGCTGGGACAAAACAGAACCCATCGTCAAGGAATTAAAGGGCAAGAAATACCTTGTAACCGGCAATCACGACAAGTTTGTGAAGGACAAGGCCTTTGATCAGTCCCTTTTCAAATGGGTAGGCCCCTACCTTGAAATGAAGGACAACAACAGGAAGGTTGTGCTTTGTCACTACCCCATCATGTGCTACAACGGCCAGTATAACTTCAGTAAACAGGGGAATTCCAAGACCTACATGCTCTACGGCCATGTTCACAATTCCTACGATTATGAGATCATAAAAGATTTTATCAATGACACTCGTGTCAGAACTCGGAGTATAAAAGATGCAGAGGATGAAATATCCATCCCCTGCAACATGATTAACTGTTTCTGTATGCGTTCAGACTACAAGCCCCTGACCCTGGATCAGTGGATTGCTCTCGAAGAAAATTCTTAATTACCAGTCACTGTCCCAATCGGAAGACCCTGAGTCCCAACTGTCTGAGCTGTCCCAGCTCGATCCGGAATCCCAGCTGCTCCAGTCCGAATCACTTGAACTGTATGAGTAGTAGGAAGATGAGTTGGAGTCATATCCCCCGAAATTATCGCTGTAATAATCAGAATCCTCAAAGTTGGTAATGGATCTGTCCCAGTCATCCGTCTCATAATAGTCCGGATTGACTGCGAAATCCGCCGGAAGATAATCATCCTCCAGAGGCATATAGTCGTCATCATAGTAATCGTACAGGTAGTAATCGTCCCCGTAACCCACTATGACATCATTGTCATAATTGTAATACCTTGGTGTGGTGCGGTCTCCCAAAAGAGACAGGCTTATAATCATGGCTATTATCAATGCGGGCCACAAAAGCTTCTTTATCTTATCGTATAGATCCTTCTTCTTAAGGAAAATGAATAAGAAGATCAGAGCCACAACAATAACAGGAATCAGGCTCCAAAAGTCGGAAGCCACAATTCCCATGGCCAGCATGGCAAAGATGCCCTTGAAAAGATATCCTATGGTCATAAGAGAACAGCCCGGATTAAATCCCTTGCTGCGGGAATTCGCCGCACTTCTTGTGCCGGCGCTTCTTCTGGCCATATTGTTTTCCTTCTGGTTAAGAATCTCGCTCTTTAACTTAAGGTAAATCTCGTTTACCGCATAAGCTTCATCGGTACCCTTATACCTTACGGCACGGGTTCCGTCGGCCTTATTCTTGTAAACTATGAAATTCTCGCCATCCTTATAGATACCGAAAGCCTTGGGCTTCTTGTAGTCAATTCCAAGGAAAAATCTGGTGGTCTCATATGGAGGCAAATTGTGGGCAGCATACCAGGCATACAAATCATCCATGGTCTGGGGCGTCTTGTCTGCCATTCTCTTAATGTTGGCATTTACGGCACCACAGTGTGGGCATTTCTCCAGGGTATCTTCAAACATTCCCCCACAGTATTCGCACTTAATCTTCATAAAGTCTGTCCTTTATTTCTTTTATATCCGGCAGGAGAATCTCCGTCTCCGGCCGCCTGTCACCAAGTACAAACGAATAGCAATAGTCACCCATAAAGTGACTCTCACAGTAGATTTTATCACAAGGCTCATCAAAGGAAAAGGAATCCGCAATTCCCTTTATGCCTTCACCGCTCAGCTTCACAAAGCTTTCCTTAAGAGTCCATATTTTGTAAAAATCGCCCTTCTCCTTAATACTCTTATATTCTTCTTCGGAGAAAAACCTTTGTGCCACTCTGAGATTTGGCTGTTTTTTCATAAGTTCGATATCGCATCCGACACGCGTGTCAGAAATTACGCACATGGCCATATCTCCCGAGTGAGAAAGGTTAAAATATACCGGGTTGCCCTCAAGATAGGGCTTGCCGTTTTCCTCGGTCTTTACGGGAGTGGAGAGGCTTATGTTTTCTTTTTTCAAAGCATACATAAGAAGAGCTCCCACTGCCAGAGAGCGATATTTGTCGGGAACGCATTTAAGCCTGTCGATTTTCTCCCTTCGACAGGCCGGCATAAGTTCGTATAAACTTTGAAAGAGCCCCTCGTCTCCAAGGGGCTCTATGTTTGTTATGTAAACTTTCGTTTTCATCCTTTATTCTTCGTTTGAAGAAACGTTGCTGTAGTTCACATCATCAAGATCACCTAAGTCGATGATGGTTCCTTCAGCGCCCTGTACCTTGGGAAGCTGACCGTTCCATTTCTCAATGGTGGCGTTCTTAAGTACGTTGGGTGTCAAAGACTCTTCAAGGAGCTTGTTGGCTTCTGCCTCAGCCTCTGCCTGAACCTTTAATGCATCTGCCTCTGCCTGAGCGTTGCGAAGTTTAACCTTTGCATCTGCTTCAGCTTTCTCAACGGCTGTCTTGTTCTCGATCTGCTGGGTCTCATATGCCATCTGAGCCTGCTGCTTCTGAGCGATCTTATTGTTGTACTCATCATCGAAGGTTGCGTTGGTAACTACTACCTTGTTGATCTTAACAACTTCTGAACCATACTTCTCATCAAGAGATTTCTGGATGTTGTCCTTTACAAGGGGCTCAAGAATGTTACGGTTGGTAACATCATTGGGCATCAGTGACTTTGATGAACCCTTTAAAGCTGATGCAACCAGGTTCTCAGATACAAGATTGTTCTTGTAATCCGAAACGTTTGCATAAATCCATGAACTCTTTGAAGGGTTAATCTGGTAGGTAACTGTTACTCCGCTGAAGAACACCTCGTTACGCTCTGCTGTCTCAGCGCTTATGGTATCGCTGAATGTAATATCCTGCTGTTTGTTGTTCACCTTCTGAATTTCCTGAACGAAGGGAATCTTAAAATTGATTCCGTTGGGTACTACCGAATTGGAAATCTGTCCGAAGGTTACTCGAACTCCGGTGTATCCTGTGGGGATAATGGCAAAGCTGTTAGATATTACGATAAGTGCCAGTACTGCAATCACCACAATACTTACAATCTTTCCAAAACCTTTTTTCTCTTTCATACTTTTCTCCTCTTTCTTAAGGACCGATGTTTGATTTGTTTGTCGTCCTTATGCTCATATTCTACCGCGGCCCCATATCCCAATAAAGGTATACCTTCGCGAATTATAAGCGTTTATTTCGCCATGCCTCTGCAATAAAGAATGTGCTGACTCTTCTACAGGAATTTCTCAATGGCTGTCTGGAACTCCTTTAAAGCCTCCGTATCATTGTTCTCTACCGCATGAGTAATGCAGTGAGTCACATGCTCATTGATTATTTCCTTTCCAAGGCCGTTAAGGGCAGACTTGGAGGCGGAAATCTGAATCAGCACCTCAGCACAGTCCACATCCTCCTCAATCATTCTCTTTACATATTCAAGATGTCCGATAATCCTGGAGATTCTGTTTAACTGACGTTTCTTCTCCTTGGGATCGTGATGATGACTGTGCTTATGTTCTTTCTTTTCTTCCAATTCAATCTTCTCAGACATAATACCCTCCGATTCGCTTATACAACAGTATATCACAAACCGAAGGGTATATTAATATGCTACTCTTCCCAGAATAATTCATCCAGGGTCTTGTTAAGTGCTTTGCAGATTGCTATGCAAAGGTTAATCGTCGGGTTGTAGTCACCCTTCTCGATTGCATTTATTGTCTGCCTTGAAACCCCCACCTTGTCGGCCAACTCCTGCTGCGACATATCAAAGGAAGCTCTGGCAGACTTGAGTTTAAGATTCTTCATATCAGTCTTCCTTCTTGTCTATTATACTCTTAATTATAATTGCAATCTCTATATAAATCAGTAAGGCGGCAGCCGCAAGATTGGCTCCTCCCATGAAGGAAACTTTGCCGTCCGCCATAATTCTTCCCGATGCAATGGCTCCCACTCCAATGGCCAGATTAACCAGACCAAGGATTCCCACCACAATAATAAGGAATCTCTTGTTCTCACGAAGAGAGAAATAGGCATCCTTCATAATAAGGGGCGTAGCCATAACAGCCACCATAACAACCACAACAAAAGTGCAGAGCATGGATTGTTCCATGGGAATCTCTATCTGTAAAAGGCCCGAGCACGCCACAAGGGCTAACATCATAAGGGCTGTGAAAAAGCCGTACTTATAAGCCTTACCCTGCTCTGCAATCTGCCTCTCATCATATTTGGGAACATTCTTGTCGTCTCTGGTTCCGAGAACCATTAATAGCGCTGCAAGAAAGCCTCCGAAAATCAATCCGAAAAGGGCTCCTACAACAACTGCTTTGGGATGGCTTTCATCAGCAACCAAGGAATATTCTCTCTCCCAGGTTCCATCCTTAAAGCAATCTGCAGGCTCTTCGCTCTTCTCTCCAAAATGCTCTAAAAGATAAGCATCCAGGTCTTCCTGATTTGCAAGGAACCTGTATTCAAGGGTGTAGCCACCTTCTTCAAGGTCAAAAATCCTGGATTCGGCCTTAAGGCTCTCACCTGTGGTTTCAAAAATCACCTCTCCGGCGGAATCCTTTATAGTAAGAGCTGTGATAAAGCCCGCCTGAGTTTCAGGATCAAGGTTCTCCCAATCGCCCCATTGGGCTTTAAATTTGAACTTTCCTGCCTTCTTGATATCAAAGCCTCCGGATGAATAGGCAGGATCAGTCGCTCCATCCTCAACCGTTACATTGATTATCCAGGAAAGATTATAACTTTGATCGTCTGTAAAATAAATTGTTGCAAACATGGCTGCCACTGTGGTTAAAAGCCCGGCAAATATTATCTTAAGCTTGGTTGCCCTCTTTAGATGCAGCCCTTTCTTCTCTTTATCCATTACAGGCTCCTCTTATTCCTTATCTCTAAGACCGCTCTTTGTCCAGAAAAATGCTGCGATAGCTCCGCATACAACGAACATTGCTGTACTGATAAGTACGTTGGCGTCAGGATTGATAACCTGGCCTAAGGTAAGTGCAAACAAATTGTTTATAAAATGGCAGATCATTGTGGGAACTACCGAGTTAAACTTGTAAGCAATATATCCATAAAGTAAGCCTAAGGGAAGAACGTAAATTCCCTGGATTAAATTCATGTGGAAAACTCCGAAGAGAATGGCACTGATAACAGCCACGCCAACAATTGTGAAGGCCTTCTTTGAACGCTGTACAATAATACCTCTCATTGCAAGCTCTTCGGATACAGGTGCAAGAATAACTCCGGAAATAAGACCGATTACGCTGGTGCCTCCGCCAAGAACCATATCAAGTGCCTGAGACATAAACTCGGCAGTCTTAGGGAAAACGGCACATGCTGCAACGGAGAGAACGCTTGCCAAAGCCCAGCCTCCAAGGGAAGCAAAAACGATGAATAAAATGCTGTTAACATTCTTAAGCTTAGGCCATACAGGTTCATACGTACCTGCCAGTTTATCCTTCTTAACGTATCCGTTGTAATACCAGATAGCAAAAACCAGTACAGTAATGATTCCGCCAACAAACTGAGCATACATAAGAACATCGGGGTTAGATGCTATCTCCTGGGCGCTCTGCTGAATCTTGGCAATATCGCCGCCTGCGGCTAAGGCTGCCTTAGCTCCTGCCACTGCAGAAACGATGATGGATCCTGCAACCTGTAAAAGAAGAAATGCTGCCACAACCCAAAGGCCAAATAAAACTGTGGTCACCTTATTGGGCTTTGCAGGCTCATTGTTTACGGGTACCTGATTGTTTAAGTTCTGATTATCCATTTCCTTTTCCTCCTAATATATGGGATGATGACACATCTCATCCTACAATCCATACTTTATCATTCACATTACATTTTGTCAACTATATTTTACATTTTGCCATTAAAAAATTTAGGGCCTCCCGTAGGAAAGCCCTAAAATACTGAATTCTTTAAATTATTTGGATGTGAAGAATCTTCCCTTTCCCTCTCTCTTCGCATCATAGAGAAGGGCATCTGCCATCTTTATGGTGTCGGTTATCTGCACCATGGGCTCAGGAACCGAAATACCGCCGGAGATGTGAAGGGGAACATCACCAGGTACTCTTGAAAGCCTTCTGTTGACCTTCTTAAGTCTCTCCAGGGTCTCCTTGTCATCAAAACTGGACAGAATAAGGAATTCATCTCCTCCGTATCTTATAAGTTCTCTGTCATTAAAGTATTCTCTGAACAGGGCTGTCACACGTAAAAGCGCATTGTCTCCGTTTACGTGACCGCCGGTATCGTTAATCTGTTTAAAATCGTCAATATCTGTAATGGCAATAGCCTTAACACCCTCAAAGTCATTCTCGGCAATTCTCTCATCCAGAGCACGTCTGTTATTGAGTCCCGTAAGGCCGTCCCTCATGGACAGTTCCTTAAGCTTGGTCTCCATATACATGTTGTTATAAAGAGTAAAGTAGTTCTTGAGAATAACAGTGACGTCAATCAGAATGAAGATAATTATATTCATCATTCCGGTGGAGAAGCCGCCATTGGTGTCACAGCTTAAGTAACAAAGATATATTCCTGCCGAAACAATAACCGCCGCACTGTGAAGGGGGTTAAGGTTAAGGAATACGGAAACCGCCATCATAACCGTGGCCGCAACCCAGTAGGAACCTCCGCCATGACGCACATCCAGAGTGGTTATGGTTAAGCCCCAGGCAACAATCAGCGTGTGATAGGTATATCCCACAAGGCTAAGGCGTCTTCTTTCATAAAGAGCCGGATTTCTCTCTGCAGCCGAAAGCACAAGGTCCGTTCCAAGGGATGCCACCGCAAGGATCGCATACAATGACATATAAACCTTCATCAAAGGATTCTTATGGTTGTAGTTAAAATAGCCGAAAATCAGCATGAAAACTTCCATTCCCGTAATAAAACGAAGAATTACATGCTCCGACTTTGCAGCCTTCCTATACTGTTTGTGGGTAAACTCTCTTATGGAGAGAAAGTCCTCTTTAGTTAACTTTCCAAGCAGTTTCTTAATCATGCTACCTATTATACATATTTATACGGGAAAAACAAACTATTTTCCGTTTAAAAATTCACCCATATGGCTTATCATCAGATGGTCCTCCGTATCCTGAGAGGATTCCCATACGATAATTCCGGCACATTTGTAGCGCTGAATCATATCAAGCTTAAGCTGTAGAGTCAGCGGATTTTCGTAGGAAACGTACCATCCGTAGTACTCTGATTCGGGGTCGTTGTTATAAAGATATGTAGCCCCTGCCACCTTGTCATAACCAAAGTTCCATCCGGTCTTTGCTCCGTTATCGGAGTTATCAAATTTCTCACCGAATACATATGCATCGCCCTCAAGATTATAGGTGTAGCCCTTTACGGCTTCCTTTTCCCAGGCCTGGGTATCATCAACCGTTGCGGAATCTCCGTTATAGTGAGCCGTGGTATCGATCTCAACATTTACAACGCTTGAAGGTATCTCATCGGCCTTAATCTTAAACCAGGTGGTGTACATAGGTGAGCCGATGTTAATCTTTGATGCAGGCATTCCTCTGTTTACAAAGTAGGCGATGCCGCTCTTTGTAAGGGATGTGCTGGAGGCATGGCCTGTGACTCCGTCCCAGTTTCCGGCCAGATCATAGGTCATTATGTTAATGAAATCCAAATAGGGCTCAAAGGCCGGCCAATCCTGGCAGGGAAGAGTCCAACCCGTGGAACCGGATGCACAGGAAGTTATAAGCTTCTCTCCCTCACCGAATTCCGCGGTAAATCTCTCTCTCATTTCCTTCAAAAGAGCCGCATAATTCTCGTTGTCCTCCTTGGGAGTTCCCCAGATAGGGCAGCCTTCATCGGAATCATCCTCGGGCCATCTCTCACCGTCGGGGTCACCTGCAGGATACTCCCAGTCTATATCAATTCCCGCAATCCAAGGGTACTCCTTCATCAGCTCAACACAGCTGTCGATGAAGCTTGTACGTCCCTCAGGGGTATAACACATCTCTGAGAAAAAACCGCTGTCGCTCCATCCACCCACAGATATCATAATCTTCACGTCGGGGTATTTTTCTGCATATATTCCATACTGGGTAAAGTGGTTTCTTGGGGAATCGTTAAGTTCAGATTTCTCCTGATCCTCAAAGTCAGCCTCAGGATAGGTGGAAACACAGGCAAATTTGGTCCTGGGCTCTTTGCCTGAAGCCCTCCAGTCAAAGGTTGAATCTGTGGTTCCGTCATCGGGGAAAACTTCGAAGAAAGCGTGGTTAACCATTGTTACGGAATCCCAGGCTATGCTTCCAACTTCTCCGCCTGCTTTGGCATCTTTGCTTCCAAGGTTCCAGTTTGGATAGTAAGTGATAATCTGCTTGCCACCCTTTTCAAACCTGGGGTCTGCTTCCTCTGTGGCTTCAGCTTCAGGAGCTTCAGTTGGCGCAGTTTCAGGCTCTGTCACCTCTTCTGTGGCGGTTTCTTCACCAGCCTTTTCGGTTGTGGTTTGTGGGGTACTTGCAGAACATGCAATTAAAGATGCGGTCATTACCGCACAAAGTAATACTGATAATAATCTCTTTTTCATGAGAATCCCTCCCTTTCTACAAGTCAATTGTATTATGAAGGGATTCCCATTTACTATTTCTAATCTTGTTATTTTTTGTCTAATCTTGGTGAGTTTTATAAATCGTGAAGAATATTGATGCACATGCGGCCGTTATGATAGGGACATTTCCACGGTTCCACAATGGGAAGGTTCTTTGGAAGTCCGTCCTTATCAACCTGGGAGTACCACTCCTTGCCGGTTCTTTGATCAATCATATTCTTCTTTATGTATTTCCAGATATCCTCGGCGGCGTCGGCAAATTTAAATGCCTCTGCGCTGTTTCCCTCTCTTAATGCCTTCTTGGCTGCATTGGCAAATCCAAGAACCGCCTCCGCCTGAACCCACCAGATCCTTGTGGTATCGTCCACTCCGGCCTCATTCTCATTGAGAAGCGAATGATTCACATAGGCGGTTTCATATACATTCTCAGCAAGATCCATTGTTATGGGGCTTATAAGTCCCTTGTATTTTCCATCGTCAAGAATATCAAGGCCCCTGTCCGTAAGCCAAGAGGTTTCTATATCGTGACCGTAGGAGTGCAAATCGATCAATGAATTGTAATCCTTGTCGAAAAATACCTCCTGTCTTGAAAGGGAGGGGTTGTAGATTTTACCAGAAAAAATATCAAGAATAAATCTGATGTCCCGGGAAACGGCCTCGGGCTCATCCTCAGGGATTCCGCAGTAATCAAGGCAGATGTCGTTTTCTTTGATGACCCTTAAGTATTCCGTGTAGGCCTCGAAAACGTGAAGAAGGGTGTTCATGGTTCGCCCCGCTTCCACTCCGTTCTCCGAAAGTTTCTCGTTGCCTGCAGGATGAAAGTCTCTGGTAAAGGCCTCAAGATAGCCTGATTCGTCCCTGCACTTTTCCTCTATGGTTTTCCTTAATTCATAGGCAAGTTTCAGGGCCTCGGTGTTTTTGGAAGCATCAAAATAGGATGACAGTGCATATATTGCAAAGGCCTGGTTATAGGTGTGCTTGGTGTCATCCTCTATCACTCCGTCATATTTAAGAGCCCAGTAAACACCGCCGTTTATGTTGTCGATGCAGTACTTCTTAAGGAAATCGTAGGCGTGCTTCGCCTCCTCCAAAAGGCTCCTGTCTTTAATTAACATATAAGCGTTTGAGAAAAACCACAGGATTCTACTGTTAAGGATACAGCCCTTTATGGCGCTTTTATCCAACTTCAGATCAAAGGACAAAAGCCCGTAGTATCCCCCATATTCATCGTCCCTTAAGTTCTTCCAAAAGGGGATAATCCCACCGGTAAGGTGAGCATACATCTCCTTCTTCATGGTATCAAACATAGCGTAACCCCTAAAAAAAAACTATTTTGTACTCTCAAATACAGCTCTTGCTATTGAATAATCCTCTCTGTTATAAGGAATAAGCATTGCCTGGAAAGCGTGGTAAACATCCGATTTGCCGGGCCATACTGTTCCCTTTAACTCATTGTTCTCATCAAGCTGATGGAACCAGGAACCTGTTAAATGGTCCAAAACCACATTGTCCAGGTACTTCATAAATGCGGCGTAGTCATCCTTGTATTTGCCCTGTCCCGTAAGTCTGAAGAGAACTGCGGAAGTATTAATGGCCTCTGCCAAGGTCCAGTGCATTCTGTCTCTGACCACAGGTTTACCTTCCCAATCTGTTGTATAAACGATTCCTTCGGCACCATCGGCATTCCAGCCATCCTTCACAGCTCTGCCGTAAAGTCTGCAGGCACTGTCCACATAATCATCCTTTTTGTCAGGCTTGGCGCTAAGTGCCCATTGGGCCACCAGTCTTGCCCACTCGATTCCATGGCCCGGTGTGGCACCAAAGGGCTTAAAGGGATCGTCAGGTTTCTCCTTGTTCTTATCAAGGTCAGGCTTCCAGTCCACGGTAAAGTGCTCGGGAATCCTGTAATCGTTATATTTAGCCCACTCCAAAACGTGGTCAATAATTCTTCCCGCTCTGTTTCTGTATTTAAGGACTTTCTCCTTATCTTCGGGACTTGAGCCAAGCGCCTCAAAAGCGTCTGCTGCAGCAAGAAAAGCTTCCACAGTGTGCATGTTGGCATTTATTCCGCGATACTCGTCAAGCACCGTAAATTCCGTGTTCCAGGTGTCGCAGGAAAGGCCCTCTTCCTCGTTCCAAAAATACTTATCATAGGTTGAAAGAGCTTCCTCAAAAAGCTCTCTAGCCCCATCAATTCCCGCAAGGAGGGCGCTTGAAGAAGCCAGTATCACAAAGGCATGGGCATAGCACTGCTTGGTGGGAACAATCTCGTTATCACAGGTCAAGCCGGCATACCATCCACCGTTAACCTTGTCGTGAAGTTCTCCTCTTAAGCCCTTGATGGCAGCTTCGGCAAGTTCCTTACATCCATCCACTCCCATCATGGCTCCCATGCTGTAAACATGAGCCATACGACAGGTGATCCAGGTCTCCCTGTTTCTGTCCTTCCAGGGGGTTCCGTCGTCCCCAAGATAGTAGCTTCCGCCCCCGGGAGAAGGGAATCTTCGCCCAAAATTAAGAAGGCCCAGGGCCCCCTCATTTAAAAACTCTTTATTTTCCGGTGTATCCAAAACATATTTGCTGTTCATTATGCCTTAGCCCTCTCTATCTCCTTAAGAGTCGGTAATGCCGGAATTCCACCGGGTTTTTCCACACAAAGTCCGCCTGAAACAGCGCCGTATCTTCCGGCGGTTTCAAGAATCTCCATTGTGATGTCTTTTGTATTCTTTACTCCCTGACGAAGTAAGCTTGAAAGGAAGCCTCCCCAGTAGGCATCTCCTGCACCGGTGGTATCTACGACCTTAACCTTCATGGCAGGAATATTTGCCTGTTGAACTTTCCCGTTATTTCTGAAATAAATTCTGGCACCGTCCCCGCCCAAGGTAAGGACAATAACCGTAATATCATTCTCACTCATGAAGGAAGGGATGTTATCCTCTCCTCCCACAAAATCCAGTTCCTCATCGGAAATCTTAAGTAAATCCGCCAAAGGAAAAATCTTTTCGGACTCTCTCTTGCAATCTTCAAAGCTCCAGATTTTGTCTCTGTAGTTAATGTCGAAGCTGACGATTTTGCCAAGTTCCCTGGCTTTCTTTAATGCAGTCAAAACCGCATCTCTCTCAGGTAATCCCGACTGGCTTACGCTGCCTGCATGGACAAGGTCCCATTTACTGAAATCCACCTTTGCCACATCATCTTCGGACAAAAGCATGTCCGCACCGGGCTTTCTTGCAAAGGTAAAAGAGCGGTCTCCACTCTCATCCAAAGTTACAAAAGCCAGAGTAGTGGTGGCTTCATCAGTTAAATCAGGGACCAGAATCTCCACCTTATCCTTCTTTAAGGTATTAACAAGGAGTCTTCCGAAATCGTCGTTTCCAAGTTTCCCTAAAAAGCCTGCCTCAATTTCGTTTCTGGCAGCACTGACAGCCACATTGGCGGGAGCTCCGCCGGGATTTGCAGTATAGGAATTATCCATTCCCTTTACAGGAGTAAAATCAATCAGCATCTCGCCGATACAAAGTATTTTCATATCTTCACTAAGCCTCCAAAGGCTTCACCGAATGTCTCTCAATAAGGGTTCCTGCCACCAGCACACGCCCTACGGAGTAATTCGGATTCTCAATTTTCTCAAGTATTATTCTTATGGCGTTTATAACCATGGCGTCCGTATCAACGCCGTAAGTTGTAATCTTCGGGGAACTCATCTCCGAATAAATGAAGTTATCAAAGCCCACCACGGAAATATCCTCAGGCACACGATAGCCTTCCTTCTGAAGCTTCTTCACCAGATCGAAGGCCACTGCGTCGGAGTTGCACACAAAGGCCGTGGGCATCTTCTTTGGTAAAATCAGCTCTATCTTATCACCCTCATCATCACGGTCCTCAATAAGCCATTCTTTCTTTGTCTCAAGGCCTGCCGCAAGCATCGACTTATAGTAGCCGATATATCTGTCCATGATGCTGCTGGTGCTTCTTATGCTTCCAACAAAAGCAATCTCTTTATGTCCCTTATGAATAAGGTAATTGGTTAAAATTCCGGAGCCGAATACGCTGTCACTGATAACTGCGTCTTCCTGAATATCCTCGTCATAGAAGTCCATGTAAAGGATGGGCTTGTTGAATGTTTTAAGCATGTTTAAGTACTTCTTGGACATCTGTCCCAGTACTATCATTCCCTCTATCCTGTCGGTTGTAAGAAGTGCAGGAGGCTCTAAATCCTTCTCCTTCTGCCTTACAATGATCTCCAGCATTCCCATTTGCTTCTGAGCCGAAAGCATCATCATTGTCTTCTCGTGAAGTCTGCTGTAGTAAGCATCCTTTGTGATAAAGTGCTCACTTATGATAATGCCGATGTTGTGGCCTTCGCCGGTCTTCTCCTTCTTGCTTCCGGTGTAGTGATATCCCATTTCCTCCGCTTTTTTGACTATCAGTTCGCGGACTGAATCGCTGACACCTTCCTTGCCGGTAAGGGCCTTGGACACGGAAACCGTGCTGACTCCCAGCTCTTTAGCAACATCACCCATGGTAACACTTTTTCTAATCATTTCGCTTCTCCTTACAAGAATAATAACCTTAATTATCGTACCATAGATAAAATTACTTTACAAAGAGAATTAAGTAAATTTAGTTAAATTTCAAGATATTTTCCAAGATAATTTATCAGTGTCTTTGCCGCCTCCAGATGACACTCCGCTCCAGGATGGTTCCTTGAACCCATGGTCTTTGCAGTCACTTCAGGAAGCCGCAGATAGTTTACCCTTTCATCCCCGCTTTCAGCCTTATATAGCTCAATTGCTGCCCTTATTGCATCCTCCGCCTTATAATCCGCCATTCCGTAGGCCCATACAATATGGGCTTTAGGGTTGCTTTCCCTTACTTTTTTAAGGAAAGAAACAACAGCTTTGGTAAAACCTTCTGTCTCTCCCGGAAGCGAATTAGCATCATTGGTTCCAAGATTAATGATAACCGCATCAGTAGATTCAGACGATTTTGCCATATTGTGAAAGCGGTGGTAAATACGGGGGATAACGTTGTCTTTGTTCTTATCCCAGGCGGCATACACCCCCCAGCCGCCCTGGGATATGACACTACACCGCGCGTTAAAATCGCTGCTTACAAGGTTGGGATAAGCTCTTGAAAAGCTCATTACATAGGGCATCCACTCATTATCCTCAAGGGCCCCATAGGTTCCCTCTCCGGAAGTAATGCTGTCTCCGACGAACTCGAAGACATAATCGTAGGCATCGTAATCTTTTATTTCTCCGTCAGTAATAAGGCTTTTTATGATGATGGCATTGTCCTTGTCATCAAACATGGCCTGGGTTTCTCTGTAAAGTTTGACCCTTACTGAGATATCGAAGTTTTTACCCTTATAAAGGCAAATTCTGCTCGTTCCCTTTACGGGGGCAAATCTGCTGACAGGTTCTCCGTTTATTTCGATTGCAAGCCAGGGCTCGAACTCATCATAAATCGTGTCGATTTCCGCCCAGAGCTCGCTGCCCTTTAATATAAGGTCGAGGCCCTGGCCGTTTGTCGTTAAAATTTCATTTCTTTTTACTGATTCAAGCATTTCTAACCCTTGACCGCTCCTGCGGTAAGTCCCGAATAAATCTGTTTCTGGCAGGTGATAAATACTACAAGGGCAGGTAAAAGAGAGATTATAACACCTGCGCAGATCAGATTATATTTGCTTCCCAAAGGTCCCACGAAGGTATACAAAGACGTGGCGACCGTGGCCAGTTTGTTTTTGTCCTGAAGGTACAGATTGGCACAGTAATACTCGTTGTAGGTTCCCACGCCCTTTAAGATACAGGCCGTAACGATGGCGGGCTTAAGAAGGGGGAAGAGTATCCTGTAGAATATTGTAAAATAGGATGCGCCATCTACTATGGCGGATTCATCCAGGGAGATATCGATGTTTTCAAAGAACTGAATGTATATGTATATCGCTATAACATCGGTGCCGCACATCATAACGATGTAGCCCGGCAGAGAGTTGATGAAGTGGAGCTTATACATGATTTCATATACGGAAATCTGCATTGCTACGCCGGGAAGCATGGATGCGAAAAGGAAAAGGTTCCTTATAAGTGTGTTTCCCGGGAACTTGAAGCGGTTCAAAACGTAGGCCAGCTGAGTTCCGATAATGGTTGAAAACAAAAGTACGCACACAAGAATGATCAAAGAGTTCATGAAGGCTCTTGCCATTCCCGCCTTGTTGAAGGCGTTTATGAAGTTGTCGAAATTAAGCCAGTTTTCGGGCAGCGTCATAACATTTGTGTTCTGATATTCCACGTCCGACTTAAAAGCCGTTATCACACATGACACAACGGGCAGTAATGCCACGAAGGAGAAAAATAATAACGATAAGTATTTAAGAAAAATCAATATGTATTTTCCTGCTTTTTCAAATATGGTCATTTTCTTCTCCCCCTACTGCGTTGAATCCTTGAATACATACTTAAAGAACAGCTTCTGGAATATGGTCACCAGGAATATAATTCCAAGAAGCACCACCGCCATGGCGGAGGCCAGTCCCACCTTTTGCTGGGTATGGGCTATTTCATGCATGACCACGAAGTATGTTCCTGTTCCGTTTGCACCATCTGTGATAACGTAAGGCGGTTCAAAAGCACTTAAGGAACCGGAGATTGAAAGAATAACGTTAAGGACAAAAATGGTCTTAATGGATGGCATGATAATGTACTTGAACTGCTGGAACTTGTTGGCTCCGTCAAGCATGGCAGCCTCGTAAAGTTCGTTGTCCACGGACATTATTGCGCCTATGAAAAGCACCATGTTCTGTCCAAAGTATCTCCAGACACTTGTGCCCACCAGGGAAATGTTGTTGATGCTTCGATCCTTAAGCCAGTAGGGCAGGTTATCAAGCTGAAAACCGCACCACTGAAGCACCGTATCAAACACGAATCCTCTGGTATAGAAAAATTTAAAGATAAAACCGATTGCAATACCGTTAATAAGGAAAGGGAAGAACATAAATCCCTTAAAAATATTGCCGCCCTTAACCTTAAAGCTTAAAAGAGTTGCCAGGTAAAGTGCCAGGCTTAACTGGACCACTGAACCGCCCATGTAATAAAGAGAAAGTTTCAGGGCTCCGAAGCAGTCATCCCTGGAGAAAACCTTGGCGTAATTCTTAAGACCCACAAACTTTCTGGCTCCGATGTACTTCATGTTATAGAAGCTGAAGTTCACCATCTCGCCAAAGGGAATGTAGGTAAAAACTGCAAGGAGAATCAGGGGCACGACCATAAATGCCACCATTACAAGAACTTTCTGACCGTCTCGACTTTTTATCCATTCTGAGAACGTTCTTTTTTTCCTTCTGTGTGTATTCTTAGTCAATGCCCCCATTTTATAACCTCTCCTTAATTTCTAAATCAATAAATAATTAGTAATCTGCTGAAATTCCAAGCTCTGCCTGAGCGTCGTTCCATGCCTTGGTCCAATCTGCATAGATGTCGTCAAGTGTCTCTGAACCTGTTGCAGCTGCCTCAACGATTCTCTGAACCTTATCGTTTCCGCCTGCGTTGAATGAAAGCTCTGATTCAGCATTCATGTCGTTTAAGAAAGTCTCTTCGCCTGCAAGTGAAGGCTGATCGGACATAACTTCACATCCATCGAATGCTGCGTACATGTCAGGATTCTGGCCACCCTTAACAACTGTATAACCACCCTCGTTGTAGCACCAATTGGACTTCTCAACCATCCATTTAACAAAGATTAAAGCTGCCAGCTTGTTCTCATCAGAAGAAGCTACATTAATGCAGTAGTTATAGTCGCCGCCTGCTGATACGTACTGCTTTCCGCCAACAGTCATAGGGAAAGGCATGTATCCAACGTTCTCGGGAGTATCTCCTGCTTCCTGCATCTGAGCGTAAGCCCATGAACCGAGAACCATGGTTCCGATTTCGCCGCGGTTAAGCATGCCCTTGCAGCTCTCCCAGTCAGTTGTGGTGTAGTCGTCCTCAATAAGGCCGTTAGCTACAGCGTCGAAAAGAATTCTGTAAAGGTTGTAGATACCTGTGTCATCGCCGGGATCCTTGAAAGGCTCAGCTGTGTGAACGAACTTCTGGTTCATGTAGGTGTTGTCGCCGTTTGAAACGATTCCGATGTAAGCATCCCATGCACCCATGGTCCAGCCTGCAGCGTAGTTGGTGTAAAGAGGAATAGCATCGGTGTTGTCCTTGATAAGCTTAAGGTCCTCAAGGAACTCTGTGGGAGTCTTAGGAAGCTCCTTGATACCTGCTTCTTCAAATACTGCCTTGTTGTAGAGAACACCCTGAGCGTTTGCCATGTAAGGAATACCGTAGCAGTTTCCTTCATACTCCCAGCTGTCAACGAAGTTGAGCTTCTCGGAAAGCTTGTCGAGAGTATCGAAAGGCATGAAGTACTCAGCCAAATCTACCTTGTCTACTGCAGGGATAAACATGATATCGCCCCAGTCCTTTGTGGAAAGACGAAGGAGTGCATCTTCTGCGTAGTCGGTAACTGCTTCCATCTCAACTGTAATGTTGGGGAACTCAGAATTGAACTCTGAAACCATTCTGTCCATTGTTCCATCTTCTGCACGGTCTGTCTTATGATGGATAAACTTGATGGAAGCAGTAGTATCTGTGTACTTGCTAAGATCAAGCTCTGTGTATGTAGGAATCCCCTCCACAGCATCACTTGTTTCTGTTTCCTCAGTTGCTGCTGCAACCTCAGTTGTTGTTTCCTCAGCATCGGTGGTAGCCGGTGTTGTGCTTGCTGCATTTCCGCCACAGGCAACAAGTGAAAGTGTCATCACTGATGCCAGGCATAATGCCCATAGTTTTTTGAACTTCATAATAAACCCTCCTAATTAATTTAAGTGAATAAGTGTATCGCTTACTTAATCATCATATTTAATTTAAGTAAACTATTCAAGTAAATTCTGTTAATTTCTGTCGATTTTACCTAATGCACAATTTCATTTACTTAAATTTGGTAAAATTTCATAATAAAAAAGGAGCGCCGCCCGAGTCGACTGACTCGAGCGGCGCCCCTTTATATGAGGTTTGTTTAAGTTATCCTTCGATAGCTATGTACTTATTTTCTTTTACTTCAGGTTTGGCTTCAACCTTCGGAATGGTAAGTTTCAAGGTTCCGTTATCAAACTTAGCCTTGATGTCTTCCTGCTTAACTTCCTCGCCAACATAGAAGCTTCTGGATGTTGATCCTGAGTAACGTTCACGACGGATGTACTCACCTTCTTTGTTCTTCTCTTCCTTCTCATCGTTTCTGGTTGCGGTGATTGTAAGATATCCGTTCTCAAGTTCTGCACTTAAGTCTTCCTTCTTAACACCGGGGACATCGATGGATAATTCAAATCTATCTTTGTGTTCCTTAACATCAGTCTTCATAAGAGGATTGAATTCATTCTGGTGATGGAAGACAGCGGGTCTTGCAAGATCATCAAAAAAGTTATCAAATAAGTTCTCACCAAAAATACTGGGCATCAACATAAGTCATTCCTCCTTCTATAGGGAACTTAAAAGTTTTCATTAGGGGAAGCTTTATTGTTTCCTCTCTGTTCCCTTGTTCTATAATCGTTATAACACCATTATTAGCACTCGTCAATAGAGAGTGCTAAAAGTTTATAAAAATTTTAGAATTAGATCCTATTCTAATCATTCCCATAAATTGTCGTGACTAATACCCACAAAATGACCGTAACGTCGATTTACACATTCCCTGATTGACTATATTATTTATATATATAAGGAGGCACATGAAACATATGGACAAAAGCAAACTTTCTATCACCATTAAGATTCTAAGGCAGCGCATGGGAATGACCCAGAAGCAATTAGCTAAACACTTAAATGTCGAGCCTGGAACTGTTTCCAAATGGGAGGTCGGAAAAAACTTACCATTAGATCACTTGGAAAGCTTGGCAAATCTATTTGGTGTGTCCATAGATGTGCTTTATGGAAGAGAATCCCTCATTCCATTATCCAATTCAGCTCCCTTCGAATTAATTGAAACATTTGAATTGCCCAATACTGAATATGTATACGCTGAGCTCATTCAAAATAACATATCTCAAACATATGAGATTTGGATATTCGATTTGCAGTTCAGCGGTATAAAGATGATGGTTCATTATGCTCCCATCTATAGCACCAGTATACCAATCATAAAAAACGAATTCCTAGAGTACGCTAAAGATATGCTGTCAGTTTTCAGGGATGTTCTCATAGAGTCAGGCATGGCGGAAGTTTCCCTCGAAGAGCGCGCCTGTATCGAGGGCTACGAAAACTTCTTAGAAGGAATGGATGAAATGCATAAAAGACTTGGAATAGATTGATATTCCATCGATAAAGCAATAACTTATTTCAACATACAATAATCGGGCCGATGCTTTTGCACCGGCCTCAACTATGTTATGTAAGTTTTAGTTCATAAGGCTTTAGTTCAATTACAGAGCCCCCAATATTAACCTTCTGTTTATTGGCGCTGTTATTGGAGATAACAGCTTTCCCATCGATATAATTGCACTCAACATTTACATTATCTGTAAGCCATTTAACCCATTCGTTCTCTTTGTGAGTTAGCCACATAAGCGCCCTAAACAGAATTCTAGAGTTGACATTGTCGTAGGGGCACCCAGCCATATAAAATGCTCTTCCACTGCCATATTCATTAGCAGCCATGCTACAACTCAAATTGCTTACATCCAGAATCTCACAGGAAGGTGATGCCTGATATATCATTCCCATTCCTTCTCCATAGTCAGGTGAATCATTAAGGTCTCTCGTTATGAAGTGTTGTTTAACCTTCTCGTTATGTACCGGTTTGTTACAGCTTGCTGTCAATCCAAGCTCTCGCTGAACTCCCAACACGTCCTGGAGAACAAACAATTGTCCTTTGTCACGATGCGCAGTAGGCTCGCCGATTCCCAGAAAGCCGCCGCCAGATCTGACCCACTTTCTTATAAGTGCTTGAATCCTTTCATCCGCCCAGTTATCATCACCGCTCCAGGCTGTCCCTGCATCTCCTGCATTAAGGATTACACTTGCATCCTCAGGTATACCATTTTGTCTGATATCATCAAAACTTATGAATTCCACATCAACTGGGAGTCCCGACAACGCTTCGAAAGCCCCTAGATATGAATAGCATCTTTGGTTCCAGAGGGAATGAGCGACCTGATGAGTCTGCCATGTTCTGATTTTCCCCCAAGTGTTCAATACATACACCTTTATTCCAGTTTTATCGCACCCTTTGCCCTGAGTTTCATCATAAATCATCCTAAATTGCCCAGCCACATCTTTAACGTGCTCAATGAAGTCAGGGAATTTGCATGCCAGACTTAAATATCCCCCATATCCCATTCGCTCCATGGGCTTCTGAAGAAGAGATCTTCTGCATTTAATCCACACGTTCTGTGACTCTTCTACAGGATTACCTCCTTCGTGAAATACATCCGGGAAGAAATATGGATAAAATCTTGCTTCAGTCTCCTTCACTGGAATATCTGCTATCATACGCGTAGTGACTCCGTCACCCGCCGCTCCAACAACCGCATCGAGTCCAATGGATGGAAAATACTTGCCATAAGGTTCTGTTCCTGCCCAATGATCTCCCAAGAACATAATTGCCTTCTTATTGTATTTATGAACAAGATCTACGCATTTCTTTGCGAAGGAAGCAACAAATCGCTGGTTAAAATCCATCCAATCTAAGTATTTCTTAGTTGGATTTTTAAAAGGAGTATTATACATCCGATTATCTGTTAAATCCTCCGGCCTCAGTGAATAACCATATTCTTTCTCGAACATTTCCAAGGCAAGAGGGCTTGCACAGGCTGCGTACCCGAACCAGTTAACCTGTTTTTCTTTTCCAAACTGATTGTAAATAAGATCAAAGCAATAAATAAAAGTTGTAAATCGGACAACATCTGTTTTGGGATGGTTCTTCAACCAGTCTTCAAGTATTTCAAGGACATGTTTCCCCGCATCTTCATGTCTGACATCAACAGGTATTCGATGTTCCTTAGTCCATCCGTTTGTGATGTGATTATACATAGAGACAGGTTCCCATTTTTGATACGCTAGGAATGAAACATCATACTGATGATATGGAATTGCGTTGCTTATCTCGACCGTTTTGTTTGATGAATTATAGTTCCACGTTGTCACCTCTTCTCCCGTGGTTCGGTCCATCACCTGCCAATATTTGTGGATATCCACATCAATATTGGGTTCAAACTGCTCTGCAAAGACCGTCTGCATTATATCAATTGAAAGGTATGTATCAAACGCAGTAAATCTTTCAGACATCAGATAAATTTGCTGACGGCACATCGGATGAGCCTTTATCCACTCATTATCCATTCTTATAAGACACAGTGTTGAGTAAATCTGTACCCCCAAACCCAGCAGCTCATCCGATAATGCTGTGCCATCAGAATCTCGTATGGCATCTACTCCCCAAAGCGAAATAAGCTCTTTTATTTTATTTTCCATTCCGGTTTCACCGGGCAAAGTAAATCTCGACATAACTCCTCCAAGTTTAACTGTATATAGATATTCGATTCAGGCACACGCTGACTCGCGACTCTTTAATTTTTATTCTGATTTCATCCGTAACAGGTCCATCCAAAATCACTATTTTTCTGTAACCTACCGTTGTCCCCTCATAAACGGTTCTCGGCACGCCTGAAATAATAGCTTCAACTGAAAACGCTTCTATCCGCTGACCATAAGCAATTTTTTCCTCAATTATTATTCTCCCTGCTCTAATTTTTTCCGGAAAAGTAACAGCAATTTCAAGTTTTCTACTGCCATCTTTAGTTCGAACCAGGCAATCGTCCGACATAATCAGATCTCCGGAATAAGCAAATGAGGCGCTCTTTGCCAAGTCTTTTCTATATCTGTTCCTTATGTAAGTCCCTAATTCATTTAAACGTTTTGTGTCCTGTTCAGCCAATAACCCTTTTGGCGTCGGAGGTATGTTTAAAAGAAAAGTTGCGTTTCCTCCAACTGACTTTTCATATAGCGAAACCAAGTCATTAAGGCTCTTAACCTGACCATCTTCTTCCGGATGATAGAACCATCCAGGTCTTATTGATGTATTTACCTCCGCCGGATACCATATCAAGTCCTTTTCATTAATCACCTTGTTTCTGCTCCCAAGATCCATTTCCGAACTTGATATCTTCTTGGTGCGGAACTCAGAGTCATCACTCTTTTGGCTCTTATCTGCAACTTTTTCAGCGTCAGCAAGTGCCGCCGGAACCACGCTCCATTCCGAGTCCCTCACATCTCCTGCCTCATTCCCGCACCACCTGACATCCGGTCCGCAAACGCATATACATGCTTCAGGTTGCAATTCTCTTATCTTTGCATAGTACCGTTCCCAGTCGTATGCCTGCTTCTTCCCATTACTTCCTTCTCCGCAAGCTCCATCAAGCCAAACGCAAAAAACCTCCCCATAATTTGTCAGAAGCTCCGTTAGCTGGTTTATATAGAAATCATCATATGGTTTTCCCTCCCCATACAATTCCGAATTTCTATCCCATGGTGATAAATACACACCGAACTTTAATCCCTCTGCTTTCAGTGCATCAGAAACCTCTCTCACCACATCACCCTTTCCGTCTCGGAAAGGAGAGTTCTTCACGGAATGATCGGTATACTCGCTTGGCCAAAGACAAAAGCCGTCATGATGTTTACATGTCAAAATCGCTCCGGTCATTCCGGCTGCTTTTATTCCCCTTACCCAATTATGAGCATCAAATTCTACAGGATTAAAAAGCTCAGGTGATTCTGTCCCATCTCCCCACTCCATTCCCGTAAAAGTATTTATGGAAAAATGGAAGAACCCATAGAATTCCATTTCCTGGTGTTTCATTTGTCTTTTTGATGGAAGAACCTTTACAAGTCTTTCCTCTTCTTTTATAGATTCAATCATCCTTTTATTCCCCCAAGAGTTATTCCCTGCAATAATTGTTTCTGTCCTATCAGATAAATAATCAGTGTGGGGATTAAGACAATAATTAATCCTGCAAACATTGCGCCCCAATCCGTAGCATACTTCTGGACTTCAAAAAGGTTAGCTAAGCCGATGGGAATTGTCCTTTTAAGTTCATCCGTGACAAGTACCAAAGCCAATGGATATTCGCTCCAAAAGCCCATTGCCGTCAACATTGTTATAGTTGCTATGCCGGGCTTGCAAAGGGGCACAACTACTCTAATCAGAATTCCGAAGTTGGTTCCGCCATCAATTCTTGCGGCCTCTTCGTATCCGGTTGGCAAAGCCTCAATAAATCCAAGAAGGGTGAAAATCGCAAATGGGAACTGCATCACCGCATATACCAGACTTAGTACTGTCAGGTTATTTAATCCGTTAATTTTCTGTACTTCCAAAAACAGGGGAATCATTATGTATGTAGGCTGTAGAAAAATACAAGCCATATACAAAGTCGTTATTACTTTAGATCCCTTAAATCTATATCTTGCCAATACATACGCAGCAGGAATAACAAACACCATAAGTAATCCCACAGAAAGAATGACAACATACACCGAGTTAAGGAAGTATGCTCCCATATTTGCTTTTTTAAATGCATTGACATAGTTTTCAATATGAATACTGCTAGGTAACGCATAGGGGTCTGTCAAATACTCTGTATTTGTTTTAATTGAGCAAATCAGGTTCCATATAAACGGATACACAAATATCACCGTAAAGAATATGAGTATTATTCTTAAGGTCCAATTTGCCAGATTTCTTCTTAATCTATCTTCGTTCAACTTGTTTACCTACCCCTCATTATTATGTGTAACTTTTCTTGATATAACCGCCAGAATGATTGCCATAAGCAGGGTAAACATAGCGATAGACATGGAATAACCATAGTTCGCATTTCTCATTCCCTGCGTGTACATGTACTGAAGTAATACTGATGATGCACCATTGGGTCCACCAGCAGTCATTACGTTTGATAAGGTGAAGCTTAAATTTATCGTTCCCGAAAGAGCCAACACATAGGTTATTCCTATGGTGTTCCTAAGTAGCGGAACTGTTATGCATTTAAACTTTTGGAACGCACCTGCTCCATCTATGGCTGCCGCCTCATATACTTCCTCAGATATTCCGTCTATGGATGCAATATACATAACCATGTAATAACCGGCAGCTTGCCAAATAAGTGCTGCTGCCACGCACCAAAGAGCAGTTTTGGATTCTCCAAGCCAAGCATGCTGCAAATTTTCCAATTTAAGAAAAGCCAGAATATGATTCAGTATTCCCTTGGTCGGATTGAAGACAAATGACCAAATTATTCCAACTACGGTCAGCGAAATTACACTGGGAAAGAAAAATACCGATCTGTAAAAACCTTTTTCTCGTATTCTGCTCTGTGTAAGAAGGAATGCAAAAATAAGGCTAAAGAATAATGTCACCACCGGCACCACAAGCAATAATTTCATGGTATTTCCAAGAGCCTGAATGAATGACTTGTCTTTAAACATATATATATAGTTTTCAAGCCCTATGAATTGTCTGGTCTGTGCGGTGCTTAGTGCAGTGGAATCGGTAAACGAAAGGTATACCGCGTTGCACATGGGAATGACCATCAATCCAATGGTAAGCAGTAATGTCGGAATCAAACAAACAGCAATAAATAATGTTGGTTTCTTTTTCATGTTTCCTCTTCTTAAAAGAAACGGCCTAAAGCCTTCACTTTAGACCGTTTCCCACTTGTTTCTATTTTGCTTTATCTGCACGAATCTGAGCAAATGCTGCTTCTACACTTTCTGCCCATTCTTCCGCTGTAATCTCGCCGTTGAAGAGAGAAATCATAGGATTGAAAACCTCATCAGACACATTGATCTTACAGTTCTCGGGAAGTGCCTCAAAATTCATGATAAGAGAAGCGGTATTGGGTTCGTCGTATATTCCGTACATGTTGTAGGTTGCCGTAGAGATATAATCCTTAGCAAGCTCTCTGCCGGTCTTTGTAGCCATTACGGCCCCGGCCTTCTCAGCAAAAAGTTTAACGGATTCATCCGAATACAGGAATCTTAAAAATTCCTTTGCAAGTTCAGGGTTCTTTGCTGCTGCGGGAATCGAAAACTGCTCACAGCTGTCGAGAACATAATGTGTATCTCCCGCCTTCATGCTGGGTGTGGGAGCCATGGCAAACTCGAAGCCTTCCTCTCTGGGTGCCTCAGCCATTTCACTCTCCATCCATGTACCGTTTGTAATAAACGCAGCCTTTCCAAGCATCATCTCTGACTGGGATTCTGTATGGTTCATACCCACTGTTCCAGGAAGCATATAGCCGTTTTTGCTGATATCAGCAAATTTCTGCAATACTGCAAGAACCTCGGGGTTATTGAAAGAGCCTTCTTCATATGCCCAAATCTTCTCAATGGCGTCCATTCCACATGCTGAAGCAATTGCCGGCCATAGCATTTCCTCTAAGTAACCAGGGTAAATTCCCTGATAAGTGAAAAGCGATCTTCCGTCTGCCTGCACTGTATCTCCAAGAGCGAAGAAATCATCCCATGTCTCAGGAATCTTCCATCCCTTTTGATCAAAAGCTGTCTTATTGTAAACGAGCCCCTGAGGACCGGTATTGAAAGGAGCAAGGTAAATTCTCTTGTCATCGGTATAAGGTGCACACTTCTTGCTTTCAAGCAATCCATCCTTAATATCGTCCCTTAATTTTCCTGTTCCCGCGTAATTATCACCGTCAAAAACGTCAGTTATATCCAAAAGAGCGTTTTCCTTAATGAGGGATAAGATTAACCCATCTTCTGCTGAATCATTAAGGGAAATGAAATCAGGTGCATTCCCTGCCACTATCTGAGGTCTGATTATTTCTGCGATTGTGGGGCTTATGGTCATGTTTACTTTAACGCCCTCATGTGTCTTTTCAAAGAGTTCAACAACCGCATTCCAATATGCATCTCCGAAACCGCCCTGGAATACTGCTATATTAAGTTCCTGATTCTCTGTATCATCGATTGTTGCTTTCTCTGTACTAGCCTCAGCTTGGGGCGTTGTGTCGGGCTCTGCGCTTTGTTGAGCAGGTGAAGCTTCGCTTCCGCACCCAACGGCTCCAAGCATTAAACAGAGTGTACTTGCCAAAGCAACAAATCTCTTTAATGACTTTTTCATCATTTCTCCTCCATTAATTTGTAGTTTTCCGCCGGCATCAATCAACTTGACAATACCATTGTATTTTCATCCATTCCCCTTGTACATTTCTTATCTTGTTCATCATATGGATATTTAATTCTAATTTATACTTCCATTTGAAACCTCGATATGGATTATTTTGTCATCATTATAGATTTATCTTGCTTGTCTGCTCACTTTATGGATTCTGATGTTTTTTTATATTAAAATACAAATATCATGAAAGGATATTTCATATGAACCTGGTAAGAAAAATAAAACTTAAGAAAAGACTGCTGGTTTGCTTTTTGCTGCTTTCCATTATTCCTATAATTCTTATAAGTTTTTTTACCTATAAGTTAAGCAGTAATTCTGCCAAAAGAAAGCTCGCCGATTCAAATAAGCAATTACTTTCACTCATAAACACAAACATGAAGGGGGAGATTGAAAAGTACCAGTATGTTTGTGGCTCTATATGTATCAATGAAGATATCCAAGAGGCTCTTTTAAAATATGATATGTCCGATATCGAGAAGAACAAAACAATCCTCAGCATCCAGGACATAGTCAAAACCAGAATCATTTATCCTGCCAACGCAAAGAACATTACCATCCTTGATAAAAATGGAAGGCTTTTCTACGATCTTGGCTATGACGGTTTTTTCCAAAAGGATTTGGAAGAAATATACAGCAAGACCCTGAATGAAGATAAAGACAGCTTTACATATGTTAAAACCTACAGTGGCCGCGACATCATCGTGCTTTCACGCAAGATATATAACCACTATCAAAAAAAGGAAATAATCGGCTTTACCCTGATATCCATCGACGAAGGTCTATTTTCCAAAACAGTATTAAACCCCGCAGAAATCCATGATGGATCAAACATAATCCTCATGGACGCATACGGAACAGTTCTGTCATCTTGGGATCGTTCCATCCCTTTGGGAGAAAAATATAACTCTTCTGAAATAATTAAAAATATTAATGCAATCAATAAGAACTCCGGAACCTTTACTCTTGATATCGATGGCGAAAGGCAACAGGTAACCTATTTTTATAACCGTGACATAGATAAATTCTTCCTTTCATTTGTGCCTTATTCATATATTGATTCCGCTGCAAGTGTCATTGCCAGAGACGTCACTATAGTAGCCATTCTGCTCATTTGTGTTTGTTGTTTCATTCTGCTCTTCATTCACTCCAGCATAGCAGACCCGGTGGAAAACATGGCATCAGCATGCAAAGACATAGAACAAGGTGATTTGAGTGTTAGAATAAACGACTCCGGCCAGGATGAATTGGCTTTCCTTGCAGGCAGCATCAACTCTATGGTTGAGGAAATATCTTCGCTGCTGCAAATTCAAAAGCTTCAGGAAAAACAAAAAAGAGAAGTTGAACTTCAGATGCTCCAATATCAAATCAACCCACATTTTCTTTTTAACACTCTCAATACCCTAAAGCTTGTAGCCCAAATGAACCACGATGAGGTCGTTAGCGAGGGAATCAAGTCATTAAGTGAGCTATTAAAAAATACACTTGTGGAAAAGAATGAATTTATTTCCATAGAAGAAGAAATGAACAACCTAAAAAACTACATGGCAATTATGAAAATAAGATATGCCGGAAGTTTTACTGAGATTTTTGAATTGGACGAAAGTATTCTCAAAAACAAAATACCCAAATTGCTCCTTCAACCTTTAATCGAGAATTCAATTGTTCATGGTGCTCCAAATGATGGGCGAATTCTTAACATTTGTATAAAGTGCAAGGAAATAGGCAGCGACATATGCATAGAAATCGAAGATGACGGGGTAGGCTTTGATGTAAATGAGGTCTTAACCTCAAACGATAGTACTGCATCATCTACTAATCCGTTAAAAGGCCTTGGAACCGAAAACGTCAATCAAAGAATTAAACTGAACTTTGGCGATCCATACGGAGTAACAATTAAAAGCGAGAAAAATAAAGGAACCGTCTGCACTGTTTTGATACCCGCCATCAAGCCATAGGGAAAGGGACTCACATGTATAAAGTACTTATAGTTGATGATGAACCCATAGTGAAAATAGCTCTCAAATCCATTATTAATTGGGAAGAATATGGATACTCGATTATTGCCACAGCCTCAGACGGTGTCGAGGCCTTAAAGTATGTAGAAGAAGAATCTCCCGATTTGGTAATAACTGATCTAAAAATGCCAAGAATGGACGGATTGGAGTTAATAAAGGAGCTAAACTCCCAAAACTATAAAGGAGAAATTCTCGTTATCAGTAACTATGATGACTTTGATTCCGTTCGCTCTGCCTTGGTTCAAGGCGCCGCAAACTACATTCTAAAAGTCAGTATCGAAGCAGAACCCCTCAAAGATGTTCTCTCCGATATCACGCAAAGACTGATTAAAAAGCAGGGAATAAATGAGACAAATCCATCTATACAAGAGGGTCTTTCCTCTAAGGATCTCACTGCTCAGAAAAAGCTGTTTTTAAATCGCTTTAAAGACTATCTTGAGGCTCTTGATTATCCGGAGGAGATGTTTCAAGAATTAGATGAAGATAATTATCTTGCTTCGCCGTCATGTTTCGGACTTATTCGCCTTAAAAGCAAGAATGAAAGTAATACCGACGGACACCTCATATATGATATCGTATATGAATCTCTAAACGACATTCGTGAGAAAGAAATTGTTTTTATTTCACCTGCCAAGATTATGGTTGTTTTCCCGACTTCAGAAATCGAAAATGCAGATGTGAAACTGGTAGAGTCTATTTTTACCAAGCTTTCTCAAGCTCTTTCTCTCTATATATCGTTGGAATCGGATATTGTTTTTGGAACAGGCATTGCCGACCTTAAGCAATTTAAGACCACATATCAACAGGCCTCTCTCCTTTTGGATTTCAGTTTTTACAATCCTTTGGGCGTTATAAATGCGGCTTCTTTCACTCCTCAGCATTATATGGATTTCGCATATTATAAAGATTTTGCTTCTGAAATCCAGAAAAATAACAATAATAAGCTGGAGCAGACCTACGTACGCATAGATGAAATAATAGCATTATGCGCACAAAGGCATGTATATCCGGAGATTTTAAGAAAATTCTTTGAGAAAACTCTGGACATGTTAGAATACCTGAATCCGTCCCATTCAGCAGAAACCCACGATTATCTGGATGAACAGAAGGAGAATATAAGAAAAGCAGAAACTTCAAGAGATATATATGACATTATGGCCGATTCCTGTAGTGCAATTTTTGCTCCCATAACAGGTTTATCAGTTGATAACGCAAACAACATCCGACAGGATGTCAAATCAGCCATATCTTACATAAGCAAAAACTGCTATCACAAGATTTCCCTGGATGAGATTTCTTCCCATGTAGGCATTAGTCCGTCCTACCTAAGCAAAATTTTCAAGGCTGAAACTGGACTAAACATAACCAGTTATATTACAAAATTAAAAATGGAAAAGGCCGCCTCGTTAATCAAAGCGGCCTCATCTGACACATATTTAAAAGAGATTGCCCTTCAAGTCGGGATTGAGGATCAATTATATTTCAGCAGGATCTTTAAAAAATACTATGGAATATCGCCATCCGAATACAAAAGCGGAAACTAACCAATGGTTTTTGCCAGGTCTGTCACTTGACTCTCCAACACTTTGAGCGCCAATTTCTTTCTGGCTCTTTGTTCGTATTCAGCATACATATCTCCACTAGCTATCTGTTTATCCAGCATTGTTACAGTATGCAAATACCCGTTTTCGTCTGTATAAGACTGGCTTTCACCGACCTCCAGCTTCTCCGCCGCAATCCGTGCCTCGGGACATTTCTTTATGTCTTCGCTGTAACTATCATTGGAGAAAACATAGTCTTTTGTGGATTTCACAGCACCATTTTCATCGACTATAGCATCTGAAATATACAAAGTCGTAATGTTATTCACCCACTCTTCTTTATTTTCATCCAAATACTTTTTAACTTCCGTCTCATCTACGTTAATTCGCCGTAACAGTTCATTCTCAATATCAGCCATTACGTGCTTATAATACTCTTCCGGCGTAAACTCTGTCAGTCCGTATACCACCTTGCCCGCTAGAATATCTTTTCTCCTTGATTCGTTCTCTCTTTTTAGTGCGTTAAGAAATCCATCGTAATCATCGTATTCAATCAAACCCTCTTCATGCGCAATGATAAATAGAGCTCTATCCAATCTGCTCTGGTTAAGAGCACATTCCGTTAGATACTCTTCCGGGGTTATTCCGTTCACTTCCTTATCCCAGGTTTCAGAATCCACTTCAAGTCCAAAATTTGCATAGTAATAATTTCTAATCTCATTTCGCATTATATTCTTATGAAATTCCAGTTCCTTCTTCGTGATTCTATACCCGGCATTTGAAGATAAATAAACTGCTATTACGCAAAAGCACGCTATACAAGCAAATGTTAATATCGATATGATTACAATTTTCTTCTTCATTCTTCACCTGTCAATTAATAAACCTCAATTTCTCTGATTGTAGGCGTCCAGTATTCTGAAGAATACTGTTTTGTGATAACTATCCTGATTTGGGAAGTGTTAACCATGGTAAAGTCTTCCACTGTTAAGCTTTCACCTATTCCGTTCGTTTGCGAAGAAATAGTATTCCATGTTGATCCATCCCAACTCTGAATCTCAAAGTTTTCTACTCTATAGTTGGTAGCCCAGTCTGAGTACTCCTTCAGTATCACCTTTGAAACATCCTTTGGCATACCAAAATCAATGGTTATATAAATCGGATATCCATTAGTCATAGCATCAGGGTCACAACATGCCCATCGCGTAGAATAGTTTCCATCTATCAACTTTTCCGCGCCCAGATCACCTCTCGGATGAGTATAATTTGCAGTTGCGGTTGCGCTAAGAGCATAGTTTACTGTGTTCGGAGGATTTGAAGAGCCTGTGCTGACAACCTCAAGGTTATAAATTAGTCTTTGGCCTGAAGCAAAAGCAAATTGCAAGGTACAGTTTCCAACGGGCAGAGTAGATAAGAAAGAATCGCTTATCAAATACACATTATTGTCCAGAGTATATTCGGCATTCGGATAAAGAGTTCTAAGTTTGTTTCCCTCACTGCCATAATAAGCCAGTTCTACAAGCACATCTCCATCGTAATCCACCTGTATCTCTA
The DNA here is from genome assembly GCA_900103495.1 of Lachnospiraceae bacterium G11. Classification (GTDB taxonomy): domain Bacteria; phylum Bacillota; class Clostridia; order Lachnospirales; family Lachnospiraceae; genus G11. The sequence continues at coordinate 26,896 of FMWZ01000005.1, read as the reverse complement.
TAGGCGTATATACTGCAGGATTTAAATCATATGTTCCCTGATAGCTATCCAGCGTAGGATTAGTTTCATCATCTATTATTATGGGTTCAACATATCCCGAATTGTTGTACACCTCAATTTCTGTTAGTGTCGGTGTCCAGACCTCTGTTGAATACTGCTTGGTAATTGCAACCCTTAGCTTATTACTTGTAACATTTCCAAAGTCAGCCTTGCTCTTCTCAGCTCCAATCCCCTGATTATCGCTGTCAAAAGTAACCCATGAATTTGTATCAGCATCCCATTTTTGAAGTTCAAATCGCTCAACTCTGTAATTCGTTCCAGAATCGTAATACTCTTTAAGCACTACCTCGTCAAAGCTAATTCGACTTCCAAAATCAATAGTAAGATAAATGGGATATCCTCCTGTCATATCACCCGGATCGCAACATGCCCATCGTGTGGCTGCATTTCCATCTACCAGTTTCTCCGCGCCCAGGTCTCCTCTTGGATGGGTATAATTTGCCGTTGCCGTAGCACCAATGGCAAGATTCACCCTGTCATCCTGCCCAGAACCGTCCAAAGGCTTTTCAACAGGATTATTAACTCTTACTCCCTGAGGGTATTCATGAATTCCAATATCAATTTCGTCGCCATAATAAATATCATTTCCGAAGAAATCTTTTGTTCCACAAGCAGCGCAATAGTGGCCCGCATCAATCAAAGGAGAATTTCCGGATATCATAAAAGTTCCGGCCGATGCAACAATGTTTTCAACCCCGTTATTTTGTGCGTATGAAGAAACATTGCCGACAAATCCAGGATTTGCAACTACTTTATTCGCATCTGCAGGTTCCTGAGTTGAATGATTTCCGCCTGCCTCGTAGAAGTTATTATTCGAGAAAACCGCATTATTTAATGCATTCGGCCTTCTATACCACTTGGTTGGAGTTGATGACGAAGTATTATAAAATACATTGTTATAGAAATACACTGTATCTTTAAATATCTCGTCATGGAAATAATCCATTTGCGCAGCATCATAAATAAACACGTTATTCACAAAATAACTTGGCGCATAGTTGGTTGAAAGCATATTCTTAACAATTACGCCATTATCATTTACTGACAAATTATAACGAGCAATAGAATTTGAACTATTACCCATGTATGACATCCATCCCGCAGCATTATCATGTGAGTAGTTGTACTGATACGTCACATCAAAATTCGTATACTCCATATCCCAAGGAGTTCCGTCATACTCATCGTATGGTCCGTTATAAACCTCATTGTACTGCATGACACTATCAGCGCCTGCCCATAAATACAATCCACAAGAAACAGCATTATATCTTTCCAGGAATCCATTCACTTCATTGTATTCAACCGTCATATTTTTTGTGTTTGCAAGTTGAATAGCTCCCTGACCAATACTTTCACAGTAGTTATGCCCAATATATACATCCCTGCTGTAAAGGTCCTTGGTTCGTACCCACAGCTGCTCCCAGCCTTCATGGTACTTTCCGGATTCATCATATTGTCCGGCACTGTCTCCAAACCAGTTAAAACTGAACTCAACAGCATGAAGTTCCGTCTTATAGAAGCGATTATTTTCTATGCGTACATCTTTAAAATAATAAGCTCCATCTTCATATTGGTTATATTGCTTGCTTCCGAATACCTGGAATACTACGCCACCATAATGGATTTTCTGCCAGGTTGAAGGGCCATCAATGTCATGAATATAACAGTCTGAGATCCTGAAATAATCCATAACTTTGTCTGACGAACCGGAAAGTTTATCTGCATTGATTGTAATGCTGATACCGTCTCTGACAACTGCTCCGGATGTAATATTTGAGTTGAAATTGTCGTCATTAGATATCTCGAGATTGTGAATCTCCCAATATTGCTGATTTTGAAGTACGACTGCACCCGTCAGGCCGGCTTTGTTCAAATCCTTTGTGTATGTACCATAACGGTTTGATACCGGGCATGATACATTTCCGTTAGTTGCAATATAAGGCTTACCAAGAGTTGCGTCCCCATACATATCTATGACAATTGGTTTGCCTTCCGTTCCGGAACCTTTCGGATACAATTGCTGATTGTTCCATACCTCTCCTGCCTTTAACAAGATTCTGTCGCCGGGTGAAAATGTAACTGAACTTGCCTTGGTAAGTGTTTTCCAGGCCTTGGATTCCGATTTTCCTGAATTCCTGTCACTTCCTCTTGTAGCGTCAATGTAATAATCTGTTCCTCCATATGGATTTGCAGCTTTTACATCAAAAGGATGGGTGGCAAAAACAGATATGGCAATTATCACGAATGAAATCACCAACGATAGAATTTTTTTGAAATCTTTCTCTTTCACGTTATCCTCCCTTTCTTCTGAATACATTTCGTAGTTTTTGGATCCTCAATCCCACTAAAATGTATCATCGGGGGCAACGCGTTAGAATGGATTATATTAGGGAAAATATAGATAATTTTATTTCCGTGCACAAAGGCTCCGGGTACACACAATGTATGCGCCCGGAGCCTTCTCTAACTAACACAACACCTTAATGGAAGTACGCTATAGTATCTTGCATGTTCTGTGCCAGGTTGTTTAAACCATCGGCATCGTCGTTAATCATCTGGAAGGTTGCTGAGAGTTCCTCAACCGAAGCATTGGTCTCTTCTGTTGATGCTGCGTTCTCTTCGGATATAGCCGAGAGGTCTTCGATAATCTGTCCAAGTCCTTCGTTGTCGCTTCGGAGGTTTGAAATCTTGTCTGCGATATCGTCCGCTGATGCTGCAACACCGTTGATGTTGGTCTGCATCTTATCCATGTCTTCCTGTGTAGCTGAGAGCTGCTGTTTTTGCTCCACAACGTTCTCGGAAAGGACCTTCATAACCTCAACGGATTCGCTTGCATCCTTGATAAGTCTTACAACGATTTCATTAATCTTATCTGCACTCTGCTTACTCTGATCAGCCAATGTACTGATTTCGCTTGCAACTACTGCGAAGCCCTTACCTGCCTCACCTGCTCTTGCTGCCTCAATTGAAGCATTGAGGGAAAGGAGGTTGGTCTGAGAAGCGATGGAGTTAATAGCATCTGTAAGTTCGCTGATGGCGTTAGCCGACTCGTTTGTGCTTCCGATCTTGGTTGCGATGCTGTCAACACTTGTAGCAACCTTTTCGGAATGCTTAATCAGGTTGTTAAGAGTATCCATTGCAGTTTTGCAGGATTCTTTCATCTCTACGGATGCGTTGTTCATAACGCCTACGCTGTCGGAGATGCCTTCAATACTCTTACCGATTGATTCTGTATTGTTAACTGCTGTCTGAATGCTGTCTGCCTGTGAAACTGCACCTTTGGAAATATCATCCATAGCTGCTGCAACCTGACCTGCTGCATCGTTGGCCTGGCCGGCTGATGCTGAGAGGTTTTCGCTGTTTGCACTTAAGTCTTCGGAAGCATTCTTAAGTTTTCCAATAATGTCTGATATCTTATCAACAAGAACCTTTGTGGAGTTTCCGATGATTCCAAGTTCATCACCCCTGTTAAGGAGTTTCTCGTCTACTTCTACGCTTAAGTCACCGTCTGCCAGCTGTTCAAGGTTATCTGCCACTTTGTGCATCTGTGCTGAAAGAACCCTGTTAAGGAAGAATCCAAATACTGCTACAAGAACGATGATAACAATACCGGAAACCAGGCACATCATAACTGCCTTTGCGATACCTGCGCTTACATCTTCTGCAAGACGTCCTGCGAAGCACATTCCTACGATGGTGCCATCGCTGTTCTTAAGGGGAATATAGTAAGCGAAATAGGGTCTGTTGTTGATTACTACGTTTGTACCAAGATAATCCTGGCCACCCTTTAATGTCTGTGCAATAACTGCATCTGTTGCTTTTGTTCCTACAAGTCTTCCCGAGCCGTCACTCTTTTCGATTGTAGTGATAATACGGGTATCACCATAGAAAAGTGTGTACTCAAGACCGGTTTTCTTATGGATATCATCCATTTCGTTCATGTACTCTGTCTGTACAACATAGCCGCCCTTTTCCATTTCTCCGTCAGGAGTAAGAGCCCAGTCACCGTCGTACTCAAAGGAAAGTTTGCTTTCAAGCTCTACGCACGCTACTTTGAGCTCCTCTTCAATAAGGCTCTCGTAGGTGCTGCTTAACTGGGATCTGCTGATGAGGATCATCACCAATGCAGTAAAGCAAACTGCGCCGACTGCTATAAGGACAAGTTTTAGTATCAGTCCGAGAGATTTCTTCTGTTTCATAATAGTTACCTCCGATAAGTGTGTTAGTTGTTCTCCTTTTACAATCAAATCTAAAGGAAGTTGTGTTTGTTATAAGTAGATTTTAAGGTCCATTGTCTAAATATTCAAGCAACTATTAGGTTACATTTTGAATATTTGCGTTGAACATATATTATATATTACGAATTCAAAACATTTTATAAAACATAATCTTTTCAAATAAAATAATGTTCGCGATTGCGAACACTTAGGAAAATCGGGGCTTTCAGGGCTTCAGGGTACAAAAGCAGGAAAGGTCTGATTGCACAAAAAAGCGCCGCATCAGCGGCGCCTTTTTTTCTATAAACTCTTCAAATGGAAAAGAACCGAAGCAAAATCTCCTACCTTTTTGTTGAAGTACTTGCGGTCTACAGGAATTCCTATCCTGATAATCTCGCTTCCGTACATCTTATAGGAGACATCATCATAAGTGACATCGTAAAGCTTGTCCGGATCAATTCCCGCAAGCTTTACTTTAAGCCAGGGGGGATTTACCTTATTTAATGTCTGGTAAAAACCGGCAATTGCTTCACTCTTATCTTCATTGACAACAATCCAGCAAGTCTCATTACCTTCATAAGGGCTTAGAATCCTGTAGAATTTGCCGAATTGGAAAAGTTTCCTGTATTCCTTATAGAACTTTATCTGGCCCTTAACCTGTTCCAGTTCCTCATCGGAAAGTTTGTTAAGGTCAAGCTCGTAGCCGAAGGCTCCGTAAAAAGCCACATTTGCTCTCGTTTCAATCGGAGTCACCCTACCTACCTGATGATTGGGAACTGCCGACACATGGGCCCCTGCGCTGCGCAAAGGATATACAAGGCTTGTTCCGTATTGAATCTTTAGTCTTTCTATTGCATCCGTATCATCCGAGCTCCAGGTCTGAGGCGCATAGTAAAGCATGCCGGGATCGAAACGGGCGCCGCCACTGGCGCAGGACTCAAACAGAATCTCGGGATATTTCGATGTGAGTCTTTCATAAAGACTGTAAACTCCCAGTATATACTTATGCATAACCGTTCCTTGCATTTCTGCAGATGCAGTTTTTGAGTATGCCTCAGACATATACCTGTTCATATCCCATTTTATATAGGTAATCTTTGACTCCGAAATAAGTTTGTCCAAAAGGTTAAAGATATAGTCTACAACCTCTTTTCTGGAGTAGTCCAGGGTATGCTGCGTTCTGCACATGGACTCATATCTGTCCGGAGTTGAAAGAATCCAGTCGGGGTGAGCCCTGTAAAGGTCAGAGTTCTTATTGGCCATTTCAGGCTCAATCCAAATGCCAAACTTAAGTCCCAGGGCTTCAACTTTCTTCGAGAGTCCTGAAATTCCCTCGGGAAGTTTCTTCTTATTTGGATACCAGTCACCCAAAGACCTGTCATCAATATTTCTCTCGCCATACCAGCCGTCGTCAAGAACAAACAGCTCAACTCCCGCTTCCTTGGCCTTTGAAGCAATCTTAAGTATCTTTTCTTCATCAAAGTCAAAATAGGTTGCTTCCCAGTTATTAATAAGAATCGGGCGTTCCCTATCTCTCCATGTACCTCTTGCAAGCCTCGAGGAATAAAGGGTATGGAAGGTCTGGCTCATGCCGTTTAATCCGGTATCGGAGTAAACCATAACAACCTCAGGGGTCTGGAAGGATTCGCCTTTATTAAGCGGCCATTTGAAATTATAGGGATTGATTCCCATAATAACTCTGGTAATATCATGAGGCGTAACCTCAACTTCTCCCAAAAAGTTTCCACTGTAAACGAAGGAAAAACCGAAAACTTCTCCTGTAAACTCCGTAGTATGAGGTCTTTTTAGAGCTATAAAAGGATTGTGCTCCGCACTGCTGGCTCCTCTTATGGACCCAATTGCCGAAACTCCCTCCTCAAGCTTTCTTACCTTAATCTGCCTTTCTCTTCCCCATGCACCGGAAAGGTGAATCATCTCATAATCCTTGTCTGGAAAATCAACACAGGCCGAAAGCGCTTTCTCAAGAATGACTTTGCAGTCCCCTTTTTGCTCAAATCTGGCACTTCTTGTGATTACAGGAAGAGTTTCATATATAGTATAGGTAAGAACAAGGTTTGTATCTGTCACATGGTCGTACATTACGATGTCGATACTTGTAGCCTCGCTCTTTTTCTCCACATATGTTGCGGGCAAACCTTCCAAAGGCTTCTTGCCCTCATAAATTGTGTGGGTAGAATACTCGAATCTGGATACATGGCTTCCGTTTTCCTGACGTAACAGGAATGCGGACTCTCTGAAATCTCCGATACCGCAGGCCGGGTACTCCTGTCTTTGATGCTGCAGCGCCAACCCTCCGTCAACAGAGCATACGCCATGCATTAGAAAACCGTCATTGCTCTGATATGAGAAATCATCCCTGTCATGGATTCTTTTGCCATAATAAACATTCTTAAGCATTCCATTTTCCATGACCTCTATAACATAGCTTATATAGTCGTTGTAGATATGAAAATCCTTAGATTTTTCGTGAAAAACAATAGGCATAGACTATCTCCTTTATGGCTCAGATAAACTCATTTTTCTGGTGGATATTCGATCCGTAAGTCTGTGGAACGTAGGGGAGGTAAGGAATACTATTCCCAGGAACAGGCCACCCTTAATCAAAGACATAGCTGTCGAGCTTACTCCCATAAGAAGCATTCCGTTGCTGAGTACATATGTGGTAAAGCTTCCTATAATGGGTGCGCTGATTTTGGCCTTGGCACCGCCTCCAAAGGGGAAGCCCCCCAGTGTAAGGGCAACCATAACATTAAACATAAGGTCGGAGCCTGTGGATAACGCCGCTGTTCCCGCTCTGATTCCGATAAGGAAAGCTGCCACTGCTGCCAGTCCTCCGTTTATGACAAAGCAAAGAACCTTTATTTTGGTAACCTTTATTGCCGAAAAATGTGCCGCCGTCTCATTCGAGCCAATCATTCTTACATAGTGACCAAAGGGTCTCAGGTAAAACAGGCCTGCTGCCAAAATAAGAAGGATAAGTATAAGTGGAAGTTTAAACCCAAAGGTGTTAAAGCTGTATAAGCTTAAGGGCACCATGGCCGCTGAACTGGCAATAAAGTGTGTCATCAATCCTGTGCAGATATATGCCGTACAAAGAGTAGCCAGGAATGAGGGCACTTTGAGAACCGATGTTATCACTCCGTTGAATAGTCCCAACAGAAGCCCGGTTACAAGCATCATAACCACTCCAAGTACCGGATTGATTTCTCCTATTTTGGCAAGGATAAAGCAACATACACAAACCACGCCGCTTATGGACAAATCCATCATTCCTGTGGTCATCACAAAGAACACTCCCGTACTGGCTAACATAAGGGCCATGGACTGCTCCATAACGATTTTGATATTCTTTGTGGTAAGGGATTGTCCCTTGGTGCCGATGGCAAAAACCAATATCAGAATAATAAGTGCAAGATATGGTTTTACGGCTTCAAATACTTTTTCTTTTGAAATCTTCTTCATATTCTCACCTCACACCATGCACTGAACCAGGGTTTCTTCACCCAGTTCCCTGCTTCTTGCAAATTCTCCGGAGATTTCTCCGTCCTTAAGAATTATAATTCTGTCGCACATTCCGATAAGCTCCAAAAGCTCCTCGGAAATGATTATCAGGGACTTGCCCTGCTTTCTTAAGTCATCAAGCATTCCGTAGATTATTGCCTTTACGCCTACATCGATTCCTCTTGTAGGGGAATCCATAATAAAGATTTCTGTGCCTCTGGCAATCCACTTGGTAAGAACAACTTTTTGTTTGTTGCCACCGCTTAAGGTTCCTGCCAGCTGTTCAACATCCTTCATCTTTATGTTTAAAACCTTCGACTGCTCCTCAGCGAAAGCCCTTCGCTTTTTAGCCGTCACAAAGCCCTTGGAACCAATCTTTTCAAGACAGGTAGCCGCAATATTGTCATTGATATCCATCTGATTGAAAAGGGATTCGGAATCTCTGTTTTTCGAAATATATCCAATATCATGTTTTACGGAATCGTCAATGGTCTTAATCTCATCACCGTTTTCCAATGTAACGGACCCCGTAACATCATATTCGATGCCAAAGATTGCCTTTCCAAGCTCGTGCATCCCGGATTCGCTTAAGCCTCCGAACCCTAAGATTTCTCCCTTGTGAAGATCAAAGGATACATCCTTGATTCTCTTTCCCGCCTTAAGATTTCTGACCTTCATTACAACTTCATCAGAAATTTTGGTGTCATAGTCTTCCCTGTAGTAGCCTCCTGAAACGGTACGTCCTACCATGAGGTTCTTAAGGCCGGTTTCGTCGATTTCTGCTGATTTTACCTCAGAAACAATCTTGCCGTCTCTCATGACGATAATACGGTTGCAGAGGTTCAATACCTCCTGAAGGTCATGGGAAATAAGAAGAACGCTGTCTCCTCTCTCCTTTGTATTCCTGATTAACTTATATAGTTCGTCCCTTCCGGTCTGAGAAAGGGCTGTGGAAGTTTCATCAATCATTAAAAGCTTTGGCTTGATGGTTGCAGCTTTGACTAACTCAATAAGCTTTCTTTGCTCCATTGAGTAGTAGATAACATCATCCTTCTCATTGATATCCTTAAGGCCTATGGCATCCAGACGTTTCCTTGCCAGGGCGTTCATCATCTTGATATTTCTGATGCCATGTTTTGTGAACTCGTCCTCGATTCCAAGGAACATGTTCTCTGCAACAGTAAGGCCCTTAATGGTATTGGCCTCCTGAACTATCATGGAAACGCCGTGTCTGTTGGCGTCTGTGAGGTTTTTGGGATTATACGGTTTTCCCTCAAGAATAATCTCACCCTTATCTCTTCTTTGAATTCCGGACAAAAGGGATAAAAGGGTGGATTTGCCTGAACCGTTTTCACCCACAAGGCCGCAGATTTCGCCCTTGTTAACCTCTATTGAAACACCGTCAACCGCCTTTGTGGCTCCGAAGTGCTTGTATACGTCTTTAACCTGAACCAGTACTTTTTCGCTCATAATCCCCTCCTTACTTCACCACATCAAACTTCCTGGCCATGCTGGAGAAACGCACAAGAAGGATCATGGCAATACCCACAACCACGTTCTGGAGTGCGGCTTCAAGTCCGTTTGTCAGAAGTCCGTTTGAGATGATATTAAGAATGAAGCAACCGATAAAGAGCGATATCATCGGGTTAATATACTTCTTAAAAGCTATGGCAAACATGCAGGCCATAACCGGCTTAAAAATCGATGTAACCGAGCTTAATCCCGTGGCATACGCAACGGATGCCGAGTAACTTATACTGTTAAGGGCATAAACGCCGGTGCAGAGGCCACAGCAGATAAAAGCTATGGTCTTGTACTTTTTCACATTGACACCCACGTTCTCGGTAAGTTTTGCATTGGATCCGATGGCGTCAATATATACCCCAAGTTTTGTGTATCTCAAAATCAGACCATTAATTATCAAAATCACGATTCCGGGAATCATATCAAAAGGCGCCTTGCCAAAGAATCTGTAGGCCGAATCCACGGAAAGCGTGGTGTTTCCGGAACAAAGAAGTACGGAAAAAGCCTCATAGATTATGGTAAGAGCAACGGATATGATAATAGGCGGAGCGTCGATATTTACCATCAGGAAACTGGAGATGAACGAAATCAGACATCCCGTAAGAATTGTTCCTATGAAAAGCCCCGGCATTCCAATAAGATTCGATAGATAGACACCTATCATGGAGCTTATTATGGCATTGACACCAACGGTCAAATCGTAAATGTCCATTGAAAGAATATAATAAAAACCACAGGCCAGTATCGAATGGATAAAGGTCTGCTGAATCAGCACATACATGCTGTTGGGATTACCGAATCTTTCCGGCTGAAGGATCCTGAAAATCACATACAGAAGGATTACGGTCAAAAATGGCATTAAACTGCGAATCAGTTTGGATTTTTTCATATTTCCACCTTTAAAATTTGGGGAAGGCCGAAGCCTTCCCCTATTGTATGTAAGGCATTTCTTATCAGAATGTACCTGCGTGACGCTTCTTTACATCCTCCAAAGACATGTTTCCTGCCATCTCGGCAATATCTTCAATCTTGGTGTCAGGATTGAAAAGAACGCACAGATTCTGAATTTCTTCAGTGTTAAGGTTCTGTCTGTGATAGAAGTCCTCATCATATCCGATACACCATTTAAGGTAATCAGCGTATTCCTCGGGACCTGATATCTTCATCATAGCATTTTCGATATCAAGAGGGAAATCTGCCTGATCATAGGCACCGTTTAATGCGTTTACAAGGGTGATGAGGGCGAAGGTTGCATCTGCGTGGTGTCCGCCTGCAACTGCTGTAATCTGGCCCTTCTCAATGTTCTCGCCCAGGGTGGTATCAAAGTCAACACCTACAACAGGAAGGTAATCGGTAATGCCAACTGTCTCTTCAGCTGTTACAAGATATGTTACGTAGTTTGACTTAACCGCAAGGATACCGTCGATTTCAGGATATGCGGTAAGCATATTTACAAGGGTCTCCGTAGCAGTCGCATCATCGGGAAGATCCCACTGCTCAACAACAAGATTCATGCCAAGATCCTTACAAGCATCACGATAAGCCTGTGCTCTTGCTTCGTATGCGGTATCGCCGTGATATGAGCTGATCATTGCTACATTCTTGGCACCTGTCTTTGAAAGCTCCTCTGCCAGTGAATAAGCTGTACCATACTCATCCTCGTGGAAACGTCCGACATAGTAAGGATTTGCCTCAACAACCTTTGCAACTTCTTCATCATTGATTGTTCTGGTTGCCTGAATGAACATCATCTCATTCTCCTGGCAAATCTGGCTGATTGTTACAAGTGATGCTTCTGAGAAGTTAATAACAATAACTCCGTCACAGCCTGATGCTGCGAAGTTCTCAACTGCGGCAACTACGCTCTCTGCTGAAATGTCATCGTTGTTGGGGTTAAATACAAGATCAACTCCCAACGCTTCCGCAGCAAGCTTAATCTGGTTTGCACCGTCAATACATATACCTGCAACAGGTAAATCCCAGAATGTGTAACCGATTTTAAGCTTTTTGCCCTCTGTAGCAGGGGCAGCTGCTTCCGTGGTGGCTTCAGTCGTTGTTTCGGTGGTAGCCTCCTCAACTTTCTCCGGTGCACTATCGGTTGCGGGTGTTGCTGCAGCATCTGCGCCGCAGGACATAAGACCGATACTCAGTACTGCACTAAGGAGTATTGCCAACAATTTTTTCATTTAGTGTTCCTCCCATTCTTAAATGCAAAGTTTACAAAATGCACAATTGCATCTTGTTACGTTATCATTTTACCTACATATTGCACAAATAACCATGTTGAAATGTTAAATAGTGTTATCAAAATGTTAAATGCTTGTATTTTTGTTTCAGTTTTTTCATATTATGTAATAGGGTATTTTCTGTGTTAAAATATTGGGGAGGTGTATAGGAATGGAAAGGGAAACTACTTACAAAAATGTGGCGGGATTCAAATGCCTTCGCAATATTAAGCGCCAGACAAACGACTTGTATCTGGTTCACTGCGGTATGCAAAAATGTCCTCCCGGCTATACCTATGACCATAAGATTCCCAACGAAAACCATTTGCATTTTGTCACAGACGGCAAAGGGGTTCTTATAGTAAACGGCAAAGAATACTCCATAAAGAAAAATGATATCTTTCTAATTCCCAAGGGAGCTGCAATCAAGTACTTTGCCGACATGGAAAAGCCCTGGACATACATGTGGGTTACATTTGACGGAGAGATGGCTGACACCTACCTTACAAACGCCTGTCTTTCCGCAGAAACACCGGTGGTTCACTCAACGATTCCCACCGAATCTTACGCTCCCCTTATCCAGAGTATCCTTGATGACAACCATCTGACCATGGCAAATGAGATAAAGAGAGTGGCATATCTTTATGAGATTCTCTCAATGTTAATAGAAACTCAGGCATCAGCAAGAAACGCTGACGGTTCCTATGACTATTCAGCAGACGCGTATGTAGACTACGCTCTCCAGTATATAAAGATTAACTATAAGACCATTAAGGTTGGGGATATTGCCAACTACGTAGGGATTAACCGGTCCTACCTTACTTCTCTCTTTAAAAAGAAGTTAAACGTCACTCCCCAGCAGTACCTTATAAGACACAAGCTTTCGGAAGCCGCCAGAATTCTTAAATCCACCGATATGAGTGTGGCGGAGATTGCCGAAGCAGTGGGCTATGACGACTCCGGGAATTTTGCGAGAGTATTTAAACAAACCTACGGACTCTCTCCCCAGAGCTACAGATCCTCAGAGGTATAAAAAAAGCGCCGCATCAGCGGCGCTTAACTTTTCTTATTATACTTCGGGGTGCTTATTGAAGAAGTTTAAGAATCTTGCTTCATCTTCCTTGTCGTCGCACCAAAGCTCTAAGTCATCACCATGGTTGCCAAGAAGTGCGCCCATTGCGATGTACTGGCTGAAGTTGGACTTAAGGTTAAACTTGTCACCCTGAGGAGATGTGAGATATACATCACCCTTACATTCTTTAACTACATTCAAAAACTCATTAACCTGATCAATGTTTGATAATTTCATTTCTAAATTCCCTCCTAAACTGGTAGATTAATAGCCCTCTGCTTCTATTCTATATCCTTTGTAGGCCTTACGTAAAGTCTAAAATGCTACAGATTGTCGGACGTGCAGAATGGGGACAGGCCCAAATTGCACGCTTCGTGTGCAGTTTGGGCCTGTCCCCATTCTGCACATCCTCTAAATACACAACTAAAAATGCTGCGAACTATGTCGCAGCATTTCTAGTTGTGTATTATCTCTTTCAAAAGCTTATCGAACTCGTTGTTTTCTTCGTTGAGCTTCTTGGTCTGGGACTCGTCGCTCCTTGCCTTCTCCTGAAAGTCTTTATATATGGGATACATGCGGAACGCTTCCCGATACTCCATCAATACGCCACTCATAATTTATCCTCCTTGATATACGAGACCGGTTCCTTGGTTACATGTTGCTATATTTTGATTACATTTTATATATCGGACACAACATGTAGTATCTTAACCCCTATTTTTGAAAAAATCATGATATTTTTTTCATAATATTTCAAGGAGAATTATTCAATTTTTTATGCATCTTGCATAAGCTTAGCCGTATTGGTAATTATCATCTTCGCCAGGTTCTTGCCTTCTGCGGCTAGGCCTGCGATAAACCTTCCATATAATACAAGGGTCTCGTCGGAGTAGGTTGAAAGTTCTCCGCGAAGGTAGGTTTCATAGGAGGTGTTGTACTCCGTATCCTCCGATGTGTGGATGGAGCGGGCATTCGAAGCGGCATCGGGAAACTCCCTTGCAAAATCCTCCATCATTCCCACCTGAATCTGCACGATGGACTCAATTATGGCCTTCTTCTCATCACTTATGGGCGGGAAGCTGTCCTTGATCTCGTTCCATCTTTCGGGAGCGGTGCTTTCCTCCATTCGACCGTATTTCTCGGCAATCAGATTCCACCCCGCTGCATTGGCCGCCTTAAAATCAGCGATATAGCTTTCAAGCATGTCCTCTGTCCATGTCAGATACTGGCTCTTTCTCATTATCTCAAAGGTGGTCCAGTTGTCCTGGCAGTCGGCCCTTCCTCCCTCATTATGAGCTTTGTCAAAAGCCACCCACTCCAACCTTACGATGGTGTTCACGAGATCTGCCTTTGTATCTGCCCCTGAAATCACGTCATGGTGGGCCAGATAGGAGTCATTTAATTCGGAAAGCCCGAGATTTTTGAGCTTACCCACTATATCCAATGCGATTTCTTCGATCAGCTTTTTATTTCCGGTAAAATCGTTAAGGTTCTCCGATATCTTCTCAAGGTTACTTTTAATGAAAATATCCTGCTTCTCCATGCCCTTTGAAAGCCACTTATAAATGGGAGCATACTGCCTGTTTAAGAGGTACACAAGCTTCATGGTGTGCTCTATGAAACTTCCTAGGCAAAGAGCCGCCGAAACCTTGTCTCCTCTTTCCGATACGCGCTCATAATTGTACTGTCCGTACTGGGAAACCTTCGTAAGCTCCGTAGCTATCTTCTTTCTCCAGACCGAGTCGGGATAATAGCTAAGGAGAATCTTTCTGATTTTACTAAATTCTCCATAAGAATCAACGAAGACTTCTCCGTTTGTGGCCTTGTTAAGGTTACAGTCCTCCAGTGCCATCCAAAGGTAGTTCTCAACGTAGTTGATATCCCCGCGCTCATCCCTTATGTCCATGCCAAGGATTTTGGCGTACCATTCAGTTATTTCAAAAACGCCGACTCTCCTTCCGGCCTCTCTGGTGGTAAGTCTGGTATAGCCTTTATATCTTATGGGAAGCTCCTCATAAGCTGCCTGGAGCTCCTCTCCGATTTCGTCATATATAGGTTCCGGAAGCCACATGATAAATCCCGGTCCAAAATCGTGGTCTGTCGATGCGTCGTCATCATAACCCAGGCATTCTGAGCCTTCTCCGCAAAGACCCACCGCAATTAAATCTTTGTAGAGAGGGAATTTTGCCTCAATCATGGGCTTTCCGTATTCTTCGTAAAAAGCCTTCGAAAGCTCCAATCCCTTTATGCCCTTGTACTCTTCACCCTTCTTGGCGGCCTCATTCTTTTTGGCCTCCATGGCCTTCTCGGAAGCCTGATGAAGGTTTGCAAGGGTTATGTCATAGGCCTGCGAATAGCCTGTGTTTTTCCTGATTTCTTTGAGGGCTCTCTCGTAATACTCGGCAGATTCCTCGAATTCGCCGGTAACGTACTTGGCCTCAGCCATTGCAGAAAGGGCTGCCCCATAGTGATAGTCCGGCTCAGGCTTTGAGTCAAATATCTTGAAAGCCTCCGTGAGATTGTCCATGGCCTCTCCATACTCGCCGTTTTTCAGTAAAGACATGGCAAGGTTGGTATGGCTTATGGCAACTTTAATATCCTCTCCCGGTTGCGACAATGCGAGAGATAACGCTTTTCTCAAGGTTCCCGATGCACTCTCAAAATCCCCCATCTCCTGGAACAGAAGAGCAAGGTTGTTGTAAAGAGGCGCATAAGAAAAATCCGTGGGCTCCAGATTCTCGTCGTAGATACGAAGAGTCTCATTGTAATAGGCCATGGATTCCTGTAAAAGACCTGCAGCTCTGCAGGCGTTGGCAATATTAAGAAGGCAGGTTGCATAGGAAACCGTGCCGTTAAGCCCCGCCTCTTCCAAGGTTATAAGAAGGTCTCTGCAGGCAGTTATGGACTTGGCGTAGTCGCTGATCTCCCTGTTGAAACCGATTATTTCATTATATAAGGTAATTGCACTTGAGGTGTCCCCTTCTGCCTTTGCCTCGGCAAGTTTCTCGTCAAGGAAATTATTGATGGCTTCAAAATCGTGGGTGGCCTCAAGGGCATCGTATTCGGCAAGAACTTTTGCAATATCCATACTGCTATCCTCCTTGCTATGATTATACACCATTTACGTCTCTCCGATAGTATCCATGAAGGCCACGGGGAAGCTGCCTACTCCGCCGGCTTCCTTTGCGGCTATTCTACCTGCGAAGTTGAACAGGTCAACGCCCTTTTTCAGGCCCTCCCAGCGGTCCTCAAAAGATGCGATAACCGTTGCAAGGAAGGCTGCCTGCAGGCATCCGCCTCCTGATAATCTGGTAAAAATCCTGCCTCCACCGGGCTTCTCCACCACCTGATCTTTCCAGACAAGGCGGTCAGTTTTGCCTCCCACAAGAATCATGGCTCCGGTTCTTTCGGAAAGAGCCATAAGTTCCTCATCTGTCAAAGAGATTCTGGAGGTTTCGCTGCCGTTGTAAACCACACGTCGGTGACATAAAGCGCCGATTTCGCCAACGTTACCTCTGATGCAGGTTATTCCTCCGATAAGGAGAAGTTCGTTAACAAGGTTGCGTCTGAAGCCCGATGCTCCAACTCCCACAGGGTCCAAAATCACAGGGATTCCCCTTTGGGAAGCAAGTCTTAGGGCCCGCTTCATAAGCTCCGCCTTATCCATGGTGGGCATTCCTATATCAAGATATAATCCGTCCGCAAGATTTAAAATTTCATCGATTTCTTCAGATGATTCCGAGCAAATAACACATCCTCCCGCTGCCAGGATGATGTTGGTGCATACCTCTCGAGACACATCGTTGGTTATCATGTAAATTAATGGACGTTTGTTTCTGACCTGGTTCATATACTCCCCTTCGAGGCAGTAAAAAAGGGACGTTCAATCCCGGATTGAGCGTCCCATTAAATACATAATTATCTGCCCCCACCAAATTTAATTATGCGCAAAATATGGTGAAAGTGCAAGAAAATTTTACATTATTTTGTGTTTTTTATTACTGCATAGCCAAATGATTTAAGTTCATCTCCCGAAAGGTTCTTACTTAAAATGACATCACCCTTGAAATCGGGGATTTTTGCGGCGTCTGTCCCGTTTATAAATACCCTGATGCTTTCGTTTCCGAAATTTCTCTCAAAGCCGTACAGACCGTTCTTTGCAATAACGGTTCTGAAGTTTCCGTGGCCGAAGGCTTTGTTGTCGTTTCTTAAGGCCAGAAGCTTCTTATAGATTTCAAAAAGAGGATGCTTATCCTCAAAGATCATGGGCCTTCTGTACTCGGGCTCAGTGATGCCTGTAAGTCCCTGTTCATCCCCATAGAAGATGCTTGGCATTCCGGGGAAGGTCAGAAGTAAAAGCACCGCCTGTTCCATCTTATCAAGATTCTCATCACACACGGAGTAGAATCTGCTGACATCATGGCTGTCAAGAAGGTTAAGCTGCGAGTAGGCTGCCTGCCTGGGATAGCGAAGAAGCATGTTCTCGATTCTTGCCCCAAACTCCTGGGTATCAATGGATTCCTTCGCGATATACTGCATTAAATAACGCCTGAAATCATAATTCATGGCCCCTTCCATCATGTGGCCATTTACGTAGTGAGAAGCATTCTCCCAGATTTCCCCGAGAACGATGGCTTCCTTTTTCACAGACTTAACCGCATCCCTGAATGCTCGTAAAAACGCATCATCTACTTCGTTAGCAACGTCAAGTCTCCAGCCGTCCACATCAAACGTTTCAATCCAGTACTTTCCAACCTTACAGAAATAATCCTTTAGGAAGGGATTAGCGGTATTGGTTTTTGGCATATGAGCCACATATGCAAAGCAGGTATACTGCGGCATTTCATGGTGCCCGGGGAATTTGGGACTGTCACTTCCAAGTTCGTAGTAGCAGTCGAAATACTGAGAGGCTTTTCCTTTTTCCAAAACATCCTTAAAGAATTCGTGATCGCTTGAGGTGTGGTTAAATACACCGTCAATCAGAACCCTCATGCCCATGGAATGGGCCTTGTCCACCATTTCCTTGAAATCCTCATCCGTTCCTCTGCAGGGATCCACGTGGAAGTAGTCAATAAGGTCGTATTTGTGGTAGCAGCCCGCCACAAAGAAGGGATTGAGGTACACCACATTAAAGCCAAGATTCTTGATATAATCAAGGTTTTCGGTGATTCCCTTAATTGTTCCCCCAAGATTGGAGCGGCAGCTGATGCCTTTATATGTTGTCTCTGAGGGCTCCCCGCTTATGTGCCTTGCCCCGTCGGCAAAACTGTCGGGGAAAATATTATAGACAACGGCACCCTTAACCCACTCAGGAACCTCCATGCGGTCAACCCTTAAATTGAAGGCAAACTGGAAGTAATCCGGGCGCTCCGCGTCCCATTCATCCGAAAAGCAGTCGCCGTAATAATACACGGTCTCGTTGCCGTCATTAAGTTCAAAGTAGTAGGCAATTCGCTCAAAGTCAGACTTTAAGGTAATTTCATACCAGTCATAATACTTATTTGAAAAAATCCGCTCCATCTCCCTTATGTCAAAGGTAAACTTTGGCGTCATTGTAGCTCTGTCGGCAAATCCAAACTTCACATATTTAAGATCGTCCTTTGCGGTACGCAAGCGAAAAGCGTATTCATTCTCACTTATTGCAAAGGCATATTCACTTAGGGGTCTGTGGAAAATCGCAGCTTTATTCATGTTGTTTCATCCTTCCTGTTAAAACGTTTACACGCCCTTAATTCGATTAAACCATTGCATTTATTAAAAGTCAATGGTTTTTGCGAAAACGTTTTCCTTTTCTTTCGTGGTTGCAGTTACTACGAGATGTGGTATTATGTTTAGTGTGCTTAAAATCCGCTTTGACGGGTTTTGCACGAAAGGAAATCATATGAAGAAAGTATTTGTTGTGGGATGCGGTCGATGGGGAACATTCATCGCCTGGTATCTCGATAAAATCGGCCATGACGTTAAACTCTACGGCAGAGAAAGCTCTGAGAACATGAAGGAGCTTATGGCCACAAGAAAAAATAAATACATGGAAATACCTGAAAGTCTGTCTCTCACCACCTCCATAGAGGGCGCAAAGGATGCGGACTACATTATCATATCCGTGGGCTCCCAGTCCCTTTCAGCTGTTGTTAAGCAGCTTGATGAAACCGGACTTAAGGACAAGATAGTCGTGCTTTGTATGAAGGGCATCGAAATTGATACCGGAAGACGCCTTTCACAGATTGCTTCAGGCGGCCTTGACGTAAGCAATGAAGTGGCTGTCTGGCTGGGACCCGGACATGTACAGGAATTCTACAGAGGAGTTCCCAACTGCATGGTTATCGATTCCACCAATGAAGCGGTGAAAGATGAGATTATAAAGGCTTTTTCCAGCGATCTCATTCGCTTCTACTATGGAACCGACTTAATAGGAAATGAAATCGGAGCGGCTGCCAAGAACGTGGTTGGCATCGCTGCCGGAATCCTGGAAGGTCTTGATCTTGCGTCCCTTAAGGGAGCTTTGATGGCAAGATGTACCAGAGAGATTTCAAGACTTATTGTTGCCATGGGAGGCAAGGAAAGCACCGTTTACGGACTTTGTCACCTGGGAGATTACGAAGCAACTCTCTTCTCTCCTCACAGCCACAACTTAACCTTTGGAAAATGCGTGGTTACAGGGGAACCCTACACTGATCTTGCAGAAGGTTACTACACAGTTCTGGCATTAAGAAAACTCGCCAAATCCTACGGCGTTGAGCTTCCGATTTGCGAGTCCGTTTATCAGGTTCTCTATGAAGATAAGAATGCCAAAGAAATGATTAATGAAATGTTTGAGAGAAGTCTCAAGACGGAATTTGCTTAAAAAGCCCGATTTCAAATTTAATAACAAATGTTATTGCCGTGTTAAATCCAAATTTAACACGGCGTTTTCCTTTATTTTACAAGCATTATCCCTGTTAGCATACTCTGGCGGATCGGATTGTCCCTTCTCCAGGAGCAAAGGTTGTCACTTTCCTTTGTGCAGGGACAGGAATCGAAGAAGTTCTCCTCTTTGACTTCGGCCTGCATAACTGCGGCCTTTATGGCCTTCGATAAATCAAGATTTAATTTTCCGTCAGGCTTTTTGGTAAGGAATTTCTCCCTTTCCGCCTCTTCAAACAGCTCTTTAAAGTCTTCCCTTAACTCTTCACCCACTTCGTAGCAATTGCCGCAAATATGGGGCCCTAAAGCCACCATCATGTCCTCAGGTTTGCTTCCATACTCTTTTTCCATAAGCTTTATGGCTTTAACGGCAATCTGTTTGGCGGTTCCTCTCCATCCGGAGTGAACCATTCCTATGGCGGGAGTCACCGGGTCAAGTATGTACACCGGAACGCAATCTGCTTCCACGGTGCAAAGCATCAAACCCTTCTCATTTGTGATCATTCCATCACAATCTTCCGTCTCATTTGGCCTTGTTACCATCTCCCCGGCGTGCTTTTTCGTAACAATCTTAACCTTATCTGTGTGAGACTGGTAAACTCTTGTAAGGTCTTCGGGCCTTATTCCGCCTCCAAGCTCCTTCGTAAGCCACTCGAAATTCTCCGGGCCTCCTTCCCCATCAAACCTCCAGACATGACGTTCTTTTGTTGTATACACTGTTCGAACCAGCCCCGTCCGCTCCAGCTCCGGAATTGAAAATATCATCTCTTGCTCCTTTATGTGCAATTTGGGCCTGTCCCCAAATTGCACGGTGCAGGTTGGGGACAGGCCCCAAATTGCACATTTCTGTATTTGAATCCGAGGCTTGATATTTTGCTAAGACAGACTTTTCGTGCAAAATATCAAGCCTCGGATGGAAAATTGCACCTACTTCGAGTTCTTGCGAATTATGGAAATCGGTATTACGGATATAGCTGCCACAATTGCGGCTGCCATGAAGAGGCTGTAGGGCGGCACGAAGTCGCTGCCGTTTAAGCCCATGGCATCAAGGCCAAGAATAAGTGAAATAATGGGGCCGATAATCATTGGAATAAGCACTGTGAAGCACATTCTTACTCCCTGGAATCTGCCCTGGCTGCCCTCGGGAATCAGATCCTGGAAGTTGGCATTGAAGGCGCCGATAAGGGATAAAATGCCTCCCATCATAACGATTCCGCCGATGAAAAGTACCGCTGTCCTGGCGCCGCCATCAAGAAACTGAAGGCTAAAGAATGACAGGATTCCCACTACAGTCATAATAAGCAAAGGATAATAGAATCCCTTTCTGCCGTGCTTATCAAACATGAAGCCGAATACTCCGGTAACAATTGCCGAGCCTACAATAATCACAGCCATGGGAATAACAAAGCCGTCTCCCAGGCCAAGGGTAACTATCAGGAAATTAATTAAATATGAGAAAAACGTCTGCTGCGCAATACCGATAAGACATGCAGCAAGAAGCGTAATATACAAAAGTCTGTTGTTCTTAACTGTCTCGGCTCTGAATCCGTAGAAGGTGTCACCCACAAGGTTTTCGGTGTCGGCCTTCTTAATGTCCTTAGCATCTTTTATTGTGAAAAGTGCCAGAATTCCGGCAACCATGGGGATAATACCGATTACAATAAAGAACATTGAATTGCTTTCGTTAGCTGAATTATAAAGGCTTCCAAGGCCCACAAATACAATAACCACAGCAATGACCGGCAATATTGAAAGGATTCCGTTTAACTTACCTCTGTTGGTGTCATCTGTGTTGTCCGCAACCCATGCATTGAAAGCTGCATCATTTGATGTGGAACCTGCAAAGGTCATAACACAGTCAAACAATACTATCAAAACAGCCACAAGCATTAATGAACCTGCCTCCGCCTTCATGGGAAGGAACGCAAACAGCATAATTGTAATGCCCCAGAATATGTAACCGAAGGCGATGAAGGGCTTTCTCTTTCCCACTCTGTCAGACCATGCACCTGCAAAAATTGTCGTAGCCGTAGCAGCTATGGCCGACAGAATAACCATCCATGTTGTAACCCAGTAGGACATGTCGCTTCGACCGGAGTTGGCGAATACATCCTGTGCAAAGGTAGCGAAATACATGTTTTCCACTATCCATGCGATTTGTCCGATTAGGCCGAAGAATATGGCCGCAAACCAGATTTTGCCCCCAAGGGGTGTTGATTTTTTCATTTCATTTTACCTCAAGTTTCTTTGATATTTTAAGCATTGCTTCTTTATTTACCTTGCACACCTTCCTGTCGTAGGTGTAAAAACCGTTGGTCTCATCCTCCACATCGGAAACCTGTGTGTAGATATTGCCGCAAAGGCCCTTTTCAATGTAGGGAAGAACCTCATCCTCGTAAAGCTTTATAATGGCCTCAGAAAGCTCATCCTCGTCGGTGAAGGTCCTGTATCCGTAATTGTCATTTTTGTTAAAATAGTGGCCCTCTACTCTAAGGGAATACCCTCCCATTTCGCTGACAATTATGGGCTTATCACTCTTAATGGGTTTAATCGGCTTAAAGTAGCAGTGAATACTCTCCACATCGCTCTTCTTTTGCTTAAACCATCCCGAGGTGGAATCAATGATCCTGGTGTGGTCCCACTCGCAGAACTTGTCGTACATGTAATCCGAGTCAAACTGTCCCCAGCCCTCATTGAAAATCGTGTAATAAAGCACGCAGGGGTGGTTATAAAGATGCTCCACAATCCCCTTTGAATGAGCTTTAAAAATCTTCCTGGTCTCAGAATTCTTGTGTCTGTTCTTATCGCTTATATGTCCCTTAAACACGGTAGGAAGGGCCGTGTCCCTCAAAAAGCTGTAGGGCGCATTGTTGACCATATCCTGGAAAACCACCATTCCCAGCCTGTCGCAGGCCTCATAGAAGCACTCAGGCTCCACCTTGATATGCTTCCTCAAGGTATTAAAGCCAAGCTCCTTCATCTTCAGGATATCGCCCTCATAGCCTGATTCATTGTTGGGCAGGAATAACCCCTGGGGATAATAGCCCTGATCCAAAACGCCATGGAAAAAATACGGTCTCCCATTTAAACAGATCCTTTTAAAACCGTCAATTTCTCTGATATCAATAACCCTGAGGCCAAAGTACGAGGTAATCATGTCCTCTCCGCTCTTGATGCGGACAGAGTAGAGATTTGGCTTCTCGGGGCTCCAGACTTTGGGGTCATCTATATCGATAACAAATTCAGGAGATTCAAAAGTTTTTTCCAGAATAAGGTTGCCATCCGCAGGATACTCGGCATCGTAAACCTTCACGTCGTATCTGCCGGTGCCGCCCTCAATCTCAAACTTTGCATCCGTAAGGGAGGGAGTGATTCGAAGGGATTTGATGTAGTCCTTCGGAACGCTCTCAAGCCACACGCTGCCCCAGATCCCGGACACTGGAGTGTACCACATGCCCCCGGGAGTTTTGGTCTGCTTGCCGTAGGGGTAGTCGGTGGAGGTCTCATCCTTCACCTTAACCTTCAGTTCGTGAATTCCGGCTCCAAAGCGCGTTATGTCAATGGAAAAGGGCAGATATCCACCAACGTGGCTTCCCACTTCCTCTCCATCCACATAAACCTTGGCCTTGTTATCCACCGCCCCAAAATGAAGGAGCACCTTATCCTTGATAAAATCCTCCGGTATCTCAAATTTACGCCTGTAGGTGTAGCGGGTAGTGTCATCCCCCTTAAAGCCCGAAAGCTCCGATTCCAAAGGAAAAGGCACCAGCACTCCGTCGCTCCACCTGCCGTTTAGGCATATGAAGGAGTCCCTTTTTAACTGCGGGCGTGGATAGGAGGAGAAAGGGATCTCTTCCACCTTCTCCTCCATTTTGAGCCTGAAATATTCTCTTTTTTTGTTCTTAAAAAACATAGTGTTCATACAATTAATTATACTACAAAATATAACAGTCGTAGCGAATTACTTTGCCTGAAACCGAATGTGACGGGGTCATGCCCGCAAGATACGGCCCCTTGGCGGGACGCTTCACCACAATTTTCTTTGGGGAGGCGGCACGGGCGGCCATAAACATTTCCTCCTCGTCGTCGCAGGGGCTTTCAAGAAGTTGCAAGAGCTGAAATTTCTTCTTGATTAGGCCCGACTTCTTCCTCTCCGGAAACATGGGGTCAAGATATATAACATCAAAGCCCTTCTCAGGCTTCATAAGCTCTCTGCTGTCACCTGAAACTATGTTAATCCTTTCCGCAACACCCTTAAGTCTCTCGTCTTTTAACGCCCTTTCATGGGCATCCTTTAAAAGAGCCGCGATGGTCTCATTTCTTTCACATGCCGTTACGGAAAAACCTGCTGCAGCTAAAATAAGAGAATCCTCACCAAAACCGGCAGTGGCATCAAGCACTTTAAGAGGCGCAGCATGCCCCTTTATTCTTACCGCTTTGATAAGGATTTCATGTTCCAGGTTACTTTGCTTAAGGCGTGGCAGATCTTCTGTCCAATCCGCCGTTAAGGTAAGGTCCCCTTTTCTTAAAAGGAGAAAATCTTCGTTTTTTTCCAGATGTAATTCATCACAGTTCATATTTTCTGACTTCACAGTTCTTAGGCCTCGGTCTCCACTTAAGTCCTTTGAATCGATGTTCCAAAACTCCGCACAGAGCTCTTATAATGCCACCGTGACAGACCACCAGAACGTTCTCATAGTCCTTGGTCTTAAGCTCCTCAAGGAAGGATCTGGATCTTGCAACCATGGATTTGGTATTCTCCACGCCCTTAGGTGCGGGAATAAACTCCGGAAGCACCCAGTAGGCTGTCATCCATAATCCAAGCTTCCTGTAGGGTTTGAGCTCATAGGGGCCAAAGCTTACCTCTATTATTCTGTCGTCGACAATAAGCTCCTCTTCGGGTAGGCCGCTGATGATTGACGCAGTCTGTCTGGCCCTTGTAAGGGGGCTTACGTACACCGCATCAAACTTAATGTCCTTGAGGGCTTCTTTGGTCTGATGTGCCTGGGCGATTCCCACCTCGGACAGGGGCTCGTCCACGTGTCCCTGCATCAGTTCATCCTTATTAAACCTGGTTTCGCCATGTCTTGTAAGATAAATGTTCATGAAATTTAGAGCAGGTCAAGCAATGCCTGCAATCCTCCGCGTTCGTACAGGCCTTTGTAGTAGGCCACTTCTTCTTTGATTATTTCATCGATGACACGCATTCCAAGTAATTCCACAGGGGCTTTGTCATCCGTCATCAGATATTCTCCGGGCTCATAGGCCTCCAGGTCAAGGCTCACCCTTGCCATCATTAATTCCAGCTCTTCTTCGCATCTTCCAAGGCCAAGATTAATGTTTTCTTCAAATACAGAAAGCATTTCGGGGTTGTTTGAAGCAAAAAGCTCTCTGTTGGTGGAGCCTGACACCTCCACCGTATAAATCTCAGAAAAAGCATGGGATATGGTATCCGCCAGATACTGGTTGATATTTCCCTCACTCTGGCCCCGCATATTCATGTTAACAACCATGACGCCGTCATCCTTAAGGTGATCTTTTACCAAAGTGAAAAACTCGATTGAGGACATCTGGAAGGGAATGGTTATATCCTGATAGGCATCAACCATGATAACGTCATATTTTCTGTCTATAGCATTAAGATAGGCTCTTCCGTCGTAGGTAGTAACCGGCACATCCTTCGGAAGGTCGAAATACTCCACTGCAAGGTCCGTAATTTTCTGATCTATCTCCACACCCTCGATGTTACAGTTGTCAAAATATCTCTCACACTGGGTGGCAAAGGTTCCGGAACCGTTTCCGAGGATCAGAATATCCAGGTTGTCCTTCTCATTGACACCACTCATGTAAGGCGCCGCCATGGCGTAGTCGTAGTACATTCCCGTCATGCCCTTATCCTTAAGATAAACCGACTGGACTCCAAACAAAACGTTGGTGGAAAGTACCACCTCCTGGCTGTTTTCGTATACCTGTAAGTAGTTGTAAATTGACTCACCTTCAAAGGTCAGATCCGTCTGCCAGAAAGCAAAGCTTCCGTTATGGCCAAGAATGCAGCAGACGATAAAGAGCACAATGCTTACAGGTACTTTCTTGGCCTCCTTAAAATTTATCTTGGAGCTTACAAAATAGATAATGCAAAGTATCAGAAGAATTCCTGCAAAAATCAGGAATGTAATGCTTGTTCCCACCGCAGGAATGCTTATAAAAGTGGGCACAAAGGTTCCGATAATACTTCCTATTGTGTTAAAAGCGTTAAGTTTCCCAACTACACTTCCCGAGTCATCAAGACTGTCAACCGAGAATTTAACCAGGGAAGGGGTTACCGTTCCCAAAAGGAAAAGAGGGAAAACAAAGATAATCATGCAGGCAATAAACGCAGCAATTATAAGGAAGTTGCTGTTAACCGCAAGAATCAGTACCCCCGAGATTCCAAGGATTATATATTTGCCCACCACAGGAATTGCCGCAATCCATATGGCCGCAATAAGGATCCGACCGTAAAGCTTGTCGGGATTGGGATCCTTGTCCGCTTTTTTACCACCATATAAATTACCTAAAGCCATTGCTATCATGATGGTTCCTATGATAATGGTCCAGACAATCTGTGATGAACTAAAATAAGGAGCAAGTAAGCGACTTGCCCCTAATTCTACTGCCATAACCGACATACCTGCGAAGAATTCCGTCAGGTACAGGTACAGCTTGTTTTTCAAAATTTTTCTTTCCATTATGGGTGCCTCTTATTCAGTATAACTTTATCTAAAATTATACAGAATATAGCCACCTGTTGCAACGGAATGAGTTTCGAACATTTGTTCTTGACCGGTCTAATTATTTCTGATAAACTGTAGATGCAGGATAATCCTGCGAGGCGTTGCCAAACGGTGAGCGGTTGGCCCTTCCATGCGGAGGGCGTTTTTTCACCCTCCGACTACCCGGAAGGAGGGGATGCCAATGACAATACTTGACTTATTAGCTCTGCTGTCTTTTTCAGTTGCAGTTTTCGAGTTAGGATATATGTTCGGAAGCGATAAAAGAAAAAAGAAATAACCGCCCCTAGCCAAGGATGATATGTACCCTCTTTACTGGACAAACCAGTAAGGAGGGTATTTTTATGCGTTATAGTTACGATTACAAGAGAAAAGCTGTTGAATTGTATCGGCAAGGACTTTGGCCCGATACTCCTGATGGTATTAATACAGAGTACTTTCATGGGACAATCCGAAAATGGGTAAGAATTGAGAATGCTTGCGGACCAGATGCTCTAAGACACAAAAGCTTCAATAAAGTTTGGACAGCGGAAGAAAAATTGTCCATAGTTTCGCAAGTCATGGCAGGCAACTCGATCAAGTCGATAGCTTTTGAAAATG
>FMWZ01000006.1 GCA_900103495.1 Lachnospiraceae bacterium G11 | reverse complement strand
TATAAGCAAGGCTGGTGGCAACATAGGGATTATAGCTTCCATTTACGGTATTTCGCGATAGTTCTCTGCTTATGGAAGAAGCATTCCTACCCAATATGTCACTAATACTTCTTAGAGAATACTGTTTCTTTAAAAGTTGAAGTAGAATAATTCTTTCATCTAATGTAAAATGTGAGTACGACATAATGGACCCCTTTCGTAAAAAGTACGTGTGGTAACTTACATTTTACATCAAGAGTACATTATGTCGTATTTAATTGCTTAGAAAAACTGTGACGTGGGTGTTGCACTTCAGATGATAATCTAAGCTGTCCCCATTCTGCACCGTGCAATTTGGGCCTGTCCCCATTCTGCACATTATATACGGTTGGCTTTCTTGGTGAGTTTGCGGATGTGCTCGGCCAGGGCGTCGGAATCTGCTCCCTTGGTCATGCGCCATACCCAGTTGTCGGGGGAGAGGATGCTGGGGCGGTTCATTCGGCCTTCGGCACCAATCTTTAAGTAGTCCTGCATCTGAGCCATGAACAGATCGGCCTTGCTCTCCATTCCAGCTTTGATGATGGCATCGCAGATGTCATCATTCTTTTTAAGTTTAAGATACTTTCTTGTAAATTTGAGGCTCTTGGGGTCGATTCTCTCACTCCACTGCAAAAGGGTCTCATTGTCGTGAGTTCCGGTGTAGCATACACAGTTTTCTGTGAAGGCATCGGGAGTGTACTCGTTGGGTTCGGTGGCATCGAAGCCGAATTCCAGAACCTTCATGCCCGGGAAGCCTGAATCTTTCAGGAGCTTCTTGACTGCAGGAGTAAGGAATCCCAGGTCCTCCGCAATGAAGGAAACATCGGGAAGTTCCTTCTTGATGGTATTGATTAAAGCCTTTCCGGGGCCCTTTACCCACTTTCCGTTCTCTGCGGTGGGATCTCCGAAGGGAATAGCCCAGTAGCTTTCAAGTCCTCTGAAATGGTCGATTCTGACCACATCAAAAAACTGTGTTGTCTTCTTAAGTCTCTTAATCCACCAGCTAAACTTGTCTTCCTTCATCTTCTTCCAGTCATAGATGGGATTGCCCCAAAGCTGTCCGGTTTTGGCAAAAGCATCAGGGGGGCATCCTGCAACAACCACAGGATTAAGGTTGGCGTCAAGCTGATAGTTTGAAGGACATGACCAAACGTCCGCTGAATCGTAGGGAACGTATATAGGTACATCTCCAATAATCTTTATTCCGTTTTCAAAAGCATGACGGCGAAGGAAAGCCCACTGTTTTGCAAACTCATACTGAATAAATCTGTGGAAATCCATGGAGACAGCATGTTCTCTTTTGGCTTCCTCAAGAGCCTTCTCTTTTCTAAGCCTTATGTCTCTTGGCCAGGTATTCCAGGGAGCAAATTTATAGTGGCGCTTTAATGACATGAAAAGCGCAAAATCATCAAGCCACCACTTCTCTCCTTCAACGTAGCTTTTATAGGCGAGGTTTGTGGTTTTATCAAAACGATTAAATGCAGCATACAAAGTCTCAAAGCGATGCTCGAACATAATGCCGTAGTCAACTCTTGATGCATCCTGTCCCCAGTTGTACTTGTCAATTTCGCTCTGCTCCAAAAGGCCTTCGTTCTTAAGAAGGTCAAAATCTATAAGGAATGGGTTTCCTGCGAAGGTCGACATTCCCTGATAGGGTGAATCGCCGTATCCGGTAGGATTGATTGGCAAAAGCTGCCAGCAGGTCTGTCCCGCCTTTTTCAGGAAATCTACATACTCGTAGGCTTCACGTCCCATGGTGCCTATGCCGTATGGTGAAGGCAGTGATGAAATATGCATTAGAATTCCGCTCTGTCTCATAGCAATCTCCATTCAATAATTATATTTTCTTTACGCTCTGTCTCTCATCCAGGGTAAAGGGAATAAACTCGTGTCTTGTTTTGCCCTCGTTTTCAAGGCGGTCAATCAGAATCTCGCAGCTTCTGTCGCAGATTCTGTCTATGCTTTGTCTGATGGTTGTAAGCTTCGGGCAAAAATACGCTCCAATAGGAATACCGTCATATCCTATTACAGATATGTCTTCCGGCACCGAAAGTCCCGCATCGCTTATGGCCGAAATTGCTCCGATTGCCATAACGTCCGCCAGGGCAAATACTCCGGTGATTTTCTTATCACCCTTAAGAAGCTTCTTCATTGCCTCGTATCCTGCTTCAAAGGAATATCTTCCTCCAACCTGGGGTCCAAAGTCTTCCTTTTTGATACCGAAGTCTTCCTGAGCCTTCTCCCATCCAAGGCGTCTTTGAGTGGATGTGTCAGATCCCACTGTTCCGCCAAGAAGTGCCACGTTTCGATGGCCGTTCTCGAGAAGGAACTCCACTGCCTTCCTGGCGCCCTCAGTATCATCTGTGGAGACGCTTGAAAGGTTCTCAAACCCCCAGTCTCCCGCATGGTTAGTAACCAGAACTGCAGGAATCTTAATGCGGTCAAAGCCCTTCTTGAAGTTTTCTTTGTTACCGCCCAGAATCAGAAGTCCGATGGCCTTCTTCTCAAGGCAAACCTGTCTTGCTCTTGTAACCTCGTCGGCTTCCTCATCCACGTACTCGGTAATTAAGGTATATCTTGTTTCCCTGAAGTACATCTGAATGCGCTGAACCATCACAGGGAAAAGCTCATTAAAGGTACCCTTTACAACGATGATAATGTTCTCACTCTGTACCGTCTTCAGGTTCTTGGCGCTGACATTAAGGATGAATCCGTGTCTGTCCACCGCCTCCATAATGATTTTCCTTGCCTTTTCACTTACATTCGGATGATTGTTCAAAACCCTCGAAACCGTTCCGATGGAATATCCGGTTTCTTTTGCAATGTCTTTAATAGTCATGCTTTTTTCCCTCACAAAAAAAGTCTATCACAGGTTTGGAAACGTTTCAATATAATTCAAAAAATAAAGGAGAGGCCTTAGCCTCTCCTAAAATTCCTCTTCTTCAGGTTTCAGGTAATCCAAAACTATTTCTTCTTCGGAGAAATGGTATTTTACCCCGTAAATCTCCTGATATTCTTCGTGTCCCTTGCCGATAAAAGCCACTAAATCTCTTTCCTTGCAATGGTCCAGAAGGTATCTGATTGCTGCCGCTCTGTCCATGATTATCTTGTACTCACCCTCATGAACGTTAAGGCCCTTGATTATGTCCTGATTAATGGACTCAGGATTCTCAAATCTGGGGTTATCAGTGGTCAGTATGGTAAGATCCGCATACTTTCCTGCCATAAGTCCCATGTCGTAACGCCTCTGGGCGGGCTTGTTTCCGCCGCCGCCAAAAAGAACAATCAGGCGGTTTGGCTTATATTCGCTAAGCATCTTAAGAATGCTTTCCATGCTGAGGGCGTTGTGGGCATAGTCAATAAGGAAGGTTCCTTTTTCGGGGGGCACAGGAAGGACCTGAACACGTCCCTTAACTCTTACTTCACTTAATGCCTTCTTAGCATCCTCAAAGGATACGCCCATTCCCTGGGCAATTGCCATGGCAACCAGAGCGTTTTCAACGTTAAATATGCCGGGCATCTGTAAAAGAACGTCCCCGTTATAAAGTCCGGAAACCTTGTAGGTTACGCCAAACTTGTTGCCTTCCCAGATTTCCTTCACGTCCGTTGCCTTAAGATCGGCTTCCTTCTTTGTGGAAACAAGCTTGATATCTCTGACCTCTTCTGAATCCTTGGCTGCCTTGATGAATTCATCAGAGTAGTCGCCGTCAAGATTTACGATGGCATGTCTGGTCTGATTGAAAATCATAAGCTTGCAGGACTTGTACTCCTCAAAGGATGAGTGCTCGCCGGGGCTTACGTGATCCAAAGAAAGGTTTAAGAATGCGCCGTAATCAAACATGATTCCATCGGTTCTGTGAAGCTTGAAGCCCTGAGATGAGGCCTCCATTACTACCGTGTCACACCCTGCTTTCTTCATTCTTGCAAAAAGCGACTGCAGCTCGAATGACTCCGGAGTTGTATTTTTAAGCGGTATATGCTTACTTCCCACATATGCGCCCATGGTTCCGATAAGGCCAACCTTATGGCCGGCGGTTTCCAGAATCTGCTTAACCATGAAGGACGTGGTGGTTTTGCCTTTGGTTCCGGTAAGAGCTATAAGGGTCATATCTTTTGCGGGATTTCCAAACCATGAAGCAGCTATTGCCGAAAGAGCTTTTCTGGTGTCAGGCACCTGAACAATGGTCTGAGCATCAAAGGGAGGCAGATCCTCAACAACAATGGCAGCTGCGCCCTTCTCGATGGCAGACAATGCATACTGATGTCCGTCGGATTCAAAGCCCCTCATGCAGACGAACAAGGAACCCTTTGTAACCTTTCTGGAATCATAAACCACATCCGTAATCTCGATGTCGTCATCTCCGTTTACATATAAAACTTCAGCATTCTCGAGTAAATCACGTAAAATCATAAGTTGCACCTCCAAAAAAGGTCTTTATTTATCGTAATACACGCCCTCGTAAACCACATAAGAAGGGCCTGTCATATGAACCTTTCCTTCCTCATCCCAAAGGACCTTCAAGGGACCTCCGATCTGCTCAACCGTAACCTCCCTGTCTGTGAGGCCTAAAATATTGGCAATCACCGCTGAGGAACAGCACCCTGTACCACAGCCGATGGTCTCTCCGGTGCCTCTCTCCCATTCTCTCATTTTTATACGGTTTCTGTCCAGAATTTGTATAAAAGAAACGTTGGTTTTCTTGGGGAAAAGATCTGTGTAGTGCTCGATTGCCGGTCCGTATTTCTCAACCTCAAAACTGTCCGTATCATCCACGAAAACCACGGTGTGGGGATTGCCCCAGGAAACCGAAGACATTTTAAAGGTCTTATCCAGAATCTTCACTTCCTTGTCTATAAACTGGGGCTCATCTGTGGCCACAGGAATCTTAGCGCTTTCAAGAACCGGTTCCCCGATACATGCGCTGATATTCACCACATCGCCGTTTTCAACAAACAAATCCACAACCTGGTCGCCACCCAAAGTCTCGATGGTCAGGTGAGTCTTATCTGTAAGGTGATGATAATAAACGAATTTTGAAAGGCTTCTTAAAGCGTTCCCGCACATTTCCCCCTCTGAGCCGTCAGGGTTAAACATCCTCATTCTGAAATCGCAGCGCTTGGACTCGCAGATTAACACAAGTCCGTCGGAACCGATTCCGAAATGTCTGTCGGAAACCTTTCTTGCCAGTTCATTGGGGTTATCTATTTTCTGGTCTATGGCATTAACATATACGTAGTCATTGCCATAGGCCTGCATTTTAGTGAATTTAATATCCATACTCTAATCTCTATTTAAGCTCAGCCAAGGGCCTGTGCCAAATCATCAATGATGTCCTGAGGGTCTTCGATACCGATTGAAATTCTTATGAATCTTTCGTTGATACCAAGCTTCTCTCTCACATCGGGAGGCGTAGACTCGTGAGTCTGAGTCAAAGGATAGGTAACCAGAGTCTCTGTTCCACCAAGGCTCTCAGCAAAGAGAATCATGTTAACGTTGGAAAGGAGATTCTCGGCAGTTTCTACACTGTCAAGCTCAAAGGAAATCATTCCGCCAAAACCGGTGGTCTGCTTCTTTGTAATCTCATATCCCGGGTGATCCTCAAATCCCACGTAGTAAACCTTCTTAACCTTGGGGTGCTTTCTTAACCAGTTGGCAACCTCGAAGGCATTGGAATTATGCTTCTGCATTCTCAAAGGCAGAGTCTTAATGCCTCTTATAACAAGCCATGAGTCAAAGGAAGCAAGTCCGTTTCCTCTTGACTTCATCTCGTGTTCAAAGTGTTCTCTCTGCTCCTCGGTGGTGCAAACCACAAGTCCGCAAACCACGTCATTGTGTCCGCAAAGGTACTTGGTTCCGGAATGAACCACCAAGTCAGCGCCAAGCTCGATGGGGCGCTGGAAATAAGGAGTTAAGAAGGTGTTGTCAACAACCATCATTGCTCCGATTCCATGAGCCATGTCTGCAAGAGCCTTAATGTCAGCCACGTGCATCATGGGATTTGTGGGTGTCTCAACGAAGAACATCTTTGTGTTAGGCTTGATTTCCGACTTAACCACATCCAGATCACTCATATCCACAAAGGTGAATTCCACGCCAAACTGTGAGAAAATCTCGTCACAGATTCGGAAAGTTCCGCCGTAAATATCATCTGATAAAAGCACATGATCTCCCTTTTTGAGAAGGGCAAATACGCACATGTTGGCAGCTTGTCCGCTGGAAAAAGCGAAGCCTGCCAGACCTCCCTCAAGAATTGCTATGGTTCTTTCAAGCTCCTGTCTTGTTGGATTCAAAAGTCTCGAATAGTTATATCCTGTAGAAACTCCAAACTTTCTGTGTCTGAAGGTAGCAGTCTGGAAAATGGGGAAGCTTACTGCACCCGTCATGGGATCACATCCCAAAGCTCCGTGAACTGCCTTGGAGTCAAATCTCAAGTTCTCTTTCTTGTCATAATCATCGTAGTAACATTCATTTATCATGGATATTCCCTCCTGATGGTTTATTCGCTGTAGAATGATTTCATTGCTTCTATAAGGTTATAAACATCCTCTGTTCCTGCAGTCTCAAGGCATGAGTGCATTGCAAGCTGAGGAAGCCCGATATCAACCGAATCAATGGATACATGAGCGGTTGAAATATTGCCAAGGGTGCTTCCGCCCGGCAAATCCGATCTGTTGTGATAGGTCTGGAAAGGCACCTTCGCCTTCTTGCACCAGTCCTTCATCTTTGCGGCAGATACGGCATCCGTTGCATATTTCTGTGAGCCGTGGAACTTGATAACAATTCCGCCGTTAAGGTAAGGCCTGTTGGTAGGATCCGCTTTCTCGGGATGATTGGGGTGCACCGCATGAGCATTGTCCGATGAAATAAGGAAGCTTCCCGCTATCTTTCTGGTAAAATCCTCTGCATCTCCTTCTAGAGCGACCTCGATTCGTCTTAAGTTATCTTCAAGGAAGGTGGAGTCGGCACCCTGCTTGGTTCCGCTTCCGACTTCCTCATTATCAAATACTACGCAGACATTGATGTAATCCTTGGGCTCGGAATTAATGAGACCAACCATGCATCCGTATGCTGAATGAAGGTCATCAAGTCTCGGAGAATAAATCATCTCATCATTGGGACCAAGGAAGCCGCCTGCAGTTCTTGGATACAGGAATAAATCGTGTCCGTAAATCTCTTCAGCCTTAACTCCTGCTTCCTTTGCAATAAGTTCCATAAAGGAACCTGCTTCACTGCCTAAAGCATAGAGAGGAGCCAGGTCATTCTGGGCATTGTATTCCTTACCCTTATTTATCTCTCTGTCCATGTGAATGGCAAGATTGGGAATGATTAACAGGTCTCTTTTGATATTGACCAATTTAGTCAACCACTTGTTTTTTACCTTGCAAACCACTCTTCCTGCAACGGATAAGGGTCTGTCAAGCCAGGGAGAATCAATCATTCCGCCATATTTCTCAACGTTTAATTTGATGTAATGATTCTCTGCAGCAATCTCGGGATTCTCTTTGATCTTAAAGCAGGGAGAATCTGAATGAGCTGCGGATATGTGATATCCGTTTACCTTGGTCTTTGGAACCACAAAGGCTAAGATTGATGAATCATTTCTTGTAACAAAGTACTTTCCGCCCTTTGTCACTTTATATTTATCTGTTTCCTTAAGCTCTGAGAAGCCCGCTTTCTTAAGCATATCCGCAAGATTAGCCACTGCGTGAAAGCATGTGGGGCTCTCTTCTATGAACTTCAGAAGTTTCTTTGAACTGTCGGTATATTTGGACATATTTTTACCCTCCTACGTCTAAGTATACACGCCATTATTTTAAATAAAAAGGGCATATTGTGCTTTCTTTATTCGAAATAGTGCGGTATACTGATTTTATAGTCATCCCAACACTTGGGATTCGAAAAAAAGTAGGTATTGGAGCATTTATGAATAAGAATAAAGAAAGCAATCCGGATGGGTATTTAAGGGAGGAGTTCAGGCTGTTTCATATTGAGACGCCGTTGGATCATGAGATTGGATTTCACTATCATGATTTCCATAAGATATTCATCTTGATTTCAGGGGATTGTGAATACTGGATTGAGGAGAAAAGATATGAACTAAGGCCCTTGGATGCGGTTATAATTCCTGCGGGAACACTGCATAGGCCTGTCGTCAGACCCGGGGCTGAATATAAGCGAATCATCATTTATATTTCCAATGACTTCTTTGTAAATGAGAATAAGACATTGTTTGAGTGTTTCTCATCTGTGCAAAGTGACCGTTCCCATTTGATTCGTCACATAAACCCGAACAGGGCTGAAATCGCTAATCTCCTGCCCCGAATAATCGATGATGAGAGAAACGAAAGTGAATATGGTTCGGATATAATCAAGAGACTTAGGGTTACTGAATTATTGGTAATGCTTAACAGAGCTCTTAAGAACAAGGAAGCCAATTACACTTCATTCTCCGTTTCCAACAAAACCGTAGAGCAAATCCGCGACTACATCGATTCAAACCTTACTAAAGACCTTGATATCGACACCATCGCCGGTGCCCTATACCTGAACCGTTCCTACATCATGCACCTTTTCAAGCAAGAGACGGGAACCACCATAGGAAATTACATAACTGAGAAGCGGATGTTTTTGGCAAATAAATATATAAAAGAAGGCCACCCCAAAGGGGAGGCCTCATTGATGGCTGGATTTCCAAGTTATTCTGCTTTCCACTACGCCTATAACAAGGCTTCCGTTTCAAGAAAAATTGGCGCGGAATAGTCTATTCCCTCGTTGCCACCTTGTTCCTTCCGGTTTCCTTGGCTTCATACAAAGCTTCGTCCGCCCTTTTCACAAAGGATTCGGAGTCGTCCTCCGGCTTTGATATGGTTACACCGAAGCTCATTGTTATATGCTGCACTGCCACGAAGCAATTGCTCTCGATAGCCTTTCTTAACTTTTCGGCAAAAACAGCGGCTTCCTCCAAACCTGTCTCAGGCAGGATACAGATGAATTCCTCGCCGCCCCAGCGCCCGAAAACGTAGGAAGATTCAAGATTATCCTTAATTACCTGAACTGTGGCTCTAAGTACCAGATCACCCACGTCATGACCGTAATTGTCGTTGACACTCTTAAAGTGGTCAATATCCATGAATACCAGGGAGGAATTGGTGTTGTTGGCCACATCCATCTTAAGAACATCTGTCAGCTTGTTCTCAAGCTCCCATCTGTTATATACCCTGGTCAGGCGGTCTGTGTAGGCTATCTCGCCAAGTTCTGTATTCAAGGCAGTAAGTTCTTCAGAAGTTCTCTCCAGAAGGTTTAAAATTCTGTCCATAAAGGGAATAAACTCTTCGCCCTCCGAAACCTCTTCACTGTCATCTTCGAATTCTATATGGCTCCTATATTCATCCTCAGCACTTTCATCCTCTGTAAGACCTATGGCTACAAGAGAGCTGTTTAAAGCGCCGCCTGTTCTGTCAGGGGTTATGAATATCTCGGCAATACCCACTGACATGGATGCATTAGGGGCGATATCGAAGTATTTTTCCGTATCTCCCGCGGCCATGTCCTTAAGGAGTCTCACCCTGTTGGCGCACTCGAAAAGGAACACTGCCTCAGGCTTAAAGGCGGACAGTCTCTTTACGGATTTCTCCATGATTTTGAAAAGGTTCTCGGGAGTTCCGTAGGAAAGTCTGAATTTCTCGCCTCTGGTTACATCCGAGGTAAAGCTTATGGCTCCGTCCTCTCTGCACCCGGAGGGAACCCTTGCCACAACGCAATCACCTCGGCGAAAAACAAGAGGGAATTCACATGTGTTTCTCATATATTGGCTGCCGGGCTTAACCCCAAGGTATTTGGAGTACACCTCCACCGCAGGTCTATGGTTGACGGTGGTAATGATGTTGTCACCTTCGGTTCCCGTGACTGTCATCTCCACACCAACTTCCTTAAAGCCAAAGCAGTTATCCATGTAGTAATGAAGGGACTTGCCGACGAAAATCACCCCGACTATTCCCTTCTCATGCACCGTGCTTCCGTACACCTTCGTGGTGCTTCCCGCCCGAACGTTTCTGCCGGCTCTGGCACCAAATATGGGTAATCCGTGATGTCTGAATTCCCGAACAAAGGGATGCATGATTGCACTCCCGCAGGAGTGACATATCTGTATGCACTTTGCGTCAGGCATGCAAGACAGCTTCTCGCTTATTATAAGTCCCGCTTCAAACCCGGAGGTTCTTTCCATATCAAATTCGAACCGGAACAATGCTGTATCGAAAAAATATGTAACATTCAGCTCAACCTGGTTGTTCTTATTGTCATATTCCTCATCGGAAACATTGGCCGCAGTCATGCCGATAAGGCGGGCCTTCTCCAACCCCATGTTGATATAATCCACGATTCTTTCGTCATCCGAATCCACCTTTGGGTTGTTTAATTGCAAAAGAACGCCGGCGGCGTTTTTGTATTCGTCGCTGGCGTTTATCTCTTTTACGATTCGGGTCAAATCATCAAAAGTATGAAACAGATACTCTCGCTGGATCATTTCTGTCCTCCCGCATATTGGGTATGTCTGACTTTATTATGAAGAACTTGATGAAGTAGCCAGAGATACAGTGGCTACAGTACATGCAATAGTCATCATCTGCACCGCAATGATGGTGTTGATAATGCTGTTTAATGCTGTGCCGGTCTGGTTCTCTGTAACACTCTTCGCATAGCTGCTAAGAACCAGAGCCACGGAGAGAAGATTTCTGAATCCGCCCCCCACATAAAGATTTCCAAGTCCCTTTGTGTGTCTTAATAACTCACTGACTTCCTTGATTTCAGCCACTACATCGTCAAAATCTTCATCCTTGACCACCTGTGCAACAGAAGCCACACAGGGTATTCCATAGTGCTCAAATTTAACCTTCTGTTTATATAATTTATTATAGGTTTCAACGGCCTTTGCGCACTTGGTCTCCACATCTCCGTCGAAAGCCGCAAGTATGCAAGCCACAGCCTGCACGCTGTTCTTTGTGAAGAACTTACCCTTGAGGGCCTTAAAGCACTCTTCGCTTTCGTTTACGATGTCGAAGGTTTCCTTCTCGGTCAGTGCCATAAGAACGCAGTTAATAATATCATCATAGGAGGTAAGAAGAGGATGCTCCTTCTTAAGGCCATCGTATATGTCCTCAACCCTCTTTAAGATAGCATCTTCGTTTCCATCCTTGGCATTTCTGCAAAGAATTGTGGCTGCAGCAGCGTCGTAATCTGCCCCCTTGGTAACCTTTCTGAGTTCTTTAAAGTAAAAATCAATTTTCTCAAGAGCAGCCTTTGGATCTTCTTCCTCAGCAATAACTGCTGCCACCACCTGTCTGGTGGATGTAAGGTTCAGATTTACAAGTCCCTTGCTGTTCTTTCTCATGAGCTGCTTTATTTCCTTGATTCTCTCAACGGGCACCTCATTTTCATAGGTCATACGAGCCAAAGCAAAG
Source organism: Lachnospiraceae bacterium G11 (assembly GCA_900103495.1). Lineage (GTDB taxonomy): Bacteria > Bacillota > Clostridia > Lachnospirales > Lachnospiraceae > G11. The sequence goes on along the minus strand of FMWZ01000006.1, from coordinate 223,955 downwards.
GTGGAGGCTGCCATGCTTCCGTCCCAGGCATAGGCCTTCTTTGCCGCAGTGAAATCTCTAGCGAACTTCTCTGCCAGCTGTTTTGTGGTTTCCTTCATTTTGTTATACTCCTTGTTTTTTGGTAAAAGTAGGCATGTAGTCAATAGGCGCATCAACCACAACCTCTTCTCCTCCATTATACTCTATGCCTGTTCTGCTCTCAAGCCAGGTATAGCCAAGGGGTAAGTAGACCTTTCTTTTTCTTGCCCCGGCTTCAAGTACCGGAGCCACCAGAATATCCGCTCCATACATATACTCATCTGTTATTTCCCAGCATTTTAAGTCGGATGGGAATTCATAGAAAAGCGTTCTCATAACGGGGGCTCCGGTTCCATGAGCCTCCTCCATCACCTGCTTTGTATAGGGGCGTAGTTTCTCTCTGATATCAATATATTTTTTACAGATTTCAAAAACTTCCTCGCCATAGCTCCAGATTTCATTTGCTGCACCGGAACGGCATGTTGCTCCGCCTGTGGTTCCAACCTGGGGCTGTCTTGGCTCTCTGTCTCCGTGGAGCCTCATTACGGGACAGTAAGCACCCCACTCAAACCATCTGACAAACAATTCCCTGAATTCAGGGTCGTCGGGATTTCCTCCATGGAAGCCCCCTATATCAGTGGTCCACCAGGGAATACCCGCAAGCCCCATGTTAAGGCCTGCTGCCAGCTGATTTCTCATGCTGTCAAAACTGGATGCAATATCTCCTGACCACACCAGGGCCCCGTATTTCTGGCTGCCTGCCCAGGCACAACGCAAGAGATTAATTATATTCTCCTGGCCTTCACCCTCCATGCCTTCATAGAAAGTTCTGGCGTACTCCAGGGGATAAATATTGCCAATCTCCAGATCTGTCCCAAGATGATATCTGTAATTGTCAAAATCATAGGCAGTATACTCCGGCTCTGCCTCATCAAGCCAGAATATCTTTATTCCAAGGTCATAGTAATTCTTCTTAATCTTGTTCCACAGATATTTTCTGGCCTCGGGATTTGTGGCGTCATAGTGAATGGTGGAGCCTTCGAAGTTAAGGCCACATCTGAATCCTCTCTCGGTTCTTATGAGATAGCCCTTCTCAAGCATCTCATCAAAGTTCTCGCTCTCCCTGTCAACCGTAGGCCATACAGAAACCATAAGCTTTACACCCATGGAAGCAAGTTCATCCACCATGGCCTTGGGATTGGGCCAATATGTGGGGTCAAACTTCCACTCGCCCTGCTTTGGCCAATGGAAGAAATCCACCACAATTACATCAAGCGGTATTCCAAGCCTCTTGTACTCTCTTGCCACGCCAAGTAGCTCATCCTGGGTCTGATATCTTAATTTGCACTGCCAGAAGCCCATAGCATAATCCGGCATCATTGGCACTGTTCCCGTCACCGAAGCATAGGCTTTTACCAGATCGGAAGGCGTGTCGCCAACAACTATCCAGTAATCCAGAACTTTGGTGCTGTAGGCCTCAAAGCTCATGATGTTCTTACCGAATACGGCACGTCCTACTGCAGGGTTGTTCCATAAAAGGCCATATCCCAGGGAAGATATTGCAAAGGGCACCGATGCCTGAGAATTTCTGTGGGCCAGTTCAATATCCGTTCCCTTTAGATTAAGATAGGGCTGCTGATACTGTCCCATGCCGTAAATCTTCTCATTTTCATCAAGGGACTCAAGCCTCATGGTCAAGTGATAATCCCCACCAACATTGGGTCCGAACTCTCGACCTTCCACCTCGATGGCACTGCATTTGGGATCTGTAACATCCCTTCTGTTTCTCCAGTACTCCTCAAGAATCACTGTGTCGTCCTTAAGCACCCGAATTTTGCCGGCTTCCGTTATGGTGGCTGTGATTCTTCCGTTTCGAATCAGCCCCCCTTTGGAGTCAACCTCCGCATTTCCTTTATTTTCCGTCTTTGCCGTTAAAGCCCAGTCATCCCCGGGGAAGTCCGCACACTTTGTGGCTCTTATTCTAAGGGCATTATCCCCCCAGGCTTCAATCAGAACCTTCTCGGCATCGTATCTGTAAACAAGTTTGTTGTTCGCCTCAAATATCATATTTATACCTCATAAGAAGACAGGTTCAGTCTTCAAAAAGCCAGACTCTCATTTCATTCTCACCGCGATTACCCCAGGTATGATAAGGGATAAAGCGGATTTTGGCAGGGACCTTGGTGACATTGGGCTTATCCGTGTAAAGTCCCGCCTTGGTATCAATGGCTAAAAGCCTTGTGCCCTCTGCCTCCAAAACATTAACGCCGTTTAAAAGCTCGCCCTTCCACTCGGTGGTAATCTCCGAATCGGAATTTAAGGAAAGGCAATGAAGATTTCGACCGTTGTCAGCCTCCTCCACGCAGTAAACCTGAGGGCCTCTCGAAACAGCCACCTTCCTGGTATCCTCCGACACATTAATGTTTGAGTACCATCTCTTGGGCTTTATCTCCATGGCAAAAACCACTTCGTGCTCCCCTGTTGGCACATTCACATACCAGTAACCTTTTTCATTTGTTATTCCGGCATCCTCACCGTCAAACTTTCCGGTATAGTTATCACACCAGCCGGGAATTCTTATGCCGATTCTTGCGGTCTTTTCCTCCTTATTTGTAACCTTAAAGGTAACAAGTCCGCTCTTTGGATAGTCAGAATCCTGATAAATGGTGACCTTGTCTCCGGTAAACTCCGACTTGATAAAGAGGTTAACCAGAATGTTATCCTCAACTTCTGAATAAATGTAATCATCTATGGAGGTAATAAGTCTCGCAAGATTGGGAGGGCAGCAGGCACAGCCAAGCCACTCAGGTCTTACGCTTTTTACATGGCTCTTTGTGGGATCAAGTTTGCCCTTATTCGGAACCACCTCCAAAGGATTAACGTAGAAAAAGTGCTTTCCGTCCAAAGCCATTCCCGAAAGGGCTGTGTTATAAAGAGCCCTCTCCATTACATCTGCGTACTCTCCGTTCCTTTCAATGTTAAGCATCTGCTTTGCAAAGAATATGAGTCCTATTGAAGCACAGGTCTCGCAGTACATGGTGTCATTGGGCAGATCATAATCCAGTGTAAAGGCCTCACCCTGTACCGTGGAGCCGATACCGCCTGTGATATACATCCTTTTGTCTACGATGTTTCTCCATATTCTTTTGCAGGCAGCCGCAAGTTTTTCATCCTTTAATGTAGCCGCAACATCCGCCATGGCTGTGCACATGTACACAAGCCTTACGGCATGACCCTCTGCAGTGTCCTGCATATCCACGGGCAGATGGGTCTGGTTATATTTAATGGGCTTTGGAGAGATTCCTCCTCCAAGAATACCCTTTCCGTCATCAGTCTTTCTTTGTTCTTCATAGACCTTTGGAGAATCTCCTCTGACCTTCAGGAAATAGTCTGCAAGCTTTGCATACCTTGCTTCCCCGGTTACGTGATAAAGCTTCATCAGTCCGATTTCCACTTCCTCATGTCCGTCGGCACAGTGAAGTTTTCCTTCTTCAGGCCCAAAGGTCTCATCCATGTGATTGGCAAGTTTATAGGCTATATCCATGGATTTGGTGTTTCCTGTAGCATTGTTATAGGCTATCAAAGCCTCCAGTAAATGGCCTGCACAGTATAATTCATGGCTTTCCACCAGCCTCTTATATCTCTTGGCAGGCTCTTTGATTGTAAAATAGGTGTTTATGTACCCGTCGGGCTGCTGAGCTTTTCCGATTAAATCCACCACTCCGTCAGCCAGAGTCTTAAGATCCTCATCCCAGGTATCCTCAAGAGAATATGCTACCGCCTCCAGCCACTTATATACATCGCTGTCCTGGAAAACCCATCCGTAATGCTCTCCTTTGCTAAGTCCCGCAGCAATTTTGAAATTCTCAATGGCGTGGCTTTTCTCGCTGGGAATGGAAGCATCATCACGTTCCTTCTCAATTTTGATATCAATGTTGTCATTAAGAACCGCCCACTGGTAGGGAATCATCTCTTTTCTCACCAGTTCTTTGTATCGCTTCCAGGAAGGATCGGTTACTTTTGTTTTCATATTGCCCATAGCATACTCCTTGTACATTTTTTCAAAAAAGAGGCAGTGCAGTAATCTGCTCTGCCTCTTTAATCATTATAGTATATTATCTCTTACTTTCCGAGTATTCCATCAATTGTTGCCTGTGCTTCAACTGCTGCATCCTCAGGTGTAGCATCACCTGTGATAACCTTGTTGAAAGCAAGTGAAATAGCGTCTGAGATGTCGGGCCACTCAGGAAGAGGTCCTCTTGCGTTTGCATACTTCATCTCGTCAACGAATACCTGGTAAACGGGATCGCCGTCGAACTGTCCGTCAGCGATGGTTGAATCAGATGAAATGTAACCCATAGCGTTCATCATGTAAAGGCAGGTATCCTTGCTTGTTGCATACTGCAAGAAAGCGATTGCTGCTTCTTCGTTTCCGCCTGCGATAACTGCATAGTTCTCACCGCCGAGACCTGAAGCCTGCTGCTTATCCTGAGGAATCATAGCAACGTTCCACTTAAGATCGGGAACTTCCTGTCTCATTGTGGGAATCTGCCATGTACCGTTAATCATCATTGCAAGGTTTCCGGAGATGAACTGGTTCATGGTGTCACCCTGTGTCCAGTTGATTGCTTCCTTAGGGAATGCACCGGATTCTACAAGATCCTTCATGAAGTTCATAGCCTTGATTCCGCCCTCGGAATTGATTTCATAAGATGTCTGTCCTGCTGACCAAACCCAGGGAAGGAAGTTGAAGGTTCCCTCTTCGTTCTGAAGTGCACTGTGTGCGAAACCATATACATTGCCCTTTGTTGTCTTCTTTGCTACATCAAGAAGCTCGTCCCATGTGGTGGGTACTTCACAGCCTGCTTCTGCAAGCATATCTTCGTTGTAGAAAAGAACAAGGTCGTTACTTCCGAAGGGAACACCGTAAAGTCTTCCGTCAAGAGTACATGAGTTAACAGGTCCGGGATAGTATGTGCTTACATCAAATCTGTCTGTGATATCTGCAAAAATTCCCATTGCTGCATATGAAGCGTGATCGGGGTTATCAAGAATTACGATGTCAGGAAGTTCTCCTGCTGAAGCACCAACTGAAAGCTGCTTCTTGAAATCTGCGAAGGGAACATATTTAGCCTGAACTGTAATTTTATCCTGCTGTCCGTTGAACTCCTGGATAATATGGTTTAAAGCTTCCTGGTGACCTGCTGTCTCCCAGTAGTACCATATTGTAACATCGCCCGAAGCATCATCTGATGCTGCCACAGGCTCCGTAGCCTCAGTGCTTGATGTTTCTTCTGTAGTTTTTGTTTCTTCTGCTGCGGGTGCAGGTGCTTCCTCTTTGGTGGTTGCCGCTGAAGAACCGCATCCAATAAGCATTGTAGCTGCCAATGCTCCGGCAAGAAGTGTTGCTAATACCTTTTTCATTTCTGACCTCCTTAAGTTAGAATGGATTTTTTTACAATATCATTTTTAATCCATTCTCCCTTTCCTTAAACTCTATAAAACTAAAAAAGGTGGATTATTCTAATCTAGTTTTTCAACATACGGAATGGTAACCTCTATTCTCGTTCCCGTAGGAGATGCTGTTTTTGCCCGAACTTTACCTGCATTTCCGTAATACATGTGAAGTCTTGTCACCGCATTTCGAAGGCCTATTCCCCTCTTGGTCTCAGACTCCTCCTTAAATCCGTCATTAATCTGCCTTAGAATTTTCTCATCAAGGCCGACTCCGTTGTCCTCAACCACTATCTCAAGGCACTCGTCTCTTCTTCCTATATTTATGGACAAAACCGCATCCTCTGTATTTTTGTCAAAGCCGTGAACTATGGCATTTTCTATAAAGGGCTGAAGCAAAAGCTTGTGAATCAAAGCCCCCGCTGCCTCCGGCTCCACAAAAACATTGCAGGAGAACTTGTTCTTTAGTCGGTACTGCTGCAGATAGATGTACTTCTTTATCCACTCAACCTCTTCCTGAATTCTTACCTCGGCGTTACTCTCATCAATGGCGTAGCGAAGTATGGTGGCCAGGGCGTTTATGGCGTTGCTGATGTCATACTCATCCTTATCGATTGCCATCCAGTTGATTGTATCCAGAGTGTTATATAGGAAATGAGGGTTAATCTGAGCCTCCAACGCCACGATCTGAGCTTCTCTTTGCCTTTCTATGGCGGAATCCAGCTTTATAAGCATGTCGTTGAAACCATCGGCAATACTTTCTATCTCCAAAGGCATCTCGTCCGTCTTCTCAATTCGAACCGACAAATCGCCGCCTCTTGCCTCCTTCATTCCCTTCACTATGCTTTTGACGGCGGAAATCAGGTTCCTTGTAAGACCGCCTGATAGGGAAATACCAACCACCAGCACAAGAAGGCTCAGAATAAGAGTAAGGAAAAGCTGTCTTCTTTGCAGGGAGTAAAGGCCGCTTAAATCCGTAATATTGACAATGTCCCAGTCAAGCTCTTCATCATGAAATACGTATAGTTCAAAGTCGTTTGCCACATGGGCGTCTACACTTTTCAGGAAATCTGCGTAATCCTTCGCCTTATCCTCATCGGTTTTTTTGGCGTCTGTAATTTGTTTTTCCAGATAGGATGTTTCTGTTCCAAAGGAAATGATGCGTCCCGATCCGTCCACAATGAAGTTTGATATTCCCTCATCCGTCTCCGAATTGGAGCAAACGGTTTGAAGGAGTTCCTCGTCAATACTCACTATGGCTATTCCGCATTCCTTCGTAAGATTACGATAGTCCACTATTCTGTGGGCCAGGTGGAACAGGTAGTAGTCCTTGTTATCAAATTTTGTGTCATATTCTGTGGGAAAAATGTGAATGCTGTAATCCTTGATTACAGAGTCATAGAGTTCATCTACAGACCGGCTGAAAACGTCAAGCCATGAACTTTTGTATGTGGCAGGAGTCATCTGCTCATAACTTACCACATCTCCGTCGGATGTGATTATGGTTATGGCCCTTATATACTCCTTTGTATTGAGAAGGCCGTTTATGAATCTTCTCATCTGGTTGATGGTGACCGCCTCATCAACATCATTGTTAAGGCGGTCCATCCATTTAACCATATCATCATTTGTATAAATCTGGTAAAGCAAATCCTCATAAGCTCCAAGGCTTATGTTTAGGCTGTTGTCTATATGGCGAAGGTTGTCCTTTGCCATTTTCTCAGTGTTTTCTCTCAAGGTACCGGAGACACTGAGGTATGAAAAAATGCCTAAAATCAGAATGGGCACAATGGATATAACGATTAATAAGCGCCATAGCTTCGCACGCAAACTGATTTTATTCATGAAGTCTCTCCTGTGTTTAGTATCAGCCCTTTACGGCTCCGTTGGTCATACCGCTGATAATGTACTTCTGCATGAAGATGAAAATCAGCGTAACCGGAATAATTGCCACAATGGCAAAGGCGGTCAGGTAACTCCACTTGGTTCCGTACTGTCCCATAAAGTTGAAAATTCCCGCAGTAATGGGACGCTTCTCCTGATCAAGAATGAAGGTCATTCCGTAGGCCAGATCACCCCATCCGTAAAGGAAGGAGAACACCGCACATACGATTACACCGGGCTTTGCAACGGGAACCAGGATTCTCATAAATGCCGAAAATCTGGTACATCCGTCAATATAAGCCGCTTCTTCAAGAGCCGCCGGAATTGAGGCAAAGTAATTCTTAAGAATCAGTACCGAAAATGGAATACCTATTGTGGCATCCGCAAGGATTGCCGCTCCCCATGTATTATACATCTTTAAGTTCCTGAACATGATAAACATAGGGGTAAGAAGAACTGATACCGGAAGCATCTGGGTTACCAGAAAGCCAAGAAGCATGGCCTTTCTTCCGATAAACTTGTATCTTGCAATTGCGTAGGATGCCGGAACTGCCAGCACTACCGATATAAGCATTGCTCCCATGGAAATCACAAAGCTGTTGAAGAAGGATTTAAACATGTTAAAATCCCCTGTCTCTACCTGTGCAGCATATGATTTCGTATTCAGCTCATGGGGATACCAGGTGGGTGGATTAAGGAAAATCTCCTTTTCCGTTTTCAGGGAAGTAATAAGTGTCCAGAAAAGCGGGAACAGAAGGATTATCAGAATCAACACCGCAACTATATTGTAGATTGTGTTCTTTTTTCTGCTTAAATTTCTATCATCCATCAGTCGTTCTCTCCTTCCATAGTAATCTTAAGATACAGAATTCCCACAAGGAACAGTATCAAAAACAGGATGTTTGCCACCGCAGAACCCTTGGAGTACTGGAAGAGGTCAAACGACAATTTATATGAATATGTGGAAAGAAGATGGGTTGAATTAACCGGTCCTCCTTCGGTCATTACATAAACGATATCATAAACCTTAAATGTGTAAATGAAGCCCAAAACAAGAACAGACTCTATGGTGGGCCTCAAAAGAGGAAGTGTGATTTTGGCAAATCTCTGGAATGCATTTGCCCCATCAACGGATGCGCTCTCATACAGCTCCTGAGGAATAGTGGAAAGTCCCGTTGAAAGAAGAATGGTATTGAAGGGAATTCCAATCCACACATTGGCAATAATAACCGCAATCATAGCCGTTCCCGGAGTCGTGAGCCACTCAATGTTCTGCTGAATAAGGCCGGCTGTTCTTAGGATGTAATTGATGATTCCCACATCCGTGGAAAACATAAATTTGAACATCAGTGCCGTAACCGTCATGGGCATCATCCAGGGAATCATTGTGAGTCCCCTTATGGGTTTTGCAAAGGAAAACTTCTTGCAGAACAAAAGTGCCAGAAGGAATCCTATAAGAAACTGAAATATAAGACAGGCCACCGTAAACAAAAGGGTGTTTCCCAGTGCCTTTGTAAATACTCCATCGTTAAAAATGGTAATGTAATTGTCAAGACCGATAAAATGCTTCTCGCCTTTTACCAGGTTCTTAACCGAAACATCCTGAAAACTTAAAAAGATGTTGCTGATAATGGGATATCCGACGAAAGCCATCATATAGATGAAGGCCGGCAGAATAAACAAAAGGCCGGCGTTGTCATATCGGAAGAAACCTTTGAGCTTTTTCATGTTTGCCCCCTTAAAAATAGTCTATAGCAAAAGTACTCTTCCTACATACTACATTTGACTTCCTGTATTCGAAATGAGACAAATCTAAAAAAAGAGGAGAAATCTAATTATCATTTGGAGGTTTTCCTGAAATCAGCCGGAAGCTGTCCCGTAACGTCCTTAAAGACCTTGCTGAAATACTTTGGATCTGTGTATCCCACACGCTCAGCAATCTCATATAGCTTCATGGAAGTACCAACCAGCAGCTCCTTCGATTTGGTGATTCGATAATTTTTCATGTATGTGCTGAAGGTCACGCCGGTTTCTCTGTGAAACTGCGTTCCAAGGTACTCGGGAGTAATATTAAGTTTCCCGGCGATTTCATCAAGGGTTATTCCCGTATTATAAAACTCATGAATAAGCCTCTTGGCCCGTTTGATGGTAAGGTTGGAGGAGTCCTGCTCCCTTTCCCCTTCTTCAAAAATATCCAGAATCATGGAACAGATGTCTTTAAGTTCCGAACGGGTTTTGGCATTCATTATCTGCTCTAGGAGTTTTTGCTGCTTTATTTCCTCTGCCCTTGAAAGCCCGATATTCTTGGCCATCTCTAAAATTGCCCAAATAAAGCGGACATAGCATTCCTTGATTTCCTTGGGGAAATAAACCTTTCCGTCTCCAAAGGTATCCATAAATTTAGAAACCAGCTGTTTCTCCTTAAGGTGATCGGAGGCACATATTGCCGCTTTCATCTGACTCTCAATCTCCTGAGGGTAGACACAAAGACCCGTCTGAACGTTGGTTATTTTGGGATATGATATAAGAATGTTATCCTGGAATGAAATGTTCCAGTCCATGTAGGGGAAAAGTCTGTCGGCAGCTGCCTTTAAATCGTCTATTCCCTTTGCCTCCACAAAGCCCATTACCGAATAGTCCGAAAGGTGCTCCAAAAGCTGGAACTGAATCCATCTTTCAAGATCCGCTCCGCTCTCATAATCGTAAACCACAACTGCTAAGGACTTCTTATATTCCTCCTCGACTATGCAGAATCTGATACCCTTGTAGGTGGACAGAGAACTTGTGATTTTTCTGATACCGCTCTCCCACTCGGTTTCGTACTGGGCTCCGAGATAGGCATACAAAAGTACAAAGTTCTGGCTTCTTTTAATGCCATAGCCGTTTGAAAGATAGTCGGCTATATCCTTTCCTACTTCCATCCTTCCGCTTAGGATTTCTCTGAAGGTCTGCTCAAGGGTTCCAATCTGTTCGGGCTTCTTTTTCTTATCCTCGGCGATTTTTTGCTTTATGGTCTCCAAAGCCCTTGAAAGGTCATTTAAACTTATGGGCTTTAAAAGATACTCCGTCACCCCAAGTTTCATGGCTGTTCTGGCGTATTCAAATTCCGAGTATGCGCTTAGAACAATGGCTCTTGTCATAATGCCCTTATCGTAAATTGCCTGAAGCATCTCAAGGCCGTCCATTTCAGGCATCTGTACATCTGTGATAACCAGATCCGGTTTTAATTCTTCGCACATTTTAAGGCCGGCGATTCCGTCTTCGGCCTCGCCAGCCACTATGTAATCGGAATCTATTTTGCTTAAAAGCTTTCGGATTCCTTCCCTTATTCTTATTTCATCTTCAACAATCAGGATTTGCATTTGCTTAGCTTAATTCTATTTTATTGCCTTTTTTGTCATACCAGAATCTGCCGTCGGTGAGGATTCTGTCCTCATCATTTTTGATTCTTTTTATGTAGTCCTTCAGATCCTTTAAGGGGATTCTGAAGGCTACTCCGCCGCCGTCAAGGTCGGTGGAATGCTGGTCACTTCCTGCAGTTCCGGGAAGGTTATTGTCGTTGGCAAGCTTGACTGCCTTCTCGTTCCAGCAGCTCCTATCGTCTGCAGGGTCATCAGAAAGGTGACCGGAATTGAACATCTCGATACCGTCAACGTATTTCTCATACGTACAGATTTCTTTGATGTAATGGGCTTCCCTGTAGGGGTGAGCCTGAATAACCATACCGCCTACCGAATGGATAAGGTCGCAAAGTTCAGGAACATCTGCAGTTTTAATCTCAGGGTGCTTCTTCATCCAATCGATTGTAAAGCCGTAAAGCAGGAAGTCGTGGCCTCCGTGCAAAGTTGCCTCAATGCTTAAAAATACAGGAAGGCCTATCTTGTCGCCCTCTTCTTTTGCGATGAAGTACGGCTTAAAAAAAGTGTCAATCCACTCTTCCCATGGAAGGTTCGGGTCCACAGTAGTATTACCTCCCCAGTTGTGGTCCGAAACCATGACGCCTGAATATCCAGCCTCCTTGTAGGCCCTTACCATGTCTGCAGCTTTGCTCCTGGCGCATCTGCTGGATTCCGCCGTGTGCATGTGGGTCTCGTAAAGGTAAGGATACTCAGCCCTCAGTTCTTCAATTGTCATTCCTCTTTTACCTCTGTTTCTATATATTAATTATTGGATGCCTCCCAAACCATACCCTTGCCCCTGGTATAATTTCTTGTCTCGTCCAAAGGCATGGGCTTTCCGAAGAAGTAGCCCTGGGCGCGCACGCATCCTGCTTTCTTGAGGAATTCATAATGTTCCTCGGTCTCAACTCCCTCTGCTAACGGAGCAAGACCCATTCCTCTTGCGCCATTTATTATATACTCCATAAGCTTTCTGGTCTTGGGATTCTTATCGTAATTTCTAAGAAATACAAGATCAAGCTTAAGTACATCAAAGCTGTAGTCGGCAAGGGTGTTAAGTGATGAATAACCGCTGCCGAAATCGTCAAGCCATATCTTGTAGCCCAGATTTCTCATCTGGTCACACTCAAGTCGGATATAGCCAACGTTGTCATTTAAGGCACTTTCCGTAATCTCAATATCAAGCATAGTCCTTGGAATTTCATACTCTTCTCTCTTATCCTCAAGGAATCCGAAGATATCGCAAAGTTCGAAATCAAGTCTTGAAATATTGAGCGAAACCGGAACAACAGGTTCTCCTGCATCCTTAAGGGCCTTGAAATCCTTACAGACTCTCTCGATAACGTACCTGTCAACAAGGTGGATTAAGTGTGCCTGTTCCAAAGTCTCAATGAAGTCCGCAGGGGAAAGAATCCCTATAATGGGATCAATCCAGCGTGCCAAAGCTTCGTATCCGCAGATTTCTCCGGTTTTTACCCTGACAACAGGCTGATAATATACTTTGATATATTCCTTCTCAATAGCTTCGTCAATGTGATCCAAAACATACTGCTGTTTTCTTAAGCCGTCACGAAGCATATCATCATATACGCTGTAGCATCTGTCGTGTCTGTGCTTGATGCTGTTACATGCAAGACGGGCATGGTCGCAGGCAAGACCCACCTCTATAACTCTGTCGTCTATGTAGTAGATGCCCGCTTTTACACGAACTCTCTTATTGGTCTCCTTGGCGTTGAGGATTCTCTTGTAGATTTCCTCCACCCTGTTAATAACCATGGACCTTTCACATGTGGCGCATGCAACAAAGTGGTCATCGGAAAATCTTGAAACAATGGCCTCAGGAAAAACATCTGATATCGCATTAGCCATATCACAAAGGATTTCATCTCCGACTTTGAATCCGTAACGTTCGTTGAAGGTCTTGAAATTGGGTATGTCAAAGTGAATTATGCTTATATCAAGCCTTCTTCCCTTTGGAGAGGCAAGAAGTTTTTGCACCTGCTGATAGAAGAAGGGCATGTTGAAAAGGCCCGTCAGTGAGTCTGTGGCATGGCTGGTGGCAAGGACCTCCGCTTCTGCGTAGGAATTCCTGCTGGTGTTGTAGTACTCGTTCTCATCAACATCTGCAATGAATACGTAGTAGAAGCTCTTGCCGTCATCCCAGTGAAGGAGATGACCAAAGTCTTCCACGTACCTTTCTTCACCACCCTTGGGAATTATTCTGTACCTGACGTAGTCATGCCTCTTGTCAACAGCCTTGGTCTGGGCCTGAATCAGGTTCTGAACCTTACTCAGGTCATCAGGATGAATCATTCCTTTAAAGGAGCCGCCTACATAGTCATATAACTCCTTGAAGGAAGAGCAGCCGAACATAGCGATAATGTTCATATCCGCAAACAAAATCTGCTCATCTCCGTCCGCCTCATAGATAAAGAAGCCTCCCGGCAATCCTGTGGGAATTACGCCGCCTATAGCCGTTGCTTTTAATTCTTCGCCCATGCCTGTTCCTCCGTATGTGAAATTACATGGCCCTTATTAAGTTCTTATAAAAATCTACACACCCCGTCAAACAATTGTATTCTATATTCTCATTTAGCCCGTGCATTCCCGCCATTTGCTCGGGTCCGTATATAACCGGTGCAAATCGTAAAACACAGTCACAGATTTCCTGATAACACTTGGCATCTGTAGCACCGGTCATAATGTAAGGGCTCACCGGCAGGCCCTTAAAGGTTTCTCCTATAATCCGCTCAAGGAGTTTGAATCCTTCACCGTTGATGTCGGCGGATTCGGAGTAGTCGCTTGCATATATTATATCAAGTTTTAAGTCATGCTTCTTAGCTATATTATGTACAATATTCAGACTTTCGTCCATACCCTGGTGGGGTATAAATCTCATGTTGGCTCCAAGGGTGGCTTCCTGAGGAAGTACGTTATATGCATCGGAGCCTTTTTGCATGGTAAAAGCCATGGTTGTCTGAATCATTGCCCCTGCCTGAGCAGAAATTGAAGGCAGGACCTTTAAAAGAATGGGCTTAAAAAGCCATATATTTGTAAAGACAAACTTTAAGGGGAAGCTTGCATAAGGTGCCAGCTTCTCAAACATTGCCTGTACTTCCTTTGGAAGTTTTCTCTTAAAGGGCTTCTTTGTCTCAAACTCGTTTACAAAAGCAGCAAGTCTTGCGATAGGGGAATTTGCTTTGGGAGCGGAAGCATGTCCGCCGTTTGATTTGGCTGTAAGCTTTATGTCTGCCTTTCCCTTTTCAAAAACACCCACCATGGCGAAGTTTCCCGGAATTCCACCTACGGGCTCCGTAATGATTCCGCCGCCTTCATCGCAAACAAGGTAAGGCTTCACGCCTCGTCTCTTCATTTCCTCAACAAGCTTGGGACAGCCGTCTCCCGCCCACTCTTCGGTGCACGAGGATGAAAGGTAAACGTCCATGGGTGGAGTGTAACCTTCCTTAAGAAGCTCCTCCACAGCCTGAAAGAATCCGAATACAGAGCACTTGGTATCGCTTGCTCCTCTTCCCCAGACCTTTCCGTCAGCTATATCTCCGGAAAAAGCTTCGTGAATCCACTCACCCTCTGCAGGGACAACGTCCTGATGGCTCATGAGAACCAGCGGTTTTTCACTGCTTACTCCCTTCCAGTGGAATAAGAGATTGCCGTCAATATCTGTCTTTTCAAGGTTACTGTGCACAAGTGGGAAGAGGTTCTCCAGAACTTTGTGAAAACCTTCAAATTTCTCCACATCATGAACTCCGTCGTGGGATGTGGTGTCATACTTAACCATCTCAGAGAGTTTATGGGCATAATCCAGTGCTCTCTCATCTGCCTTTGGTGCCGCATACTCGGATTTCTTGCCCGGAGTCAGCAGGGTTTTGATAAGTGCCACCAGTAAAAGAACCAGAATCACCCCGATTATGGCCCCAAGGCAAATCAGGATGCCTATTAATATTTTCATTTGGTTACCCCTCTATGGAACCTTTCTTTTTAAAGATTAAATAAGCCAGAACTATGGTAATTGCGCCGCTTGGAAGTATCATGATGCTGGTCTGACTGATAAGGGTCGGAACCAGTATAAAGAGGATACTCATGATAACCAGAGGTACAACGGCGAGCTTTAAATTTTTCCTGAAATACTGATATGCCATTGCGCCAAACAGTGCAGGAACCACGTTGGCAAAGGCCGGCTGCAGAGTCTCACTTTGAAGCACCGGCTGCAGAGGAGTCAGAAGAAGCACTCCCAAAGCCAGAACCACAATGGTTGTAAGGCTCGATGCCGCAATGGAAAGAGTTGAGATGATCTCGTTTTCCGTGGTGCCTGATTTGGTGCCTGCCATTTCCTTGGCGTTCATGGCGCAGGGAATCTTCATGTTTATAAGGTTACCTGTGATAAAAGCCAAATATCCTCCACCCGCGCCTAACATTGGGGTGTAAACCAGAAATTCCACCACGCTTGAGATGGTCCAGATGAGGCCAACTGAGATAAATCCCTTGGCAACTGCGGAAAGATTCGGCATGCCGCCGATGATTTTGCCGATAAGGAAGGGTGCTCCAACCAGCATAAAAAGTGCCACAGCACTGACAATTCGGCCGATTATGTGAGTGCCTTTGTTATATTTTTCAAGATATTCATTGTTCATGACACTCACCTCCTATATAAATATGGCGGCCAGCATCCCCACAAGCATACTGCCTGCAATGGAGAAGCTTTCAAGCCAGACCATGTGTTTTTTCTCTGCAAAATATGTAAAAATCGCCATAACTATGGCAGAAACCACAGAAACAATCAAAGGAGTCAGATCACCCTTGAAGGTAAAAGCGCCCTCTCCGGAAATGAAGCCACCTATGTAACTTCCGATGTATGCGCTGACAAGGCCCATAAACATGGCTATCATGGCTGAATCGCCGAAGTTCGGTTTCTTCTCTTTATTCTCTTCCTCTTTGTTCTTGCCTTGGAGTTTCTTAAGATATGATTTGTTGAAAAAGAATGAAAGAATCATGCCCCAGGGAATACAGATACTCATAAGAAGGGCTATTGTTGCAAAGCCCACCGGGGTCATATTGGCCGCACTAAGGGAACCCACTCCCACCTGCTCAGCCGCGGCCTGTGCAACCTGAGTTTCATAATGAAGTGCACCGATAACGGACAGTCTAAGCCATGGCCATGGAGTTCCAAGGCTTCCCGACAGTGCAATTACACCGAGTAAAATGCCTACACTTGGCAGAATCGTAAAGGTAACGCTTGAAGTGATGGTCCTCTTAAGCATGGCCTTATCCATGCCCGCAGCAATTCCCGCCTTATAGGCCCTGATTAAAAATATCAGGCAAACAATGGCCACAAAGCCAATTATCCCGCCGCATATCACAAACAATGCCGGCGAGTTCAATGTCTCTATCATAACGACCTCCCAATGAATTTGCTTCCTCCATTATACACCAAATGTGATAGTTTGTGGGCGGATGTGCAGTTTGGGGACAGGCCCCGATTGCACGTTTCATGTGCAATCGGGGCCTGTCCCCAAACTGCACATCATTTCTCCCCAATAAGGTCGTTGATTTCCTTTAGCTCGCTCTTAAGGCTAAGCATGTCCAGATACCCGCAAAGCAGAAGAATCACCAGTGCCATGCCGCCAAGAACCGGAACGGAAAGGTTGGCATACCAGCCAAAAATCTTTCCAAAAACCAGCACAAGGACTATAGAATAAACAAGTTTCAATCCTGTCTCTACAAGATACAGGCGAAGTTCCAAAAGATCAATAAGCGAAACGCCCGCGTATATTAAAACATTTACTCCCAAAGCCTGAAACACCGTCTCAAGGCACAAAAAGCTTGCATCATAGCAAAGGGCCACCAAAGACAGCACCACCAGAGTAATCCCTGTCATGGCAAATATGTTAAGAATCGCTTTTTTCATCATCCGTTCCTCCTTAAAAGCACTTCCCTGATGTCCTTAAGATACTTCCTGCTTACGCAGATTCTCTCGTCGTTTACAAGCAATGCTTCAAGTTTGGAGTTAGCAAGGTTTTTGACTCCGCGAAGCTTTTCCACGTTTAGAATCGCTGATTTGCTGACTCTTACGAAGCCTGCGTGGGAAAGCACCTCCTCCAGTTCGATAAGCCTTAAGCCGGACTGATAGACCTCCGACTCGCAGTACACAAAAGCTTTCTTATCTACACTTTCCACGTAAAAAATATCATTAACGGGAATGGAGAACTCTTCGTCGTTTTTTCTGCAGGTAATGCTCTGATCCACCGAGCGGACGAAATCCGACACCCGCTTCACATTCTCCGTCAACTCCCGGTACTCAATTGTAACCTCAGGATTCGATAAATCCTGCCTCTCTCTCATTATTAAGCGCATTTTTTCTCCGCCATATGAGGTAGCAAACCAGCACAATGACGAAGGATAAACTCTGCGCAATCGAAACTCTGACTGTCATCATCTCGTCGGCACCGGTCTTTGTTACCACATGTAAAAGATTCACTATTGTATTGTTGAAAAAGTGATCGCCCATGCTCATGTAGACGCTGCCGGTCATCCTTGTCAACATAGTAAATTTTAAACCAACCAGTGCGCTTGCGACAAGTAGAAATGCCGCATTAAAAATGGTTCCCGCAAGGCTCTGCTCCCCGTCAACATAGTTTCTGATGGGGCTTACAATGTGCCAGAATCCAAAAAGTACCGATGATATAATAGCTGCTTTGGTAAAAACGTATTTTTCTCCGAGAATCCTAAGGAACAATCCCCTGAAGTTTCCCTCTTCCATCAGCACATTCACGATGTTTCCGATGATACAGATTATAAAAAAGATAAGTTCTGTTCTGTTCCCCACGTTTTTATCAATGGCGTAGGCGCTTACGTAAAGCTTCATGGATTCGTAGGAACCCGTTGATTTTGCCATAATTACTTCTGTGGCATAGGCGATGACGAAAACGCCAAATCCGAAGGTCAGGCCCTTAAATACATTTAAGATGTTCTTACCCTTAAGGAATCCGATTTCTTCCCTTGAGTATCCGAGCATTATGGCAATCAAGGCCATGATGACTATTCCAAGGAGCTTATGAATGATGGCCTCTCCCACCCAGGTCTGATCCGTGCGGATCACGAAAACCTCCGTCACATGCAAAATGTAATACAGAACGTATATGGCAAATACCATCATGAAGGGTTTTGTGATTTTCTTTCTTTCCATTTTGTTTACCTCTTTCTTCCTATGTTTTTCGTGTTTTTCATGTCTTGTAAGCACGTTACCACAGGGTTTTGGAGGCTTCAAGGCCTTTGCTACCAAGGTGCAAATTCCCTCTACCGAAATACAAAATGTGCAATTTGGGGACAGGCCCAAATTGCACGGTGCAGATTGGGGCCTGTCCCCAAACTGCACATCCGTGTGTTTCGGGTCAAAATCCGTGTGGATTTTGACCCTTTTTTTGTGGCATGTTAGAATGGAACGGTATGAAAAAAATTTAAGGAGGGGAAAATGCTACAAGACATTTTATCTAAGAAAACAAGCTTGTTTGCAGATGGTTTCCAGACTGTGCTTCGCGGTCAGGAAAACAGAAACCGAAAGGTTGTGCTAATTAATGGTGAACTGTCTGCAAATGTAAGAAGTGAAACAAGAGGCGTGAATGCCAGAGTAACCAAGGAGGGTGTTCAGGGATTCTCATCCATGGCTGAGTATTCTGAGGCAGCTGCTGAAGCAGTACTTAAGGCAGCAAGTGAGAACGCTCAGTTTTTGGCAACACACGCTCCAAGGGGCTTAAAGGCGCCTAAAGCTATGCCGGGCACCATAATCACACCTCACCGCGACATTGTGGACACCAAGCAGAAGCGGCTTATTGATGCCTGCAAGGAAATTGATGACTTCATAGTTAAGAACTGTACCGGAATCACCAGCAGAAAGGTTATCTATTCAGAGGATTCTCAGGATAAAATCATCTATTCCTCAGATTGCGCAAGCGGCCATGTGGTTAACCCCAGGGTTTACATCTATGTTTTCCTTACTGCTACCACCAAGGATGGCGCTCCCGTTGAACTTTTCAAGTCCTTTGGCGGCGGCGGAAGCTTTGAGGATCAGTTTGCTGACTTAAGCGTATGCCATCCCGGAATTATGGAACTCTACAAGAGAGTTATGGACAAGAAGGAAGGCGTTTACGCTGAGGCAGGCATGAAGACGGTTATTCTCGACGGAATGATGGCCGGAATGCTTTCCCATGAGGCCGTTGGACACACAGTTGAGGCAGACCTGGTAATGGGCGGCTCCGTGGCAGGCCCCAATTTGAACAAGAGGGTTGCCTCAGACCTTGTTACCATGGTGGACTATGCCCACACAGCTTTCGGAGAAAGGGTTCCTCTTCCCATTTATCTTGATGATGAAGGTGTTACCGCCACAGATGCGGTGCTCATCAAGGACGGAATCCTCACAGGCTACATGAATGACAGAGCTTCGGCGGAGAGATACGGTGTTGATCCCGCAGGTAATGCCAGAGGCTGGCTCTTCTCAGACGAACCTCTTATCAGAATGAGAAACACTGCCATTTCACCCGGCAAGGATAAGATTGAGGACATGATTGCCTCTGTGGATGACGGATACTACCTTATTGACAGCGGAAACGGACAGGCTGACCTTACAGGTGAGTTCATGTTTGGCGTAACCTTGGGTTATGAGATTAAAAATGGTAAAATCGGCAAAGCTCTACTTGATACCACCGTTTCAGGCGTGGCTTTCGAAATGCTTAAGACCGTTGATATGGTATCCGACAAGATAGTCTGGTCTTCATCGGGCTTTTGCGGCAAGAAGCAGATGATCCCCGTAAGCATGGGCGGTCCTGCCTTAAGATGTAAACTTATGATTGGCGGAAGATAAGGGGGAGAATATGAAAGATCTTAAAGAATTATCGGTAAAAATCGACTCTCTCCTGGAGAGCAAAGGGATTACGAAAAACGCGTATTCCATATCAGAAAGAGAAACTCAGGAGTTTAACATGGAGGATGGAGCCTTTAACCTCCTTCGTACGCTCTTTGACAACAGCCTTGCAGTTGTCAGCTTTGTGGGAGAAAAGCAGGGCATTGCCACAGGTAATGATTTCACAGATGAGGGCCTTGAAGCCACTGTGGAAGCTTCCGTGGAGGCAGCCAATTCCGCAGAACCGGATGCCTGCAAGGACATTGCTCCTTTTGAGAAAAATGAAGTTTTTAACATCGGATGTCTTAAGCCTGATAAGGAGAAGTTCTTTGAAAGACTTATGGAACTTCAGAAGGACCTTAAGGAGAAATATCCCAAAATCAAGCTTATGATGGCCATTGCTCAATATTCCTCATCCCATCAGCTTTACAAGAATACAAACGGTACCGTATTCGAAACCAATACAGGAAAATATGCGGTATTGCTTGAGTTTGCAGGAAACGACGGAGATAAAACCACAAGCTTTAACGGAGCAGAGATAATCGTTACCGAGCTTGATAAACCTTTTATCGAGTACGATTCGCTCCGCGTTAAACTTGATGAGTCAGTGGCAGCATTGAATGAGACAAGCTTTGAAGGAAAGTTTGAGGGACAGGTGATTTTGACACCTGATGCTCTGGTGCAGTTCATATCCTTCATCATTATGAACTATCTTTCCGACAACGTTATTCTTGAGGGCACAAGCCGTTGGCTTGATAAGCTTAATGAGAAGGTTGCAGATGAAAGAATCACCATCGTTAACGATCCTTTTTCAAAAGAAATCATCGCTGACGGAATGTATACCGCTGACGGATTCAAGGCTGAAACCACTCCTGTTATTGAGAAGGGTGTTCTTAAAAACTTCCTTTTGAGTCTGTATGCGGCCAACAAGACCGGCCGTAAACCTGCAAAGATGCCCGGCAGCAACTTCATTGTGGCTAACGGTGATACACCCTATGCCGACATGATTAAGTCCATGAAGAAGGGCCTCATCGTAGGTGGCTTCTCTGGCGGAATGCCTTCTGCAAACGGCGAGTTCTCAGGCGTTGCCAAGAACAGCTTCCTTGTGGAGAACGGCGAGATTAAGGACGCCGTTACAGAGACAATGATTAACGGTAACCTGGGTGAGATGTTCAACCACCTGGTTTCCATCTCCAAGGAGACAATCAATTCCGGTCAAATGATTCTTCCCTACTACTGTGTGGACGGAATCGTTATATCCGGCAAATAAAGAAAGATATGGAAAAGGCCGATGTTCGCATCGGCCTTTTTTGGTGCAATTTGGGGACAGGCCCCGATCTGCACGGTGCAATTTGGGCCTGTCCCCAAATTGCACATCCCCAAAATCTACTACAGTCCAAACAGTTTGGAAACCTTATCCCTAGAGAAATTATAGGTCCTGATGGTCAATCCGCCCTCATTATCCGAATACATTCTGGAAATGTATGCGTAACCGAACTCTTCCTCGGTGATATCGTGGTCGTACCAGAATGTATGCTTGGCATCCAGAATCTTCTGCAAGGACTCCATATTGTCAATCTTAGGGAACTCAAAGTTGTTGTTCACTAAGTGCTCATATACAGGCTCAGCCGCATCGGAGCTTAACTCCACAATGTATGAGAAGTCCTTGTAATCAGGCCTTGCAAGGTTAACCTTTGCACAGATGTAATCAGGTCTTGCGAAAGCCAGGATAATGTAGCAAACAGTAACTGTAATTCTGAAGAACTCGAAAAGCTTGAAGTCCTTCTTATATATGTTTATAAATACTCCCACAAAAAGTATTGCTATGGTTGCCAGAGCCCAGATAACAAGGATTCTGTCAACGGAAAGATAATATGCGCTCACGTACATGTACATTCTCATTGCAGCGGATGCAATCATCACATATGTGCAAACTGAGAAGATAGTAAGGATAACATTTAATGCCTTATTCTCTCTGAAAATGGAGATACAGATAAGAACGATAATAAGGTTTAATACGCTTACTGCAAAGAGCTGGAACACACCCTCTCTTGCATACTCGGCATAGGTATAACCATCAGGGAGTTTCAGGTTGCCCAGGAAAAGATACGCAATCTGAATTCCTGAGAAAAGAAGGTAAATCAAAGAAAGAAGGCTTGTTACAGTGATGGCAATAACAGGCTCGAAAACCTTGCTGTTTCCCACTTCTTCCTTAAGTGTCTTCTTGCAGATAAAGGCCAGGAACATGTATGTTCCAACAAATCCCCAAAGGATTCTGAAGGCAATTGCTGTGGCATCTTCCACGTTGATAAGATCAGTTATTACCTTCACAGACTCTCTGAAAACTGCATCTGCCGCTGAAAGCAGCGCTATAATAACCACGCATAAAGGTATGGCAATAAGAACGCCAAGTGTTACATAAAGGAAGGTCTTGCTTCCGCTCTTAGGCTTTTCCTTGTTGTATCCATGAGCATCCGTAAAGGGTCTTAAAATACATGAAAAGCTTCCGAAGGTCTGAGCCACCAGGGAAACAAAATGTTTGCCGAAGCCCCAGCCGGCAGTTTCATAGAACTGGCCCACGGCGACGCTTACAATCAAAATGAAAATCGCTGCCTTATTGTAAAACCAGAAATCTCTATTACCTGTAAGCGGTGTTGCTATACTGATAAGAACCGCGCAAGCCAGCAAAAAATAATTGCTTTTTTTGAATGTAGCACCAAGTTTTGTAACACATAAGTACAAATATGCGACGGTCCCGGCGATGAAAAAAGGGAAGGTTATTCCTCCCGCATTCTTGTACATGCAAAAGGTATAGAATATTGCATATGCCAGTGTTAAGGGTGCGAAAAACATAAACTTCGCCTTTAACGTCTTAGTGTAGCCTGTCTCAAATTTCTGATCCATCATTACTCCTCCTCTAATCTGTAGAGTTTATTTGTCTCTCTCGAATTCCAAAATATCGGCGGGCTGGCAGTCTAAGATATCGCAGAGTTTCGCAAGCGTGGAAACCTTTATTGCCTTTGCCTTGCCGGTCTTAAGTATTGACATGTTCGCCATGGTTATACCCATTTTCTCGGAAAGTTCCGTAAGGGACATCTTGCGCTTGGCAAGCATGACGTCGATGTTAAAAATGATTCTGCCGTTTACATCTTCATCCATACGTCTCTCTCCTTTCTAAATGGTAAGGCTCTGCTCGTCCTGCAGGTCTGTGGCCTTCTTAAGAAGTATTGCCAGGACCTTACAAACCACTGCAATGCCTACTGCAACCAAAGTGAGAACCATGCTGGATATGAAGAGGAAAGGCTTATGTGCAAAGACAAGGAAACACGCAACCTCCACTATGAAAATATATCCGGCGTAAATCAAAGCCAGGGTCTTAATCCTGTCAAATCTCTTGTAGTTCTCCGGGCAAAATGAATTGTCGTTTCCGATGTTACTGACTATTACCCAGGCACTTCT
Organism: Lachnospiraceae bacterium G11; assembly: GCA_900103495.1. GTDB lineage: Bacteria > Bacillota > Clostridia > Lachnospirales > Lachnospiraceae > G11. Next base: position 200,831 of record FMWZ01000006.1, on the reverse strand, counting down.
TAAGGCAATCAGAATTATGATTAAGGATGGTGCAAATAAGCAGAACCAGTAAGGATAATACTGATGTATTGTGGGGTAAAAAATCAGAATATCTCTGTTGAAGAAAGGATAGGCGGTGATTGAATATGCTGCCACAGCCAAAACCACACATCCTACAACAACGGTTTTCAACAATAAGCCTATTTTGGAATGTTCCATAATTGTCTTTATCTCCTTACGCGCTTTAAGGGTGATACTGTTTACACTGAAACAATACCACCCTTAAATCTAAATGTCAATAACTTTTTATTGAATTACGATAAATATTGTATTGAATTACGATAAATACTTTAGAAAGTGATTATTACGGACGTCCCTTCTCCGAGCTTTGATTCAAGATTAATATCATGCCCAAGTCTAAGGCAAAGCTTCTTACAAAGATAAAGCCCAATTCCCGTGGAGGCCTTTCCAATCCTTCCGTTGGTTCCGGTGAAGCCCTTCTCGAAAGCCCTGTCAATCTCCTCTTCCTTCATGCCTATTCCGTTATCCTTGATTACAAGGCTTCTCCTTCCCTCATCCTCACGAACAAAGAAGGTAAGGCTCAGTTTCTCATCAGCCTTCGCATACTTAATGGAATTATCTATAATCTGCCCCAGGATAAAAGTAAGCCACTTGCCATCGCTTAGTACCTCTGTGGCATCTTCAAGGCCCGTCATGTCAATGGAGGCTTTCATGGAGATAAGGGATTTTTTCCTGGCTGTCAAAGCACTTCCAACCACCTCGGATAAATTCAGGGATTTCACATAGTAATCCTTCTCAACGGCTTCACTTCTGGCGTAAAACAGAGCCTGCTCAACATATGTGGAGATTCTTTCCACCTCGTCCACGATTCCGCTTTCTTCCACAGAATCCGACCTGTGATTTTCTATTATCATTCTGGCAGTGGAGATTGGGATTTTTACCTCATGTACCCAGGTCTCCACATACTCCTTGTACTCCTCGCTTCGTCTCCGGTAATCCGAAACCCTGCCGGCCATGGAAAGTTCCATGGTCTTAAGGATATCGCAGATTATTTCCTCCTCGCTTATTTCAGGCTTTGCAAGGAGGTCGGCCACCAGATATTTCTCATCGATTTCATCAGCATTCTGTCTGATCTCCATAAGGAATCGCCTGATCCTTGCATAATCCAGGTACATGCCAAGAATGACGCCAAGGCCCACTGCCGCCGTCACATAAAGCATCAGATACCCGGAGGACTTTAAGATCATCAGGAAAATGTTGATGGTTAGGATAAGAAACGCTCCTATCCCCAGCCATACTTTATGGTCAAGAATGTATCTGCCGAATTTCATGAAAGCATGTACCCCATTCCGCGCCTGGTCTCAATGGCATCCTTTATCCCAATCTTCTCAAGCTTGGATTTGATTCTTGTCATATTAACCGTCAATGTATTGTCGTCCACAAAGGCCTGGTTGTCCCAGAGTGCTTCTATGATTTCGTTTCTGGAAACCACCTCTCCCTTACGCCTTGTAAGGACCTTTAATATCTGAATCTCATTTTTGGACAGATCAATTTCGCCTTCGGGTCCAAGAAGCCTGCCCCTAAGAAATTCCACACTAAACTCCGCCCCCGATTCGGTCTTTATAAGAACCTCGTCCGTTGATTTGGTTTCGTTGTATACTCTGTCTAAGATTCTTCCGATTCTTGCAAGAAGAATCTGGGTATTAAAGGGCTTTGGAATAAAATCATCCGCCCCGTTTGTAATGCTTAATAGCTCCGTCAGCTCGGAGTTATCGCTGGTTATCATAATTATGGGAACCTGGGATTTGGCTCTGAAGGCCTTACAGATATGAAGGCCGTTGAATCCCGGAAGTCCCACGTCAAGGAGGAGCAAATTAAGATTTTCACCTAAAAGAAGCGAGATAAGCCCTTCCTCATCCATGTTCGAATACTCAGAGGGAGAGATAAATCTCCCCACGTATCCGTTTGTTTCAAGAAAAAGCTTAAGCTCGCTTCCTAATTTGCTGTCATCCTCAAGAATACCGATTGTTCTCATTTCCGTCTCCTATATTCTAAGGATAATAATATCAGATATTCCCTTAAAGGTGTATCAATCTGTCCAAATTTCTGTGGGGGTCACCTCATAATAAAGAATCATGGCGTCATACATTTCCTTGGGCGGGAATTTCAGCTGATAGCTGTTCTTCATATACTCCATGCCGGTTGAATACCCCTCTCCAAGGCTTCCGGTGGGAATCTTATCGGAAATCGTTGAAGACAGGTCCGTTCCGGGGACAACATTCTCAAACTGAATAAGACCGCACTTCATGTCCATATCCTTCATACTGAAAGCCAAAGGATCGTCAGAGCAGAATTCCTTCACAATTCGTCCGTCGCTTCCGGGAAGGTTACAGTTGGTGATATAGAAATCTGTTCCGATTGCATAGTATGCGCTTCCAAGTTCGTCGTAGAGATCCTTTCCAAGGAAGGTGTAATTTGAGCTCTGGTTCTTTGTCATGTGGCCGTTGTGGCAGGCAAGCATCAGCTCGCTCCCGTGCTCATTCTCCTCGAACTCCAGAACCTTTTTCACAATTTCTCTCATGCAGTCGTCTCTGAAACGGTTGTAGTCGGCGCCGGTATTAAGCTCCACGTAATGCTTTAATGCAGTTACCGCAAGGGTTGCTCTAAAGTAGGAATCGGAGTCTGTTTTTCCAACATATGCATCCTTATTTTCGGTAAGGTCAGCATCAACGTCGTCAAGGAATTTATTGATTTCCTCCACCTTATCGGCAGGAACCACGTAATCCTCCGTTCCGATGGTAGCTTCAAAATTCTTTGTAAAATCAGCTTTTTTCTCAGCATCCACTGCATCGTAGAATCCTTCAAGCACAGCTTTATTGTCAAAGCCCTTCTGAATATCCATTCCGTAAAATCTGATTTTCTCAGAATCTGCTGCGCTGTCATTGTACTGTCTCATGTACTTGATTAAATCTTCCATGTCGGCAGTTCTGTAAAGTCTGTAGCCTAAGTGTGTTGTAAGTTCATGGGTATCTCCCTCACCACCCTGAACATAGTCGTTAACCAGTGAGCATCCGCCGAAATCACCCTCGATAATGAGAGCCTTGATTCCCTGCTTCTCGTTTAATATCTGAAATACTTCCCTCTTTGATTGCTGAAATTCGCGGTTTCCGTGGGTGGCTTCCCCAAGTGCCACGATTCTTACTCCCTCAGGAATCTGAAGGCTCTCAAGACCTGTTACCGAATTACCAAAGTCCTCCACTGCTTTAATGTCCTTCGAGCCTCCAAGACCACATCCTGTAAGCAGGGAAGCCGCAATCAGAATGCTCGAAAGGCCCTTCAAAAACTTACTTTTTCTCATTTCTTCTACTCCTCTATAGCCAATTTAACGCAAATCAACAATGCGCTTGCTATTAATATAAGTTGTAACAAAATATCCGCCATAAATTATTACCATAACCACCAGTGCAAAGGTAATGCCCGATCCCATATTGATAAATCCAAAGGCTTTAAGCATATCTCTTACAAATCCAAGTCCGAAAACTGTCTCAATAAAGGCAACCACAAAGGGAAGGGCAAAGTTTAAAAGAATCTGGGTGAAAAGTGCATTCTTTCTCATTTTGTCCGTTACGCCCATTCTTCCGAGAATCTTAAACTTACCTGTAGAATCGATGCTGTCTGAAAGAATCTTAAGGGCAATAATAGCAGCTGATGAAATAACAAATATGGTTCCGATATACAAAACTATGAACACTACAAGAACCGTGTTTCCGATTCCGGAATCTCTCACGTCGTTTTTGGTGATAACCATCTTATCAAGGGAGGCCTCCTCGTTTTCTATATCAATTCCAAGGCCAATCTTTAAAGCGTCATCATAAGCGTAGCTTTCTTCCTTATCCTTAGTGACGTAGTTGCCTGCCATGAAGGTTGCAAAGTCTTCGAAGCAATCAGGATTGTTCTCAATCACTGAATCAGGCAGGATTACGTAGGTTCCGTTGGCACCAAGGCCACTCATCAAAAGGAACTCGTCGCTGCACTTATCTTTGGCGGGATACAAAGTGGTATCTCCTATAGTAACTGTGGTTCCTGCCTTAAGGGCCTTATCTGCGTACTGAGCATACATCTGAAAATCACAGATAACCAGGTACTCATTCTCCTCAAGCTTAACCTCTTTCCTTCCAAAAAGCCTCTGAATCTCATTGTAGTTACTAAGGCTCATTACGCTTTGAGGATAGTCCCAATCCGCCATTATGAAGTTTTCTTTTCCTTCAGCAAGATAATCTCCAAGAAGAGAGCCAAGGGTAATGGAAGCGGGACATTTAATCAAAGGCAGTTCCACATATTCATCGAATATATCGTAGGGGTCCACGCCGTTATCATTAAGCACGCCTACTGCGCTGTCACCCTCATATCTTAAAGTCACATCCACAGGAGTTCCGCCGTTTCCGATTTTGGCATTTATAAAGCTCCTGAGGGAAAATCCCGAGGAGAAAATCACCAGTGATGCAAAAAGCATCAGACAGATAAGGGCCATGGAAACGGAAGATGAATTAACATTTCCAACAAACTGTCTTGTGATAAATGAATTTATATTCTTTGAGTAAAAACCCTTAAATCTCCTTAATACATCAAAGATAAAGCCTGACGCCGACCAAAACAGAGCGAAAATGGAAACCATTCCACCGATTATGCAGGTAAACATAGCGTTTCTGGTTAAATCCTCTCCAAAGAAGCAGACTCTGATGTTTGCATATGTTAGGAAAGCCACTGCAGCCACAAATACAATTACCGATACAGTGCTGTTCCTTAACAAATTCTTCTCCTGTCTCTTCTCGGCATTCAAAAGGTCCAAAAGTTTATATTTTGAAACCGTAATTGTATTGAAAACAAGTACAGCCGCAAAGATTACCACATAGTTTATAACCGTTTTGATAAGTGCTGTATGTGAGAAAACAAAACGGTAATCCGAAAGATCAAGGTCAAACATCTTTGCAACAATTATTGAGAAAAACTGGGAACCGAAAATTCCAAGTCCAATACCCACTACCAAAGACATAAGGCCAACCATGCCGGTTTCAGCCACAAGAATCTTTGATACCTTTCTTTTACCCATGCCAAGCAGCATGTAAAGGCCAAACTCCTTTTTTCTTCTCTTAATTAAGAAGTTGTTGGCATAGACAATAAGAAGTCCCAGAATCACCGCCACTATCACAGAAACTGCCTCAATAATGCTCACAAGTGCCTGAATGGCTGAGTTGGTGGATCTTGAAATACTGTTCATTGCCCCCTGACCGTCAAGGGAGTTAAACATATAAAAGATGGCAACTCCGAGAATAAGTGTAAGGAAATAAACCGAATAGTCTTTTCTGCTTTTCTTTATATTCTTTAAAGCTATCTTAAATGAGTTCATTTGCATCCCCTCCGAGTACTGCTGAGGTTTCTACGATTTTTTCAAAAAATGCTTTTCTGGGCTTCTCGGGATCCTTGTTTAATTCCGTGAAAAGCTTGCCGTCTTTGATGAAGATGATCCTTGAAGCATAGCTTGCTGAAAAGGCATCGTGAGTAACCATAAGAATTGTGGAATTAAGCTCAGAATTAAGCTTCACAAGGCTTTCCATCAAAGCCTTGGATGACTTGGAGTCAAGAGCACCTGTGGGCTCATCCGCAAGCACAAGACCGGGATTGGTTACCACTGCTCTGGCTGCTGCCACCCTCTGCTTCTGACCGCCTGACATCTGGTAGGGGAACTTCTCCAAAACCTCAGTTATCTCAAGAGTCTTGGCAATCTTTTCAACTCTTTCTTCAATTTCCTTATGATTAACTTTCTGAATTGAAAGAGCCAGGGCAATATTTTCATAAGCCGTCATGTTATCAAGAAGGTTGAAATCCTGGAAGATAAAACCAAGCTCATCTCTTCTGAAGGCATCCAGCTTTCCGCCCTTTAATCCGTTAATGTTCTCGCCGTTAATAAGAACCTTTCCGGCGGACAGCTTATCGATGGTTGAAATACAGTTTAAAAGGGTTGTCTTACCGCTGCCGCTGGCGCCCATGATTCCAAGGAACTCTCCTTCGTTAACGGAGAAGCTGATATCATCAAGGGCCTTTGTAACATTCCCTTTCTCACCGTAGTATTTCTCTGCATTGATTACCTCTAATATCTTTTTGCTCATTATCTGTCTCCCGTTTGTATGATTAATTGTTTTTTGTTTGTTTTGCATGATATCATCCTATCAGCCTTTACCCCATACAACAATTCATTTGCCTTACACTTTCCTTACAGAATTGTAAGGTTAAAAAAAGCCCCTCCGGATAACCGAAGGGGTAATTCATACAGTACTCTTAAGCCTGTCTTAGGGCATTCATTTGTTTCCTGAGAGTCTTTAGAACGAAAAGGTATAAAACCCATGAGAATATGCCGGTTGATAACCAGGCAACGGCGTCACCTGCCACAGCTACGGCATAGCTTCCAACCTTAAAAGAGATTGCTGCGGTAACAAGTCTTGCAGCCAGTTCCATGAATCCGAGAGCCAGCGCGGTTTTGCCAAACCCGCAGGCCTGCATGGAGTTTCTGTAAATGAAAATCATAGCCAAGGGTATATAGAAAATTACACACTGGTACAGATAGGTCTTGGCGAATGGCAGGTAAACATTCAAATCCACACCGCTGTCAAAGAACAGCCCGATAATGTGAGGAAGAAGCACCACGCTAAGCACTGCAGTGACAATGGAGTAAATACTCATTATTATCATTGCATCTCTTGTACCCTTGTGAACTCTGTCAAGGTCACCTGCGCCATAGTTCTGGCCAACGTATGCCGCCATTGTCTGTCCGATGGAAGGCATTCCTGAGGTCATAATGTTTACAACCTTTCCCGCTGCGGTAAAACCGCCTACCGCTACTGAGCCGTATACATTGATGGATGACTGCATAACCATGGTTCCGGAAGCGGTAATACCAAACTGTAACGCCATGGGAATTCCGATGTTAAGCTGCAACGCCGTGTACTTGGAATCCAGCTTCCAGTCCCCTTTCTTGGGGCGTAGAACATCGACTTTTTTTACAATATAAATAATGCAAAGAATTGCGGAAACACCCTGGGATATATCTGTAGCAAGGGCGGCTCCGAAGGTTCCCATGCCGAATCCTACTATAAGGACCAGGTCAAGAACTATGTTTAAAAGGGCCGCAAAAATCAGGAAATACAGAGGGGTTCTGCTGTTTCCTATAGCTCTTAGTGAAGCCGCAAAAAGGTTGTATCCGATAAGAACAATACTTCCCGCGCAGATGGTGAAAATATAGTCGTAAGCATCGTTATATATATCCGCAGGAGTATTCATTATCCTGAGTATTGGATGCATCAGGGTCACCGCCACCACAGTTACAATGGCGGTACTGATAATACCGAGAAGGATGGCGTTTACAAAGGATTTCCTGGTGCCTTCCTTATCTCCTGCGCCGTATTTCTGGCTTATTAACACCGTATAACCTGTGGTCATTCCATTGGCAATTCCCATAATAAGGAACATGATGGTTCCTGTGGAACCTACCGCCGCCAGGGCCCCGGGGCCTACAAAGCGGCCAACTATAACCGTATCCACCATGTTATAAAACTGCTGGAATACAAAGCCCGCAAAAATGGGCAAAACGAATTTCAAAAGTATAGGCATCGGTCTGCCTGTTGTCATCTTTGAATCCATAAATTGATTCTCTCCTCAAACTCCTTATAGAAGTCGTCTGTTATGTAGGGTTTAATGAAAAATATCTTTACAAGTTCCATGGTTAAGGCTTTCCTTAACTCGTAATCCCCCGATTCATCAAGACTGTCGGCGAGGTTTCTGGTAATCTCGTGCCATTTTTTGATGAAGCCTTCATACTTCTTAAAATAAGGGGTATCCATCCATTTTTCAATCTTTATTTTGGCCCTGTCTGTTTTGGGACACTCATGAATCTGGAGGAAATACTTATAATCCCCGTTATCGTCATATATTCTTCCCAGAGGAAAGAGCCTGCAGAATCCTGTTCTGTACTGATGAATCGTACACCTTCCTGCCTCAGATAGGAACACGCAGGAATCCGTCTCTTTAGACATACAAAGGTGTGGCAGAAGGATTCCATCCACCACACCAAGTTCTATTTTACCTGTAGTCATAAGCTCCGCGAAAGAAGTCTTAAGGCCGGTTGTCATTCGCCACACGTCGTAAGGGTCCATGACAATGCTGTCTCCCATGCCCCTGCAACAATTAGAACAACCTACGCAGTCCTTACAGTCTGCCTTTACCATGTCGCCGGAGCTGTATAATCTTCCGTCGGAGATATCTTTAATATCTACTTCTCGAAGCATTCTATTTACCCTGCTGTTGTCTTCTTATCTTGTCCTTCCAGCATTTATGGCACATGGCAATGTAGCTGTCGTTGCCGCCGAGAAGTACCTGGCTTCCCTCGGTTACTATGTTGCCGTTTCCGTCAATTCTGGCGTTAACCGTAGCTTTTCTTCCGCAGGAACAAACCGTCTTGATCTCAGTCATGGAATCGGCAAGTTCCATAAGTCTCTTGGCTCCCGGGAAAAAGTGGGTCTGAAAATCTGTACGAAGGCCGAAGCAAAGTACCGGCAAATCCTCATCATCCACCAAAGTTCTAAGTCCGTCTATCTGCTCAGGAGTAAGAAACTGAGCTTCATCCGCAATGATAACGTCATGTTTTCCGGCCTTGTGGTACTCTTCCACCACATCCTGCTCAGGGGTAATAATCTGAGCCTTGGCCTCAAGGCCAATGCGGCTCTTTATGATATCTGCTCCGTCTCTGGTGTCGATGCTTGGCTTAATAAGCCAAACCGTCATGCCAAGCTCCTCATAGTTGAACTTTGTAATAAGAGCCTGAGCTGATTTGGAGGAACCCATTGCTCCGAACTTGAAATACAATTTTGCCATAATTAAATACCCTTTTCAATCTATGTGATATTGTCTGTTTTCTACTTATTGTTGCTAAGATGAGCCTTAACCCTCTCAAGCACCATATCAAGAGCCACCAGGTTGTGTCCGCCCTCGGGAATAATGATGTCGGCATAACGCTTGCTGGGCTCAACAAACTGCTCATGCATGGGCTTAACCGTGGTGAGGTACTGGTCGATAACGCTCTCCAATGTCCTCTCCCTTTCGTTGATATCCCTGACGATTCTTCGAAGGATACGCACATCCGCGTCTGTGTCCACGAAAATCTTGATATCCATCTGCTTTGCCAACTCCAGATTCTGAAAAATCAGAATACCCTCAACTATGAGCACTCTGGTGGGCTTAATCTCTACCACATCATCGGATCTGTCGTGTATGGAATAGTCATAAACGGGACAGTAAACCGTCTCCCCGTTCTTGAACTTCTTAATATCCTCTATGAACAAATCCGTATCAAAAGAGTCCGGATGGTCATAGTTTAACTTGGCTCTCTCCTCATAGGGAAGATTGTGGTGAGCCTTGTAATAATTGTCATGATACATAATGGAAACTTCATCACCGAACTTCTCCACAAGTTTCCTGGTGATGGTGGTCTTGCCGCTTCCTGTACCTCCCGCAATACCTATAACCAATACATCTGACATATTTCTCTCCTTAGTAAAATCCAAATTTCTACTTTACAGGTAACCACTCCAGTAAATGTCCCAATTCCTGCTCCCAGAAGGGCCACTCGTGACCGTAGTCAGCCTCATTCCAGGTTACATCATATCCCAAAGCTATAAGATTATCTCTAAAGGGCTTGTTTAATCTCATGAGAGGATCTTTTGTTCCGCAGCTTAAATAGAACTTCGGAATGTTAACCTCAGGATTCTTCTCGTGTTCCGTCATAAGCTCCTTCATAAGATACTCAGGATTCTTAACTGTCTCAATCTGGGCTTCGTAATCGGCTCCGATTATCTTGTCCTGGCCCACATAGTGGCAGATTGCGTTTTTCTCATGAAGTCTGAAAATGTTTAAAGCCGATGAGAAACCTCCAACGTAGCTGAAGGTGTCATGGTAGAAAAGGCCGTTTCTGATGGCACCGAAGCCACCCATCGAAAGGCCTGCGATAAATGTGTCTTCTCTTTTATGGGAGAGATTGAACATTTTTCTTGTAATATCCACAAGTTCCTCTCCCACGAACTTGCCGTAGTCGGTGTGGAATCCCGGTCCGTCGATGTAGAAAGCGTTCTCTCCATCCGGCATAATTACAGCAAGACCAAGTTCTCTCACCATTCTGTTAACGTTTGTATTTACGAGCCAGTCTTCGTCTCCGCCCTGCATTCCGTGAAGAAGATAAAGAGTCTTCAAAGGATACTTTGCTTCCTTATTTTCAACAGGAATAAGGGCGGTTATATGAACCGCCCTCAACAGGTTTTCAGAATAAACATAGGTCTGAACAACAGCCATGATTTAATCTCCCAATTCCAAAATAATTATCTTTTGCCCTTATCGTAAGGGATACCCTCTGCCTTAGGTGCTCTTGACTGCTTGGATGTGAATGCAAGTACAAGAAGTGTGATTACGTAAGGAAGAAGTCTGTAAACGTGAGTACTGATTCCGATGTCCGCAAGCCAGAATACTCCGTCGCCGTTGATATCAAGGGTTGAATAACATGCAGCGATACACTTAAACAAACCAAAGAGCAATGCTCCGCCTGCAATGTTTAAAGGCTTCCAGTTACCAAAGATCATAACTGCCAAAGCTAAGAAACCGAAACCTGCAACATCACCGTTTGCTGAACAGTTACAGGATGTGAGGGCATATACGAAGCCGCCCATACCTGCAAGAAAACCGGAAATGATTACGCCTGCATAACGCATCTTAACAACGTTGATACCAAGTGAATCTGCTGCCTGAGGGTTCTCACCGCAGGAACGAAGTCTAAGGCCGAATCTTGTCTTGTAAAGGATTACAGATAAGATTACGTAAATCAGGATACATACATAGGTTGCCAGGTAAACCTTGTTTATGAAGGTTTCGCCAAGGAAGCCCAAATCGGTACTCTTATCGATACCGAGAGTTGATTTCTTAATCATAAACCAGCTTGCAGCGTCACCCTTTGCCATCATAAGAGTGTTCTGGTTAACCATGATTCTTACGAGGAAAAGAACAAGTGCAGGTGCCAGCATGTTAAGTGCTGTACCACCGATGGTCTGGTCTGCTTTAAGGTTAATTGCCGCAAAAGCAAGTAAAAGTGAGAATATAACTCCCGCAAGTCCTGCGATAAGCATTGCAAGAATTTCAAAGAGCTGTAATGAGCCCCATCTTCCTGCGGATTTGGCTGCCTCGAAGACCTCTTTCTCCTGCATGATACGAACGAATAAAACGCCGATGAATGCACCGAAAATCATAATACCTTCAAGTGCCAGGTTGATGATACCGCTTCGCTCTGCAAAACATCCTGCAAGAGCAACAATCATAAGAGGAACCATGAATAATAATGTTTGCTGAATTAAGAATGACATTACTTCTTGCCCTCCTTCCTGCGTCTTCCGTTTAAGAGCATTCTGATAACAAGTGAGAATGCTGACATATAAACGATTACCGCAATTATAACGTCTGTAAGATACTCGTTGTATGCGGTAAGGTTGGAAAGCTGCATACCTACGATATTAAGCATAGCCATGAATATTCCTGCGAAAACAACGCCGATGGGGTTGTTTAATGCAAGGAGTGCTACGGGGATACCGTTGAAACCTGTTGCAGGGAGTGACTGGTATGTTGACCAGAAGAACTCGGTATTTCCTGCAAGCCAGTAAAGCGCGCTGCCCGCTGCCGCAAGGGAACCTGCGATAGCCATTGAAAGCACGATGTTTCTCTTATCTTTGATTCCCGCATATCTTGCTGCGTGTCTGTTGGAACCGCAGGCCTTAAGCTGATATCCGAGAGTAGTTTTGTTCATCATAATGTACATGGCAACTGCAAGAAGGATAGCCACGATAATTCCCGCATTGGCCTGTGAGCCTGCGAATATCTTATCAAGTCCAAGCTTGGTGGTAGCCACGTTGTTGTAAGAAGTTTTGTAGATATAGCCGGTTTTGCCATACTCTTCTACGTTACAGAATACGCTGCCGTCGAAGAACCATGTAACCAGGTTGGCTGCAATCCAGTTGGTCATGATGCAGGCGATAACCTCGTTAATGTTAAACAAAGCCTTCATAAGTCCGGGAATTGCGCCCCAGATTGCTCCGGCTGCCATTGCTCCTACAAATGCAAGAATCCAGATGAGCCATGTGGGCATTGCAGATGAGGGAATTGAAAGCGCAATTGCGAGGCTTGTGAGAGTTCCCATCAAATACTGGCCGGGTGCTCCGATGTTGAAAAGGCCGGTTTTGAAAGCTACTGCTACTGAAAGACCTGTAAGGATAACCGGGGTTGCTCTGAAAAGCATGTTTCCTAAGTTTGATGCGTTGAAGCCCCAGGTGAGAGCACCTGTTGCACTACGTCCTGTATTGAGCACGCCGAAGAAGATAAGTCTCACTCCTTCCCATGCACCCTTAACTCCGATGGTCTTCTTACTCATTCCTACAATGAAGACCACTATGGCACCAAACACGAGACCGATAAGGATGGAAATAAGAGATGAGACAACGCTCTTGGTTCCGTCTTTCGCGAAGAATTTCTTTAATCCGCTCATGCGCCTGCCACCTCCTTATCCTTATTATCCTGTCTTTTGGCTCCTGCCATGTAAAGGCCGAGTTCCTGAGCCGTAACCTTCTTAGGATCACACTCTGCAACTATCTCGCCTTCATACATAACAAGAATTCTGTCTGAAAGGGACATAACCTCTTCCAGCTCAAGAGAGACTAAAAGCACTGCCTTGCCTTCGTCTCTTTGCTTAACAAGCTGTGAATGAATGTATTCGATTGCACCTACGTCAAGTCCACGGGTGGGCTGAACGGCAACAACAAGGGCTTTGTTTCTGTCAAGTTCTCTTGCTATGATTGCCTTCTGCTGGTTACCACCGGACATGGAACGGGCAATTGTAATGGGACCCTGTCCTGAACGAACGTCGAACTGCTCGATAAGGTCCTCTGCATACTTTCTTACACTGTCAAACTTGATAAATCCGTGATTCTGGAACTGAGGGTCCTGGAATCTCTGAAGTACCAAATTGTTTTCAAGGGTAAAATCAAGCACAAGGCCGTGTTTGTGACGGTCCTCGGGAATATGTGACATATTCTCGCTCTTGCCTGAAATTGAAGCCTTGGTAACATCCTTACCGCAGATCTTAACAGTTCCGCCGGTAATCTTTGAAAGTCCCGTAAGGCCATGGATGAACTCAGTCTGGCCGTTTCCGTCGATACCGGCGATACAGACGATTTCGCCTTTACGAACCTGCATGGTCACGTTGTGGACGGCGTCCTTCTTGTGGACCTCGTTATAAACGCACATGTCCTTGATATCAAGAACCACATCTGTGGGCTTAGCCTCGTCCTTGACAACCTGAAGCTGAACAGGACGTCCAACCATCATGTTGGAAAGTTCCTGCTTGTTGGTATCTTTGGTATTAACGGTATCTACATACTTGCCTCTTCTAAGAACGGTAACTCTGTCAGCAACCTCCATAATCTCATTAAGCTTATGAGAAATGAAGAGGATGGACTTACCCTCTTTGGCAAGGTTCTTCATTATCTGCATCAACTCTTCGATTTCCTGAGGGGTAAGAACCGCCGTAGGCTCATCGAAGATGAGAATTTCATTATCTCTGTAAAGCATCTTTAAGATTTCTGTACGCTGCTGCATACCTACGGTAATATCCTCAACCTTTGCGTCAAGATCAACGTGAAGTCCGTATCTCTCGGAGAGATCCTTTACCTTCTTTCTTGCTTCCTTCTTCTGAAGGAAACCAAACTTGGTGTCTTCAGCTCCGAGAATGATGTTGTCGAGAACTGTAAAGACATCAACAAGTTTAAAATGCTGGTGAACCATTCCGATATGAAGAGCGGTAGCATCGTTGGGGTCATTGATCTTAACCTCCACTCCGTCCTTCTTGATGATTCCCTGCTCCGGCTGGTAGAGACCAAACAAAACGCTCATAAGAGTAGACTTACCGGCGCCGTTCTCTCCCAAAAGCGCATGAATTTCACCCTTCTTAAGCTGAAGAGTGATGTCATCGTTCGCTTTGATTCCGGGAAACTCTTTCGTTATGTGAAGCATTTCAATTACGTATTCTGAATTGTTTGCCATGCTTCGACCTCCCTTAATAATCTTAGGGGTTATAAAGCCCCACGCTATTATTAATTATACTTGTTGAAAGGCCCATTTGCAATTGAAAAAACGCACAAAAAAAGAGCTGTAGAGATGTCTCCACAGCCCTTTAAATTGGCTAAAATTATTCAACTACGTTAACTGTAACGTTGCTGTAATCCTGACCAAAGTTTGCCTCGTAGTCAGCATCGATTACAAGTGAACCGCTTGCTACGCTGTCAAACATTGCCTGATACTCGTCAACAGTGAACTTCTCGAACTGCCAGTTCTCTGTAGGGATACCTGTATCGTTGTCAGCAGCACCAAGTACTACACAACCTTCAAGGTTAGCCCACTCGCCTGCATCGTTCTTAGCAGCCATCTGCTGAACAGAGTTAGCAAGCTCTTTCATAGCTGAAGTAATAACTGTGTCAGAATCACCTGACTGGTCAACGTCAACACCGATGGTCTTGCCGTCGTTCTCAGCAGCTGCTGCGAATACAGACTGGCAAAGTGTACCACCACAAGCGAATACAACTTCTGTACCGTTCTTGTACCAACCGTTTACAAGTGTCTGTAACTCAGTTGAAGGTGAGTATGTTGAACCATATAACCATGTGTACTGAACCTCTACGTCTACGCCAAGCTCAGCAGCTGCTGCGTTAGCACCCTGAACGAAGCCGTAACCGTATCTGCAGCATGCAGGGTTTGTTCCGCCGCCGCCACCGCAGAAGCCTAACTTTGTGTAACCTTCTTTAACTACTGCATAACCTGCGAAGTAACCACACTGCTCTTCCTGGTAAGCAACAGCCTTAACGTTGTCAAGACCAAGATCCCAACCATCGATGAAAAGGAAGTGTGAATCAGGATATGCCTTAGCAGCCTTCTCAAGAGCTGTAGCCTGAAGGAAGCCGGGAGCTACAACGAGCTCAGCGCCTGCTTCACAAGCAGCAGCCATTGCATCGTAACGGTCATCATCAGTAGCCTCAGAACCGTTAGCGGGCTGATAATACTTGTAGCTCTTGCCGTTGTTAGCAGCATAAAGCTTAACACCGTTCCATGTACCCTCGTTGAAGGAACCATCCTTTAACTGACCTACATCAGTAACGAGTGCGATCTGATACTTTCCGTCTGCGGAAGTCATCTCATCGGGAACGTCATTTCCCTTTGTGTAAGTTGTAGCTGCTGCTTCAGTTGTCTCTGTTGCAGCTGCTTCTGTGCTCTCTACTGCAGCTTCAGTGTTCTCGGTAGCTGTTTCTGTTGTAGAAGTAGCTGCCTGCTCACCGCCACAAGCGCAGAGTGCAAATACCATGCACATTGCAAGTACGAGTGATAAAAACTTTTTCATTTCTATATCCTCCTGTTATTTGTCGTGGGACACTGTGCCTCACTTCGTGTCATTATAACATCCTGATAGGTATTTTTCAAGTTTGAGGAAGTTTCCTTTCATTCCTGCGGTTTGCTCGGGTATGGGCCGGGAATGAGGGAAGATACTGGAGTTATGTCAACCAAATTGGGGCCGCCGCACCGGGAAAAGCGGATAAAAATCGCAAAATCGTCATTTTTATATGCTTGTTTTCTTGTTATGTTAACCGAAAGAATGATTTCTGGGCCCCGAGATACGTGAAAAAGGGAGATTTTGACGTTTTTACACGTAATTCATGCTGATTAACAAGAAAAAAGGCGGATAAAAATGGCATTTTCCTGTTTTTTATATGCTCCACCTCAAAATAGGCCAAACTTATGTAAACCATCCAAGGATACAAAGGCTCAGATTAGACGAAAATACAAAAGCAAAAGCCCCGAGGGCTTTACCGCTCCTCGGGGCTTAATTTTGAATTTGTTTTCTTTTCTGATTTAACAGCCTTAGCCTTTGTACTTCTCTTCCTGCTCCTTAATCCAGTCGGGATCCTCGAAGTAGTTAATCTTCATTGCGTTCTTCACATCGCGAAGAGTCTGGCTTGCAACCTCTCTTGCTGCCTCGGTTCCCTTCTTGAGAACATCAACAACATAAGGAATATCCTTCTCAAGCTCTGCTCTCTTCACTCTCATGGGTTCAAGAGTTTCCTCAAGAACTGCAAGTAAGAACTTCTTAACCTTAACGTCTCCAAGGCCGCCTCTTGTGTAATGGTCCTTCATCTCCTGAAGGTTAGCATAATCAGGGCAGTAACGCTCGAAGTGCTCATCCTTGCAGAAAGCATCAAGATATGTGAATACCGTGTTGCCCTCAAGGTGTCCGGGATCGGAAACCTGTAAGTGAAGGGGATCGGTGTACATTGACATTACTTTTTTCTTAACTTCATCGGAAGGGTCGGAAAGGTAGATGCAGTTTCCAAGGGACTTACTCATCTTGGCCTGTCCGTCTGTGCCGGGAAGTCTTAAGCAGGCTTCGTTCTCGGGAAGGAGAATCTTGGGCTCTACCAAAGTATCGCCGTAAGTGAAGTTGAAGCTTCTTACGATTTCTCTGGTCTGCTCAAGCATGGGCTCCTGGTCCTCGCCTGCAGGAACGGTTGTCGCCTGGAATGCTGTGATATCAGCAGCCTGGCTTATGGGATATGTGTAGAAACCTACAGGAACACCTGTGAAGTTTCTCATCTTAATCTCTGATTTAACGGTAGGGTTACGCTCAAGTCTGGGCACTGTAACAAGATTCATATAATAGAAGCAAAGCTCTGTAAGCTCGGCAATCTGTGACTGAATCAGGATGTTTGACTTAGAAGGATCAATGCCTGCTGACATGTAATCCAATGCAACCTCTATAATATTCTGTCTGACCTTCTCAGGATTGTCCGCATTGTCAGTAAGTGCCTGTGCATCCGCAATCATGATGAAAATCTTATCAAATTCACCGGAATTCTGAAGTTCCACTCTGCGGCGCAAGCTTCCAACATAATGTCCTATATGAAGTCTACCCGTAGGCCTGTCGCCGGTAAGTATGACCTTCTTTTTACTCTCCATTAATATATCCTCATTTTCTATATAATTTCGCATAATGTGACAGGTGGGGTCTGTCCCGGATTGTCACATTTATTTAGTTTAAAGAGTTTCAGGGGGTATGTCAACCACATTACCCCTCTATTTAAACGCAACAACAACCTTATACTCCGCATCAATAGCCTTTACGATGGGCTCATAAACTTCCTTCACCATCTTAAGAGCCAGGTCATCGGCGGTCTGGCCGTTTGATACGGTATTAAACTTCTCTTCCATGCGCTTCTTTAACTCTTTCTCAATCTCGTTGTAATCCTTTAGAGTAAGTTCTATGTCCCCTCTGGCAAGAAAACCTTCTTTTACCTCTCCGATGGAAACTTTATTGGGGTCGATGTCCACAACCTCAAGGCGGGAATGATCGATGAGAATCGTTACGGTTTTCGCATCTTTGTCATCTACGATTCTGTCCTCAGTAATGTTATCAAGATCAACTACGAAGTAGCCTTTGCCTTCATAAGACACCTTCTGCGTTTTCTTCAGGAAATCATAATCCCAGCTCTTGATTAACCTGTCAGTAAGTTCTGTCTCCACCTTGGCTTCCTGCTCACTGACGATAAGCTTACGCTGCTCTTTCTGATTGGATAAGAGTACTTCTGAAAAATTAACCTCAACTCCGCTTCCCTCAAGATATATGGTGTTGGGGTCAATCTGAATTACGCCATCACTGTAATCCGAGTTGCTTTTCCTGTTAAGGCGCAATCCCACGCCGATAACAACTACTGCTATAATCGCAACAAGTAAAGCGATGATAACTATCCTGGTAATGTTAATCTTCATCAGCTGTCACCTCCGGCTTCCCGTATTCTTTCTTCGTAATGGCATAGCCCTCAGGCAGCCTTATGGCCGTCTTAAACATCATCTTAAATACAACCACCAGTAACAGCAAAACCACAACAGGCACAACGCATGTGGTTACAATAAGAACTGCGATGGAGTTCATGCACTTCTTTATTCCGTTCTTGAAAAATGTAATAAGGTCATCAATGCCGCTCATGGCGTTTTTGAAGGCTTCGCTTATTTTGTCAAAAACAGTTGAATCTCCATCACTGCTTTGCATTGCATTATTAATCTTTTCCGTACCTGCTGACGTTTCCTCTATGGTCTCATCAACATAATCCAGATACTCTTCTCCGTACACCTTTGAAAGATGTGTGCTTACAGGTACCACAAGAAGCAGCAGCATTGCGAATGCAGCAACCTTATATGAAAACACTCTCCAACTGCGCTTATCTTTAATGATTGCAATGATGTATATGGCACATGCGATGGGAATAACCCATGTAAATACCAGATCAACACCCACGACCATTAGAAGTCTCTCAATCATCAGCGCAGCGAGAATTATGACGAAATACTTGTTCATGTCTGTAAAGGAATTGGCAAGGGGCGATGCAAAGTCATCAGGCAGGGCCGATATTGCCAGGGATGAAGCTACAACAGCACCTGCAAACTTAAATACGGTCTCCTTGCTTTCTTCAACATTTTGAAGTGTAGCCTTCACCGGTTTGGTTTCCGGGACCTTTGTAGCCAAAAGAAAAAAGGATATGGCTGCAATTAATATGGCACTAAGAATTCTTATCCCTTTTATATTCATATATTTGTTTATCCAAGACATCTCTACAGTCCTCCTTTTTTCGTATCTTTATTAATAATACCACATAAAAAGGCACAAAAATAATCGCCTTGTCCCTGAGAAGATTAGGCGATTATTTTAATCAAAAATCCTATTCGGGCTAACCGTCTATCGGTAATGCCTTTGCTCTTATTTATTCTTTCCGCAGCACTTTTTGTACTTCTTGCCGCTTCCGCAGGGGCAGGGATCGTTGGGATAAACCTTGGCATCCTTAACGATTGTCATTGAAGACTTCTGCTCCTTGTAGAGCTCTTTCTGCTTCTCCTCTGAGAAGATGTCGTTCCACTGCTCAAGGCCATAGAGCCAATCGGCGCTGGCTGCAACCATGTTCTTGTAGAGGAGCTCCTTGTCGAAGTCCAAAGAAACCTTGGTGTTCTCGTCCATCTCCTCGATGGGGTTGGGAGTCTTAAGGCTGTCGTTGATTCCGTCAAGGAATCCAACCATGGTCATAAGCTCGACGTCATACTTGTCGGCCAGCTCATCAACAGTTCCCTCTACAACCTCATCAGGGTTGGAAAGAAGGCTTGCGTAGATTTCTTTCTCTTTCTCGAAATAAGCCTTCCATAATCTTCTTAAATCATCTTTGCTTGCGGTGGGAGAGTACGCGGTCTCTCTCCAGGTATCTAATAAACTCATAGTAAAAACCACCTTTTCTCAATAATAGATATAAAAAAGTATATCTCAAATCCTTTGGTTAGTAAACTTCTATTTAGCAGACGCCCATGGCTTTAAGATCTGCCTTAACCTGCTCAAGGTCCTTGTATACGATGCCTCTTATGCCAAGCTCCTCGCCGGCCTTGATGTTTTTGGGAGTATCGTCGATAAAAACGCACTCCTCCGCCTTTAAATCATATGTGGTAAGAAGCAGGTTATAGAATGCAGGGTCGGGCTTAATCATCTTCACGGTGTATGATAAGTATCCGCCGTTCATGTGGGGTATGAAATCCAGGGCCTCGGCACACTCAACCTTTGCTTTCTCAGAGAAATTGGAAAGGTAATAAACCTTATAGCCCTTGCTCTTTAACTCCTCAAGCCA
This sequence comes from Lachnospiraceae bacterium G11, assembly GCA_900103495.1. GTDB lineage: Bacteria > Bacillota > Clostridia > Lachnospirales > Lachnospiraceae > G11. The sequence goes on along the minus strand of FMWZ01000006.1, from coordinate 180,993 downwards.
GGGAATAGCGAAATCTCTCTTGGTAACAAGGCCGTTACAGTCTGCAAACACGCTTCTGATCCAGTCTTCAATCTCAGGGTCCGCAGCAATGAAAGCCTGATAGATTTCTTCCTCTGTATAAACACCTCTGTCGAACTCATTCCAGGCTGCGTTGTAAACCGTTGCCTTGGCGAGGCGTTCAATCTGTTCTTCCGTGTATCCCTTATCTACCATAAAATCGTGCCAGCGATAGTTCGTAAGCACGTTTCCTATGTCGAAGATAACATTCTTAATCATAAAACTTACTCCTCAATTAATTTCAAAAGATTATTTGCGGCGTAGGATAAAGGTGCCGCCACCTTTGTTGCGACGCAAAAGCGCCTCTTTGGAATCATCTTGTTGAATCTCAGTTCAAAAAGTTTCCCCTCTTTAATATAGGGGGCTGCAAAATCCTTCATGACCGAACCGATTCCAAGATTCTTAAGAGCAAACTCCACAATCATGTCTGATGTTGCCAGCTCAAACTCCGGTGAAATATGAACGTTGTTGGTTTCAAGGAAGTCTTCCATGTACTTTCTTGTACTGGTTTCTCCCTCAAGACAGATTAAAGGAAGCTTTTCAAGTTCTGAGAGATCCAGGGTTTTGTTCTTAAGTCCGAAGAAATGTCTTCCCGCGACAAAAACGTCTTCAATCTCCCTGACGTTCTTAAGTTTAATATCATCCCTCATTTCAATGGGGGTACTTACAAGGCCAAAATCTATGGCCTCCTCCTCAAGGAGCTTAAGGGTCTCAGGGGTGGGACCGTTTGTGACCGAAACCTTTACTCCCGGGAACTTCTCATGGAACTTCTCCAAGTATGGCAGAAGAAAGAATCTAAGTGTCATATCACTGGCTCCGATTCTTACCTCGCCGTATTCAAGGTTAAGCATCTGTCTGACTCTTCTCTCACCGGTTTCAAAAAGTTCGTAGCCTTTTGAGACATAGTCAAATAAAACCTTGCCTTCCCCTGTCACCACAACACCCTTGGAGCTTCTTACAAACAAAACCACATTAAGCCAGTCCTCAAGCTGTCTTATGGCCTGGCTCACCGCGGGCTGTGAAATATTCAGTTCCTTGGCTGCCTTTGTGATACTTCCGTTTATGGCAACATAGTAGAAAACCTTGTAATACTCAAGATTGTTGGTCATCCGTTACATCCTCTTCGGGTAACTTGGGTTCAGGGGGATCGGCGATGGTTCTTTTGCCTGTAAGCTTTCCGTACATCCAAATGAATGCCCAGCAGAAAACAGGAATAGCGATGGTAAGGATTGCGCATATCTTAAATAACTGCATTCCTCCCGCCTTTGTAAAGAACGCCGCCACAAAGGTTACTATATACAATAAAACCAGCAAAATTACGCATACTAAAGCTGCAATCTGTTTAGGACTTTTTTTCTTTTTCATTCTCATTTCCTCCCGTGCCATTATATTAGTAAAATTGCGGCTTGTCAAAGAATATCATAAGCTCCTCTTATGTTGACTATTGATTCATAAATGTTAAAATATCAGTATAAAGTCAGATTTTTGCCACGGAGGTATTGATGCGTTCAGTCAGGAAACTTTTCTATCGCGTAGTCGGAATAATAATTGTTCCTACCATACTTCTCGTGTGTTTTATTCTCTATTCCCATTTCTCCGGAAAGACCCTTAAGTGGCCCTGGGCAGTAGAGTCGGAAAATGACTTTTTACCAAATGCAAAGATATACTCTGCCAAGGTGTATGACGCCACCGGGGAGGAGTACCTGGGAGAGCGCGGCTACATCAAGGTTGGCCCTACGGAGCTTGCCTCCCTGACGCCCACTCAGTATTACAACTACTATAATACTGTTTTGAAAAACACCGATTATCTCTGGTTCACCTTTGTGTGCCCCGACGGCACAGGCCTCTACATTCCAAATGTGGAAGACGGCGGCGCCTGCTATTGCACCATCGATTCCATGGGCAGGGTGGTTCACCCCAAGGGCTTCATCATCGTTGAAGGCGAAACCTGCTACTATGCGGAGAATAATAATTAAGCTTCAAACGAAAAGCTCCCCAAACCGGGGAGCTTTAATTATGTCTTTATTCTCTTCCATCCCAGCAGTAGGTGCAAAGCTTCTCTTTGGGAAGTCCTACCGCTTCTATCATGTCATCCAGTCTGTGGAAACGGAGGGATGTGAAGTTCAGCTCTTTGCCGATTCTTCCGATCATCTCCCTGTACTCACTTGAATCCGGATCTGCATAAGCTTTAAGGTTCGGATAAGGGTTGGAGCCCTCAATGTCCTTGATTACACGTCTTGTGATCAAATCCATGTCCGATGTGGAACGTGAGAAATTCAAATACTTACATCCATACAAAAGAGGAGGACAGGCAGGTCTTACATGAACTTCCTTAGCTCCGCTTGTGTATAAGAATTCCGCCTTCTCTCTTAACTGAGTTCCCCTTACGATCGAGTCATCGATAAGAACCATTTTTCTTCCGTTAATGAGATCATGAACGGGGATCAGCTTCATTCTTGCTATAAGGTCACGCTTGCTTTGTACTGTAGGCATAAAGGAGCGGGGCCATGTGGGTGTGTATTTGATAAAGGGTCTGGAAAAAGGAATTCCGGACTTGTTGGAGTATCCGATTGCATGAGCAATACCCGAATCGGGAACGCCTGCTACGGTGTCGGCTTCCACGTCGTCTCTTCCGGCCAGCAAAGCACCGCAGTTATATCTCATCTTCTCAACGCTGATTCCTTCATATGAGGATGAAGGATAGCCGTAGTAAATCCAGAGGAAGGTGCAGATTTTCATATCTGTTCCGGGTTTGACAAGAGTTATGCACGACTCGGGAGTGACAACCACAATCTCGCCGGGTCCAAGTTCCTTTACATCGTTGTATCCCAGATTCAGATAGGCAAAGCTTTCAAAAGCCACGCAGTAAGCATCTTCTTTCTTGCCCACCGCTACAGGGGTTCGGCCCATCTTGTCTCTTGCGGCATATATTCCCTTGTCTGTGAGAAGCACCATGGTCATGGAACCTTCGATGACTTCCTGGGCATACTGAATGCCCTCCACCAGATTATCCTTGGTGTTTATCAGAGCGGCTGTAAGCTCCGTGGGGTTAATATCACCTCCGCTAAGCTCTAAAAAATGCGAATTACCCTTCTTAAAAAAATCGCTTACCAGCTCCTCCATGTTGTTGATTTTGCCCACTGTTGCAATGGCATATGTGCCGTGGTGGGAACGAATTATGAGAGGCTGAGGCTCATAATCCGAGATAACACCGATACCCATCTGCCCTTCCATTTTGTTCACATCGCCGTCGAACTTGGTTCTGAAAGGTGAGTTCTCGATGTTGTGGATGGCACGCTCGTATCCTTTCTTCTTGTCAAAAACCGCCATTCCTGCTCTTCTGGTTCCAAGGTGAGAATGGTAGTCCGTTCCGAAGAACAGATCAAACACACAATCCTTCTTTGCTGCTACGCCAAAAAAACCGCCCATTTCTTACTCCTCGTCTTTTGTATTAGTAACCCTTCCTGCAATACAAACTATACGTTAATCTCTGCCTTAACTCCCAAAATATCTTTGTTGGCTTCAAGTATGGGTTTAATATAATCTCTTAAGTAAACCTCAACCTGTCTCGATGCCCTTCCGGTATAAAGCGCAGGATCCAAGGTTTCCTTTAATTCTTCGGCTGTCAGATCAAAAGCGTCATCAGCGGCAATCAAATCAAGAAGGTTGTTATCAAGGCCCTTTGCCTTAACATTTGCACCGGCTTCCATTGAAAGCTCTCTGATTCTCTCGTGTAATTCCTGTCTGTTTCCGCCCTTCTTAACGGCATCCATCATGATGTTTTCGGTTGCCATGAAGGGAAGCTCACTTCTTAAGCGCTTCTCAATAACCTTGGGATAAACCACAAGTCCGTCCACAACGTTTAAGCAAAGATCCAAAACGCCGTCTGTGGCAAGGAAGCCTTCGGCAATTGAAAGTCTCTTGTTTGCCGAGTCATCCAGGGTTCTCTCAAACCACTGAGTAGCAGATGTGATTGCGGGATTAAGAGCATCCACCATCACATATCTTGAAAGGGAAGCGATTCTCTCCGAACGCATGGGGTTTCTCTTGTATGCCATTGCGGAAGAACCGATCTGTGTCTTCTCAAAAGGCTCTTCAACTTCCTTAAGGTGCTGAAGAAGTCTTATATCATTACTCATCTTGTGGGCGCTGGCAGCTATTCCCGCAAGAATATTAACCACCCTTGTATCCACCTTTCTTGAATAGGTCTGTCCGGATACGGGATAGCATGCTTCAAATCCCATTTTCTTGGCAATCATGGGATCAATCTTGTCTATGGTCTCCTGGTCGTGGTTGAAAAGTTCAAGGAAAGATGCCTGAGTTCCTGTTGTTCCCTTCGAGCCAAGAAGCTTAAGGCTTTTCAGAACATATTCCAGATCCTCCAGATCCATGGAGAATTCCTGAAGCCAGAGGGTTGCTCTCTTGCCTACTGTGGTGGGCTGTGCAGGCTGGAAATGAGTGAAGGCCAATGTGGGCTGGTCCTTATACTTATTGGCAAAATCAGAAAGTTTCGCAATAACGTTAATAAGTTTCTTTCTCACCAGTTTCAAGGCCTCCGACATAATAATAATGTCGGTGTTATCTCCAACGTAGCAGGATGTGGCGCCAAGGTGGATTATTCCTGCTGCCTTGGGGCACTGAAGACCGTAGGCGTATACATGGCTCATAACGTCATGTCTTACAACCTTTTCTCTCTCTTTTGCCACGTCATAGTTAATGTCATAGATGTGCTCTTTCATCTCCTTAAGAGCCTCATCAGTTATGACCTCTTTGCCGTTCTCACTTAGACCCAGTTCCTTTTCTGTCTCCGCCAAAGCAATCCATAATTTTCTCCAGGTGGAAAACTTCATGTCGGGGGAGAAAATATACTGCATCTCCTTGCTGGCATATCTCTCCGACAGCGGACTCACATAAACATCGTTACTCATTTTACCCTCCGGTTCCTGATTAAATTTTCTCGTAACCCTCAATAAGCTCCTTTATCTCGGAGGCATACTCCGGATAGTTTCTGGCTATATCCATAACTTCATCTTTGGCGTTGGCGGCGATTTCCTTGTTGTAGTCGATCTGCTTCCTTAAGGCATGGCGCCTGGAAATCAGCTCGTGGCGAACCTCCACCATCTCTCTCGAATCTATAATGGCCTTTGTCTGATTAAGCCATCTTTCAGGGTACTTAAGATTGTACTTTGAAAGCTCTCTTGCCAGATTCTTCTTGGTTCCGTCAAGCTCAGCCTTGGTTCTGTTGTATCTTAAGCGTTCCTCTTTCTCTTCCTTATAGCGGTCCCACATGGCCCTTAACTGCTTGCTGTCCTTAACTTTATATTTCACATAAAGATAATCAAGAAGGGCTGTATTGTTTACATATCGAATTTTAACCGTATTTTTCAGTTGAATCAATCGGTTTAATCCACGATTTATTCCCGAAAGTTCCCTTGATCCATTGTTATATCTCACAAAAGCAAAAACCAAAGCCGCTGCTCCTGCGATTGCGGCCACCAAAAATCCAATCTTCGCATCAAATTTAAGACCGAACTGCAGGAAAAACAAAATGGCAAAGCAAACGCCCAAAGCACCAAGCACTATGTATACCATGCCCTTAAGGTTTGCCTGCTCATTCATCAGTTCTCTTTGTCTGTATCTGTATGCGCTCTTCTCGTTGTCAAGGCGCTTCAAATCCTTCTTAATAAGGACACGATGGTTCTCGGCTTCATCAATCTTGTTGATTCCTTCCTCCACCTCGTCCTCTCTGGCCTTTATGTTGTAATACTCATCATCGCTCATGCGGCATTCGCGATTCTCATAATCCTCCTGCTCCTCGGTGAGATTGTCCACGCCGCGACAGACCTCCCTTAAGTGCTTTAACTCAGAGTCGGGAAGTCTTTCAAATTCCTCTATGTCCGCAAGATATCCGGTAACAGTGGAGTACTCGCCCATCAATTCGTCAATGGTGTCTGAGGCATCTCTCATCTGACCCAGACACTCTTTAACGTACTTGCGACGCTCCTCCTTGTTGTGGATTGCCACGTCCTCATGGTCGTATACAACCTCATCCCATAAATCGGTGTCATCACTGTACCACTCTTTTCTTTTTTCCTCGAAAAAGTTCTGTATTCGTCTTACACTCATACCTGTATGTAATCCCTGTACTCTTCCTTCAGGCCTTCCACAAGCCTGTTGACTTCCTGATAGTATCCTGTGCTGTCACCTAACTGCTTAAGGTTAAGAAGTTCCTCCAAATCGGCCTCTTCCGCACTTCTTTCCCAATTGTTTAAAATCTCGTCCACATCCGCCTCAAGGTTGATTGAAGCCATGTAATAATCCGGCATATCCGCCACAAACTTCACGTACTCCGAATCCGACATGGACATTCTCTTGGCTGCCAGATAATCTCTGAAGTCCGCCTCTGAATTGGTGTAATTATATGCTTCGTTAAAATAGTAAGCTGCGTCGTTGTACATGAAAAGCCCTGTAAGAGCCACTCCTATATTGTGAAGAACATCAGCCCTTATTCCAATCTCATTCTCAGGCAGCTCTCTGAGGAGTCTTGAATATTCCACGTAGGCTTTGGTGTACTTGGCGCTCTCCACCAGAAGATCCGCCCTCTTTTTCTTCTTCTCGAAATCGCTGGCGCTTCCCGCTGCAGAAAAGCTGCCGGCCATAAGCTCTATTTCCTCTTTGGGATAGTAGCCCACGTATTCAAGGATTCCGGTGACATAGGCGGCCATACTTCCGGGCTGGCGAAGGTAAGGACGAAGCTGGTTGGCAAGGTCCGGAAGCATACAATCCTCCTCCAGCCATGTAACCATATCCTTTGAAACTATCTCCTCATCGAGAATATAAGCATTCTCCCTAAGGCAATAGCAAAGCTCCTCTACGGACCAGACTCTGATCCCCAAAGAAGGAATGTAATATGGAGTTTCAGCTCGCACACCTGTGCAAAGTAACACTCTGCTCACTTACGTTCTCCCGGTTAAAACTCAATCTCCTGCTGCCAGGTAAGTCCTGACGAAGGGAATATTTCCCCAAAGCCCTCATCCTTGATATCAAGGAGCAATATGTTGGGGCTCTTAAGGGAAACCTGCATCAAAAGTCTTGTGGTTCTGTCGGGACGTCTTGGAAGATTGTCCAGATTAATCTCCACAAGCTTTGGATTCTTGCCGTTTAACGGCGTTATTGTCAATTCAAATTTATTGTCTCTTTCAGTAATAAACTCTGTGGTCTTCTTGGCCTCATACCAGTTAAGACCTGCATCAAGGAGAGCCAGATAGGATTCCTCGCCTCTTCTTAGTACCTGCATTCCTATGTTGGCCTTAAGCTTGTCGCGCCCTAAGAATACATAGTTCTTTCCAAGGTCGCTGCACCTTAGCTTTTCCCTCAGGCACATGCAGGCTCCCTTGCTGTAAAGGTTGTTGCCCCTGAAAACTCTTCTTCCCTCGCAGGCGTATCTTAAGGATTCCTTCATCCAGTCGTCCTTGAATCCGTCTCCGATAAGGAAAATGGATGAGATGATTCTCTTGTCACAGCATCTTCTTAAGATGTCCAGAAATCCCAGATCTCTGTCCGGCTTGCTGCTCTCATCCCTGCCCATTTCAGGAAATTCCTTGCTGTCTATGTAGATAACCACAGGGGTGGTTCGAAGATTTCTCTCCATGTAGTTTACGAAAAGCTTCTGCCCGGAAAAATCGCACAAAAGAACCTGGTGGGCCCAAAGTTCAGCAGGCTGATTAAGCATGTAGTAGTAGAAGCTCTCCATGTGATTCTGAAAGAAAATCTTGTCTGTCTTAAGGTTTAACCCCGAAACAGCCGCGGTCAAAACCTCCACCATTCTCTGATCCAGAGTTTCGCAGGTGACCATAAAGGCGCCTATGCGCTCCACTCCTCCAAGGAATGTAAGGATTCCGAGACTCCTTCTTATAAAAAGCGTAAGTATCGCCACCGGGTCATAAGGGGTATCTTCCACAATTATTTCTCTGCCCTCATAGGCCTTCTTAAGAAGGTTGTCAATAAGAATTCCATCCTCTTCCTCGGCATACTTTACAGCCTCTCTTCCGTAGAACCACTGTCCCACCTCACGGCGCTTGCACATGGCAGTGGGAATGGAATACTGTTCCCCTCCTGCAGTGTAGGAAGCGGTCTCCGGTGAGTCGGAATTCTGGAAGCAGTAGCTTATAAGGGAGTACTCATTTCCCAAATCAAACCCGATAAGGAGTTTTTCGTTATGAAGTTTGTCAAGAATTTCGGGTTTACTGATGTTCATTTATCACCTAACGCACTTTAAACAAATTCTTACTCAAATACTCCGTTTTCTTGTACTCTCTCAAAAGACCGTCCACGGTGTCGTAGTCCTGAAGGGTCTGAGCAATGGCTATGTCGTTTACAAGATTGTATCTTGTGCCCTCAGGGCTCTTTTCTATATCGTTCTTCTGAAGAGTCGCGCTTTCCGTAAGCTGGCTCTTTCCGTTTTGAATCTCCGTTATGTAATACTGGATGCTTTCACCGAAGAACAGGGGGATTTCCTTGAAGAAAACTCCTCCGTAAACCGCATCCATATCCTCCTCGCGGTATTCGTTGTCATCCTCGTCGGATTTCTCTAAGATATAGTGGATTACAGCCTTGGCTCCAAGGGTTGCATGGTATTCGATAATAGCCGAATCATCCATCTTGGCTGCCAAAGGCAGGAACTCTTTAAACTGAGTGAAGCAGGCAAGTCTGATGCCCTCCAAAAGGAACTCCGTAACGTATTCCTTAATAAGCTTCTTTTGTTCCTCTCCCACTTCATCCATATGCTCGGCATAGTATTTGATAACGGCCAGTTTACATACGCGATGGAGCTTCTCTCCTCTTCCGATGATTCTTTGAATCTCATCGAAGATGAAGCCGTCCATGATTCTGTCATTTACGAAGAACTCATATGCGCACTGTGAGACAAAAGCCGTCTCTATCTCAGTCTTGGCACCGCCGGATACGTAGTCTTTAAAAATCTCAATCTTCTCCCCTACGTAAGCCCCGGTGTAAAGAATCTGAATAATAATCTTCTGTGCAATGTAGTAAGTGTCTATGTCATAGCTTAGAGCCGCTTTCCAAAGGCTTCTAAGATCCTTGGTCATGCCCTCGTAATTCTTAATGAGATAGTTAAGGATGGCTTCGTTGAATTTGCCCTTTCTGAAAGCGTACATGCAAAGGGTAACCAGTTCCTCATCCCTGTCTCCCTGGCACTGCTCAATCCTGGTTTCAAGAAGCTTAACTATGTTCTTAACCTCAATTCCGGCAGTACCGTAGATACATAACCATTCGTAGGCCTTGTCTGTCATGCCCCTGATTATCATGTATCTCATCAGCTCATCCCTGTCGGAGGCATCGATATTGTCAGGCTCCGCATCAGACAAAAACCAGTCAAGGGAATCTGTTATGTCATTGTCATAGTAGTATCTTGTGAGAGCCACATGGATTTTGGCTTTAAAGTTGTCCATGACTCTCTCATCCTTAAGGACTCTTTCGAATCTTATGCGATTGTCCTTGTCAACATGAATGGTCTCTCTGTCAAAATCACAGATGTACATGTTAAGGCCCAGCTCATCAAGGCCCTGGTCCCCAATCATCTTGATGATTTTGCCGGGAATCATTAATTTCTCCACGGTATAGTTAACGCCCTCAGCGTAACGATTACCCTGGATGTCCTCAAAAAGGATTACATGCTCCTGGCCCCAAAGAGGGAATCTGGCCACTCTGTCAACAATGGGGTAAGCCATCTCACCCTTAATTCTGGGGTGCCTTATGATGACCCTTATCATAGAATCGGAATCTGTCTTGATCTGATTCATGAAAAGGACCGTAGAAAGTGCATGGATGGTTTCATCATCCATCATCTTTTCAGACAAAAGTGCCTTATATAACTGCGCCAGATCCTTGTTGATTCGCTTCTTTTTAAGCTGCTCCCAGGCAAAGTTCTCCATCTGAGGCAGATACTGATTATAAAGGTCCGGGAACTTATCTCTTCTGCTTAATACGTCTGCATACAAATGAGCATTCTGGATATAGTCCAGATCCGAATTGTATGCGAAGTACATAAGAACTGTCTTATTGATGGGAGTCTTCTTTGAGGTGTCCATGGACATCATGTAGTACTCATAAAGTCTTGTAAGCCTTAAACCGGCCTCAGCTCCCAGGGCGTACCACTTAAAGTATCTGGTCTCAACCTTGTTGTTTCTTATGAGGTAAGAGCAGATTGCATTTAAAATGTCGTTGTCATTCTTCTTCTCATATGAGAGGGTGAGGGTTTTGAAAAGTACCGGTGAAAACTCCTTCTGTCTTGAGGACAGCTCCGCGATCTGCATAACAAGGTCCTTTGAAAGGCACTCGTTTCTTGCACCGTAGTAGCAGACCTGAAGTTCAAAGTTCTCAAGGCTCCTTAAAATCATGGGATTGGAAAGCATAAGTCGCAAAGCCTCAATATAAACTATGGGGCTTGTGCATCCCATCTTAAACTGCTCCTCCAAGAACATCCATCTCTTGGAATCGGAGCGGTTGTACTCCTCGGACAAATAGATTACAAGCCAGGCAATTCGCCAGTCCTTGGTTTCGGAATAAATCCTTGAAACTGTCTCTGTAACCTCTCTTGAGAAATCTATGTTTTTGGTGATAAGTGAAGTCAAATATAAATGATAAGCGTAGGAAACCTTATAATCCCTTTTGGTCGCATCAAGCATTGAGGAAGCCTGGTCCAGAATCCATCTGGCCTCGTTCTCTCTCTCCATGCTGATAAGGACCTGAGCCTGGAACAGTCTGGAGTTCACATTGCTCTCATCCGCATTTATCATGTTGTTTACAATGTTCTCTGTTTCCTTAAGCCATGTGTTCATGGAAATCTTCTTAAGTCTGAAGGCCTGATAATAGGTCATCAAATCAACCTCAAGATGCTTGATTTCCCTGAGTTTCCTTCCATGTGCGCTCCCTGCTCCCTCGGTAGATACCGTTGCAGGGATTGTGAACACGTTCTGGCCGTCCCTAAGGATAATCTCATCAAAGTTATTGCCCTTATGAAGAGCCTTTGTATCAACCTTAAACCAGACGTTACATTTGTTTACTATGAAGTTATCCTCGGTGTAAACGCTCTTATCAAAGATAAACAGTCCATTGCTGCTTGAAACCTCAAGGAAAGAATAGCCCCATCCGTTTCTTGTTACGGTAAAACCGTACTCGGTTCCGGCAATGGGCTCATCAATCTTTATCTCCTCGTCCTCCACCAGGTATTCAATTCTTTGCTTCTTATTGACGGCAAGAAGGAATTCCTCCATGTTTCTGGAGTTTCCGGGCTTGCAGGATAAGCCTTTATATAGCTGGTAAAACTGCCTGTCGTTTCCCAAAAAAGCCGACGAGAAATCAGGAGATGAGAACAGCTTAAGTGCTTCATCCCAGTTACTCTTGGCAAGATTTGTAAAATGGAAAAGGTTCTTGATGCTTCCCATTGATGAATCGGGAACTTTATGCATTATAGAAACCACAAAGGGCAGATAGAATTCGCCGTGACTTGATATTACTGAGAATTCGCCTTTAAGGACGTCTCCCTCAGTCATTCCGTGAGAGTCAAAGGAGTAGTGAATCTCCGCGCTCTCTCCCGCAAAGTAGTCAGTGTCAAGCTTCATTCGAAAGTCCGATGAGTATATATATCCGGATGTAAAAGAGCCCTCCGGTCCATAGATGGAAAAAGTTCCTTCGGTGATGGTATCAATGCTTGGTTCGAGTTCCAATTTAATGCACGAAAAATCAAGAGAACTAATGTCGTAATCGAAGTTCCCCTTCAGAATCTCTTCAATCTTGTCCTGCATTAACACTCACCACACTTTTTCGCCCAAATGGGCATACTCATAGACTTAATAATTATAACATTCTGGTGGGTTTAGCCGCAATAAAAAATGCGCCCAAAGATAGGCGCATTTTTATGGCAATGTGTATAGTTTACTATTTTGCAAGCAACATCATTATGTCGTTTGATCTTGCAACAAATTCCGTCATGGATTCAGGATCAAGAGGTGCCTGAGCGATGCGGGCAAGGTCATATAACTGCTCAGCAAACATCTTGGTGTTATCTCCATCCTTATGCTCCATTAGGTATGTAACAAGAGGATGGTTGGCGTTGAGAATCAAAGTCTCTCCCATGCCGCTCTTGTCTGCGGGGAAATCCATACCGGGCATTGAGTACATCTTCATCATGTCCTGCATACGTCTGGTTTCCTCAGAAAGAGTAAGCATTGAAGCAACCTTTTTATTCTTAAGCTTCTCAATCTTAACCTCAAGGGAATCCTTCTTAACAGCTTTCTTGATGATCTTTCCGATTTCCTCAGCTTCCTTGGTAAGCTCTTCCTCGGCCTTCTTTGAGGTCTTGGACTTAAGAGCATCTGTAACGTCCGCATCAATTCTTAAGAAGTGAATGCCTTCGTTCTTGGCCTCAAGCTGAGAAATAAATGGCTGATCGATGTTGTGAGTAAGGATAACCGCATCCTTCTTGGCAGCCTTGAACATGTTAATGTACTGGCTCTGCTGCTTCTCGTCGGTTACGTAATAAATTGTCTTATCCTTCTTCTCTTCCTCAGTTGTAGATTCTTCTGTTTTTGCCTCATCTGCAACTTCAGCCTCAACCTTGTTGCCATCCTCGTCTGTGGCGTTCTCATCCTCCACATCAGTCTTTGCAACCTCAAGGCACTCAGGAAGTGTAAGGTACTTGCCGTCCAGGTTCTTAAAGAGGATGTAATCTGTCATCTTCTCGCAGAACTTGTCATTCTTAAGGCATCCGAACTTAATGAAGGGAGCAATGTCGTCCCAGTACTTGTCGTACTCTTCCTTCTCGGTCTTGCACATGCCGGAAAGCTTGTCTGCCACCTTCTTTGTGATGTACTCGGAAATCTTGTTAACGAATCCGTCATTCTGAAGTGCGCTTCTTGATACGTTAAGGGGCAGGTCGGGACAATCGATGACACCCTTTAAAAGAAGCAGGAATTCAGGGATGACTTCCTTGATGTTATCTGCAATAAATACCTGGTTGTTGTATAACTTAATGGTTCCTTCAATGGACTCATACTCAAGATTAATCTTGGGGAAGTAGAGGATACCCTTTAAGTTGAAGGGGTAATCCATGTTAAGGTGAATCCAGAAAAGGGGCTCCTTGTAGTCGTTAAATACCTTGCGGTAGAACTCAAGGTACTCTTCTCTTGTGCAGTCAGCAGGGTTCTTGGTCCAAAGAGGAGTGGTCTCATTTATGAGCTCGGGACGCTTCTTAATCTTAACCTTAACTTCGTCCCCATCCTTCTCGGGCTTAATCTCCTCGACAACCTCATCAGTAGGGAGAACCTCGTCCTTCTTAACGGTTTGAGTATCAGTGGTTTTGTCCTTTGATACATATATCTCAACAGGCATGAAGGAACAGTACTTCTTCACAACCTCTTTTGCTCTGTACTCGTTGCAGAATTCAAGACAATCCTCGTTTAAAAACAGAGTAATCTCAGTACCGACGCCCTCCTTCTTACCTTCCTCCATGGTGTACTCGGTGCCGCCGTCGCACTCCCAGTGCACAGGTTTAGCTCCTGCCTTGTATGAAAGTGTATCGATATGAACCTCGTCAGCTACCATGAACGCTGAGTAGAAGCCTAAGCCGAAGTGACCGATAATCTGGTCATCATTGGCCTTGTCCTTATATTTTTCAATGAAATCCGTAGCTCCGGAGAAGGCAATCTGGGTAATGTACTCCTCAACCTCTTCCTCAGTCATACCAAGGCCGTTATCGATAATCTTGATGGTCTTGTTGTCGGGATTGACAATAACCTTAATCTCCGGCTTATAGCCTTCGGGAAGAGTATACTCACCCATCATATCCAATTTCTTAAGCTTGGTGATTGCATCGCATCCGTTGGAAATCAACTCTCTGTAGAAAATATCATGATCCGAATACAGCCACTTCTTGATAATGGGGAAAATATTGTCCGAATTAATGGACAAACTGCCTTTCTTTGCCATTTATATCACTGTCCTTTCAAAATAAATCTAATTCAACAACCATTATTCTATCACATATAGAACAAAATGATTCTAAAATCTTTATAAACTTTTCGGAAAACCTACTTAAGGCCTGTGGGTTCGCCGATTATGCTGTCATATACGTCAAAGAACGTGGTGGTGGTCACCTCGGGATTATCGGTAATGGTGATTTGATTCCACAGGGTGTCATTAAGCTTTCTGGTAAGTCCCGATACGAACTCATCGTACTTCTCACCGAAAACCTCCTGACGTCTCTTGGCCACAATCTTTAGCTTGTTGGCGTCGGTTTCCTCACGGTTAAAGGTGTTGATACACTTGATGATGTGATAGCCGAACTCCGTCTCAACGACGTCGCTTATCTCATCGTTTCCCAGGTTAAATGCCGCTTCCTCAAAAGCCGGATCCATCTCACCTTTACCAAAGGAATAGGTGGAAACGGAATCCTCGTTATAAAGCTCAATCAAATCCTCAAAATTGTTGTTTTCTTTGTCCTTGGCTAAAGCGCAGACCTCGTTTGCAAGCTCCAAGGCCTCGTTTTTCATTTTCTCGGAGTAATTGATTTTCTTTCCCGAACCGTCCTTTGCATAGGTCTTTATGAGGATATGCTCAACCGTGATGGTTCTTGCCTCATCATCGCTGATTTCGGGATTAATGTCCTTAATCAGATACTGGTATATCTTGTTTGAAAGAGCGTACTCGCCGTACATTTTGGCGATCAGCTCTTCCGTCACCCCAAGGGTTTCCTTCTCAGCATCATTTAGAGAATCGAAGTATTCCCTGGCGGCCTGATTTACCAGCTCATTTTCTTTGTCATCCAAAGTAACACCATAAGAGGCGGCCAGGAGATCCATGGTTTTTACCTGAGCAATCTTTGCAAGGACGTTGTCCTTGACGTTGTTCTCAAGGTTCTTGCCGTTATCGGAAGTGCTCCATATCTCTTTGCCGTAAACTTCCTCGTACCTGTTTTGCATGTTGGTCAAATAAACCATCATCTCAGGTGTGGTGCAGTTCATGGTCTCTATTTTGAAAATCTCATCCGGCTCAAAGCCTGCGGTGAGAACTACCTTCGTTGTTTTGCCGCTGCAGGCGGAAAGCATTGCGGTTATGATTAATATTGTCAGTGCTGAGAAAATTCTGTTTTTCCTAAAATTCATATAATATCCTTCACACAAAAACGACCCCACAGATTAACTGTGGGGCCACTGAATTCTGAATTACTCGATAACTTTGATCCAGCCCTCGGGAGCTTCGATACGACCCATCTGGATACCTGTGAGTGTATCGTAAAGTTTCTGAGTTGTGGGACCCATCTTCTCCATACCTGCAGGGAAGCAGATTTCCTTGCCGTGGTCAACAATCTTGCCAACAGGTGAAACTACTGCAGCTGTACCGCAAAGTCCGCACTCTGCGAAATCCTTAACCTCGTCGAAGAATACTTCTCTCTCCTCAACTTCAAGTCCAAGGTACTCCTTGGCAACATAAAGAAGGGATCTTCTTGTGATTGAAGGAAGGATGCTTGAGGACTTGGGAGTTACAACCTTGTTGTCCTTTGTTACGAAGATGAAGTTTGCTCCACCGGTCTCCTCAACCTTGGTTCTGGTTGCTGCATCGAGATACATATTCTCTGCAAATCCCTCTTCATGAGCTGTAACAATTGCATGCAAGCTCATTGCGTAGTTAAGACCTGCCTTAATGTGTCCTGTTCCGTGCGGTGCTGCACGGTCGAAGTCACTTACCTTGATGGTGATGGGCTTAGCGCCGCCCTTGAAGTAAGGACCAACAGGTGTTGTAAGAATTCTGAACTGATACTCGTCAGCGGGCTTAACACCGATAACGGGGTTAGAACCAAACATGTAAGGTCTGATGTAAAGAGTTGCGCCTGAACCATAGGGAGGAACGAAAGCAGCGTTTGCCTTTACTACCTGAACAACCGCGTCGATGAATCTCTCCTTGGGGAATACGGGCATCTCAAGTCTCTTTGCAGAATCTTCCATACGTTCTGCGTTTAAGTCAGGACGGAAGCAAACAATCTTGCCATCCTCTGTTGTATAAGCCTTAAGGCCTTCGAAACAAGTCTGAGCATACTGAAGAACGCCTGCGCACTCACTTAAGACCACCTTGTCATCCTCAGTGATGACGCCTGCATCCCATGCTCCTTCTTTAAAATTGGATACATAACGGTAGTCCGTTTTGATGTAGCCAAACCCGAGGTTTGCCCAATCAATGTTTTTCTTTTCCATTGTGAATACCTTTCCTTTCTTGCAGTACCTTTAATACTTGCACATATATTTTATTCTAACGCTTCCGCGTTATGTAAAATTATCGTACTTTTGCGCAATAAAGTCAATGCGAAGTTTGGAAATTTCCCTTATTAAGGGGAATAATTCCATCTCCGTGCCGTCTGTCCCCCGCCTGGGCTGTCTCTTCCCCTCAATCTCCGGTATGCATATGGCCTCACGCATAATAAGACACCGTTTTCTTGCTTTTATTATGATAGTTCCCCTGGGCATTTGGGGCCACACACATAATAATTATTCTTTTGGTCAATATTATTATGCTTCTATCTTTAAGCCTCAGGAGCTCATGTCATAATAAATCCGGTAAGATTGAGGATTATTATGACTTCGCCCAAAAGCTCTAGCTTCTTCTGGCATAATAAAATATCTAAAATCAAATTCTTTTATGCCATGCCCGAATTTACAACAAATTATCCAACATAATAAATCGTGGTATCTTCAACTTTATTATGTGCTGCCCTCACATCAATATCTGTTCCTTATCCTCTATTCCATATCTTCCTATTCTTTAATTCTACGGATTATATATGTTCCAATAATAGCCATAGGCACTATATGCACACCCAATTCCATCTGTCCCCATAGCGCATTATAAATAGCCATAAAAAGGCCAAGTCCAATAAAGAATAACAAATAATTTATGGATTTAGGAAGCCGATGGCTGCTCACAATAAGTTGTAATGCGCAATGAATTCCTGTAAACACTACCATTTCCATTAGCAATTCTTGAATCGCACCCCATTGGGGAGAAATCCCGTACCAGCAATACGCCCTAATAGGAATAACTGTAAGCGGTGTCAGGAAACGAAATATATTCAGTAAGACTGTGCTTATTGCTGAATGCTGAACCTTCGTTGGACTTGAAACCGTTATCATTGCCTTATACTTTTTTGCTTTTTCGATGTCCTTTTCTACACCCAGTCCTTTTTTATATCTATAGGCAGTTGCAGCTAATGCTTCCTGATTATTTGCTAGCGCTGCCCTTTCATACCAGTATGTCGCTAGTTTTTCATCTTTTTCAACTCCAAGCCCACCTTTCTCATAAGCACGAGCCAAACGAACTTGTTGATCAGTATGGCCACTCTCGGCTAACGAGCGATGGCTTGACAAAATATAACCTGTTTCCTCAATTTTGTTAATAATGCCATCAGCTTCCTTGACGTTCTTTCTTCTTGCATCAAGAGCATAGTCCCAAGCTTTTTGGTATTCCCCTTTTTCAAAGTAAATCCTGGCTGCAGCATATGCACAATTTTCTCCTCCACATGCCGCTCCCTTTTCATACCAGTCAAGTGCTCGGTTTATGTCCTTTTCACCAAAGCGACCTTCTTCATACAGATATCCAAGCCAATTATGGGCAACGGCATTCTTTTTTGCGGCAGCTTCTTCAAAATACTTTTTTGCTTCCCCATCATCCTTTAGTGTTCCTATTCCCTTCGCATAGCACATTCCTGTTTGCACCATGCCTTCCACTGCCCCTAGCTCTGCTGACTTCTTATACATTTCAAATGCATTAACCGGATTTTTAGGGAAATACTGACCATTACTATACATTTTCCCGATATTATAATAACCATATGCATTGTTCTGCTCCTGAGCCCTCTGATACATTGAGACAGCATTGCTAAAAGCCTTGTTACTGTAATAATAATTTCCAAGTCTGTTTGAAGACGTGCCATCTCCCTGCCTGGAGGCCATGTCATACCACTTAAGCCCCTCAGTAACATTTTTTACTGTGTATTTGCCTTGAAAGTATATTTCTCCAAGTTTTGTTTGAGCATAAACATTTCCCTTATTAGCTAGTCTCGTAAGCTCATCAATAGCTAAACTGCTATCTTTATTAGTTAACAATGCTGCAGCAGCCTCAAACTGCTCTTTTTCTGACATACCCTTAAAGATAGCACCATTCTCACCATTTTTAAGTTCAGAGTAATCCTCAACCTCTTTGTATAAGCCTGTTGTTTCTTTACTCTTGATTGAGTAAATATCCAGAATCGCCTTCTCTATTTCATCGTATTGATTTTGAAGTTCTAATCTTCTTTCATCATCTTCAACGCGCTCCAGCGCATCTGTCAGTTCATCCTGCTTAAGTTGTAGTTGCGTCAACTTGTATTCGTTATCTTCTTTGTACTCAATCCCTATTTTTTCGAACAATTCCCTCATATCTATTTATTCCTCTCCTCAATTTTAACAACCCCGTCATCCATTACCACACAAAATTCATTTGTGTATATTTCTACGGCTACACAGTTTCTTATTTTAGAATAAATATCGTAAGCCTGTTTTACGGCAGCTGTCATCTGTTCTGTACTCCTATAGTGTTCAAGAATGTTTCCCTCACAATCAAAAATATGCGCTATGCATCCTTCTATAAAGCATTGGCCAAGCAAACCCTCAAGCTTGTTGGAAAGGGATTCTTTTTCTATTGCGTCATGAACCCCCTCCACTTTCCCTGTTAGCATTGCAGCATCTTTAATTGCTTTCACATAACTTCTGCTCCTTGGAAAACGCATTCTTTTTCTTTCTAATTCTTCTCCGGTATTTGAAACTACAGGATCCTTTTCCAACCTGCTCACGGTATCCCTTTTACCTTCAAGCTGCTTAGGGGCACTTTTAAACATTTCAAGCATCTTCCAAATCCTCCAATACGATTGTAGAAACGCACTCTTTATCAGGCTTCAATCCATCATTCAGCATTCTTACTATTCTTGAGTTCTTTTGTCTTTCAACTCTATCAACAATGTTTCTTATCCCTCTGGCGTTTCCAAAATCTTTAGTTTGTCCCTTTTCATTCCGGATTTTATGTCCAATATCATCGTCAGACACTTCGCCTACTTTAAGGCCACGATCCACCAACATCTTCTTAAAAATCAAAATCATATCTTCACTTGAATAGTCATCGAAAACGACCTCATTAGGTATCCTGCTCGACAAGCCTTGGTTGGCATCCATGAATCTGTGCATTTCCTCAGCGTAGCCTGCGAGAATGACCATCAAGCTATCTCTTCGATTTTCCATCTCAGCCAGTAAAGTGTTCACTGCCTCCATTCCAAATGTATCTACGTTGCCTCCCGAATTGTTTATCAAATTATATGCCTCGTCTATAAAAAGGATTCCACCGGAGGCTTCTTCAACCAGTTTTTCCACTTTAATCGCTGTCTGTCCTGTGTATCCGGCAACCAAATCTTTCCTTCCCGCTTCGATGAAAGCATTTCCCTTAAGAACTCCAAGCTGTTTATAGATTTTACCTATCAATCTTGCAATAGTTGTCTTTCCTGTTCCCGCATTTCCGAGAAACATCATATGAAGAGTACCAAGGTTAGAGTTGTCTGTCAGACCAATTTCAGCCATGTACTGTTTTGCTCTGATTCCCTCTATTATTTCCCGAACTTTTGCCTTGGCACCTTCTAAGCCAATCATTCCATCAAGCTGGTCAAGCAGCTCCTGTAAGGTTTCCTCCTTCTCCAATGTTTTTCCGGATACTTTCTCCAAGTCCTCATTTCTAATCAGGTTATAAGCTTCTCTGGAAATCTCACCCTGTTCTCTCTGAGAAGTAATAAGTCTGGCATTCATGCATTCCCTTACTTCTTCAAAAAGGTTTCGAACTCCTCTGGCATTTCCAAAGTCTTTATCGCGAGATCTTTGCGAAATCATGTGCGTGACATAATTATCTGAACCATTTTCCAAATGCAATCCGTTTTTAACTACCATTTTTCGGAATATCTCAGACATCTCATCGGTAGAATAATCCTCAAATTCAATATAGTTTCTTATTCTGCTCCCAAATCCCGGATTCGACTTTAAGAACTCTTTCATTTCCTTTTTGTATCCGGCTAAAATGACCACAAGATTATCGCGATTATTCTCCATAGCTTGGATTAATTCATCAACTGCCTCGTGGCCAAACGAATCTGATTCATTCCTGCAAAGCGAGTAGGCTTCGTCTATGAACAGTACCCCACCCATGGCTTCACGGACTTTACCCTGAACCTGTTTCGCCGTATGACCCACATATTGTCCCACTAATTCGCTTCTGGAACATTCAATAAACCTGTCTCCGTTAGCCAGAATTCCCAAATGATAGTATATTTTCGCAATTATTCTGGCGACAGTGGTTTTACCCGTTCCCGGATTTCCGGTGAAGACCATGTGTAATGACTCTTTATATTCTGAGCTTTCGATACCCATTTCTCTTCTTTGTTTTTCAATTGTAAGGGCATCAATTCGTTTCCTGACCTGTTTTTTTGCTTCAGTCAAACCAGTCAAGTTATCTAACTCAGATAAAAGATCCTCAATTGTCTCCTCTTCCTCTGTTGTGTCAAAGTCCTCCTTCTTTAGCAAAATCTTTGCCGTTTCAGAGTCGTCATCACTTTCGTAATATCTATCAGCCATATTCCTGGCTGCATTCTCAATATATCTATTGACAGATATTGCATTCATGAATAATTCGGATTTGTAATTTTTCTTAATCTCGCCAAGTAATGCAGCCTCCGCTGTCTCATCAAGAAGCAATGCTTTTTTCTTTGCAATGCGTCTTCCTATCTCCAGTAATTCAGCTGTGGTATACGGTTCAATTTTAAGAGTTCCATAAAATATTTCCTGTAGAATTGGATAATCGCCGCATATGCCTTTTATTCCTTCGTTTGTCCCCAGCATAATAAAGGATACGCTATCCGATTTTTTCTTTACAATTTCGAATAGTTCTTGAACTGTTCTAAAAGCCAGCATCGCATTGATGGTATTCTCATCACTCAAATCTTCACAACACGTAATCATGATTGTACAATCTGAATATTTTGCAAAAAGTTCTGACAATCCACGGGGCCCATCGCCATTGACAGCATCTGCAAGCTCTCGCGCCTTTAATTCAATGGGAATAGCGTTACCTCTTATTCCAAAATCAAAAAGCATCTGAGAAATGATTCCTGCCAGAGTCTTCTTGCCACTTCCCCTCTGTCCACAAATAATAAAATTAGAGAGCGGAATGATTTCCCCGTTGAAGCCGCTCTGTTTTCTCTCATTTTGTAATCTGAGGCTCTTATAGAACTTCCCCAGTTCGTTTTGTATGCCAGAAAGACCAACGACTTCCGTAAAGTACTCTTTAATACTTTCAGGTACCTCACGAGCCTCCTTCTTCCGCTTGTTTATTGAAAGCACTTGCAAAAGGGTTTCCTCTCTCGACTCCTGAGCAACCCTTTTTTTATTTTCTTCGATTTCATTTATACCCAAGTATTCATTGCAGAACTCACGAGTTTTGTTATTTTGAATCGAATCAAGCATTTTATCGAACGATACGCATAACTCACCTGATGGGAAAAGCATTCTTGCCTTTTTGGCCACTTTTTTCCCTTTGCTTACGTTGTCGTCCACCAGATACAATAAAGCAAGTTGAAACATCTGTGTTTCGTCATATTCTTCGCTTATTAACGCCTCAAGTTCTCCAATTAATTCCCTGGTTTCACCTTTTTTTATTCTTTCTATGAGTTCATTCCTGTTCAATGCCCAATTCTCCTAGCTCACAAGATAATCTCGCATAATTCCTGTTACTCTCTCAACATCTTCCTCGCTCATATTTGCAGTTCGGTTGATTACGTATTGTTTTTCAAATTCTATACTTGGGATTGTGACCTTGATATAAACCAACTGGCTTTTATCCATACCTATAGTTACTACTACCTGCGTTCCGGATGGAATATCGCGGTCTTTAGGTAAAAACAAAGAATAGTCGGCTATAATAGAAACATCAGATATTTGCTTGGACTCTCCCTCTGTAATAGTAATATCTATACATCCCTGATTATTAACAATGGTTCTATAATTCTGTGAAACTTCTATAGGCAGTGCTGAATCCTTTTTGATTACAATCTCATTTTCCCTTTCTCCTGTTTCTCTGCTTGTAACAGCAATGCCTATACTATGAGAATTAACATCAATAATTGATGTTTTCGAATTATCCTCCGCGATACTTTCCCCATAAATTGCAGCCCCAATTGCAACCGCCTCGTCCGGATTAATATTGCTAACCGCTTCCTTTCCGAACAGGGTTTTAAGATTCTTGCTTATATACGGAATCCTCGATGATCCTCCTATCAGAATAATCCTGTCAAATTCTTCAGGCGCAAGCTCAGATGCTGCGAGAGTCGCGCGAATCTTTCCCTCCGTCTTTAGGTATACTTTACTTATCATTTCTTCAAATTGATCTCTGGATATTCGAATGCTCTCCCTATGGCTGTCCACTCTTATTTGAATATCAGTGAATTGCTTTGCAGACAGCTGCTTTTTGGCTGTCTCCGCCTTTAAATACAGTTCTTGTAATTCCGCCTCATATTCATCATCTTCAAGATCAATCCCACAATTCTTGTCAAAATATCCAACAACATAATCAACAATGCTTTGATCAAAAAATCTTCCGCCTGTGTTCGACAGTCCCCCCGTTGAAATCACCCTGACATTCCCCTCTAAGTCTACTGATAATGCGGTGACATCAAAAGTTCCCCCTCCAAGGTCATAAACTAACAGTGTCTCGTTTTTAATACCATACTCATTGACATACGCTAAGGCTGCAGCAGTTGGCTCATTTATTATTCCCAGTAATTTTACTCCAGCTATTGATGCAGCATCTTGGGTCGCCTTCCTCTGGGCATCACTAAAATATGCCGGAACTGTAATCACAACACCTTCAACGCTTTCTCCTACATATTTCTCCGCATCAGTAACAACTTTTCGAATAATAAAGCTGGAAATCATTTCAGGAGTATAATCACGTCCATCCAGATTTTTAAGCACCTCTTTCTTCCCCATGTGGTTCTTAACAACTGATATCACATCGCTTGGCCTGATTACAGCCGTCTCTTTGGCACACTCGCCTACCACTACATCTTTCGAATCTTCAAATAAAACAACAGATGGTGTTAATGCCTCACCATCTGAATTTCTAATAATCTGTATATGGCCACTCGTATCCTTGTAAGCTCCTACTGAATACGTAGTACCTAAATCTATTCCTAGTATCATGTTTTCACCCTTCATTTTTTATGTGTCACAAGTACTAGTGTAGTCACTTTTCTGACCATAGTCAATAAAAAAACCATAGACTAAACTCAAAATATGATTGACTATTCACCATTTTGGGATACGCTAAATAAATCATCCGAGACAACTTATACACTTATAAACAAGTACCATGTCTCCAGTGCTATCATTGATAAACTTCGGAAGAATAAGCCAATGAACACAACTACACTCAATGATTTGTGTTTCATTCTCAAATGTGATGTTTCTGACATCATGAAGTATGTCCCCAGTGAATCCGATCAAAAATTATAAACAATCTATAAAATGATTATTAAATCTTCGCAGAGTCTATTGTTCTAGCAAGAGACATATGCTATATTCTTTTTGCATCACTCGATGCATCTATCATTTCGAGAAGTTCATTTGCCATCTAACATGGCTCCGCGGCAGAATCTGCCATGATTTCTCAGCAACTACTTATATACTTGGAGGTTACTTTTATGCAACAAAACAACAACTTAATATTGGATGATATCCCTGAATCCGGGCCTTTATTTGTTCCGATGACAAATGATTACCTTTTTCGAGCTATCCTGCAACGAAACAAAGAGGTCCTAAAAGGGCTTACATGCGCTCTTTTGTCTCTGAAGCACGACGATGTAGAGTCTGTAGAGATTGAAAATCCCATTATGTTGGGGGAAGCAATTGATGATAAAACTTTTATTCTCGATGTCTTAGTGAGGCTAAATAATTCCAAACTTATAAACCTGGAAATGCAAGTAATTAATGTTTCCCATTGGGTGGAACGTTCCTTATCATACCTATGCAGGACCTTTGACCGTTTGGAAAAAGGGGATAGATATGATAAAGTTTTGCCTGTTCATCAAATAGGCATACTCAATTTCACTCTTTTCGAGGATGACCCGGAATTTTACGCAGACTATTTGCTTATTAACAAGCGAAATCACCGCGTATATAGTGACAAAATCCGAATTTCTGTGTTAGACTTGAATCGGATAGATTTGGCAACAGAAGAAGACAAACTAAACGAGTTGGATTTCTGGGCTGAGCTATTCAAATCTACAACGTGGGAGGATTTAAGGATGCTGGCAGAAAAAGAACCCATTTTTAAAGAAGTGGCTACAGAAGTACGTAAAATTTCAGATGAAGAACGAATCCGTATGCAGTGTGAAGCCCGCGAGGATTATTATCGCACCCAGGCAACCTTCCATGGATATTATCAGGATCAACTAGCGGAGAAGGATGCTATTATAAAAGAAATGGAAAAGAGAATTGCGGATTTAGAAACGCAGCTTGCTTCAAAATAACTCAGTAAACAATTAAGGCCACCTGTCAATTACGGCAGGTGGCCTTTTGTGATCGTGCAATTATGATACTTTAAACTGCCCTACAAGAGAGTTCAGTTCGTCGGACTGACGAGAAAGTTCAATTGAAATAGCGCTGGACTCTTCCGCAGTAGCTGAATTGTTCTGAACAACTGTGGAAATCTGCTCGATTCCCTTGTTGATTTCCTCCATGTTGCGGGCCTGGTCTTCTGCAAGATTGCCGGATTCCTCTACGATTTCGGCGATGTTATTTACAGATTCCTGAACCTGATTAAGGGCTCTGGTGGTCTGTTCTACTACGCTGTTACCGTTCTCAATTTCATGTAGGGTTGAGTTAATAAGCTCATGGGTGCTCTTTGCAGCTTCGGAACTTTCATTTGCAAGGGCACTGATTTCCTCAGCAACGACTGCAAAGCCCTTGCCGGTTTCACCGGCTCTGGCTGCCTCGATTGAAGCATTAAGAGAAAGGAGCTGGGTCTGCTTTGCAATTCCTTCGATGGCGTTTGTAACCTGCTCAATCTGCCTCGAAGCCTCTGTAATTCGCTCCATCGCACTTGTAACAAGTTTCATCTTATCAGCACTTTCCCTGGCATCTATCTGAACCTGTTTAGCAAGATCCACGCCCTTTCTTGCCGAGTTGGCCATTTCCTTGGTCTGATTATTCACACCGGCCACACTTGCGGTAAGCTCTTCAACAGCTGCGGACTGATCCATGGCTCCTTCTGCCAGATCGTTTGCTCCGCTTGACATATTCGCTGCTCCGCTGGCAACTCTTGACGAAGCGTCCATTACGTTACTTAAGGTTTCCGAAAGCTGAGTTACGATATTTTCAACTGCTTCCTTAATGGGAGCAAAATCTTCCACATATATCTGAGGCTTGCCAACGCCTGTTCTGAAGTCTCCGTCAGCAATTCTGCCCAGGGTCTCGCTCAAATCCTCCACAACGTTCTGAATTGTGGTGGTGGAGTAATCAAGATCCTTCGCAAGTTTTCCAAGCTCGTCATCGGCACTGTATTCGATGCTTATATCCATCTTTCCTCTGGCCATGGAATCCGAAGCCGCCGAAATCTCCTTGACGGGAACAAGGATTACTTCCGTGAGAGCTTTTCTGGCTTTTATAATGAAAAGCATTACCATAACAAGTACAACTGCTACAACGGCTATCATTGAGAACACGAGAATAAGGTTAAGTCTGTATAAGGATATTGCCTTTTCACCGGTCTCTGTTGATACTGCTTTTAAATCTTTAACAACTACGTCGATTGAGGGATATAGGGTGTCGTTAAAGAAATAGAATACCTCTTCCGAGCTTGCTCCGCTTTGGAATATCTCTCCTAGAGTTACTCCGTTTGCCTCTACAGTATGCAGGTCTGTGCTTACCTTGTCGAGATTAGCCTTGTTGCTGTACACTTCCGCAAATTTCTTCAGGTTGGCATCAAATTCTGCAAACTTCTCCATGGCTTTTCCGAGCTGTTCCTGTCTGATGGTTTCATCAGGAGAAGCCATGGCCCAAAGGAAGGCTTTGGAAAGGGCCTGAATGTCAATTCTTATTTCACCTTGAACATTGTCAGCCAGATAGCTGTTATACATGCTCAAGATTCCGTTAACACTGAATGCAATGGTTATTGTAAGCGCCACAACCGCAACCATTGCACCGATAATGATTTTGTTGAAGACCTTTTTGAATTTGTCTTCAACCTTTAGGTTTTGAAGCTCTGAGGTATTAACTTTCAAAAATCCTGCCATAAGGTGTCCTCCATGTGTTTTGTGTGCCAAAAGTATCAATGTTAGTGATATTGTACCACATCTTTCCATTTGAACCAATATTATTTTATAAAAATAGCATCAAATGTTTGTAATTATCTAAACATTTGATGCTATATCTTTTCTTAGATTCAGTTTGGAGAACTTTTCTATTTTCTCTTATAAGTATTGAAAGTGAAACTCAAATCAAAGCAGGTCTGCTCCTCGCCTTCCTCCACAAGCTCCCAGTCGGGATTCTCATCGAGATTGGGGAAGTATGCGTCAGCCTCGTAAGAATGCTCTACTTTAGTGATTATTGCTGTATCACACATGGGCTCCAAGGCCTTGTAGATTGACTCGCCACCGATTACGAAAACGTCATCCGTATCGTACTTCTTAATCTCTTCCATAAGCTCGTCCATGCTGTGAACCACTATGGCATCCTTAACCTTGTAGTCGGGATTCTTTGAAAGAATGATGTTGGTTCTGTTGGCCAAAGGCTGTTTCTGAGGGAAGGTCTCAAGGGTCTTTCTTCCCAAGATTACAACCTTTCCCGTGGTAAGAGCCCTGAAATTCATCTGGTCTGTTCTGATTCTCACAAGAAGAGCGCCCTTGTTTCCAATGGCCCAATTATTATCCACAGCAGCTATTAATTTCATAGTAATTCTCCTTAATAATAATTATTTACTCCTTAAATGGCGATAGGGATATCCGTAATCTGAGGATGAGTCTCATACCCCTCCAAAGACACATCATTCCTGGTAAACTGATAGAAATCATGAATATCGGGATTAAGTGTAAACTTAGGTGCCGGCAAAGGCTCCCTCTCAATCAGCTCCTTAATGATGGGCACGTGTCTGTCGTAGATATGGGCATCCGCAATTACATGCACAAACTCTCCCACGTTCATGTCACAAACCTGAGCAAGCATGTGCACCAGAACCGAATACTGAACCACGTTCCAGTTGTTTGCCGCAAGAACGTCCTGAGAGCGTTGGTTGAGAATGGCATTAAGTGTAAGCCTGTCCTCCCCCGGTCTCTGGGTAACGTTGAAAGTCATGCTGTAGGCACAAGGATACAAATTCATTTCGTGCAAATCCGCATGATTATAAATATTGGTCATGATTCGACGGCTGAAGGGGTTGTTCTTCAAATCGTAGATAACCCTGTCAACCTGGTCCATCATACCCTCTTTGTACTGGTGTTTAACACCCATCTGATATCCGTAAGCCTTACCGATGGAACCGTCGGGGTCCGCCCACTCATCCCAGATGTGTGAGTGTAAGTCATGCACATTATTGGACTTCTGCTGCCAGATCCAAAGCATCTCGTCTGTAGCACTCTTAAGGGCTGTTTTCCTTAATGTCAAAATCGGAAACTCCTCCCTTAAGTCATAACGGTTTACAACACCGAACTTTTTAATTGTGTAAGCAGGTGTTCCGTCGGGCCAATGGGGTCTTACTTTTTCCCCCTCGGTGCTGGTACCGTTCTCCAGAATATCCTTACACATATCTATAAATACTCTATCAGCGTAGCTCATTTACGTTTTTTCCCTTCATTTATTATCTGTCGTACTTATCGCAAAGCGAATTGATCTGGTCCGCAAACCTTGCAAGATCCTTGTTTGCACAGCCCTCGTTCTTGTGAATAACCGCAAGAAGTCGCTGGCCTGCGTTAAGAAGCCTTGCAAAAACATCGGAAACGGCTCTCGGTGCCTTCTTCTCAACAGGAATAGGCAATGCCTCGTACTCAAGCTTGTTGGTGGCAAGGTTAAATACGGTTCCGCTGTAGGGAGCGTAAGCCTTAAGACCATGCTCCACCATCAAGCACTCGGTAAAGTTGGTACAAACACTGTCTTCACCGTGTACAACGAACACTCTTCTGGGCTTCTCCTCAAACCCGGTAATCCAGTTGATAAGGCCATTCTTATCTGCATGGCCGCTCATTCCCTTAATGGTTTCGATAGAAGCTCTGACTTCAATAGGCTCACCGAAAAGTCTGACCTCCTCTGCTCCCTCAAGAAGTGCACGTCCCAGGGTTCCCACTGCCTGGTAACCTACGAAGAGAATTGTACACTCCGGTCTCCAGAGGTTGTGCTTTAAGTGGTGTCTTATACGGCCTGCCTCACACATGCCCGATGCGGAAATAATAACCTTTGGGGTGTTCTCAAAGTTAATCTGCTTGGACTCATCGCTGGTGATTGCCAGGTTAAGACCCGGGAAAGTGATGGGGTTGATGCCCTGCTTTATTAAATCAAGAGCCTCGCCGTTGAAGCACTCCATTCTGTTTTTTGTGAAAATCCCCGTGGCCTCCACAGCCAGAGGTGAATCCACATAAACAGGGAAGTCATCGTGACGCTCTATCATTTTGTCTTCTTTGATTTTTCTTATGAAGAAAAGTATCTCCTGGGTACGACCTACAGCGAAGGAAGGAATTACAACGTTTCCTCCTCTGTCAAATGTCTCCTGGATAATCTTTGCAAGTTCTGAGACATAGTCGACTTTTTCCTCAGAATGAAGCCTGTCGCCGTAGGTGGACTCCATGATTACGTAGTCCGCATCCTTCGTGAGCTTGGGCTCCCTTATGAGGGGCTGTCCAACGTTTCCTATATCGCCGGAAAAAACCACCTTTCTCGAAGTATCGCCTTCAGTTATCCAAACCTCAATGCTGGCGGATCCAAGAAGGTGTCCTATATCTGTGAAGCGAATGTGAATTCCGTTGCAGACTTCTATGGTCTCGTCGTAGTGAACGGGCACCAGCCTCTTGATGGCTCCGTCCGCATCTTCCATAGTGTAGATTGGTTCGACTTTTTCCTTATTGGAACGCTGGCCCTTCCTGTTTCGCCACTCAGCCTCCTGCATCTGGATATGCGCACAGTCACGAAGCATAATGCTGCACAGATCAACTGTGGCATCCGTTGCAAAAATCTGCCCTCTGAAGCCTCTCGCATACAAAAGCGGCAGCATTCCCGAGTGATCCACGTGGGCATGGGTCAGAAAAACATAGTCGATTAAGGACTCCTGAACGGGCAAATCCACGTTTTCGAAAACATTGATTCCCTGTTCCATACCGTAATCGATAAGAATGTTTTTGCCGCAAGCCTCAAGGAAATGGCAGCTGCCTGTTACTTCATGGTCTGCTCCGACAAAGGTAATCTTCATGTGTAAAGCCTCCCAATTTTTATTTTATTTTGCGACGTCCCCATCGCCATCGGTGTCATGTGCCTTGATCACCGGTGTAGATACAACTTCCTGTTCTATCTCAAAAGAAATTTCTGTCCCTCTTCTGTAAACGCTTGAAACACTCATTGTGCCACCCAGGGAATAAAGAATTCCCGCTGCAACCGTGATTCCCAGGTTGACTCCGGTAACCTTGCCAGTTCTCTCGTCCTTCATTCTGCCTATTCGAGCGTTAAGAGCATCCAGTTCATCCTCTCTGATGCCCACACCCGTATCCAGGATGCTGACCAAAAGTTTGCCCTTTAATCCTGCCTCTCTTACGAAGTCCACCTTTAGTGTGATGCTTCCTTCCTGGGTGTATCTGACAGCATTTGTGACAAGTCTGAGTATTACGTTCCTTATTCTGTTGGCATCGCCACGCAATACGCTTGGAATGTTCTCGGAGAATTCATACTTGAATTTGAGCCCCTTTCCACCAACGTATTCCCTGGACAAGTCTATTATTTCATCAAAGAATTTTTCTGTCTTGTAAGGTGCAATAACCGGAGCAACAATTTCCGCTTCAATTCTTGCCATATCGGCTATATCTTCCGATACAGCCTTCAAAATCGTTATCTGGCCGTCAATCTGCTTTGCCCTCTTCTTATAGTCCTCGTTTGGCGCAGAGTTTACCATGTAGTCATTTCTGACAGATAAATTCTGAAGGCCCTGACCTATTTCCGCCGAAACGTTCTTAAGGAAGGCAACCTTTTCGAGTTTGGAAGCCTCAATGGCTTTCATCCTCTTAAAACCTATAAGTCCCGCAATATACTTCATGGTCATCCAGAACACTATTATGCCGGAAAAAAATAACATATTGTACTTGCTGAGAGAGGAAAAGGGGGATCCTGTCCTGGCGGGAAGCGCATAAAATGACATGGCAAGATTAATCACCACCAAAAGCACAAATCTCGTGGGCTCAATATATGCCACACATCCTACCCCCGCATAGACCATGGCCCAGATAAGATAGTCCGCTTCTCTGCCTTCCATCTGAACCAGATAAATGGAGTGTGTTCCCCATTTCATGTACAGGAAAACAGAAACCAGAATCGCCAGGTCATAGTAGATTCTTATGAAAGTCTTATTATCGGATATCGCCTTGAGAAAACGGCCTATGAAAAGAAGCACAGTGCCGCTTCCAAAAGTAATAACCATAGTGGAATACAAATCAATCAGATCCTCCGTTGGGGTCCCAAAGGAATCCAACAGTTCGGTCTGAGTCGTAATCCACAGAGAAATCAGCCCCATTACCACAAAAAACACACTGGCATTTCCGAAACGGATTACCTGAGTGGGCATCTGATAATCTGTGTAGTCTCTTTGAGCTTTGAAGTAGGATTTGATATTCATATAATCTCCTCCCGGGAATCCAAATGTCTGTCCGCTATTTCTCGTTATATATTTTCTCTTTCAGGTACTTCTTGTTGGCCTCGAAATCCACCTGTAAAACCGCCATTCCTCTGATATTGGCATCGGAATATGTTCCCTGCAGGGGAATCATGTTCTGCTCGATATCATATGCGGCAAGCTTCCAGGCTACGGATGAAAGATAGATAAACTCTCCCCTTGTTACGTTTGTGGTAAGGTTGGGGAAAAGGCCGTCTATAATTCCTGTGGGGTTTGTTACCATGGCACCGGGAATCTTTTTGATGACCTGATTAAGGACCTTACGCTGTCTCTCTGTACGTCCAAAGTCAGTACCTATATATCTGTTTCTTGAGTAGGCCAAAGCCTGAGGACCGTCAAGCTGTATCTCCCCGCTTAAGGTCTCATCAAGATAATCGTTGTCTATAGGGAGACCCTGAAGAAGGTTATACTCGTTAAGATATGCGTTAACCCACTTCACCTCATCATTTGAAAGTTCAAGCTTTACGCCGCCCACTGCGTCCACAAGGTTGGCAAAAGCCTTGAAGTTAACCACCATGTATCTGTCTATCTTTATGTCAAAATTCTGGGTAATGGTCTCCATCAGAAGTTCCGGACCGCCGAAAGCATATGCTGCGTTAAGCCTGTTGCCCTCATATCCGGGAATCTCCACATACATATCTCTCAAAAATGAAGTCATCTGGATAGTCTTGGTGCTGTTGGAGATGCTAAGAAGAATCATGGCATCGCTTCGACCTTCATCTGTCTCATCTCTGGAGTCACTTCCGATAAGAAGTACGTTTACCACACCGTTATCCTTAATTCCCGCAGATGCAAAGCTTGGAATCTCGGAATAGTTCATCTTGCCGTAAATCTTGGTCATGGCATAGCACCAGATTACTGCAAAAAGACAAATGATGGTAAGAAGAGCGATAAATAATCTCTTGCCCTTACCCTTCTTTGGTGCCCCTTCCGGTCCACCCTGACCGCCTTTGGACTTCTTGCCGCCGCCTCCGCCGTTACCTCCTGCGTTTCTGGCCTTGTAAGCTTCAGCTTCAGCCTTCATCTTAGCGATTTTCTTCTGCTTCTTTAAGACCTTCTTGGCTTCCTTTAATTCTTTATTTACTGCCCGTTCATCTACGTAGACGGGTTTGTTTTGGGTGTGTTCTGCAAGGTCGAGACTGACTTCCCTGTGCTCAGGATATCGCTGAGGCGCAGGTCTGCGTCTGGGGGGTTGACGCCTAGGTCTCGGCGCTTCCGCCCTCAAATCGGGAGAAATCGGCCTTCTTTTAGCCGTTTCCTTCGCAGTTTCTTTCTCTGTCTCATAAAGGAATCCCTCAAGCCCCTGCCTGATTCGTTCCATTTCATTTTCATTGTTATTCATAGGATTCAACTACAACCTCCTATTGCTACTATTTTACCATAATGTGCAGGTTGGGGACAGTCCCCATTTTGCACCGTGCAATTTGGGGACTGTCCCCAAATTGCACATTCGTCCACAAATCGCACATAGTATAGTACGCATTTCAATAGAATTTCGTGTATGAAACCTTAAGTTTTTCTTATTTAATAAAATAGGTGCAATTTGGGGCCTGTCCCCAAATTGCACCTAGCAATCTGTTTTAGATTAGTCTTTTAAGTCGGAGCCGCAGTGAGGGCACTTGGTTGCTTTGATGTTGATGGTTTCAAAGCAGTGAGGGCACTCCTTGGTTGTGGGTTCCTCATTAGCCTCATCCTCTTTCTTCTTTTTGAACTTGTTCATTGCCTTGATGATAATGAAGATTACAAGGGCAATGAGAAGGAAATTGATGATTGCGGCGATAAATGCACCGTAGTTAAGTGTTGCGGCACCCTCTCCCTCTCCGAGAGCAACGCTGAGCTCGGAGAAATCCAAGCCGCCTGTAAGCAGTGAAATCAGAGGCATAATCACGTCATTTACCAGTGATGTAACAATTGCGGTAAATGCGCCGCCGATGATGATACCTACAGCCATGTCCATTACATTTCCTCTTGAAATGAACTCTTTGAATTCTTTAATGAATGACTTCATTGAAAAATCCTCCCTTTCTCAATTTATTATTTATACTTCAATCGACCCAATGCCGACTGTGTAATTATACCACATTTTGAATAAGGGAAGCACAATTTTCACTCAATTATTCAAATAAGGCTTTCCATTTCGTCAAGGACTTCCTCGAAGACCTTAAGGGCTGCTTCTACGGGTGCGGGAGTATTCAAATCAACTCCTGCAATCTTAAGAAGTGATACAGGATCAGAGGTACATCCGCTGTGTAAGAACTTCATGTAATCATCCACTGCGCTCTGGCCTTCCTTAAGGATTCTTCTTGCGATGGAAACTGCTGAAGAATAGCCTGTAGCGTACTGGAATACGTAGAAATTGTAGT
Source organism: Lachnospiraceae bacterium G11 (assembly GCA_900103495.1). Classification (GTDB taxonomy): domain Bacteria; phylum Bacillota; class Clostridia; order Lachnospirales; family Lachnospiraceae; genus G11. The sequence continues at coordinate 147,520 of FMWZ01000006.1, read as the reverse complement.
AGAAGTGAGGAATTCTTGCCCACTCCATTGCGATTAAATCATCGCTTATCATAGCGTCTCCGAAGTACTTCTTGTTAAGGTCGAGATAAACTTTACAAAGTGCATCTGCTGAGAGGCTTTCGCCTTTTTCCGCCATCTCATTGGTAAGCATCTCAAACTCCGCAAACATGGTCTGGCGATAAACAGTTGACTTAAAGCTCTCCATGTAGTGGTTAAGGAGATTCATACGTTTTTTCTTATCGGTCTCATGCTTTAAGAGGTACTCCTGTAAAAGCACCTCGTTCACAGTTGAAGCAACCTCGGCAACGAAGATCTTGTACATGGAATCGAGGATGGGATTTGCTTCGTTGGAAAAATATGAATGCATGGCGTGACCCATCTCGTGAACCAGGGTGAACTGGTTGTCCAGAGTGTTGTTATAATTTAAAAGCACATAAGGGTGTACGCCGTAGCAGCCTGCGGAATAGGCTCCGCTTCTTTTGCCCTTATTCTCATAAACGTCAAGCCATCTGCTGTTAAATGCAGTCTTAAGAAGCTCAATATATCTGTCGCCCAAAGGAGCAAGGGCTTTGAGGGCAGTTTCTTTGGCTTCTTCAAAGGGAATCTTCACCTCCACATCGGAAACGATGGGAACGTAAACATCGTACATGTGAAGCTCGTCAACTCCAAGCATCTTCTTTCTTAAAGCCACATAGCGATGCATAAGATCCATGTGCTTGTTTATGGTGTCAACAAGGTTGTGGTAAACCTTGGGATTTACGTTGTTTCCGTCAAGGGCGCACTCAAGGGTTGAGCTGTAGTTTCTTGCCTTGGCAATGTAAATCTGCTTCTTAACCTGGCCGTTGTAGAGGGAAGCGGAGGTGTTTTTGAACTGCTTTAAGGTGTTGTAGGCTCCCTCGAAAGCATCCTTTCTCACTCTTCTGTCGCGGCTCTCCTCAAGGGGAACGAAGCGGCCGGCAGTGATTCTTACCTTTTCGCCGTTCTCATCCTCGATTTCGGGATACTGAAGGTCAGCGTTCATAAAGATTCCGTAGGTGTTTGAAGGAGTCTGACATGCCTCGGATGAAAGTGCAAGAAGCTCCTCCATCTCTGTGGAGAGGGTGTGGGCCTTCGTTCTTCTTACCTCGGTAAGATAAATCTTATACTTCTTTAATCCCTCTTCCTCTTCGTAGTACTTATCAAACTTATCATCGGGAACGGCGATAATCTCGGGATCCATGAAGGAAACCTTGGTCTCGCACTCTGAAACGATGGTCTCAAGTTTCTGCAAAGCCTCAAGGTTTTCGTTATTGCCGGTATCCTCGTCGTGCTTTCTTGCCGCGTACTCTTCAAGCTTGTAGGTTCTCTCGAAGAAATCCTCGAAAAGGGTCATGGTCTCAAGAAGAGCCTTGGCGCTCTCTGCGGATTTGCCTTTCTTGGCAGCAATCTTGTCGGTAATCTCCTCAATCTTATTTACGTCACTGTCATATGAAGCCTTATCGGGGTAGATATCCCCAAGGTTCCAGGTGAACTCTTTCTTCTGTTCTTCTCTTGTGATTAATTCTTTTGCCATTTTTGTATTTCCTTTCATTGACTCGCTCGGTCAAATGTTTATATCCAGCTCCACCGGGCAGTGGTCGGAGCCCATAATATCGGTATGAATCTTGGCATCCACTAACTTATCCTTTAAGCTGCCGGAGGTAATGAAATAGTCGATTCTCCACCCTGCGTTCTTGGCTCTTGCGGAGAATCTGTAGCTCCACCAGGAGTAGATGTCAGTCATGTCAGGATAGAAGAATCTGAATGTATCGATGAATCCGTTGTCCATCAAATGCTGGAATTTGCCTCTTTCCTCATCGGTAAAGCCCGCGTTATGCCTGTTGGTTTTGGGGTTCTTCAAATCGATTTCCCTGTGAGCGACATTCAAGTCACCACACCAGATGACAGGCTTGTCTTTTTGGAGACTTTGCACGTATGAGTAGAAATCGTCCTCAAATCTCATTCTGTAATCAAGCCTTTTAAGCTCATCCTGAGAGTTGGGAACATACACCGTAATGAAGTAATACTCCGGAAACTCCAAAGTGATAACTCGACCCTCATGGTCATGCTCATCCACTCCGATTCCGTAGGTGACATTCAAAGGTTTTTCTTTGGTAAAAACAGCGGTTCCCGAATACCCCTTCTTCTCCGCGTAATTCCAGTAGTCATAGTAGCCATCAAAAGCCAGATCTATCTGGCCCTCCTGAAGTTTGGTCTCCTGCAGACAGAAAATATCGGCATCAAGCTTCTTAAAAATATCCTCAAAGCCCTTTTCTCTCACTGCTCTGAGGCCGTTTACGTTCCATGAAATAAACTTTTTCAAAATAACCTCCCAATTTCATACCGTCGGTTCATTTAAACACGCAAAGTAATCATACCCCAAAGGAGAGGGGCTATGCAAGACTCCAAAAGTATGTTAAAATGTTAACCAAGATGTGTTAAAAATTTAACCATCTGAGAAACTGTACTATTTTATATGTATTTTTTTGGAGGGAAAAAACATGGATTTACAAAACGTAGTAGTGGCCGGTGGCGGAGTCCTCGGAACACAGATCGGACTCATGTGTGCCTACACCGGACACAAAGTAACTTTCTGGTTGAGAAGTGAAAGTTCAATCGGAAGAACAACACCCAAGATTGAGAGATACAGCGCTCTTATGCTTCAGGATCTTGAAGCTGCCAAGGCTCTCATTTCAAACCCTGTTGGTAAGATGATGTACCCCAGAGGAATGATTAAGACCTGGGACGGAATCACAGCAGAGAAAATAGATGAACTTGTTAAAATCGGTAAGGAGAATCTTAAGAACAACATCAAGATTGAACTTGATATGGCTAAGGCCGTTGCTGATGCCGACATCGTAATCGAGTCAATGTCAGAGGACCCCGAAGCCAAAATCGGTGTTTACAACCAGATGAGGGATCTTCTTCCCGAGAAGACAATTCTCGTAACAAACTCTTCCACAATGCTTCCCAGCAGATTTGCTGAGTACACCGGAAGGCCCGAGAAGTATCTTGCTCTTCATTTTGCCAACACTATCTGGAAAAACAATACAGCTGAAGTAATGGGACACCCCGGAACAGATAAGGCTATCTATGATAAGGTTGTCGCTTTTGCATCAGACATTAACATGGTACCCTTACAGCTTCACAAAGAGCAGCCCGGATACATCCTTAACTCAATGCTTGTGCCTTTCTTAAGCGCAGCTCAGGCACTTTGGGCTAACGAGGTTTCCGATCCCGCAACCATCGACCTTACATGGAAGCTTGCAACAGGCGCTCCCGCAGGTCCTTTCCAGATTCTTGATATTGTAGGCCTTGAAACTGCTTACAACATCCACATCATGAAGCCTGAAGCAAAGGTTGAAGGCACACTTGAGAACAGAATCTGTACTCTTCTTAAAGAGAAGATCGACAAGGGCGAAACCGGCGTAAACGCCGGCAAGGGCTTTTACGATTACAAATAAGTTTTTGCATAATTAAAGGGACCTCTTACGAGGTCCCTTTTTTTAGTTTATTTTGATTGTACCAATCTTATTAGCTTTAAGGTTCTTATCGAAGTCACAGGGATTTGCGAAGCGAATACCTGTCTTAACAGATGAAGCCTCATCGGCTCTGTTGCTGCGGATTCGCATGTATACGTCCCACTCACCCTTTGCGAGGTCTGAAGGCACCGGAATATCAAAGTTGTAGCTTACAGTGGTAAGTGATGTGATTTCGGTTGCGTCGAAATCAACGGGAATAACCTTGGTTTCGTCACCCTTCTTCAAAACAATCTCGGTTGTTTTGGGAGTTAAGAAGTTACCGAAGCCCACGTTCTTAATCTTTCCGTTCATATTGAAGGTGCCTCCCCTGGATGCTTTCTGAGAAAGCGACGACTCTTTTACCAAAAGTCTATAACCCATGTGGTCGCGCATGAATTTGCGATATGAGTGTCCGATATAGGGCTCGACATCGCTCTTCTCAAGGCCGGGAATGAGGCAGTTGCTTTCGAAGTTTACTTTATTAAGAGCACCAATCACAACTTCGCCCTCATTGTTGATGTTATGAAGGAATGAAAGATGGCTTCTGTATAATTCTTTGGTAAAATCAGCTCCGCCGTACATTGTGGTCCCGCCGGTCGCCAGCTCCCCCTCCGAAACGTATGCGCATTCGCCGCCGAAGGGAACCTGGTCCATCTTTTCAAGAAGATCAAGGCCCTTTTCTCTTGTGATATAAGGGAAGTGATTGTTGCTTCCGTAGGTTCCGACGTCGGTGGAATCCCCAAGATATCCGTCGTTGTACATGCCAAGACGAGGGTTGATTTCAAGGCTTCCGTCGGCAACTGCATCGTTAAAATCTTCGGAATTTGTGTAGCCGTAGTATCCCATCAGATGCTTGGGTGCACGAACCAGAACCTTAATCTGAGGATCCAGTTTCTCGAGCCATCTGTTGATGATTGCATTTGAGAACTGGGTGTCATAGCCGTTCCATGTATCAATGTCGTACATGGAGGAATGCATCTCGCCCCAGGGTCCGAACATACCGCACTCAACAGCCAGAACAACGTCCTTGTAGTTGTTGATAATTCCGCTGATTTCCTTGATGTGCTGGCGAATCTGCTCGGTATTATGATAGGTTGTCTTGTCACCTTCCTTGATAATGGAAGGCTCGTTACCTACAGTATTGTCGCTTGCATAGGAAAATCTGAGAACCAAAGCGGTTCCGTTAGCTCTGGCATTCTTAAGAGTCTGCTCCAGCGAGTCCTTGAATACGTCTGTAGTCAAAAGACTTCTGTTCTCCCCGCAGCCCTGTCTGAATTTGTATCCCCAGGCTTTCAAATTTGTTGTGCTGAAGTTGTTACCATTTGAGAAATAACGCAGATCGTACATGATGCTGCAAAGACCACCGGTAGGGTTCTGAACCTCACATTTTTTGTCGGTTACTGTGACCCAGGTGTACGGACATCTTCCCCTTTCGACGTTGTCCGGTAACTCATATCCCGACTCTTTGCACTCGATTGTTGATCCTCTCGTAGCTGCCTGTGCGTCAATACCTAAAGTCTGAAACATGGTAAAAACCAGGCCGATAGACAGGATCTGACTTAGAATTTTGGAAATTCTCCTGTTCATTACTATCCCCTTTACATTAAATTATTTGCGTGTGTTTACGCAGATTTGCGTTAAGAAAATACACACCCATAAGGATATTCTATCAGCCTTGTTGTTTCGTTGCAACGCTTTATTGCGCTACTTTCATAGTACCTTTGAACCACTATATGCAGGTAGGTGCAGGTTGGGGACAGGCCCAAATTGCACCGTGCAATTTGGGCCTGTCCCCAACCTGCACCTACCTGCACCAAACCCGCGCCTACCGCAGGGCGTTTCGTATGGCGTCCTTTATGACGGCGCTGGAGGCGGTGGCGCCGGAAACCGCGTCCACCTCAACCGTATTGTTTGCTATCATGTCATCAATCATGGCTTCGGCGGGATGTCCCTTGCCGCAGTCATGTTGAAGAATTTCAATGTCGGTAATCTTCCCTGATTCCACGGTGACGAGAACTTTCGCTTTTACCATCATGGTTTCACTGTAGCCCTCGTATGTTCCGTCGGCCACTTTGCTTATATCCACAGGGGTCGTGTCGAAGGCATCAGTCTGGCTCTTCATCTTGAAAAAAACCGAAAGGCAAAGAGCCGCCACAGCCACAGCAATAACCCCCAAAACAATCAGAAATTTCTTCATTGCTTACTCACTGCCCTCCAAGTAAGCGACGATGGGCTCAATGAATTTGGGGTCTGATTCATCATAATTCGAAGCAATCATCTCAGCCATTTTCTTCTCGTCCTCGGTAACCGCCTTCTTGGCCGTCATGGATGAGAACGCCTTCATCATCTGTTTGTAAGGGAATTTCATCTTTGTATAATCAAGACCGCCCTGGCAGAAAAACGCCTTGATGTACTGTTTCTGCTCTTCATTCAGCGCATTATCTAAGAAGGTTGCAATTTCGGGTGCATCCCCGGGCATTGCCCCGACCATAAACTGAACAAGCTTCTTCCCCTTCCAAGCGGGCGCTTTTTCAAGGAACCACTCCGCCTTAACAGCCTTGCCCCCAAGAACCCAGCTTCCGAAAGCTATGGCATCGAACTCTTTGTAAAAACCGTCTTTCTCCTTTTTCGCTTCTTTTAAGTTCATCACAGTGGCCTGCATCCTCTCTCCGAGCCATTCGGCGTATTTCTTTGTAAAACCTGTCTGCGAATTATAAATTATCAAAGTTTTCATATTGTATTCAAATTCCTTTCCATTTGCATAATTGTTTTGATAGTTGCCATTAAATCCTGTTCGGAGATACCGACGAAGATTTTACCAACGATTTCCCTGCTGAATTCGTCGTTTCTTGCGCAGAATTCTCTGCAGGAGTCCGTCAGCTTGATTCGTTGCTTCCTCTTGTCTTTCTCATCGGTGAAGGTCTCCACGAAGCCTTTCTTCTCGAGTTTTAGAATGATCTGCTTCACGTTTTGGTGGGAACTTTCCATAATGTCCGAAAGCTCGTTAAGGGTCGGAGGCTCCTTGCAGATGTTGATGCAGATCACCGCGAAAAACTGCTTCCAGGTAATCTCTCCGATACAGCGATCCGCCACCGCCTGGTACCTGTTGTCAAAGGCGCTCAAAAGCCCCAACAAGAAGGGCTGCGGCGCCAGGTCTCCGAAGTCAACCTTGTCCATGTTCATTGTCTCGTTGTAGTTCATTGTCATATTGAATTTCTCCCCAATAAAAAAGGTAATATATTACATTTCTCAAACAATGTAACATATTACCTTTTTCTTGTCAACACATTTATGTGCAACTTATGTGCAGGTTGGGGACAGGCCCAAATTGCACCGTGCAGGTTGGGGACAGGCCCAAATTGCACCAACCTGCACCATCGCATCTACTTCATGGTTATAAGTTCGTATTCTCTCGTACCGATTCCAAGTTTCACTGAATGCTCCAAAGTCTCTGCCCAGGAAACGTTCGGGTTGGAGTTATGCCAGTGATCTCCGTGATCGTGGAAGTGCTCTTTTGCCATGTTGTCGCCAAGCTGGCTGTTTCTGATGGGCTCAGCCTTCTGACAAAGATCCACGCAGGCCTGGTCAAGAGCAACAGGGTCAAAGGAAGCCAGCATTCCGATATCAGGAAGGATGGGAGCATCATTCTCGCTGTGGCAGTCGCAGTTGGGTGAAACATCAGTAATAAGGCTGATATGGAAACATGGTCTGCCTGTCACAACCGCCGCGGTGTATTCGGCCATCTTGCGTCCCAGAAGGTCCGCCGCATTACCGTTATCATTCTCTATTGCGTCAAAAGCGCAGGCGCCTATACAGCGTCCGCAGCCCTTACATTTCTCAGGGTCAATCCACGCCTTGTTATCCTTATAGCAAATGGCGTCGGATCCGCACTCCTTGGCACATCTCTTACATCCCTTACACTTGTCGGTGACAACGTGAGGCTGTCCGTCGTTGTGCTGCTGCATCTTGCCGGCACGGCTTCCGCAGCCCATACCTATGTTTTTGATTGCGCCGCCAAAGCCCGCCATCTCATGACCTTTAAAGTGATTTAATGAGATAAAAACGTCAGCATCCATAACTGCGCGCCCAATGTAAGCTTCCTTGCAATATTCCGCATTGGGAACCGGAACAATCACATCATCGGTTCCTCTGAGGCCATCGGCGATGATTATCTGACAGCCTGTGGTCACAGTATTAAATCCGTTCATGTTGGCGCAGTCAAGATGCTCCAAGGCATGCTTTCTGCTTCCGGGATACAGGGTGTTACAGTCAGTAAGGAAAGGCATTCCGCCAAGCTCCTTAACCACATCTGCAACTGCCTTTGCATAGTTTGGTCTAAGATATGCCAGATTTCCAAGCTCGCCAAAGTGCATTTTGATTGCCACGAACTTGCCATCCATGTCAATATTGCCAATCCCGGCCATTCTAATTAGTTTCTGAAGCTTTGTTGTGAGCCCCACTCCCAATTGAGTCCTGAAATCAGTAAAGTATACTTTCGATTTTTCCATAAGATATTCCTCCGCTTGTGCTTCCATTATACACGAATGTGCAGTTTGGGGACAGGCCCCGATTTGCACGGTGCAGGTTGGGGCCTGTCCCCAAATTGCACCGTGCAAATCGGGGCCTGTCCCCAAACTGCACCTACCAGCGGACGTTCCAGCGCTCGCTGTAGGTGCCGGTGGCTGCATTATGGGCAGGGGGCGCGTTTCTGCGAGTCGAATTCTGAATCTCAGACCTTTGCTTCTCGGAAAGCAGAGCGGTAAAAGTAGCCTCGTCAGCCGGAACCTCCACCTCTTTCCCAAGCCATGAAGAAACATAGGCAGCGTTGCTGATTCGGAGCGAATTGATGCCCTCGACCCCCGGCGCAATCAGCTCCTCCCCGGTGAGAATGTGATTCACAAAATTCTGAAGAATCCGCACATGGCCATTGGGCGCATCCGGGAATTTCAGGTTCACCCTTGTCACCCTCTTTAAAGGCATGGCTTCAGGGGAGGTATAGCAGATTTTTCTCTCGTCTTCATCAAGAAGAAAGAGCTTCAAAACCCCGTCTTCCGCCACGGCTTTGCCCATGGTGCCGCTGATTTCGATGCGGTTGGTGCCGGGGCATTCGCCCGTAGATGTGATAAAAACCGCACTCGCTCCGCTTTCGTACTCGGCATAAATTGTCACATCGTCTTCCACCGCAATGTCATGGAAATGCCCAACTTTGCAGAAGGCCTGCAGCGTCGCCGGCATACCCATAATCCATTGCCAGATGTCCAGATTGTGGGGGCACTGATTCAACAGAACCCCGCCGCCTTCACCGCTCCAGCTGGCTCTCCAGCCTGCGGAATCATAATAGCTCTGGGTTCTGTACCAGTTATTTATAATCCAGTTAAAACGTTTAATTTCTCCGAGAACGCCAAGCTTAACGTAATGCCGCAAAGCCCCAAACAATGGATTGGTTCTCTGATTAAACATTATCCCGAAGGCCAGGTCCTTATGCTTTGACGCAGTCTCGTTCATAAGTCGAACCTCTGCGGCGTCAACACCGGCAGGTTTCTCAATGAGAACGTGCAAGCCGGCCTCAAGAGCCTCCATGGCAATCCTTGTATGCGAATAGTGGGGGGTGGCAATGAGAACCGCGTCGATTTTTGCCTGAGATAAAAGATTATGATAATCTTCGATAACCTCAACCGAAGAGCCGAATTTCTCCGAAGCCCAGGCGCGCCTGCCCTCATCCACATCCGCAATTGCAGAAAGGATGGCGCCCTCCACCTTCCCCTCAAAAAAGGATACGGCGTGGGCGCTTCCCATATTTCCTATTCCTATTATTCCGAATCTACGCTCGCTCATATGTGCATCCTCATCAAAATGTGCAATTTGGGGCCTGTCCCCATTTTGCACCTAGTAGTTTCCGACGGTGATTTTCTGGTCTGTGAAGTTTTCGATGGAGGCGCCTTTCTCGAAGAAGTGGGGGGCAGCCGCCAAAACTCCGCCGGCTTTGTAGTACTTGGAGCCCTTCTCCAGAGGAAGTGTAATGGTGCGCTTCTCTATGCCTGCGGCGTAGATTGCGGTTATAAGCTCAATGGTACGCTTGCCGTCCTCACCGGTGATGAGAGGCTTTTCGCCTTTTTCAATAGCGGTAAGGTAATTGTCGATCTCGCCGGTATGTCCCTCGTACTCAAGGTCTGGAATACTGTTGTAAAACTCGTTGATACGAGCCATTAGTTCCTCGTTCTTCCTATCCTCGGGGAAGCCGTTCTCCTTGCCCACCTCGGCCTTAAGATCCCAGGGCATGGAAATCTTGGCGTCGGCGCACTGTAAGATAATGCCCTGTTCCTCGCCGTGGCTTACAACGGAAGCCAAAACCTCTGCAACAGTGCCATCCTCGTACTTAAGGCAGGAAAGTGAAAGGTCCTCAACCTCGGCATTGTCGTGCATAACGTTGGCAAGCACGGCAGTTGCCTCCACCGGTGAACGGCCCTCAATCCAGTTAAGCATGTCGATGTGGTGAACCGCATGGTTAAGGGTGCATCCGCCACCCTCCTTTTCCCAGGTGCCTCTCCACCAAAGATCGTAGTAAGAATGGGCTCTCCACCATTCGGAGTTAACTCTGGCCAGGCAGATTTTGCCTGCAAGTCCCGAGTCTGCCAGTTTTTTCAACTTATAAACCCCGTTTCTGAAACGGTTCTGAGCTATGGCGCCCAAAGTTACACCATTCCTGCGCTCTGCCTCAAGCATGGCATCGCACTCCTCAACGCTTGCCGCTATGGGCTTCTCGCAAAGCACGTTTATGCCCGCATTCATGCAGTCAATGCTGATGCTTGCATGCACGTAAGGCGGCGTGCACACATGCACGATATCTATTTTGATGCCCGACTCAAGCATCTTTTTATGGCTGTCAAAAACAGCAGCTTCCTCCAACCCGTATCGTTTCTTAGCGTCCTCGGCTTTTTCCGGATAGATATCGCAAAGGGCCACAATCTTACATCTGTCCTTAAATTCAAGGAGGCCCTGAATATGCATGTTTGAAATGCCTCCGGTTCCGACTATTGCTACATTTTTCATTGATTAGTCCTCCTATTTCACAACCTTGGCCTGAAGTTCAGCCCTTACGCAAAGCTCCGCGGCCTTGAAGGCATGGTCCTGGGTCATGGCATTCTCGGTTCTGTTGATGCAGTCGAGAATCAGCTGTCCGAAGAAGGGATAACCCACCTTGCCGTGAACCTCAAAATGCTGCTCTCCATTGTCGTTTACAAGGAAAACATGGTCCGTCGTGCCATCGTTCATGCCTACGTTCACGTATTTTCTAAGCTCGATGTAACCCTTTGTGCCAATAATAAATGTTCGGCCATCGCCCCAGGTGGAAAGTCCGTCGGGGGTGAACCAGTCAACCCTGAAATGCTGGGTCGCGCCGTTATCGCCCACAAGGGTGGCATCTCCCAAATCCTCAAGTTCCGGGTAGTCCGGGTGATTGTAGTTGCCCACCTCGCTGTAGGCAACCTTGGCGTCCTTCACGCCACAATAGAACAAAAACTGCTCAATCTGATGACTTCCGATGTCGCAGAGAATTCCGCCGTATTTTTCCTTCTCGAAGAACCAATCCGGGCGGCCCTTGGGGTTTCCAACCCTGTGAGGCCCGAAGCCGTCGATGTGGATGGGGGTTCCGATGGCCCCCTCCTCTATTAACTGTCCGGCAAAAACAGCTGATTCTACATGAATCCTCTCGCTGTAGTAAACCATATATTTTCGACCGGTTTCCTTAACCGTCTTCTTTGCAAGTTCAAGCTGCTCCAAGGTCGTAAGGGGCGCCTTGTCGGTGAAATAATCCTTGCCGGCCTTCATGACTCTGACTCCCAACTCGCAGCGCTTCCAGGTTTCGGCGGCGCCGCAGACAAGCTTTACCTCCGGGTCATTAAGAATCACGTCCTCGCTATCGGCGATTGTAACCTCCGGAAAAGCTTCCTTAAACTTCAAAGCCTTCTCTCTGTCCCTGTCGTAAACCCACTTTAATGTAGCTCCCGCCTCCACAAGGCCGTTGCACATGCCGTAAATATGGCCGTGATCCAGAGCAATAGCCGCTATGGAGAACTCTCCGGGTTTTACCACCGGGGCAGGTTTGCCTTTGGGTGCGTAGTTCATTCCGTCTTTCTTGTCCATTTTTATACCTCCTCCTGCTTATGGTAAAATCGTAACACGCTAAATTTTTAAAGAAATACACTTTTTTGCAATTTTTATTGCGCGAAATGACTTCCTATTGTACCCTAATACCAAAGGAGGCCTTCCATGATAGCTAAATCATCAAAGAAATACCTGGCATCCAGAGGCCCGGTGGAGTGTCATATCAAGACAATTGACGCACCCTTCGACTATTCGGACGACATGCACAATCACGGAAGCAACGAGATTCTTATTATTCTCGGGGGCGAAATCAGCATATACACCGAGTCCGCAGGAAGAATTCTTAGGCGCGGTGATGTGTGCCTTATGCCTAAGTATGTTTTTCACAGAGCTGATATAATAACAAGGGATAAATATGACAGAATTGTCATAAATGTAGATGATGAGATTCTTAATGAGGCCTCAATCCAGGGCATGGACCTTCTAACCTGCTTTGAGCCCATGGCCAAAAAGAATCTTCGAATTGTACATTTTAGTGATGATGAACTTGAGGAAATAAGCGGATATGCCGCGGAACTTGAGAAGAATCTGGTAAGTTCCTACCCCGGTTCCGAGATTCTGGCAGACTCTTTTCTTAAGATTATTATGGTGAAGCTCACCGCGAAATATGAAAGCAATCCTGTGGAGCGCCACCCCAACATCATGCCTCCCATGGTGAGGAAAACCTTCGAATACATAGATAAACATCTGACGGAGGAAATCGCCCTGGCGGATCTTGAAAAGGAGATTCACCACAACGGTACCTACATTTCAAGAAGTGTCAAAAAGATTTCCGGTCTCTCCATTCGCCGCTACATAATAGCAAAACGCGTCGCCCTGGCCTGCCACCTTCTTCGTGAAGGCTTAAGCCCAAGCGACGCATGCTTCATGTCCGGCTTCAACAACTACTCCAACTTCTCCCGCACATTCGCCAAGGAAATGGGGAAGTCCCCCAAGCAATTCCAGCTTGGTAGATAGGGCCGATGTGCAATTTGGGGACAGGCCCCAAATTGCACGTCGGCCTACGACGCGCTGATAAACTGCGCGGAATACAAATCGTAGTATGCGCCCTTCTTGGCCATGAGGGTTTCGTGGTTGCCCTCCTCAAGAATACCGCCGTCATCGATAACGAAGATTCTGTCGGCGTTCTTGATGGTGGAAAGTCTGTGGGCAACGACAAAAGAAGTACGCTTCTTCAAAAGCTCCTCAATACCCTGCTGCACAAGAATCTCAGTTCTTGTGTCGATGCTTGATGTTGCCTCGTCAAGAATAAGAATCTTAGGATCGGTAAGAAGTGTTCTTGCGAAAGCCACAAGCTGTCTCTGACCATTTGAAAGTCCACCGCCACGCTCGGTAATCTCAGTGTCATAGCCCTTCTCCATCTTCTCGATGAAGTCGTGAGCATGAACTGCTTTTGAAGCGGCAATCATCTCCTCATCGGTGGCATCGGGACGGCCATACTTGATGTTGTCCCTCAAGGTACCTGAGAAGAGATAATTGTCCTGAGTCATAATTCCAAGCTGACTTCTTAAGGACTGAATCGTAACCTTACTTATATCATGTCCATCCACGTAGATGGAGCCGCTTTTGGTGTTATAGAATCTGCTGATTAAGCTTACAATTGTGGTCTTACCGGCGCCGGTAGGTCCAACAAGTGCAATTGTTTCGCCCTGTTTTGCCTTAAAGCTAACATCATGCAGAATATCAACATCGGGTTCATCAGGATATGCAAAGCCTACATGTGAGAATTCAACATCACCCTTAATCTCGGGTAACTCTGTAGCGTCCAAGGCATCTTTTACAAGAGGCTCCATATCCATAATTTCATAAACTCGCTCCGCAGAAGAAACGTTGGTAATCAACTTATTGTAATAAGAAGCCAGGTTTCTTATGGGATTGAAAAACATACCAAGATACATCACAAAAGCAGAAATCGTACCGACGGAATCCTGGGTGACACCAAGTTTGGTCACTGCCAGGTAGTAAAGAACCGCCGTTCCAAGGCCACCCGAAATCTCAATTGTGGGGCTGTAAAGGTCATTTACAAAAACCGCAGATCTGAAGGCATGTACAACCTCGTCGACGATACCGCTGAATTCCTTGTTGGATTCCTCCTGGGCGTTGAAGCTCTGAATAACAGAAACGCCCTCGATTCCCTCGTGAATAAAAGCGGTCATGTTGGAGTCCTTCTTCTTCCACTTTTGCCAACGCTTATGAGCAACATAGCTAAAGAAGTAAGCACCAACCACTATGATGGGAATGGCCACGGCAGCCGACAATGTGAGCACCGGGCTTTTTACAATCATAATGGCCAGGATAACCACCAAGCTCAACGCATCGGGAGCAAGTGTAGTTACCGTGCTTGTTAAGACATCCTTAAGGGAGTTGATATCACCTGTAACTCTCGCGAGAATCTTGCCTGCAGGCCTTTGGTCGAAGAAGTCCACTCCAAGTTCCTGAATATGGGTGTAGAGCTTTCTTCTGATGTTAATGATCATGTCATTTGAGATCACTGCCATCATTCTTCGCCAGGTTCGCGTAGCCACAAAGTGCACCACAGCCAAGGCCATCATTACGCCCGCCATGGTAAAAAGTCCCTTAACGTTACCGTTATAAATCTCGTCGTCGATTATTTTTTCAATCAAAAGCGGATAAATCGTCGAAACCGCAACACCTGTAAGTATCAAAAGCGTTACAGCCACAATTTTTCCCTTGTAGTCAAGAAGGTTCTTAAGCAGACGCTTTATGACGTCCATCTTAAGACTTTCTTTTAATTCTTCATCTTCTTTGGTGCTGTTAATAGCCAATTTCACGCACCTCCTTACTCATTAACGGCCATGGCGCGCCTGTAGTCGCCATACTGAGCCTCATAGGTGCTGTAGTAAAGCCCCTTCTTCTTAATAAGCTCCGCATGAGTGCCGCGCTCTTTGATTCGGCCGTCTTCCAAAACTATAATTTCATCTGCATCTTTAACTGAAGAGATACGATGTCCGATAATAATCTTGCTCATATCCTTCTTCTCGCGGATTTCCTTCTGGATATCCGCCTCGGTTTCCATATCAAGGGCAGATGTGGAGTCATCCATTATGAGGAGATTGGCTTTACGCGCCAGGGCCCTTGCGATGGACAGTCTCTGCTTCTGACCGCCCGAAAGACCGATTCCTCTCTCACCGATGATGGCTTCGTAGCTGTCGGTGATTTTCTCAACGAACTCCGTGGCGTGGGCCTTTCTGATGGCCTCACGGACCGTGTTGTCGTCCATGGTCGCCTTAAGTCCCAGTCGCACGTTCTCGGCTATGGTGTCGGAGAACAGGAACACGTCCTGAGTAACAACTGAGGAAAAACCTCTAACATCTCCTAAACTCATTTCCTTTATATCCTGACCCTCAATTCTAATGGTGCCCTCCGTGGCGTCATAGAAACGCTCAATCAGGTTAACGATGGTGCTCTTTCCGGCACCGGTTGCCCCCATAATTCCAAGGGTTTTGCCCTGAGGAATCGTGAAGCTGACGTCATCAAGAATTCTGTTGCCCTCAAGTTCGAAGCCCACGTGCTCGAAGCTGATTTCCCCGCTCTTATCCTTCTTTGCATTGAAGGGAAAAACAGAATCGTCCTCAATCTCAGACTTCGTTCCAAGCACCTTCTTAATCTTCTTATAGCCGGCCAAGCCCTGAGAAATAAGGGAAAGCATCCAGCCTAAGTTGTCGATGGGCCAAACGATATTGATTGAATAAGACACGAAAGCCACAAGGGTTCCGTATGTCAAATTGCCCTTGATTACCATGTAGCCGCCAAGAGCCACTACACATACTTGCATAATCTTCGGAATTATACTCATTATCGGGTCTGTATCTGCCATATCAAAGGCAAAGGTTCTGTTGGCCTTGCCGTAGTCCTCATTCTTCTCATCGAACTTGGACATCTCGATACCCTCGGCAGAGAAAGCCTTAACGGTACGAACACCTGAAATGTTCTCCTCAACTGTCTTGGTAAGAGCTGCGTTCTTGTCGCTGATCTCGTCAAAGTCCTTGTCAAGCTTCTTATCAAGATGAATTGCAAAATATGCAAGGGGTGCCATAAACACAAGGGGCACCATGCTAAGTCTCCAGTCAAGGCGGAGCATACAGATTACTACGCCGATAAAGTAGATGGCAGCTTCTGTAAGGAGCATTCCAACGAATCCCGTAAGATCCCAGACCATGCCTACATCATCTTTAACCCTTGCCATTAATTCTCCGGTGTTGTTCTTGTCAAAGAACCCTTTATGGAGTGTAAAGATATGTCTCATCAAATCTTTACGAAGGCCTGCCGCCACGCGACATCCCGACATATCACAAAGGAACTCCTTAACAAACTGGAATATGGCACGGCCAAGACCTGCTGCCACAAAAAGGAGAATATCTCTTTTGAATATCTCCATGTTGCGTCCGATAATTACGTCATCAACCATTGACAGGGTAATCATCGGTATTAAAAGGTCGATTCCGACACTCATAAGAAGCGAAATTCCGCCAACTGAGTATCGCCACCAGTTTCTTTTCAAATACTTCTTCATAACTTATCACTTCCCCAAACTTCTAGATATTACTTACTTAAGTCTACCCTTAAAATGCACAAAGGGCGAGTGGATATGGAGATCCGCTCGCCCTGAATTCTCATTACACAGGATTTGAGATTCGCTTATACCCCGGGCCGTCACTGCCTTTGGGTATAAAAATGGCGTGGTCTCCATTGTGGGTACCACGCCTTAGATGCACGTAAGTTATACTTACTTCGCAAATCCTTCCGAGGTAACCACTGTTTCATTATGGACTGATTTCATAGTTCTAAGTTTAATCATCATGCTTACCTCCTTTCGTAAATTTGCTTTTTTCTGTAAGCACCTACTACGTTATGATAAATTTTCTTTCTTGTCAATACAATTTTGAAAGTTTTTTTAATTTGTCGTTGGGACTCGCTCTGCCGAAATCTCTTGTTTTTCTCTTCCGGCAGTAGGAATTCTTTGCCTTCTCCGCCTGCTCCCTGCTTGAATTTTCAATTCTTTTCCTCCGGCAGTACGATTTTCTTGCTTTCTGCGCTCCTCGCCTGCCTGAATCTGCTATTCATGTCATTTAGCAGTAAGAAAAATTCAGGCCTCTCTGCCAGCAGATTAGTTTCCGTGAACAAGCAGTAATTTCACGGAATTCTTCTCTGCCTAAATCTCATTTTCTCATTTCTGGCAGGTCATTCTCTACGCTGCCGTCAAAATATTACTGCTCAGATTCTGGTTTCTCTCCATCGGCAGAAAATCGGTCAAAAAATCACCTGCCAAATTCACAGAAACGTGAATCTGGCAGGTGACAAGATTCCGATATGGTTATTTCTAAAGCTTTAGTCCACTTTCAAAGCTCGACCTGTGGAACCTAAGAGTTCTTTCTTGAGATTGCCCTCATCAAGGATAAGCTCACCGTTTATAAAGACTTTCTTGATTCCGAAGGGCTTACCCTGGTCGGGAGTGGCAGCTTTGATTTCTGACTCGTCAAAAACAGTCAAATCTGCGAAGTAGCCTTCTTTCAGGTAACCTCTGTCTTTAAGCATGAATCTGTCGGCGATGGCTCCGGTCATCTTCCTTACAGTCATGGGCATAGAGCAGGCTGTTCCATGAAGTGAATCCCTTATAAACTTGGGATAGCAGTCGTAGATAACGGGATTCTGGATTCCGTGTTCCTCAACCCAGCCGTCTGTCATGTACAGGCAGTTCGGATTCTTTTCAAAATCACTGATAATCTCAGGAGTGGAGTAAGGGCCCATGTTGACACGCCCCTGGAAATTACTCTTCTCGCAAAGCATAAGATAAGCGTCCAGATCCTTCATGCCTTCCTCTTTGGCAATCTGATGAACGGTCTTTCCTTCGTATTTCTCGTATCCTTCACCGATATAAGCAATCTCAATATCGTCAAAGCCAAAGCCAAGAAGCATGCTGGTTGCCTTAATAAGAACCGAGAGTTTAAGCCTGTTGAGGGGCTTCTTTCTCTCCTCCATGCTCATTCCCTGATACCAGGTGGGAAGGATTACGGTAATGACGGAAACGCCCAGGCACTCGTTATAGATATCAAACATGGCATCAACGCCGTCCTCACGAAGCTTGGCCATAATCTGTACAAACTCATCTTTATCCTTCAAGGAGCGCTTTCCAACAAAGATTGCGTGGGAATAGTGGAGTTTAAGGTTGGTGCCCTTTGCGATTTCAACCAGTTCATCCACAGCCCTTAAAATATGTGAGCGTCCGAAAAGCTCGGGGTAGGCCATGGAAACTGCCGAGTTAGCTCTTGGGTGAACGGTCAAAGGCTTATTGTACTTGACGCACAAAGCCGCAACCTTCTTAAGTTCTTCTATATCTGCGTAAAGTCCCGGCTCATACATAAGGCCAAGGGAAACGCCGGCTGCACCCTGCTTGAGGTTCTCTTCGATAATGGAGAGCATCTTGGTTTCTTCCTCAGGGGTAAGCTTCCTGTTGGAATAGCCGCTCACTGCCGCCCTTGCGGAGCAATGGCCAACGAGGACAGCCATATTACAGGGCATCTTCTTGTCTGTGGCTTCAAAGTATTCGGAAGCAGAGCCGTATTCACCCACAGTCTCGCGGAATCCGAAAAGTCCGCCGCCCATTTTGTCAACGTATTCGCAGTCCTTCTCGAAACCGATCTCGGAAATGCCACAGTTACCGGTGACAAAGGTGGTGATTCCCTGTCGGATAAACGGGTCAAAATATGGAATCGGATCCTTTTTGATTGCAAACCAGTCGTTGTGAGAATGTCCGTCGATGAAACCGGATGATACGGATAATCCGCCAAGATCATAGACTTTGTCGGCACCTTCTGCATCGATTGCAGGTGCCACCTTTACTACTTTGTCCCCCTCAATGAGGATGTCACCCATGAAGGGCTCGCTTCCGGTCCCATCATAGATTTTGCAGTTTTTCAGTATTGATTTCATTTCGTGTATAACCCCCTTTGGCGCCTTTTTGCCGCCAGTATTTATTATACTACCGACCGGGGCTTTATGGTATAATTCTAAGCAGAAATTTTAGCGCGAAGGGAAACAATTTATGAAACCCATAGACAAATATCAAAAGACTCTTACAGCCGGTTATTTAGGCTTTATCACCCAGGCCATAACGGCCAATTTTGCCCCCCTTTTGTTCCTGACTTTCCACAAGACCTTTGGAATTTCTTTAGGTAAAATCGCCCTCATCTCCACTGTGTTTTTCTTCACCCAGTTACTGGTAGATGTACTTTGTGCGAAGTTTGCCGATAAGATTAGCTACAGAGCAGGGGCCATCTGGTCTGAAATCACCGCAGGTCTGGGACTTATAAGCCTGGCGGTGCTTCCCAGTATTCTTCCAGATCCCTTTGTGGGAATCATGATAAGCGTTGTAATTTACGCCGTTGGAAGTGGCCTTATAGAAGTTTTGGTTAGCCCCATTATTGAGGCCTGCCCCTTTGAGCATAAGGAGAAGGTTATGAGTCTTCTTCATTCCTTCTACTGTTGGGGATGCGTTGGTGTAATCCTGATTTCAACCATTTTCTTTGCGGTATTCGGAGTGGGAGAATGGAGACTTCTTGCTATAGTCTGGGCTTTGATTCCCCTTTATAACATTTATAATTTCGCTACCTGTCCTCTTGAACCCTTGGTAAAAGAGGGCGAGGGAATGTCTATAGGCGAACTCTTTAAAACACCCATGTTTCTTCTTGGAATCGTCTTAATGGTTTGTGCGGGAGCCTCAGAATTATCCATGGCTCAGTGGGCATCAGCCTTCGTTGAATCTGCCCTTGGATTGTCAAAGACCATGGGAGATTTGGCAGGACCCTGCCTTTTTGCCACAGCAATGGGAATCAGCCGTGTGATTTTCGGAAAGTATGGGGACCGAATGGACCTTACAAAATACATGCTCAGTTCCGGTGAACTTTGCCTTGTGTGCTACCTGTTGGCGGCAGTATCGAGAAACCCCATCATGGGATTACTTGGCTGTGTTGCCTGCGGCTTTGCTGTGGGAATCATGTGGCCCGGAACCATCAGCATTATGTCTAAGCGTCTTCCCCTGGGAGGTACCGCAATGTTTGCTCTTCTTGCCATGGCCGGGGACCTTGGCGGCTCCTCGGGCCCTGCAATTGTGGGCTTCGTAAGCCAGAATCATGGGGATGATTTGAGGGCCGGAATGTTTGTGGGATGTTTATTCCCCATTGTGTTAATAATATCGGTGCTTTTCATTAAGGCTAAGCAGAAAAAAGCATAAAAGCATGAACCGACAAAAACGGGACGCGGAATTACCGCGTCCCTTTTCTTTACCAGATAACAACTCTGTCTTCAGGTGCAAGGTACATTGTATCCCCTTCTTTTACATCGTAAGTCTCGTAGAACTCCTCAAACTGCTGAACAGGTACGTTGGTTCTTGAGTAATCAAGAGGATGTTCATCCTGTGTAAGCTGACTTAACTCGCTGGCGTAAACATTGATGTTTACATTCATCTGAGCGTACTTGGTGAAGAACTTGTCGTAGTCGAAGTTCTCAACCTTGGAAGCCATTCTGAGAGCGCACTGAAGGCCTGTCATATCTGCAACCATCTCGGTGTCAATGTTAGAACCGATGAAGTGCTGGTCGTCGAAAGCCACGATGGTGTCGAGATAATCGTCCATCTTCTGAACTCTCTTGTCAAACTCAGCCTTGTCCTCCTCAGTCCACCAGTCTCTGAAGTATCCGTCTGCGTCAAACTGTGCTCCGCCGCTGTCAAAAGCGTGTGAAACCTCATGTCCAACCCAGAATGCGCCTATGGAAGCATAGAGTTCCTCAACGCTCATATCATCTGAGAAGAAGGGCTCACCCATCATACCGATAATCATGTTGATGGTGTTTTCCTGAGGATCATAGAAAGCGTTACAAGAAAGGATATCAAATCCCTCTGCCCACATTTCCTTGTCCTGCTTTTTGCCAAGAAGGCTCAACTCATAGTTGTACTCACATTCCGCGATTCTCTCGGAAGCCTCAACAAGAGAGCAACCTTCCAAATCAATTACGGAAGTGTCTCTGAATTTCTCAGGGTAAGCCGCATGAATCTTCATGTTATCAAGCTTCTTGATTGCGTAATTTCTTACTTCATCGGAAGCCCAATCGTTCTCGGAAAGAAGCTCTCTGTATGTATCGATAACCTGTTTGCAAAGGTCATACATTTTCTGCTTTTCTTCCTCAGAACCGTATTTTGCGATATAAACCTTCTGCATTGAAGCAGAAAGGCCGTTAGTTACATAATCGTAAGCCATCTCCTCGTCGGACACCTGCCCACTCACGCCGTAGTACTCATTGGCGATATCGTTGATTTTGTCATAAGTGTCTCTGTCAAGAAGGTAAGAGTAGCCTCTCAAGTAGTTAACGAGAATCCAAGCCTTAAGCTCCTCGATGTTCTCGTCTGTGTAAACCTCATCAAGCTTCTCAAAGTAGTCGGGGCGCAAAACAAGATAAATTCCGTCGTACTTTAAGCCGTTTGCCTCCAAAACATCGGCAAGAGGGAACACCTTAGCGAGAGCTGCAACGTCCTCGAAGCTCATCTCGTTGTTGATTTTCTCATAGTAATCGTCGCTTAAGGATTCCTGCGTTGTATAGATTTTCTCGGAAAGCTTTGTCTCTAAATCTATGGCAAAATCGTAATTTTTCTCAGCATCCTCCTTAGCCATTCCCATTTTCTCAGCGATATACACGAAGATATCTTTTCTCATACCGTAAAACATATCGCCGTACTCGCTTCTGTCTGCGTACTCTTCAGCGTCGTTAAGAAGAAGCGAAGGGGTTCCTACCATGGCAATGTAGGTCTCTGGATCATTGAGGCCCTGGCCTACGCCGTATCCCATGAAATTCTCCACCTTAAGTTTGGTGGAATCGTCGGTAAGAAGTTTGTTGAGATCATCGATGTTTTTGACAGCAAGGATCTTATCGTAGACTTCCTTGATACCGGAAACTCCGGCTTTATTTCTGGCATCCCAGTCAAGGATTAATTTGTTGTAGGTGCGAACCAGGTCTGCGTCGTGACCCTCAATGGTCTCGTCCTTAAGAAGCTCGATGCACTGATTCTTCACATCAAGACCACGCTTGGAATACTGGCTCCATGAAGTGTATCCTTCGGGAATGTCGTTGTTAAGGATCCACTCCTTATTGGCGAAAAGGTGTAAGTCGTCTTTGGGACTTACCTCCATGTCTGCTGTAACGTTTGATTTAATGTCGGAATCGATCCAGGGTGTGCCGCCCTTTCCCTTTTCTTCATCGGATTCATCCGTTGCTTCCTCGACGGCTTCGCCATCGGAAGCTTGTTCATCCGTGATTTCTTCCTCTACTTCTGTTGTTGCAGTCTCAGGTGCTTTCGCAGCACAGCCCACAATCTGGGCAACCATGAGGGCAGCAAGAACTGAAGCAATCAGTTTTTTCTTCATACTTTCTCCTCTCAATTGTCTATCTTTGTCGACTGGCACGTGCTTTGCGGCGGGTCGACGAAGGTAAATATATCACCCCTTAAACAACCTTTGCAATAGGGTTTGAAGATTCTTAATACTTCCTTTACTCTTTTACATTTTCTTAATGAATAAACAAAAACGGGACGCGGCTATGCGCGTCCCGTTTTTGTTTCCTATAAACATTTCTCGAGGATTTCTTCATGGTCCAAGCCGTACTCAATAATTCTGGCAAGGATAGATGTGTACCCCTTCCCTAAAGATTTTGCCTTGCGGATAGTTTTCGCAGGAAGGCGAAGGGAAACTGTTTTCTTGCATTCATCATATCTTTTCAGAATAGCCAATCCCTTATATTTTTTCAGTTCTTCTTCTGTGAATTCATCGATATGCTTCATCTGCTTAAGTTGTTCTTTTGTAAGCGGCGGGTTCTCTTCGTCGTAGACAAATGGCATCTTTTCAGCTTCCTCAAGCATTTTAATCTGTTCTTCAGTTAAGGGTGGAAGTGGCTTGAATGGGTCAAGCGACATTTTAACTAAGGCCATAAATATACTCCTTTCTTTCCTCTTTTGTTGCAGGACGGGCAGATATAATCCTGAAAGTTTCAAGTCTAACGGTAAATACCACTGTTACGACGATGAAGCAGCCTTTGCAGAAGCCTGTAGCAATATACCTGTCTTCTTCTATGCTGTGGTTTTCATCATACCTAACAAACCTGTTAATATCATCAAATACCTGAGCTGCTGTCTTGAAATCAATTTTATGTTTCTGAATGTTAACCCGCTCTTTTTCTGGGTCCCATTCAAAATTAATTCTTGTTCTTAAGTTCATGATACCTCCATGTAATACTTTATGCAACACAAATCGTGTTACATTTTCAAATACAAAAATACCCCCTGGTACAGTCCCTATATTTTATAAATTGGGAATAATTGGCAGAACTGCCATGTGATTCAACTTATATCCAGATCCAACGAATGTAATTCAAAGACAGTTTATCAAATATCAGGCAAAAAGAAAAGGGATGCTTATCGCATCCCTTTCATAACAAATTCAAGTATTTCATTTTGAGCTCTATCAATTTCCTCTATTCTTGTCGGTGGGAACTCTTTCAACAAAGCGTCAAACTTTCCTGAGTCCACCACTCCCCTGATGTAAGCCTTATTACTTGGGGATGTTCCGGCGCAGGCCCTGACCAGTGTTTCCATATCAACATCTTTAAGAGCTTCAGCCAACCTTCTTTCTTCTACCTTCTCCAAATCTTCAAACACTAAAACATTTTCCATAAGCTTTTCCTCCCAATAATTTTCACACCCTCTCCAAGGACCCTTTTCACAGCCCCAAACGTTCCAGAAACCCAGCCAGTACTTCCCCATACTCCTCAGGCTTGTCCACCGCGGACATGGCGTGCCAGGCACCTTCAAAAAGGTGAATATCCTTGGGGCCGGATGTCGCTTCATACACTCGCTTGCTGTGCTCAGGCACTATGAAATCATCCTTGGCGCCGTGCATGCAAAGCAAGGGAATCTTGTTTCCGTATACATAGTCAATGGGTCTTGCCTTCCAAAGCTTGAATCCATACATAACCCAAGCAGCCCACAAAGCCGGGTACAAAAACCAAACCGGCACATGATACATCTTAAGTCCAACCTTAAGAACCGTCACAATGTCCGCAAAGCCGCAGTCATCCACCACAAACTTCACGTTTTCCTGCACAAGAGGCTCTGCTAAAGACATGAGAACCGTAGCGCCTCCAAGGGACTCTCCATGAAGCCCCAGCACAAACCCGGAACCTCCATACCTCTCAAGCGTATCCTTCACCACCGCCATCAAATAGTCAATCTCTCTTAGTCCATAACTGCAAGGCTCCGGTGCGCTTTCCCCATGTCCTCTCTCATCAAAGAGAATACAGTTAAACCCCAGATCATAATAATGGGGCACATACTTCATCATTCCGAATCTGTTATCCGTATACCCATGAGCAAGAATCACATACTTATCCGACACTTCTGAGGAAGCTGAACTTCCCGAAGCATCCGCCCCGGGCGCCGGAAGCAAAGCCACATGAATATCCTCTCCCTCAGGCCCCTTAATCACATAGTCCGTAAGCATATCACGGCTAAACTTCCTTACCGCAGGCACATGAGAAAGTTCCCACTCCCAGGACTCATCAAGTGTCTGCCTCTTGCCATGGGTAATCATGTAAGCAAAAACAAAGGACAGAAGTGCTGCTATCCCAATCAATATGATAATGAGCCAAACAACAACTTCCATCCTTGTACCTCTCTTTCGCTATTCAGTTTTATTGTATCACGAACTCCTGGTTCTGAAAAAGAGTCTTAACTCCCTATACAGAGAACAGTGCGGTGGACAGGTATCTGTCACCGGAGTCGGGAAGAAGAACAACTATTGTCTTTCCCTTATATTCCTCTCTTGCGGCAATAATCTGTGCTGCCTTAAGCGCAGCACCGGAGGAAATACCAACGATAACTCCCTCGCTTCTTGCGAATCTTCTGCCTTCCTCGAAGGCATCTTCGTTCTCAATGGCAATAACCTCATCGAATATATCCGTGTTGAGGACTTCAGGCACGAAGCCTGCTCCTATTCCCTGAATCTTGTGAGATCCTGACTCTCCCTTGGAAAGCACGGGGCTGGTGGCCGGTTCAACTGCAATTACTTTAATGGCAGGATTCTTCTCCTTAAGGAATTCGCCCACTCCTGTAATGGTTCCGCCGGTGCCTACTCCGGAGATGAATACATCTACTTTGCCATCGGTCTGCTCCCAGATTTCGGGGCCGGTAGTAGCCTTATGAATGGCAGGGTTAGAAGGATTCACGAACTGACCCAAGATAATGGAATCCTTGGTTTCCTTTTGCAGTTCCTCAGCCTTAGCAATGGCGCCCTTCATACCTTTGGAGCCTTCCGTAAGTACAAGCTCTGCGCCATAGGCCTTTAAGAGGTTTCTTCTCTCAACACTCATGGTATCGGGAAGGGTAAGAATTGCTTTGTAACCTTTGGCTGCCGCCACTGCTGCCAGGCCGATTCCGGTGTTTCCGGATGTGGGCTCGATGATAGTGTAGCCGGGCTTAATCTTTCCGCTCTTCTCCGCATCCTCAATCATTGCGAGAGCTACCCTGTCCTTGACGGAGCCTGCGGGGTTTAAGTACTCAAGTTTGCCAAGAACAGTGGAATCCTTAATTCCCGCCTCCGAACTGTAGCGATTCAGCTTAAGTATGGGTGTTTCTCCAATCAGTTCAAGTGCACTTTCTTTAATCTGTGACATCTAACGTGTCTCCCTTCTCCGATATTTAAGTTACTGCTTTATTTAACGGGAATAACTGCCCCGTTGTATTTGTCTTCGATGAACTTCTGAGTGTCATCAGCAAGCAAAGCTTCAACAAGTGCCTTAATTGCAGGGTTGTCCTTATCCTCAGATCTTACTGCAATAATGTTTGAGTAAGGGCTGTCTGCACCTTCACTGAAAAGCTTTGCGGAAGTGATACCTGCTTCAAGAACTTTGTTAGTATTCGTAATGAAGAAGTCATAATCATCCTTTGTAGGAATAATCTGATCTGCGTCAAGCTCAACAATCTCAAGGGGAATGATATACTCCTCGATATCAGCCACTGAAGCGCTTAAAGTATCCTGTACGCCTGCTGCCAGCTTAATGAAACCGTTCTGCTCAAGAATTCTTAATGCTCTGTACTCATTTGTTGCATTGTTGGGAATTGCGACAACTGCATTTTCAGGAATCTCTTCCTTGGTTGCAAACTTATCTGAGTAAGCTGTAATGGGCTCAACATGGATTCCGCCTGCATTTACAAGGTCATAACCGTTTGCTTCGATTTCAGACTGAAGGTAAGGATCATGCTGGAAATAGTTGAAATCAATTTCTCCCGCATTGAGTTTCTCGTTGGTTGTTGAATCTGCTGCTGTAGATACAAGCTCAATCTCAATACCCTGTTCTGCAAGCTTAGGTTTAACATACTCAATGATTTCTGAATGAGGGACAAGGTCAACGATTCCCTTAAGAACCACTGTTTCTGTCTCTGCCTCTGCGGGTGCATCTGCTGCCGCGGAAGTGGGCTCTGCGACCTCTGTGTCTGCTTTAGCCTCTGCGGCAGGTGCCTCTGCAGCCTTTGCGCTGCCGCATCCTGTCAATGTTGCCGCAATTGTTGCTACGGCAAGCAGTACGGATAATACTTTTTTCTTCATAATTTTTCTCCTCTTTTCTTCTTTTATACTAGATTCCTGGTTTTCAGGATTCTGTTCGATATTAAATTTCCTATTCCCTGTGTAACCTGGACGAGTATCACCAGGATGTATACACAGGCGAAAAGTCTGTCATGCTGGAACCTCTGATATCCGAATCTTACTGCGATATCTCCGATTCCTCCGGCTCCGAACATTCCTGCAAGAGCCGTCATGGATATTACGGTTATAACCGCCACTGTAAAGCCTCTTATAAGTCCCGGCAAAGTCTCTGGAAGGATAACCTTTGTCACTATCTGGAAGTTTGTGCTTCCTATGGACTTTGCTGCCTCAATCTTGCCCTTCCCGATTTCAAGAAGAGAGCTTTCAACGATACGCGCATACATTGGAATGCAGCTGGCTGCAATGGCTATGATGCAGGCGTTAGTTCCGTAGGATTTACCAAATATCAGCCTTGCCACAGGTATCATAAGGATTATCATTACCATCTGAGGCAGGGATCTTAACACGTTGATAAGCCAGCCCGCCGTAATGTAGGGTACCTTTACGGGTATAAGTCCGTCGGGACAGGTAATCGTCAGGAATATTCCAAGAAGTATTCCGAATACCAGCACTATCAAGGATGAAATGGCCGTCATATATAATGTTTCACCAACAGGCTTCACCAGTTCCTTCCATATTTCAGGATTGAAGGATGCCTGGATGACCTCCCATAAAGTGGAATCAAGTAAACTCATATTCCTGCTCCTTCCGTCAGCGAGATGTTCTGGAACTCCGCAAAAACCTTGGCAAAAAGTGCACCGGTTCTACTCTGTGGATTATTAAATATTCCTGCAACCGAGCCCTTCTCAATGATTTTGCCTTCCTCAAGAACCGCCATTCTGTTACAGCTGTATCTTATGGCATCCAGCTCATGGGTAATCATCAATATGGTAATGCCCGAGTTCTTGTTAATTTCCTTAAGAAGATCCAGAATCTGCAAGGTGGTTTGAGGGTCAAGTGCCGACGTTGCCTCATCCGAAATCAGTAGCTCCGGCTTATTAACAAGAGCTCTGGCAATTCCTACTCTTTGCTTCTGGCCTCCCGAAAGTCCTCCGGGATAGGCATCAAGTTTCTCTGTAAGTCCCACAAGTTCAGCGGTTTCAAGGACCCGCTCCCTTATTTTATCTTTGGGAAAATCACTTATTTCTAATGGATAAGCAATGTTTCTGTATACCGTCCTTGAATCAAAGAGATTAAAGTTCTGGAAAACCATTCCGATTTTCCTTCTCTCCTTTAAAAGGGCTTTCTTATCAAGGGCTAATATATCCACTCCTCCAACCTTTATGGAGCCCGCATCGGAATTCTCTAACCTGTTTATGCATCTGGCCAGTGTTGATTTACCCGCACCGCTGAAGCCGATGATTCCGTATATTTCACCCTGGTCCACGTCAAGGTCGATTCCCTTTAGGACCTCTAGATTTTCGCCATGGACTATATATTTTTTCTGAAGATTTTTTATTTCAAGGTAACTCACTTCTAACCGTGGCTGAAGGTTTCAGCCACCTCCTCTTTTCTATCCTTATATAGTTCACTGTGTAAGTCCTTCCCTTTACCGGGAATTCCCAAGGCATCCGCTCTGCAGTGCTGACAATGTCTGAACACTTCTATGTGCTTTCCTGCCTTAAGTCTTACTTCCTCCAAAAGCTTACAGTCGGGAGCCGGTACATCAGCCATTCCGTTCTGAGGAATCAAAGGAATGATGTTTAGAATTGAGGCTCCAAGTTTCGATGTAACCTTTGCCACCTCTTCTATATGCTCATCATTTATCCCGGGGCAGAGAACGCTGTTGATTTTGACAACTATTCCAAGCTCTGCAGCCCTCTTGATTCCTATAAGCTGATTGCGGATAAGGAGCCTTGCTCCTTCCACTCCCTCGTGCTTAACACCGTATTCATCAATGACAAACTCATTAATCTTTGCTTCAATCTCCGGATCCACCGCATTTACCGTAACCGTTATGGTCTCAATTCCGATCTGAGCAATCCGGCCCACCTTTGAAGGAAGGCAGAAGCCGTTGGTGGATAGACAGCAGATTAAATCGGGATATTTCTTCTTGACCAACGAGAAGGTCTTAAGTGCCGCATCTGTGGCCAGTGTATCTCCGGGTCCTGCAATTCCCACAACCGATAACTCGGGGCAAAGTTCCCTGGCCTTTTCTATGGTTTCAAGTGCCTCGTTGGGCTTAAGAACCAAAGAGCTGACTCCGGGTCTTATAAGGGATTTATCAAAGCGCCTGGTGCAGAACTTACACTGAATGTTGCAGGAGGGGCTTACGGGAAGATGGATTCTTCCTGCCGTCACATTGGCTCCGCCGCTCATGCATGGGTGCCTTTTTTGCAGCTTCTCGAAATTGGTGTTCTTCCTTTTTTTGGGAAGCTCCGTGTATCTTTTGTCAATAAGTTTTACTTTCCCATACAGAATGTTTTCAACAACTGCCATTATGGGTCTGTCAATGTCTATGGGCTGAATGTTTTTGCTCTCAAGAACCGCTCTTGCTCCGTTGCCGCTTAACTCTGCGAACACTGCGTGGCAATCCTCGATGGTTCCTGTCACCGCATCCATTCTTTCATCATGGTGCTTGTGATCAAGGCAGGCTTTTTCAACTAACCTCACATCAACCCTTTCATAATCCTGAGTTTCAGTATTTATTTCGTATATATCAAATCGCTCCGCAGCTCCAAAGTGTCTGTCGACGTACTTTCCGTCGCTGGTAGCAAATGCTGCCCTGACTATCATTCAAATCACCAACCTTAAATTGCGTAGCTGTCCTTGATATTCTCCATGAGACCGAACTCAATAAGAATCTCCTCAAGTCTCTCCTGAGTCATGGGCTTGGGAATAACGAACTGTGTGTTGTTCTCAATGGCCTCTGCCAGATGTCTGTACTCCCTAGCCTGTGGGTGCTCAGGATTGTGGTCGATAACGGTCTTTCTGTTAATCTCCGCTCTCTGAACCTCGTTGTCTCTGGGAACAAAGTAGATTAACTGGCTTCCCAGCTCCTTTGCGAAAGCATTCAAAAGGTCATGCTCCCTGTCTACGTTTCTGCTGTTGCAGATGATGCCCCCAAGTCTTACACCGCCCTGGTTGGCATATTTCTGAATACCTTTACAGATGTTGTTGGCTGCATATAAAGCCATCATCTCGCCTGAAGCAACTATGTAGATTTCTTTGGCTTTTCCCTCACGAATAGGCATTGCGAAACCGCCGCACACTACGTCGCCGAGAACGTCATAGAAAACATAATCCAAGTCATCTGTGTATGCTCCAAGATCCTCAAGCATACCAATGGATGTGATAATTCCTCTTCCGGCACATCCTACACCGGGTTCGGGACCGCCGGACTCTACACATCTGATTCCGCCGAATCCTCTTTTCATAATGAGGTCCAAATCATCAACCTCACCCTCTTCACGAAGGGTATCAAGTACGGTCTTCTGTGCCAGGCCGTTAAGAAGTAATCTTGTTGAATCCGCCTTGGGATCACATCCAACCACCATTACGTTCTTGCCAAGCTCCGCAAGTCCTGCGGTAAGGTTCTGGGTGGTGGTGGATTTGCCGATTCCGCCTTTGCCATAAATTGCTATCTGTCTCATTTTTCTGTCTCCTCTACGTATTTATCTGTATGTTGCCAAAACTCTGTCGTAAATGTCCTCGATGGCTCTCAGGCCACCTGCATATCCCGTATATCCGCAGTTCATAATGAGTCTGTGCTGTACGGGAACGGAAATAATAAGAAGGTCTGCGTGAAGTTTGTCCGCCAGATTCTTATCCCAGGAGCTTCCAAGAATCAACAATCTCTTGTCCTCGTAATTCTTGGCGTCCTCTTCAAGACGTGCCTGGTTCTTGCCGGCATCCGGGTCGAACACCACCTCCACCTGTCTCTTCTGAAGGATGGAAATGTTATCAAACTCTGCTCTTACGCTGTCCTGGAACTTCTCAGGAATATCGTCCACTATGTACTGAGGTCCCGGGATTATTCCAAGTTCGTTAAGTAAGAATTTGGAAAAGCCCAAAGCGTATGAGCTGTCTGCTATGGTGTAGACTCTTCTGGGTATTCCGTATCTGAACTCCAACATGAAATCCGCCATTTTCTCAATGTGGGAGTAATACTTTGCTTCCTCTGCTTTTATGTAGTTTTCAACCTTTATCTCATCCAGGTGTGCGAATTCTGCCACCTGTCTTAAGAATCTCGATGTCTCGATGGCACCTATGGGAAGGTAGGGGAATTGGAGATATGGCTGTCCGTATTTTACCTTCAGATGCTTTGCTATCTTTACACCCACCCAGGGTCCGATAACGATGTTAAACTGGGCATTGGGAATGGTCTTCCACTCCTCCACGCCGCTTGATTCGTTACCAAAGAGGATGTTGACCTTAAGGCCAATGTCTGTAAGAACCTTCTTGATGCCCTCAAGGTTGCCGCTCCAATAAGGGTCCTGGTAAGGTATGGAGGCAAAAACATTTACAAGGCCCTCCACCTTTTCATCACTCTTTTTAAACTTGTCAACGTACTGGTCAACTATGGCGTTTACCAGCCTTTCATGGCTTGCGTAATTATTGCTTTTAAAACCGCCTTCCTCTACATAGACGATGGGTTTGTCCTCTGCCTGAAACTCTCCCGTTACCGCCGCAATGTCATCTCCTGTGATAGCTGCGGTACATCCTGTGAGAACCACGTATATGTCTCCGTCTATAACCTTGAAGGAGTTCTCGATTACGCTTCGTAACTTCTTCTCTCCTCCGAATACCACGTCCGCTTCCTCAGCGTTGGTACAGGGAGCCGTGGAGCCTCCCGCATATCCTTCACCCTGGCCGATAAGTCTTGTTATCTGGCCTCCGCATCCGGGTCCTGAATGAAGGATTGGTACTCCTTTCTTTATTGCCACCACGCTTTGGCAGGATCCCAAAGCGCAGGTAAATCTCGGTTGTTCAATTGTTCCTGACATCTTATGCTCCTTGTCTGCAACCGCAACCGCCGCTGCCGCCGCCCTGGAAGTATCCGGGCTCTTGTGTCAGCCACCACTCGGTATAAGGGTTGGATGCATGTTTAGAAAAATTCTTGATAAATTCGATGGAATCCAGGGTCTCATCAATTCGTCTCGCGTAGTTGAGAGCTCCCTTGTATCCGATACCGAACTGTTCGTCTCCGATAAGAAGAGTGGGAATTCCAAGTTTGGCTCCCCAGAGGGTCATGCCTCCGTGTCTTGCCATTATGAAATCCGGTTTGTTTCTTATAAGAGCGTTTACCAGTTCACAGCTTTGCTTGTTGCAGACTCTGTAGTCCTTAACGTCTCCGTAGGTTGACACTGCATGAGCAAGCACATCCATGTTTCTGTCCCCGCTGTCGTAGATGGGGTCGTGGTGGAAAACGCTTGCTCCCACAACATCAAAGCCAAGTTCACGAAGGAGGTGGATCAGGGCCTGACCGTGAGCCGCTCCCGCCGTAACGTAGGCTCTCTTGCCCTTAAATTTTTCCTTCAGTTTATCTATCTCGGGGACGTATTTCTCATGTCCCTCTTTAATCAACTGTTCCGCCACATCCTCTTTTCCAAGTACCTTACCGAGAGCTCTAAGCCAGCCGTCCGTTCCGTCGATACCATAGGCCGGCGGGGCGGTAATCTCAGGAACTCCATATAGCTGGCTCAGACCTGCTCCCATGTACGTAGAAAGCGATGGACAGATATGTATAGTGGCCGCTGCTTCAGAACAATGCTCCAGCTCCTCGATGGAGGCAAAGGGCATTATGTATTGGGCTTCATATCCGAATTTCTCGAAGATTTCATCGAATACGTGACTGCCCCAGAAATTAACTACATTTATTTTGTTGGTTTTCTTTGTGGGTGGCTTAACGATTCCTCTAAGCACTGTGTGGTAGGCCGCGTCGAAGCCTGTGGTCCAGACCTTTGATCTGAATCCCTCGCAGGAACAGGTCACAACGGGGATCCCCAGTTCCTTTGATGCCTTCTCAACCACCGATTCAATATCTTCACCGATGATTCCCGAGGCACAGGAGGTGGTTACGAAGATTGCTTTGGGTTTTACCCTCTCATATGCCACATGGATTGTTTCCTCCAGTTTCTTTGTGGCTCCGAATACCGTATCCTTCTCCTGAATGTTTGTGGAGAAGTATCTTCCGATGTCCTCAGGCAGGTCTCTCTTCTCCTGCTCAACTCTGTATGTGAAGTTAAAATCAGAAAATTCTCCGGCGCACCCTATGGGGGCGTGATTTATAACCGCCACATCCTTTATCATGGACAGCTGGCAGAAAGCCTGCTGTGCGTTACATCCAAGGCACTGTGAGAATTTTCTCTTGGCATCCTTTAGATTTCCTTCTTCCGATCTTTGTACTATTTCTGAGGCCGAACCTGTAAAGGCATTTATTGTTCCAAGCCTTTTTTCTCTGATTACTACGTTCGGCTCCTCTATGTTTATTACGGACATCGCTTTCCTCCTGTTTTGTTCCCGTCGGTTTAATTAAATGTGATTATATAGGCTATTGCGAAGCCTGTATAATACCTACTTTTTATCAAGGGTTATAGTTTTTGACTAAGATATCGATGTACTGCTTCCCGATGTCACTTATGATCTCGTTCTTCCTTGATATGTACCCGATGGTCATGGTTTCATCCACCTTTAGCTTCAGGTTGCAGTAGTCTTCACCGTTAAGTTCATCGATAATAATTCCGGAGCAAAGGGTATAGCCGTGAAGCCCCTTAATAAGGTTAAGCATGGTTGCTCTGTCCGAAACCTTAATAGAGTTCTCGTAGTCTCTGGTGCTTAGAACCTCCTCTGCGTAATAGGTTGAGTTAAACTCTCCCTGGTCGAAACGGAAGCACAGATAATCCTTAAGTTCATCAAGGCTTACCTCCTCTCCTGTCTTAAGTTTCTCCTTTGCCAGGGGATTGTCATTTGCCATAAAGGCATAGATTTCACTGTCAAAAAGAGGTGTAAACTTCACTCCTGCCTCATTAAAGACCTTCTGCATAACCTTCCTGTTATAGTCATTGACGTAAACAATCCCAATTTCGCTCTTCCTGTTTCTGACGTTGCCTATAACATTGTGGGTCATGGTCTCCTTGATCTCGTACTCGTAGTCCTCGCAGCCGTACTCCTTAACGAGCTCAATAAAGGCATTTACGGCAAAGGTATAGTGTTGGGTGGATACACCGAAGTGGTGCTTTTTCAGTTTTTTCGATATAAACTTGGCATCCAGAATGTCATACTGCTCCACCACGGATTTGGCGTAGCCTATGAATTCTTCTCCCTTAACCGTAAGGGTTACCCCGTTTTTGGATCTGATGAAAACGTCGAAGCCAAGCTCCGCTTCAAGAGAGCGTATTGCCCCCGTAAGGCTTGGCTGAGAAATAAAGAGTTTCTTTGCCGCATCGTTCATGGAATTCTCCTTTGACACAGCAATGGCATAGTAAAGCTGATTTAAAGTCATGATGATACTCCTTTTTTCAATAAAAAAGCCCGGGGCTTTTAAAGCTCCGGGCTTATGTTCTGGGTTCATTTGCTTGTCTGGTTCATTCAACTACAGGACTTTAGAGTACAACAAAATAACGTCGAAGGAACCGGCTCCAGAATCTGCCCGGTAATTAGCCATTCGACAACACATGCACATATCAAATTTACATGAACAAAGTTGATACATCTCTAATCTCCGTTAAATGATTATCAGTTTGTGGTAGAATATCACCATTCACCTACTATGTCAATAGTATAATTCAAGATACACTAATCTATTTGACCTCATCAAGGTCCAGAACCTCGAATCCCTCAGCCTTACCTTTAAGCTTAATCGTAGCTCCAAGGGAGGTGTAGGTGATTCTGTCTCCCAGTTCATCCGCAACGGCACGGCTGATGTAAACCTTACCGCCGGGAGCATTGGCTTCAAGTCTTGCTGCGGTGTTAACCGTATCGCCGATGGCGGTATAGTCCATGTGCTTCTCCGCACCCATGTTTCCCACAACCGCAGGTCCAAAGTTTACGCCTACGCCAACGCGAAGTTCCTCGCCGATTTCAGCCTTAAGTTCATCTGAAACTCTAGCTGCGCCCTCAACGATTTCTTTCGCAGTCTTCACCGCATTGTAAACCGCATCTTCCTGAGCTAAAGGTGCACCCCAGAAGGCCATCATTGCATCGCCAACGAACTTATCCAAGGTTCCCTTGTTTCTCTCAACGCAGTCGCTGGCCATGGTCAGGTACTTATTAAGGATGAAGACCACCTTCTCAGGCGTAAGTCTTTCTGACATTGTGGTAAAACCACGAACATCTACGAAAAGCACTGCAATATCACATGTCTTGCCGCCCAAAGACAGGTTCTCGATACCCTCTTTCAGAATCTCGGTAACAATCTCAGGAGCCACGTAACGCTCGAAAGTCTTGGTAACGCGCCTCTTCTCAATAACCGAACGCACGTAGTTAATGACAATGGACACGATGTAGAGCACAAGGACTCCCACAGGAATCCACAAAGGGTGCAACACATGGCCCACCCCATTAATTTTCTTATTGTAAAAAACGAAGCTTGCTCCGATATACGCCCCGATTATACCAACCGTAATGACGGTAGATACTTTCATCTTAACCTTCTGGAAAAGGAAGAAGGCTATGAAGCATATGATAAATAAAGCTATTGCCTGAGGTGTATTTTTGACCTCAGTCTTATAAGCTCCGTCAAGGATTGCCTGGGTTACGTTGGCCTGATACTCAACACCGTACATCTGCTTTGCATGATCCACGGGAGTAAAATATGCATCCTGCAGGCCTATGGTGTAAGGGCCGATATAGACGATTTTGCCTTCAAATTCATCAGGTGAAATATCGCCGTTTATGAGGTCCACAATGGAGTAGCCGTCGTCAAATCCCCCGGGCAGAGCCGAGAATGAAACATAGTAGTGACCTTCAGCATCCGTGGGAGGCTCCTCGATGGTCATTCCGTTGGCTTTGGCATAGGCTCTTGCAGCCTCAAAAGCCATGGAATAGACCTTTCCACCCTCAGGCTCCACGTAAAGCAGAGCATGACGAAGAATGCCGTCTGTATCGTACATGGCATTGATGTGGCCCTGAGTAGAGGCTTCCCTTAAGGCATCGAAGGGCTCCTCATAATCAAAGATGGCGTTATAGTCATATTTCAGATTTCCGTCATCGTCCATGACAGCCTTGGTTCCTATGTTGGCATGTGTTGCGGTGATTACGCACCCTAGCTCCTTCGCCGCTGCCGCCAGCCTGTCATCCTTCTCTTTCTCGGTTTCACCGACATAGAGAGCATCGATGGCAACCGCCGCAGGACGGGCATCAGAATCCACTGCCAGCTTTTCCAGGGCCTTAGCCATTACGTCTCGACCCCATGTGTTATAGGGACCCAGCTCATCAATGGCCCGGTCATCAATCTCTATCAGTATTATTTCGCCATCCAAGGCTTTCGGTCCCTGATACCAGGCATCAAGAGCTCTGGTATCAAGGCTTTTTAGTACTCCTGCGCCTGCGATAAGACAAGTTACCACAAGGGCGGCAAGGAGGGAATATAAAAGTTGTTTTAAGGTTTTGTTTTTTAAAATATACATGTACTTAATTTTCCCATATTAAATATTTTTTTATCCTTTAAAGGCCACGCTCCACGCGCCACTCTCATAGTTCACGACAACATCATTTCCTTCAGCCTGTAATGCTCCCCCACCATCTTCTTCAAACGGGTGGCCATTCCAGGAGACAGGTGTATCACCGTCAAATTCTACGCTGAATGATGCTCCTGTGATTGCTGCGGCTGTCCCTTGATCGTCAGCAAGTTGGCATGTAAATGTAATCCCCTCCACGGTGCAAGTATTTCCGGATAAAGGCAGGGAGTTTCCAGGATAACCAAAGCTAATCGAGGCTCCTCCTTGTCCCGAGTTAGCTATTAACCATGCGTTAGTAATTGATGAAGTAGATACTGTTCGCATTCCCCGGGTGGAAGTTGATGTACTCTCCTCTGATTCCTCCGCTGCTCTCCTATTTGCCTCTTCCTGCTCCTTCTGGAACTGTTCAGCAGCACGCTGCTCCTCTACCTTCTTCGCTGCAACTTGGTGTTCCTCCTCAAGGCTGGGATATCTGGAGTCCTCCTTCTTACCAATATGTATGTAGTGGTAGAGCAATGCATATGGATCATTTCCATAAGCTCTAGCTATCTCGGGATACTTCTCAGCGTAGTATTTCCAATCAAATATAGTTCCGTCAGAAAGATAAATCAGTCCGTTCTCATCAATAAGTTTGATGGCAGCAATAACATCCGGGTCGTTTCTTCCTAATTCTGCATAATCTATGGGCTCCTGAACCTGAGGTTCACCCTCCTCTTCCTTGGGTTCTTCCGCAGGTGCTTCAGGCTCTTCAGGTTGCTCAGGCTCCTCGGGCTCCTCCGGTTCTTCCGCAGGTTCCTCTTCTTTATCTGTTTCCGGATCCTTGGGTATTAGATCATCAGGATCCATAAGACCAAGATTTATAGGTTCTGATTCTTTTTGCTTATATGTTCCGTTCTGAACATCATCATTAAGCTTACTTATGTCCGTGACGGTCCAACCTGTATCCTGCGTAACCCTATTTATAAGATCCTCGTCACTATAAATCTGCGTAACCGCAAAATCGGGCAACATATCGGGAGTCATCTCTGTTTCATAGAACTCTACCGTTTGTCCCAAGGGTCTGTCGCTGTAAAAATAAACAGAGACTCTGGTTCCCGGCTGAAGAGTGATGGTTTTAGACTCACCTGTTTCAGGGTTTGTTGCTGTTATTTCGACAACACCATCTGTCAGGAATAACGCCGGTCTGCCATATTCGTCTATGGTATATACACCGGAAGTTCCTCGAATGCCGACTACCATATCAGAGTTTCGAATATTAAAGCTGGCATCTGCATCCAGTTTCTCTGTAACGTTAAAGAACAGCTGTCCATCGGTAAGTGTCAACTCAAGGTTTTTTCCGTCTTTCTGGAATTCTGCACGACTCTCCTCATCAAGAGTGACTATTTTAGTGTCGTCAAGTCCCACAGAAACAAGACTCTTGGCTTCGGTTGAGACAGCATCTCCGCTCTTGAATCGAAGGTTTTCCTTTACAGTTTTGGTCTCTCCGTTTTCCTCGAGAGTTACTGTACCCTCCATTCTAAGGAGCTTCATGGTGGTGGCTTTTAATGAGTTATTGTTTAAAACAATGAACAAAACCACGCCAATCACCACGGCTGCTGCCACAGCACCGATGATAATCAGCTGTTTTTTGCTTAAACTAAATTTCTTTTTCTCGTTTTCTCCCATTTCCTTTCCCTTTACTTTCATTATTATTGTGCCTTAGTAAGTTTCTATTTCTTCCAAGCTTCGCTTGCGATAAACTTCTCCAGAAGCTCCCCGTCTATCTGGCCGTCATCGCGCATATTCCCCAATATGCCGAAAGCTTTTTCTGCAGGCATAGGCGGCTTGTAGGGCCTGTCCTCTGCCGTAAGTGCGTCGTATACATCGATAATTGTGAGAAGTCTCGATTCGTTTGGAAGTTGATCTCCCGATAAGTGGTTGGGATAACCCTTGCCGTTGATGAACTCGTGGTGTGAACCGGACCAGAAGGGAACATTCTTGTAGATTCCCTTGAAGGTCATCTTCTCAAGCATTCTTGCTGTGTAGGATACGTGACTTTGCACAACTGCGCGTTCTGAATCCGTAAGTGTACCCTTCCTTACGGTGATGGCTTCAAGTTCCTTGTCATCAAGAAGAGGAACTTCCCTATCATCCGCTGTCTTACATACAATGGATGCGTAGGATTTAAGCTCATCCAGTTTCTCATCCGGCAGGAAGCCTGCGGTGTTGGCCGCTTCGATTGCTTCCCATGCCTTCTTAAGCTTGCTTATGTTTTCTTCGCATTCGCCGCCTACAGCGGGATATTCGAGAGATCTGATTTTTTCCTTAAGGCAGGCAATCTCAATCTTGCTCTTAAGCCCTGCCTTTAATCCTCCAAGCCTGTCAGGCTTATCCAGAACCTCCAAAGGAACAATCAGCTTACCTATATCGTGAAGCCAGATGCTCATAAGGAACGCGTCCTTTGAGTCATCGGTGAATTTCCAATCGTCATTGTTGGCCCTTAGCCACTCCACAAACTTGTCGGCGTAACGAACCATGCTTCTTGTGTGGTTGGCGTTGTAGGAGCTTCTTGCGTCGATGGCGTCAACCATAACTTCCACGAAGGAATGCAACAGGTTGTTAACCTCCTCCGCCAGTCTGTGATTGTTAAGGCTCACCGCTGCCAGTGAGGCCAAAGCGGAAATAATCTCCTCAAAGGCCTTATCGAAGGGAATGGTCCCTCCATCCTTATCCATTGCGTTTATTAACTGCAAAACTCCGATAATTTCCCCCTTCTCATCCGCCATGGGGATAACCAGCATGGAACCGGTTCTGTATCCGGTGATGGCGTCGTATTTCTGGGCTCCGGAGAAATCATAATCCTTTGATTCATAAACATCTGCTATGTTGATTAACTTGTTGTCGATTGCGGAGCAGGCGCAGACATTTTTCCTGCCAAGAGGTACCGGAGGAAGCTTGTTACCGCTATTTTGCTCCTCTATTGTTGTGCCCTTGGACTTGGTAAACATGGTGTGGAAGTGCAGAAACTCATCTTCCAGCACATAAACCGTACCGGCGTCGCAATGACAAATGTCCATTGCCTCAAGAAGGATTTTGGACATAAGACGGTCAAAGTTCTTCTCGGCACTAAGCTCGATGGCTATCTTAATCATTCGCTCCAGGCTGTAAACTTCGCTCATAGAACTATCTCCTCTCCTTCCCTTGCAA
This sequence comes from Lachnospiraceae bacterium G11, assembly GCA_900103495.1. Lineage (GTDB taxonomy): Bacteria > Bacillota > Clostridia > Lachnospirales > Lachnospiraceae > G11. The sequence continues at coordinate 108,310 of FMWZ01000006.1, read as the reverse complement.
ACATGATCTGAGTGCTTTTAATCGGCTGTTCCAAATTCCTAAGGAACTCATCATTATGAAATGGATCGTGGTGGACGAAGCGAACGCTCTTCCCATTGCACTCCTTAAACACCTTCATGGCCTGTTTAAGGGTCGAGTGTCCAAAGCCCATCCTCTCCTTATATTCTTCTTCAGTGTACTGAGCGTCCATCAATAATAGATCCGTATCTTTGGCAAAATCCACTAAATCTCCGGACATCTCTTCGTCGAATTCGTAGTCAGTGGCCATAACAATGCTCTTGCCTTCATGGCTAAGCTTGTACACCACACTCCCCCCGGGATGTATGGCCTCTATTCCTTCAACCTTTACATCACCTATCATGGTGGGAAGCTTTAAGTCATGATATGTAATATTAGCAGGGTAGTTTTCTATTTTGCATGGCCAGTAAGGCACATCAAAAAGGCCGTCAATCTGCTCCTTTGCAGTCTTGCCGTCTCTAACGCAAGCATAGAAATTGATTTGTTTCCCCTTGCTTCTGAGTACTTCGAAGAAAGGGAGTCCTAAAAGGTGATCCAGGTGGGGATGTGTCAGGAGAATTGAAATATCTTTATTAGCTATAGCGGGAGCCTTGATTATTCCGGTTCCCGCATCAACAAAGATTGCCTGACTTTCGGTCTCGACTAATACACAAGTGGTTCCGCCGCCAAACTCGGTATACTCCGGTCCTTCGACGGGCATTGACCCCCTTGCTCCCAATATTGTAACTTTCATCTTAACCCCCAAGTATTGTGCATGATTACCCTTCTATTTTACACCTTTAGTACTATATTTGTGTATAGTATTTTTTAAAAAATCTGACATTTATTCGTGAATGAGACGTGACAGGTTTGCTCCCTCACTATCCTTTAAAGTATCTGCATTTTCAAGGGTGAATTCGTAGTCTCTATCGCTCCAATCACCATGCAGCTTTACCTTGTTTCCATCAACAACTTCGTATGTTCCCTCATCGTCTCCGCCACCGTCACTGGATCTATGGAAGGTGCCGTCTTCATTGAAGAGGAAATATATATCTATAGCCGCTGATTCGCCGTAATGCCATTCCCCAATCAATGTCTTTTTGGTTTCTTCCGAAGCTTTGGCTGTAGCTTCAGCCTGTGCCGCCTGTCTCTCCGCTCTCTCCTGAATCTTGATACTTTCGGCATTGTTGGCCGCAACCCAGCCTACAACCAAAAAAACTAGTCCTGCCACAAATCTGACCCAAAGCTTCACATTCTTGCTTGCCCAGAAATTCTCAAGTTTCTTTAAGGGAATCATCAAAACAACTCCCAAAAGGATTATGCATGATCCACGAGACGGGAAGTAAAGCAGTGCAAGCAGTATTGCCGCTACAGTAAGTATCCACAAAATAATCTTTCCTGATTTGTTATCCATTTCTATACCTCTTTAGTAATTCAAGTATTCTGTGATGGCTGCATAATCCATTATTCCGTCTTCGCCATCAATTCTTACAGTTGCTCCAAGATCTTTTATGCCATAGGTCTCCTCAATATTTGCCTTTTCGGGAAGGCTTGAGAAGTCATATGCCACATCATCGTAGTGAGCTGTATATGCATCGCCGGTTTCCTGAATGTACATAATGTCAGTAGATTCTGTCTCGGAAAGTCCGCCTGCAGTCACTTCTTTGAGTTCGATGTAGACTGTGTCGGGTTCTGCATCAAAGGGATCCTTTACAAGATACTGTCCGATTCCGCCATTCCATTCGCCTTCAATAAGCATTTCGCTTCTTTCGAAGAACTCAAGTCCTTTGCCGCCAACTCCAAGATCCTTTGCTTTGTAGATGACTTTCTCTTCACCATCTCTTACTGCGTGAATCTCAAGTTCGCACCAGTCTGCTCCGCCCATAAGTACAAGCTCGGGAATGGGGTTGTCATCAAGGTTTATAAGCTTATATCCATAAATGGTGTCGTTTGAATGATCCTTGTCCCACTTCTCAACGACTGAAAGATAGAACTCTCTCCAGCCGTCCATACCGCAGCAGTCGGTTCTCATGAAATGAATGTCGCCGTCCTGGCCAGTGTAGAACTCGCCAAACTCCTCTTCCTCAGGTACAGGGAAACCGAATACAAAGCTGCCTTCGTTATCGTAGATGTTGTACCACTGCTCCATAATTCCGTCGGGATTCTCATACTCCTCAAGAATTACTTTGCCTTCGTAGTTAACTGTATCCTCGTAGCTGTAGGAAACAACGTTACCTTCTTCGTCAATCACAAGGTATCCGGCATCAAGGTCGCCGTCCACATACCAGGCGCCTTTTAATGCTTCGCAGGATACGCTCTGAAGATTAGCGTTAACTGTTGAATACTCATCCGAATACTCAAAGTAATTGTCGAAGTTATTAAAGATGAATACTTCGCTTACTCTTGCGCCGTCAATAAGATCATCGATGCTTAAGTCATCGTAGCCATCGCCGTTAAAGTCTGCCATGTACATGTTATCCTCTACCGTGTCATAATCATGAACGCCATCAACAAGTACAAGGTCGGGATAAGGATTGTAAGACGCCTCATTGGGAGCCACAATTACACATCCGTCAGCTTCGTAAACAGCTGCAAGAAGTTTTACAACTCCTTCAGGTGTCTTCTGGTCAAGATACACGAAGGATCTGGTAGTTCTCCAGTCTGCTCCGTCCTCTTCCTCGCTAACCTCCTTGGGAGGAAGGTCATTGTTTACAACTTCTTCAGCGCCACATCCCCAAACTCCTGCAGCCAGGATAAGTGCCATCAGCAGTATTGCCGATATCTGTTTAATGCTTTTCATTTGTTTCTCCTTTTATATTTTCCTTACTTTACTGTGCTCTAAGTTATTTAATCTATCCCCATAATGAGGATTACTGTCAGTGCCAGAAGCACAAACATCACAATTGCCACCACCAGACAGGCACACATGACGTAATACTTTCTTTGCCTGCCATGATAAATTGCTCCGATTATTCCTGCTATAAACAATATAATCTCAACCGTCGTCATATTCTTCTCCGTAAGAATCCGTTTCTCTTGTGAAAGTCGCATCGGCATAAACCGGATCAGTGGATTCGAAGGTTATGTTATCCGAATCGATCCAGATAACGTAGGCAAAATCCGTCGCGAACAGATAAACGCCCTTTCCATCCCCATAGTCGAATACAGTTCCCATTCCGCTGCCGTTTTCGTGGCTGACACTGTATTCACTGATATCCATGTCGATTTCAAGTCTCGTTCCTGTATCGCTGACCCAGACTCCATCTAACAAATCATTGGGGTATTCATCAATTTCCACTGCATCTATTTTGGTAAAAACGTAGCCATCCAGAATTTCCGTCGTAGTGTTTGTTGTGGAGCCATTCTGAGCAAGATAGAACTTGTCGTCTCCGTCCTTTACTATGTCGTATATGAATCTGTCATATGTAAGCTGGGAATTGTTTACGGTATATGTTCCTCTTCCCACTCTTCCGTCTGCTTTTCTGAAAATGTAACTGTTTTCTGAAGGAATCAGCTTTATTAAATCCCCGTCTTCATCCGTCCAACAGCTTTCGTATTCTCCGGGGTCAAAGCCCGCGTTTTCTTCCTCGGCACCACAGGCTGTAAGCATCATCGTTGCCATAATAATCAGGGCTGTCTTCTTTATAAATTTCCTAACCACTTGTTACGCTCCCATGAAATATTATTCTAACCATGGATATTTTATCTAAAGTGTTTTGTCATTGGCAGTGTCAAAAGGTTACTTATTCAACTAAAAAAGGTAACCAAAAGTTACCTTTTGATTACCCTTGCCATATTCTTTATCCTTTATTCCTTAATCAGATGCCTAATGTCGTTTCTGTTATCAAGATAAAGCTTATCCAGTATTCCGGATATCATCTTCTTTACGTATGCGTAGGAGTAATTGGCTTTCTCCGCAATCTCCTTGTTGGTGCATCCCTCCGCCACCAGCTTAACCACCGACAGCTCCGCGGGAGTGAGAACCTTCTCAAGTTCTTTAAGTTTCTCAAGGTTGTAACCTGATGCACTTTCCTCTTTGGCGCTCTCCTGGGTTTCCTTTCTGATTCTGGAGCCAAGCCTTGCAAGAAATACTTCCTTTATGAAGGGCTTTGTCACGTAATCCGCAGCTCCCATTTTAAGTCCCTTGATTTCAAAATCCGGAGCGTCCATTCCTGTGAGGAAGATTATGGGAATATCCTCGCAGCCCTTTATTTTCCTGATTTCCTCGAAGGTTTCGTAGCCGTCCATCTCAGGCATGTCCACATCAAGAAGAATAAGGTCATACCCGGTATTTCTGCCAAGAAGCTTAAGGGCCTGGGGACCTGATTTCGCCAGGCTTACATTGTAGCCGGCGTTGACCAGTATATCCTCACCTGAATTAAGCATGTTGATATCATCGTCAATGTATAGAATTGTTCCCTGTGCCATTTTGTTCCATTAACCCCTTAATATCTTTTTGTGCCTTTTCAAATTCTATTTCTGAAATGTCTTCTCTGATAGTTTTAAGTCTGTTTAGGATTTCACCGTCTTTGCTGTTTTCAATCAGCTCGTCTATAAGTCTTAAGGATTCCACACGGTTGTAGCTTTCCAAAGACTCCAAAAGCTCTTTTGCTGTTTCATACAAATCAGCGGATGCAAGATAAGCTTCTTTCACCGGCTGTTCGTGAGACTCTGTTATATTGCTGTTCTTATTAAACTCTGTTAAGAATGCATCCACGCCCTCCTTGGCTCTGAGCCATTCAAACTTAACGAAGGATGCCGCAGATGTAATATATGAAATATCTTCCTGCCTTGCCCTCTTCTCAAGTCTCTTCGCAGTATGATAAAGGTCAATGGCTCCCACATTTCTGGCATTTCCCTTTAATGAGTGGAAAAGGATTGTCAAATCAGCCAGATTCTTTGCATCAAGTCTGGTCTCAAGATTTGCCAGCTCCTTTTCGTAATTCTCTGCGAAGTAGCCTGCGATTCTGGCATACTGCTTTAAGTCGCCTCCCAGGTACTTAAGACCTTCAGACAGGCTGATGTCGTAGGGCTTTAGGAGCTCGGAATACATATCGATCTGTTCCTGCGTGTATTCCTCGGATGCCTTTACATCTATTCTTGTTACAAGTCTTGCAGGAAGATGCTCTGAGATTTCCTGCTCAAGAAGATGCCAGTCAATGGGTTTATAAAGACATCCATCAAAGCCCTTTTGTAAAAACATCTCCTTCTTATCAGCGGACACATCTGCAGTGAGTACAAGAATGGGGGTGTGCTTGTCCCCGTCCATTTCTCTTAAGTGCTCCATGGCCTGTATTCCGTCAATTTCAGGCATCATGTAATCCATCAAAACCAGATCCGGCTTCTCTGTGGCAAACTTCTCATAGCTGTCCCTGGCATCATCTGCCGTAATCACGTGTATAAGAGTTTTCTTAAGAAGTGATTTCACAACGCTTAAATTCATCTTGTTGTCATCAACCACCAAAATCTTGGCATCCGGAGCAACAAAGGAACCGTTTTTAAATTCATTTCCGGAGGTTTCAACCTCATCTCCTATTTCCTGTTCAACAGTGAAATAGAACTTACTGCCCTTTCCGTATTCACTTTCAACGTAAATCCTGCTTCCGAAAAGTTCCGCGAGTCCCTGGGCAATAGCAAGGCCCAAGCCGGTGCCTTCTATGTTCCTGTTCTTTGCAAGGTCGGCACGCTCGAAGCTTGAGAAAATCGTCTTAAGAGCAGACTTCTCAATTCCCACGCCTGTATCCTTAACCTCAAAGTAAAGTCTTACCTTATCCTCTGAAGTGCTTTCGTTTCTGACTGTAAAGGTTATGCAGCCTTCCTTGGTGTATTTGATGGAGTTTGAAAGAAGGTTTGTTATTATCTGCAGGAGCTTACGCATGTCGCCCTTAAGAACTTTTGGGATATATCCGTTTTTTTCCATCAAAAATTCCAGGCTCTTATTTGCGGCTTCCTTGCCGAAATATGCGCTGATGTTACCAAGCATTTCTGAGAAGTCATAGGGCTCATTAATGAGTTCTTCCTTCACCGCATTAAGCCTGGAAAACTGCAGCACCTGATTAACCTCAAAGAGAAGCTGCTTACCTGCCGCCTCGGCATTCTGGGCATACTCCCTTATGGTATCGCTGTCAGCCTCCCTGTAAATCATCTCGTTCATTCCCATCATCATGTTGATGGGGGTTCTGATTTCATGACTCATGTTGGCAAGGAAACGGCTCTTGGCGTTGCTGGCCTCCTCGGCAATTTCCTTCTGTTTCCTGTACTGAGCTATGTATACTAAGAAAATCAGGCCGATGGCAATTCCTGCCAGAACAAATCCCGTTACCTGATCCAGGAGCATATCTTCTTCTGACACATAGTCAGTAACCAGCTGGGGATAAACGTATGCGACGCAGCACACTCCTACGTAGTAAAGGGTCTCAATGGTCTCCATTACTATTAAGAGTTTGCCTCGAAACATCAGAAATGAGAAAACAAGGGAGAAGGTGAAGAAATAGGGCATGGAGCCGTACAATCCGCCCATTTCAAAGAAAAGCATGGTGAACAGTCCCATGAATACCGCAACGGTGGTAATAATGTAGCCCACCACATATTTGCCGGTCTTATCCACGAACCATAACAAAAGAAAACTTAAGATGGCGGCCACAAAGTTAATTAATCCACCTGAAATGGAAAGCCCCATCAGGATGCTTTGAAGCCCCGCAAAAATACTTACCAGAATTCCTGCAATACCAAGGACTTTAAAGAGCGTAATTTCAATCTCCGAGTCCTTCTTAATATAGTGTAGAAATTTGTCCTTAAGTTTTTTCATACCCTCTGCCCAATCTCATAAAGAATTTCAAACTTAAGTAATACCCTTCCGGCTTTCAACCGGAAGGGTATTACCTCTTACTCAATTATAGTTTTAGTACACCTTATTTTACAAGACCCTTGTCTGTCTTTTTAACGTGTTTGAATACGTTCTCGAATCTGTTAAGAGCCTCATCAATGATTTCAGGAGTATCTGCCATTGAAGTGTAAAGTCTTGAACCTGCAAGGGTTACGATACCGTTTGCCATGTAGGCTGCACCCATCTTCTCCATGGAATCTTTTCTCACATACATCATATCCTTGTTCTTAAGGATGCCGAGGGCGGACTTAATGAAGCTTAAGGATGAGAAGTCGAAGCTCATAGCACCTGTACACTCAAGGTGACAGATTGAACCCTGGTTGTAAGCAACGAAAGGAAGACCGTAACGATCGATTAATTCCTTTAAGCCGTCTGTAAGCTTGTCGCCCATCTTGCCTGCCTTCTCACAAGCGTTCTGTGCTGCGATTTCCTGAATGGCTGCTGTACCTGCCACACATGATAAGGGGTTAGCTGCCAAAGTACCGCCAACGTATGCACGATGCTTACCTGTTGCAAGGCCTGCTGCCATTAACTGTGCATATTCTTTCTTACCGCCGACACCGCCTGCTGCGGGATATCCGCCTGCGATAATCTTACCGAAGATTGTAAGATCGGGAACAACGTCGAAGTATTCCTGAGCACCGCCGATGCCTACACGGAAGCCGGTAACAACCTCATCGAAGATAAGGAGTGCGCCGTACTTGTCGCAAAGCTCACGAACGTGCTTGTTGTAATCTCTTGCGATGGGTCTTGTGCCACTCTCGGGACCGCAGGGCTCAACCATAACTGCAGCTGTGCCGCCTTTTAAGCGGTTTCTCTTAAGGATTGACTCAAGCATATTTAAGTCGTTGGGTCTGCACTCATCTGTGGTTCTGTAATCAGCTCCGGGGATACCGTGGGATTCAAGAAGTCCACGTGATCCGGGAATCTTTAAGCCGTAAACAAGCTGATCAGACCAGCCGTGGTAAGCACCACCCATCTTAACTATTCTCTTCTTGCCTGTTGCAATACGGGCGATACGGAGAGCTGCCATACATGACTCGGTACCTGAACCAAGCATTCTGAACATCTCTACGTTAGGCATGTGCTTGTTGATTTCCTTGGCAAGCATAAGCTCTGACTCGTGAAGAAGACCTGTAACAGGGCCACACTCTTCAAGTAATTTTTCTACTCTCTTTCTTACGGGCTCGTAGTTACTTCCAAGGATTGTAGGACCACCTGCCTGTAAGAAGTCGATGTATTTGTTGCCGTCCTTATCGTAAAGATAAGCGCCTTCTGCTTTCTCCATACACATGGGGAAGGGCTTGTTGAAAGCAAGGTTATGCTGTACACCACCGGGGATGTAGTTCTTTGCTTCCTCATAAACTGCCTTTGATGCCTTACATTTCTCATCGTAGTAGGGCATAATCTCTGAGTTATAGTACTCATCATCTACTTCCCAGATAGGCTGACTTGTCAGCTTCTTAAGTCTGGCATTGATCTCACTGGGGTCGTCCCATCTTGAAATTCCGCAATTGTTACTCATTAGTGTTTCCTCCGTTTTCTTTATCTTTAATTGCTCTTTCGTTTGTGTCTATTGATTTACCGAATACTACGAATCTGTCGTAGAGATACTCGGTAATAAAATTACAAGCCATTGTAAGGGCCAAAACCAGAGTTTCGTTCCATCCAAGTTTGGCCAGGTAATCTCCTCCGATGGTGCTTACCGGAGTAAATACTGCATAGAAAGCAGCCACCTTAAGCATAGCAATCGGAACATTGTTGGCGGACTGGAATGTGTATGCCCTGTTTAAGGTAAAGTTCCAAACCACCGACAGAATCAGTGCTATAAGGTATTTTGGCCAGTATGGCCAGGGTGTAAATGCGTTTAAAAGTTCAAAGGATACGAACTCTATAATTCCCGCAGATACGGAGAACAAGCCGAATTTTATCATCCTGGCAATTTCTTTCTTTTTCTCTTTGTCCATTGCCATACTTATTTTCCTTTCTGCTTGGAGTATTTCTTCTTGTACACGAATCTCATAAGTGCGCAGTCAAAGGCACCCAGTGCGATTTTGACGTTTAACGCGTCGGTTAAGCGTTTGGATATTGCTGACTTGATGATTAACATCTCAAGGGCTTTGGCATCATCAGGGTCCTCTGTAAGAATTACGGCGCCTACGCCCTTCACAAGTACCAGATCCTGTTTATTCAGGGCTTTAAGAAGGTCTGCGTCGTTATTTGAGATGACTCTGATTTTGCCTCCTATCATCTGAGCAATGTCGTCAAGCTGGCATTTAAAGCCTTTGCCCTCAGCAATGGCAAGGACATTTTCGTCATCAACGATTATTGCGTCTTTGCAGGCGTTTCTAAAGGTGGAGCTTAGCTCGACCTTGTTGATGAGGGGCTTAAAGATGTTTTTCTCCACTGCTCTCTTGCAGACTTCTTCGAGAAGTTCCGCCTTCTTCACCGCATCAAATCTGTCTGTGCCGCAGATAACCGCGCCGTGATGAATCATGAGAACAACCTTGGAGCCCTTAAGCATCTGCTCTTCAACGTTGTATTTAAGCTTTCCGGTTCCGGGAAGTCCGTATCCCGCAACTCTGATTTCGCCGAGGATTTCCTTCTCCTCGTGGGTCAGATCAAGTATTCCTGCCCCAACAAGGCCCACTGCTGTGGCGTAATCCTGGTGAGTGTGAATGACGAACTTTACGTCGTCAAAAATCTGATATGCGGAAGCATGTATTTTCTTCTCGCTGGAGGGCTTCCTTGGACCGTCATAGGATCCGTCCTCCATGTTGTATACCGGCACATCCTCGGGGGTCATTAAATCATAAGCAAGTCCGCTGGGTGATATGGCAAAATGGGTTGCATCCTTTCTTGCGCTTATGTTTCCCCAGGTTCTGGCAACCAGCTTCTTCTCCACCAGTTCCATTCCTGTGTCCGAGACCAGTTTTCTAAGTTCCAAATCTTCCATCTGTCTGTCCCGCCTCCTAATCGTTCATTTCTGAAAACAGTTTCTTATTTGCTCCGTGGAGCTTTCTAAATACTGCATAGTTTTTGTCGTAAATTGCTCTGTTGTCGGGGTTTGGCTTAAAGGTGTTCTTAACCTTTATGTAGTGTCTTACGTTGTCGATGGAATCCACGATTCCAAGTCCGACACCCGCTATCATTGCCGCTCCCACAGCTCCCACGTCCTGAGAGTCCTCAACGGTTTCAATGGTGCGCCCCGTGATGTCCGCCAGAATCTGGCAGGTTACCTCTGAGAGGGCGCCGCCGCCCACGAATCTTATGGTCTTTGAGGTTTCCACCTTCTTGTCCTCACACTCAAGCATCCATCTTAAGTGGAAGCAGATACCCTCCAAAACCGCACGAATCATCTCGGTCTTTCCTGTTTCTATCTTTATGTTGAAAAAGATTCCCGCAGCATCGGGATCCTCGAAAGGACATCTGTTGCCGTGAAGCCAGGGGGTGAAGATTACGCCGTTTGAACCGGGCGGGCAATTCTTAATGGTGTCAGAGAGGTAATCGTAAAGGCTTATGTAGGTTGATTCCGTGCACTCTGCCACATGCTGTTTCTTAAGGTAAATGCCGATTTCGTCGAGAGCCAGATGCTCCTTTACCCACTCGAAACACTTGCCTGCGGTTTCCATCTCGGCAAAGTAGTTAAAGATTCCTTCCTTTGCACCTACCGTTGCGGCTATCATGGAAACTATATCAACTATCTGTTTGCTTGTTACGGTTGACACCCATCCGGAGGTTCCGGAGTAAATGTGGGTTTCGCCGGGTTTTACACAACCGGCACCGACTCCGATAAGGGTGGCATCGCCGCCTCCGCCAAATACGGGAGTTCCGGCTTTCAGGCCCAAATCTGCTGCAGCCTTGTCTGTGAGGCCGCCGGCCTTGTCGGTACACTCGATAACCTTGGGAAGGTGATTCTTATCAACGCCAAAGGCTTTGCACAGGCCCTGATTCCATTCCCACTTGCCATCCCTTGTGTCGTAAAGGAAGGTGGCGTAGGCGGAATCCTTGGTCATTACGAATTCACCTGTGCATCTTAAAATCAGGTATTCCTTAACGTCCAGCCATTTATATATTTTCTTGTAAACTTCAGGTTCGTATTCCTTTACCCATCTGTATTTCCAAATGGGGTCCTTTGCGGAAGTAGGTGCTGCAGTAGTTGCCCTTAGAGCTTTGATGAGCTTAGGGATGCTTAAGCCTGCAACTCTGGGGCCTGCGCCGGCGTACTTTGCCATAACTTCCTCCGCACGCTGATCCATGTAGCTCATGGGGCGCCTTAAGAGGTTACCCTCCTTATCTACAAGAACCAGGCCCTGCATCTGTGAGCAAAAGCTGATTCCGAAGATTTCGCCGGAGTCTATTCCGGTCTTCTCAAGGAGAGTTTTGGTGCTGTCACACATGGCTTTCCACCACTCATCTCCGTCCTGCTCGGCTCCGCCGTTATCAAGAATGTAGAGCTTGTATGAACCATATGCGCCGTCCACCAGCTCAACCTTTTCCCCAATGGAGAACAGGCAGGTTTTTACCCCCGTCGTTCCCACATCATACGATATTACATATCCCATGTATTCCTCCTTTATGTGCAGTTTGGGGACAGGCCCCATTTTGCACCTACATTCCCAGCGCGTTACAAATAAATCTCACCAGCTCGTGCTCCATCAATTCATCATTGTCCATGGCATCGGCTCCAAGGTAGAGTTTCAGCCTCTCCTTATAGTAGTCGCAGCTATAGGAGAACTGGAGCATCATAAACAGGTTATCTATAAAGAAGGCCACCGTGGCAGGGTCAAGATTCTTACGGCACTTTCCCTCTTCCCTGGCCTTTCTCAACAAGTCTGTATAAACAAGTGCGGATATTCCCTCGATCTCCTCTGCCAACATCCCTGCAAATTCCTTGGCACCACCTGATGTAATCTCGTTGTACATCATGTTGATGTTGACATTTCTCTTGGAGTGATTGATTAGAGTTCTTACCACTGCCCTGATACTTGCTTCAAGATTGTCACTCTTAAAAGCAACTTCCTTTAAGGCATCCGTCAAGGCATTAAGGCCGTATCTTACACATGCTAAAAACAAGTCCTTCTTGTCTGCGTAGTACTTGTAGATAACGCCCACGCTGACTCCGGCGTTCTTGGCAATACGGGAAAGATTAGCCCCCACAAAACCCTCGTGGGCGAACTCAGCAATACCCGAATCTATGATTATCTGTATCTGTTCGTCTGTGAGTTTCTTGTACATAAGTTGGTTTCCTCCGGGTAGGCTTCTGCTTCACCCTGAGATTTGCTCTTGTTCTTGGATTTGTTTCCTCTCGTGAATCATCATTCACGTCATATAAATAAAGTATCACATATTGTTTTGTTGTGCAAGGGGAAATATGTGCGTTTTGGGGACTGGCGTGTCTTGGCATGCGTAGTGTGCCAAGCAGGCCTGTCCCCAAATTGCACGTATTTGCACATTGGGCGGATAATTTCTTGCTTTTCCTTACTTTATCCGCTGATTTGGCTTTCTTTGGTTTACATAAGTAAGCAACTTTTGGGATTTGTACTAATAGAACCCCGAAATTGCGAATTTATTATGCTTCTGAAACCCCAAAAAGGGCAAAATCAAGCAAAATAAGCGGATAAATCAGGTGTTTTCACCTGATTATCCGCTTTTCTAGTTTGTTTTGGTTTACATAACGTTTCTAGAGACATAACAAATGTGAGAAATCGCAATTTTGTTATGTCGTCGGCAATTCCTGAGGCAATTCCGGGGCATCGCCAGGCTGGAAATTTCCGCTAGGAGGCTCCGGGGCCTCACCCGGCTGGAAATTTCCGCTTGGCGGCTCTGGGGCCTCACCCGGTGCTTCACCTGGCTGGAAATCCCCGCTAGGAGGCTCCGGTGCTCCGTTCTCGCTGAACTCGCGCTGGTCATCTCCGGAACCATCGTCTGAACTGTCCGGCCTCTCGCCAAACTTAGGCCTCGATTCACCTTGGTCTCCGAATTCGCCTCGGCCTGCTCCGGCGTCTCTGCCCCCGCCTCCACCGTTCATGTGGCCCATGACTGAGGTATCAATTTCAGAAGCATCAATCAAAGAGGAAGAATCTTCTTTCTGGCCCTCATCTGTGGAAGGAATTGTTCCGTCAAGCTGGCCGGCAATGCTCTTAGCCCTAAGTTTGATTACGTCATAAAGCATTTCCGCAGCGCTCTGATACTCTTCGTAAGTATAGAAAGCGGTAGGATCCGTCTCAACCAGCGAGTCAATCTGACTCGTAATTCTTTCATAAACTTCATCAAAACGACCTCCGTTTATATATTCATCGACGAGCTGCCGCAGGTATTCGTGGTATTTCTCGAGGTATTCGGGGTTGGACAACAGCCCGTCGAAGAATTCAGTACTTGAAAAAGGCGAATCAATTGCGTAATTAATCATTTCAGTGGCATCTGAATCACCGCCTCCCATGCCGCCCCAGGAAAGGTTGTAGTCCCAGGGAATGACGTTAAGCTGCCCATCGTATTCATACAGATAATAATTGTGGGCCATGTTGCCTGAAAGGCTGTCCAGGTTCACTGCAAATGTGTGCACTGCCATATACTTAAGGATGTTGTCCACATCCATATATTTCTCAAGATCATTGCCTTCGCTGATATTCTTAAGAGCCTTCACAACACGCTTGTGATCTTTGTCCCCGGATTCGGTGATGGCGCCGTCCCAGATGGTGGAGTAACTGTCAAGCTCATCGTCAACGTAGTTGAGGTCGGAACCGCCGTTATCTCTCATGCCTCGCATGCCTTCGGACTTTTCGCCCATATTGGCTCTTTCCTTCATAGCCCCCGGATCGAACTCACCTTGCTCCGGCATCTCAGGCATATTCTCCGGATCAAACCCTTCCGGCATCTCGGGCATTCCCTCTGACATCTCCGGAGCACCATCCGGCCTTTCCGCTATTCCTTCAGTCCTTTCGCCGCCTTTTTCACTCATATCCATGTTCTCAGGTTTATAAAGCTCCCCGTCCTGAGTACCGTAGTTTCTGAGCATGAAGCTTTGCTCCACACCCTCCAAGGCAAGATAGACACCCCAGTACTCACCATTCACATAAACCTCCGCATAGTTATATAAAGAAGCATCCGCCCCAAGGAATTGATACATATCGTAAACAATGGCTTCCTTCATGTTGGTGGCATCTGCATAGTTGTTATTCAAAATCAGTTTGTCCAGACCGTAGCAGGTCTGCCCCTCCACATAATGGTCAAACTCAAGCTTTAAGCTGTACCTGTCGGTGTCGGGATCATTGGCAATGTTGGTAAGGCTTGTGTTCCCCTTGGGTCTGATGGCCACATTTTTTACCGTAAGCCCGTTAATCTCCACGTCGCAGGTGTAGTATTCTTCCGAGAGGGCGTTCGATAGCATGTCCTCCCAGTCATCCTCATCAATGGAAATGTTCACCTGCATCACCTCATCTGTGTCAAAAAGCTTGGTTTCGTACTCCATGGTTACCCCGGAGCCCCCCACCATGGCTTCAACCTTATCCTGAAAAACCACCGCAAGAAGGCAGGCGATAACGGTCAAAGCCGTAAGAACGATTATTATTTTCGAGATATGTTTGCTGCTAACCATAAGCCCTCCTTATGACATGTACTCTCCGTTGTAGGTCACGAGAGTAGCACCGGTTACGCCGTTAAGCTCGCTCACACGATTGACGAAGGTTGTTGCCGCATCTTTCACCCTGATTTCCGCAGTGAGCTCAATGCCGGCGGATGTCACGGTTTTGGACTTCACGATGTGCTTGTTTACTGACTTTGCGATGATGTTCATGGCGTTTTCCTCGGCTTTTTCATCAGCACAGTTAACAATTAAGATGTAGGGCTCGTCGCCGAATTTCTTTTTGGCAAAAACCACAAGTATCGCCCCTATGATTACCGACCCGATAACCGCCAAAGGTATCATTCCGGCTCCGATGACGATGCCCACCGCAAGAGCCCAGAACAAAAATACAATTTCCATGGGCTCTTTAATTGCGGAACGGAATCTCACGATTGAAAGGGCACCGACCATACCAAGGGAAAGCACAACGTTGGACGTAACGGCCATAATAACAAGGGTTGTCACCAATGAAAGTCCCACCAGCGACATGGCAAAACCTGTGGAATACATGATTCCCGAAAAGGTCTTCTTATATATAAGAAAAATGAAAAGTCCAAGAATCAAGGCAAAAGCCATGCCCACCAAAACATCGACAGGCGAAAACTCTGTTACACTCTCTAAGAAACTTGATTTGAAAATATTGCTGAATGTCATTTGTTTTTCCTCCTATAAATATGAATTATCCGAATCTGCGGCATGCGCCGTATTTTGAAAAAGCCTGTTGTCTCGCCCCTTTGATTTGAATGAGGCTCTTAATGACTTCGGGGAGAAACGCGTCGTATTTTACCTCAAGAATCATGTCCGACGGGGTGTCCGTGGCACTTATGTCCGTGACCTTATCCGTCAGGAAATTCTGGGAATAAAGGCTTGTCCTTATGGCAAAATCGAAGGTCACTCGAACGTTGCCCGCCCTGTAAATGTATGGCTCCCTCACGTAGGAAACCAGGACCCGGGGCTTAAGCCGCTGATAGCGCATCTTGGCGTAAAGCTCTCTAACCAGCTCTTCCTTGTGGCCTTTCATGAAATCCAGGTCGCCGTCAAGAATCCTTTGGCATTCTTCCTTGGTAATCCGCGCGTCATATTTGAGGCACAGGTTGTCGATTTTCATCTTTTTTTCAAGGGTTATAAATGAAAAATCATCGTTATAGTAACGGATTCGAAATTTCTCTCTCTTTTCGATTCCGTCAATCTTTTCTCTTAAGGCCTTGTCGTCGGAGTTGTCGAAGTAGATGCTTCTGATTTGGTACAGCCCCGCGTCGTTGGTATGGGGATCTTTCTCCATCACCATCCCAAGGCGCCCTCGCATGGCCAGGTACTCCGAGTAGGAAATGCTGTATTTCAGCTCATGCCTGTAGTGCTTTTCCTGCTGCATTTATCGTTTCTCCTTTCGCTTTGTTGAGCTCATTATGGCAGCGCAACCTGAAATGAACCTGAAGTGAGGAAATTTTTTTCATCTATTTCGGGGGATTGCCTAAGAAGCCCGTTGGAAGCCTGATTTGAAGCTTGCTTTGGGGCGTAGAAATTGGTGAGGCTTGGGGCAAATGAGGCGCCGAAACCGGAGAAGACATAACAAAATTTCAATTTCCTGAAATTGTTATGTCTTCGGAAACGTTATGTAAACCAAAACAAACTAGAAAAGCGGATAATCAGGTGAAAACACCTGATTTATCCGCTTATTTTGCTTGATTTTGCCCTTCCTGGGGCTTCGGGAGCATAATAAATAAGCGATTTCGCGATTTCATTAGTGGGAATCGCAAAAATCGCCTACTTATGTAAACCACTATATCTTCACCTTAATCGTCATTGTCTTGCCGCTGGGGCAGTTGGCGGTGATAGTCCCGCCATGGGTTTCGGCCACAGCCTTGGCAATGGCGAGGCCAACGCCGGTGCCGCCGGTTTTGGTGCTTCTGGCGCCATCCGGCCTGTAGAAACGATCAAAGAGCCGCTCCGTATCCGGCGGCACCTCATAATCGCACGTGTTAAATACCTCCACGTAGGCCCTGTTTCTCTTCTTATATATGCCTACTCTGATATCCCCCGAAGCATCCGAGTAGCGGATGGCATTGTCAAGAAGCACGGAAAGCATCTGCTGCACCGCAGCCTTCTCTCCCACCATCATCACATCATCTTCAATATCAATACTAAAATTCTTCCCTGCAGCCTTGGCCTGGGTCTTATAAACATCCACAATCTCCCAAGCCGCATTGCTCAAAGAAAACTTCTCCTTATTTGGAAGCGGAATCTCCTCATCAAGCCTTGATAAAGTCACCAGCTCGCTAACAAGTTTGCTCATTCGACCGGTCTGCTTCCTGATATTCCCCACCCATTCGCTCTCGCCGCTCTCCATTTCCAAAACATCAAGGCTGGTGGAAATTGAAGTCAAAGGCGTCTTAAGCTCATGGCTTGCATCGGTAATAAACTGCTTCTGCCTCTCGATATTTGCGGCGTAGGGTTTAATTGCTCTTCTCGACAGAATCACCACAAGAATAAATACCACAATGAGGCTGACTCCCGAAATTCCTAGGGTCATCAAAAGGAGTGCCTGCATGCTCTGTCTCTCACGAAGGGTATTTAGGAAAGCAACCACCGTGTCCCCGTCCCTGGTAGCCCTTACGTATCTGTACTCGCCAAGATACCCGTGTTCTTTCCCGGAATCGAAGGCCTTTTGTCCGTACTCCTTGGCCTGTTCCTCGTCGATTGAAGCTATGAAGTCGGTAAAAACAGAATAAGCCTCTCCACTCTCATCAAACCTTACGATAAAGAATCTTGTCATGTAGTTTAACTCTTTATCAGGCAACTCCATAAATGGACGAGCTTCCTGGGGGCCGACAGCTTCGGGGGGCTCACTCTTATCCCCGGCACCTCTGGGTCCCATGGGGCCTCTCTCATAATTAAGTATGGCTTCAAGAGTGTTATCCGCTCTGCTTGTGACCATTACGTAATTGACCACATTAACCAAAACTGCAATGGTCAAAATTACTGCGAAGAAGGCCACCATTGCGGCCAGAATAACCCGATGTCTCATCCGTCTTATCATGAGATTACCTCCAGTGCATAACCGGCACCTCGCATGGTTTTGATTTCAACATTGGCACCAATACTTCTAAGTTTCTTCCTGACAAATCCTATATGTGTCCATACGACATCTATGTCAGATTCAGTGTCATATCCCCAGATCTTCTCCATCAGATGCTCTGTGGAGAAAACATGACCCGGGTGTCCCATAAACAATTCCATAAGCTGAAATTCCTTATTGGCAAGTTTAACACTGCCTCCCGAAGCTGACATTTCATAGCGATTGGCATCGAGAGTCACATTCCCGATGGTGTTGACTGAGTTGGTATATGATTCGCTTCGACGGCCCAAAGCCTTGACTCTGGCAATAAGTTCGGAGGTGGCGAAGGGTTTTGGCAGATAATCATCCGCTCCTGCGTCAAGACCTGCTACCCTGTCTTCAATTTCTGCTTTGGATGTGAGAAGCATGACCGGAACGGTCAAGTGATTGTTTCGAATAAGTGAAAGAACTTCAAGCCCGCTTTTGCCGGGCATCATAATATCAAGCACGATTACCTCGTAGGTTCCTGCCTCGATGTAATCCCACGCGTCATTACCATTGTGAACAATGTCTACGGAGCAGCCCGCTTTTTCCAAAAGCACCTTAAGGGCCTTGGCGGTTGCTACCTCGTCCTCTGCAATTAGTACACGCATCTTCCAACCTCCGGGGTGTGCACATACTACCCTACAACCGGAAACACAATGAATTTAAAGATAGTCGCAAATACAATAAGAAAAGCCAGCAAAGCTAAAAGATTGACCTTCCGGGGCGCATTGGTGGCCTTCAGCTTTTTCACTATGATAATGTAGGAAACCACTTCCACTATCAAAAGAACGGACCAAAAAATAATCTGAGTCATACCAATCCTCCCGTTGGGACATTATCGTAATATCTCGTCAATTGTGGTAACCGTACTGAAGGTTCCCTTGTTCCGCGAGATTATTTCTTTCATCTTGGAAAGTTCGAAATAGTTAATATAACAGATAAGCGTCTTGTTCTCGCCGCTTATGGCACCGTATGAATCCATCATTGTACAGGTCTTGTTAAGCTCCGTCTTAATGGCCTTCACCAGCTCATCAGGCTCCTTGGTAATAATGGTGACCTGTTTGATGGCCTCGAAGTGATCCGTAAAGTGATCGATTATTGCGGTGGCAATAACATAAACCAAAAGGCTTAAAAGCGCCGAATTTCTGTTAATTAAAAGGAAAGCTGCAATATAGACACAGGCATTAAAGCCTATGAGAAGATAAGACATACTGAAGTTCTTGCCTGTCTTATCGGAAATCTTCTTAATGATTATGTTGGCAAAAATCTCCGACCCGTCGATACAGCCGTCATGTCTTAGAATCAATGCAAGACCCAGGCCAAGAATTGCTCCGCCGAAAACCACCGCAAGGAAATGCTCGGTGTTGATTTCAAAGGAAACCTCTTCAAAAACTTCAAGTCCCACTGTATATACCAGGGACCCCAAAGCCGCCTTGATTCCGAATCTTTTGCCAAGAATAATAAAGCCGAAAATCAGGAAAGGAAGAAAAATAAAGAACACACAAAGAGACAGGTTAAAACCTGTCAGTTTGCTTACGATAATGGCTATGCCCGCAGTGCCGTAGTCGATTGCATCATTGGGAATAAGAATGCAGGCAACCGAAAAGCTGGCCAAAAGAGCTCCAACCACTATCAGTACATATGACATGAAATTGCTTAATTTCTTGTTCATACTTAGTCTACTTCAAGTTCCTCCGAATCCTCTTCCTTGGACTCGTGATACTCCTCTTCAGTATTTACAGACCAGATGGCGTCCTTATTGGTGCTGCCGGACAGAATCGCCTTGACAGTCTCAAAGGAAGTAACCATTGAATGGTCGATATTATTGTATCTGTGCTGGCCGTTACGACCTACACAGTAGAGATTTTCGATTTTCTTAAGATAGGAAACCAGAGTATCGATTTCATCATAGGTGTCAAAGTAAGCAGGATATGCCTTCTTAACCTTCTCCATGTGGTAATCGATAACTTCGTCGGCTGAGTCGATAAGGCCGAGTTTTACCATCTCATCGATACCAAGCTTGGCGAACTCATCCTCCGTCATGTTCCAGTACTCATCGCCCTCGTTTACGAAGTACTCAAGGCCGATCCAAACCGTATTTTCAAGATCCTTAATCATGTAAGGAGACCAGTTGTTGTAAATCTGGAAACGTCCCAGCTTAACTCGACGGTCCTGAACATATACCCAGTTGTCGGGCACGATATTTCCCATGGTCTTAATGTCTGTCTTGTTGACCAGCTTAAGCTTTGGAATCAGCACGCCCAGTGTCATGTAATCACGGTAGGGAAGGCCTGCCGCAATCTTTGCTTCCTTTTCGGGAACGTCGTTCATTCCTGCCACAAGGTCCTTTACAGGCATGGAAGAAACGATATAATCTCCTTCCACAGTTACCTCTTCACCGGTATTCATGTCTTTATAAACAAGAGATGTAAGTTTCTCAACTCCACCCTCAGTTACCTTGTTTACGCGAACTACCTTGGCGTTCTTGACAATCTTGCCCCCAAGTCTTTCCACCTCGGAAGCGGTAACGTCCCAAAGCTGGCCGGGGCCTAACTTGGGATATTTGAATTCCTCAATAAGTGAGGTGTTTACCTTACGATTCTTAACCTTAAAGAGTCTTCCGAAGAAGTCCTTGATAATGCCGAAAATGGACAAACCCTTGGTTCTCTGGGCACCCCAAGAAGCATCAATCTCGGAAGGATGTCTGCCCCAAAGGTTCTCGGTATAATATTCAAAGAACATTCCGTAAAGCTTCTTACCGAAGCTGTTAATATAGAAGTTCTCAAGGTTTGTAACCGGGCGTTTATGGAAAACGCTGGCAAGATATGAAAAACCAACCTTCATGGTGGTTAAAAATCCAAAGTTCTTGAAAGTCTCAGGCTTAAGTGAAATGGGATAGTCATAGAACTTGTTGTCAAAGAGAATTCTGGAAACTCTGTGACGGGTAAGCATAACCCTGTCTTCCTTCTCGGGATCAGGGCCTTTTTTTGCCACGTGGCTCTCTCTGCCAAGAACAATGTCATCGTATGACTTGGAACCCTGCATGGGAAGCATTTCATCCCACCATGCATTAACCTCAGGAATCTTACTAAAGAACCTGTGGCCGCCCATATCCATACGGTTTCCTTTATATTCTACAGTCTTGGAAATTCCGCCGAATTGCTCCGTTTCCTCAAAGACCGTAACCTCAATGTCGCTGCCCTTCTTAAGAAGTTCATATGCCGCTGTAAGTCCCGCAGGGCCTGCGCCGATAATCAAAGCTTTTTTGCTCATTACAAATCCCCTAAAAAAAGAAATTTCAATCCTATTAATTATATACGGCGCATTGCATCATAGTCAAATAGATAAACTTCCGTTTTTTGTGTTATAATACATTTCATAGGGTAAGTTCAGACTCGGAGAAAACTATGCTTACAAAGATTATCTACGTTATAGTCGACTGTATTGCAATAGCGACCATGCTCTTCACCATCAGGGCCTTCAAGTCCATTAAGGAGAGGTATGGTCATGTATTTATTAAGGCCATGAGAGCCGGTATTCTGGCTATCATTGCTAACATTATTGTGGCCATTTCCTTCAATTCATTAATGGCTGAGCACGGATACTGCGCTTACTTTGTGTGCCTGGACTGGACCATTTTTTATCTTTCCGGTTTCCTTCTTTCCTACACCGGACACGATCAGGTAATAAAGAGATTCAGGCTTCTTGCCGGTGCCATTATGGGTATCGATTCCCTTCTGATTCTTTTAAATCCCATGTTAAACCATGAATTTTATATATTTGAAACCCGGGGTGGAGATGGGGCTGTTTTTTTCCAGACAGGATTTCTTACTCTGTATTACATTCACCTGACCATTGACTATGTTATGCTGGCCATTGCCTTCGCCTTCATTCTCGTGAGGATTCATCGAAGCTACAGCCTCTACAGAACCCAGTACGTGCTGATTCTTGGCATCCTGATTCTGATTGTGCTTCTAAACCTCGGATACATGGCCCTGGGTCTGGTTCTGGACGCTTCCGTTGTTTTCTATGCCGTGGGCGGAATCCTCATATACATTTGCATCACCATCTTTATTCCCAGAAGTCTTATGGTTTCGGCCATCGGGCGAGCCGTGGACAACATGAATGAGGGCCTTATCCTCTTGGATCTGGACAATCACTACATCTACGCCAACACTTTTGCCGAAAAGCATTTCGATATTACTGCCGAAAACTTTACGCTCCGTTCCGAGCCCGTGGCCACCGTCCTTAGGAACCTTGTTAACGACGACAGCTCCTACGGCTCCATTCCTTATGTGAAAAAAACAAATCCCTCCGATAGTTCTTCGGACAGACATTACCGCGTGAAATACAGTAATCTTGCTGACCACAAGGGCCGAATTATCGGTTCGTATTTCCTGATTGAGGATACCACGGAGGAAGTCTTCTTCCTTAACGAAATAAGACAAGCCAAAACCATGGCAGAGAAGGCCAATGAAGCCAAAAGCACCTTCCTCGCCAATATGTCTCACGAGATACGAACACCCCTTAATTCCATTCTCGGAATGAATCAGATGATTCTCCGTTCCGCCAATGACCCGATTTTAAAGGACTATGCGGAAGGCATTCAGTCCGCCGGAGACATCCTTTTGGGGCTTATCAATGACGTTTTGGACTTCTCCAAAATCGAGGCCAACAAGATGGAGGTCATCACAAGGACCTACAATCCTCACGACCTCTTAAGAGACTGCTATCTTTGCTTTGAGCAGATGGCGGGTAAGAAGGGCTTATACCTTGAGGTAAAAAGCGACGATTCTCTCCCCTCTGCCCTAAAGGGAGATTTCAGGCTAATTAACCAAGTGCTTTCAAACATCACCTCCAATGCCCTCAAATATACCAAAACCGGCGGTGTCACCATTGACATGGGGTACGAGAAAACCGACGATGAAAGCATCGATCTTATCATTTCCGTAAGTGATACCGGTATCGGAATTGTGAAGGAAGATATTCCTTTCCTGTTTGATTCCTTTAAGCGAGTTAACGAGAAGCAGAATGCTTCCATTCAGGGAACGGGCCTTGGCCTTGCAATCACCAAGGACCTTATTACCATTATGAACGGCTCAATCTTCGTTGACAGTAAAGTGGGCGTTGGCAGTAAATTTACCGTTCGCCTGCCTCAGAAGGTTGCAGACTTTACTCCTGTCGGTCCTTTCACAAAGCAGGCTGAAGTTGCTGAAGAGACCTACAAGGAAAGCTTCAGGGCACCCGATGCAAGAATCCTTGTTGTTGACGATGTTCCCATGAATCTCATGGTTGTTGAAGGCCTCCTCAAGCCCACGGAATTAAAAATTGATAAAGCTTCCGGCGGCGATGAAGCCATCGAATTATGTAAAAAGACAAAATACGACGTCATCCTTTTGGACCACAGAATGCCCGAAAAAGACGGCGTCGAAACCTTTAACATTATTTCTAAGGAAGGCCTTAACACCAATACCCCCGTTATCATGCTTACTGCCAACGCCCTAAGCGGCGTGGAGGAAGAATACCGGGGCCTCGGCTTTGCAGACTACCTCTCCAAACCCACCAGAGTGGAGGATCTGGAGGCGGCGTTGATACGGCACCTGCCGAAGGAGAAGGTTGTGTTGGTAGAGAAATAGGTGCAGAAAGGGGACAGGCCCCAAATTGCACGTCCAAAGGATGTGCAGTTTGGGGCCTGTCCCCTTTCTGCACCTAGGGCCCACCCCTTACTGCTTCATGCGTAGCTCTTCTTGAAGTTTTGCAATTTCCTTATTCAGTTCTTCTATCGTTTTGTCCTTCTTATCTATCGTTTTATCCTTCTCATCAAGTTGCTTAAGATAATATCCATGAAAGTCATTTTGGGTACGATAATAATCTTCGCGTGCTTCACACTGCATGCGAATCTTCTCTTCATCAGTCAACTCTTTTACCTGTGTTGCTACTTCTTTAAAAATAGGATCCTTCTCTGCCAACATCTGCAATTCCTCCCATGTTTCGGATTTAAAGAGTCTCGCCCAATAGTCCAGCTCGTTCTCTTTATCCTTCTCAGTAGCCAAGTCTATCTGTGTTAAGTCTAACACAGACAGTTTAATTTTGTCACTATAAGCCTGAAGCGTGCTCCTGTTTACAAAGCCATACTCGCTATAGAATTCGGGGTTTTCAGGAAAGAGAGTATAATTCAGAATACCTATTTGATGAACGGGCATAACGTCTACATAGTTTTTTCCTTTACAGAGATTGTCATATGTTCTGCATAAATACGAAAGCGAACGTTCCACCCAGTTATGTTCATTAATCACCTGCATCTCAAGATCATAATACGAATTATCATTAAGAATCAACAATACGTCCAGAATAAAGGTTTTGTCATCAATGCTCTCACCCAGTTCAATGGGATTTGTAACCTGAACTGAACGAATCTGCTCTGGCTTAAGTGCCAACAATGCGCAGAGTAACCCTTTGAGAATCTTATTATTTTTCTGAAGCATTGCCTTGAAAAGATAATCGTTCGTCATGGGAACGGCCAAAGGTCCACTGGTTGGAACCTCATCAAATATTAAGTTGTTTTCTTTTGACATAGATATAATGTCCTCCCAATAAATAAAAAATAGTAGTTTGGAAATTTCGAGTGAATAACCCATGATTTGCAACGCTCCGAGCGGAACGAAGAAAAAAATAATTCCATGCATTATGATACATGGAATTATTACAAAAAGATATTAATGAAATCTAAAAAAATATTAAAAATCTATAAACGCTTTTCCTCTTTCTCCTTTGATTTCTTTTCAATCTGCCTTCTTAAGATGACCGTGATAATGACACCAGCCATAAAGGCAAGTACTCCGGCAAGCACATATCCGCCCGTATTTTCAGACAGAAGCGACGATGCCGCATACATGCTTCCTGCCTCTTTGATGGCTCCGTTCTCAAACTGTGCCATCACCATAACCAACATGGCCAAAAGCAACGCGCTGACGCTTCCGCTCGCAATCAGATAATTTCTGTTTTGCTGGTGCCGGATTCTTTTTGCTCTCTGGTGTAAGAGCGCAATTCGTTCTTCATTACTTCTCATGAAGTTCCTCCTACGTGCAGTTGGGGACGTACAGTTGGGGACAGGCCCCATTTGCACGGTGCAATCGGGGACAGGCCCCAATTGCACCTAGCGGCTGTAGTATTTGTTCAGATAGAGGGGGCCGTACCATGGAATGGTGTCATCCACAATAACACTCTTTCCGGGAACGACTGCATGATAATCTACCCCTTCATAGGAATAGCTCATGTCCAGAGTAATCTGAGGATTGTCCTTAAGTTTTCTCATGAGGGTGATAGGAAGTCCTGTTACGCCCTTGAGGTAGATAGTCTGTGGGGTTCCTTCTTTGATGGCTTCGTTGATGGCCTCATCGATGGTTTCGTTAAGGATTTCCAACCAGTCCTTCTTTGTGGAAACCGAAGGTTCCTCATTACCTGCTTCATCTGCTGTTATAATGACAGGTCCCGGCGTTGTAGTAGATGCGGGAGTTGATACACCACTGCCTGAGTCTGCTGGAATAGTTATTCCCACTGGAACACTGGCATAATCTGTTGCGGTTCCGGTATTTACATCCTCTGCAAGAATATACGCGTAATAATCGCTACCGCAGGTTTGGTTTGCATATGCAGCGGGAATTGTAAAGGTTCCTGTTCCCTCTGTACCCCATGTGGTAACGTTAAGTTTTTGATATGAAAATCCGGATGATGTTGCTGTGCCTGCGCTGTATGGAGTGTCTGTTATTAGTACCGATACTTGAGTGGCTTCTCCCGCATTAGATCCCGAAATAGTATAAGGTACGGTAACAACATTTCCTGCCCTGGTTACATCAGAACCGCCTGTCTGAGCGATGGTCATATTCGCATCTTTGACCGTAAGCTTATATCCGTCTGAGATTTCAGATGAGAAGATTACAGATGACAGATTGACATTCAAAGCGGGGCTCACGCCGCTGCTGTAAAGCACATCGTGGTAGTTCACATAGCCGTCATCATCGACTCCGCCGGCTAAGCTACCATTGCTATAATCGGGCGAGCGCAGCCACCACCAAGAGTACGTTCCGGACTTTACGCGCGTAGCATCATCTCCCGCATTCGAAGCATAACCGTAAGATTCTCTTGTAGCCTCTTTCGCATCCAGCAGGAACACATGCTCTCCCGTAAGATTCTGAGAATCAAGAGAATTTCTTCCTGGACCGTCGTTAGAAAAATCTGATTTTGAGCTTGCCACTATGGCTGCTTTTTCTTGTGGGGTAAATACATTTGTTGCATTGTTATAAAAACCACTTCCGTTCAACCATGCGTTGATCTCACTGCCTGCCCATGAGTTTGAATATGGTGACGATAAATAATGTGGCTTATTGATGATCGTGCTGTCACAGTCTAAAAGCATGGTTGTATTTGCATTGAACTCTATGGCTGCCGTATCCAGCACGCGGAATTTCATATCACTTCCGTAATATTTCCCATAATAAACATAGCTCCATCCGCCTGCACCCGAAGCAGGATTCCCAATCGCCCCTGTTCCAAGGCCTGTGATGGTCTTTTCCCCCACTGCTTTTACCTTCATCCCACTCTGCGGCACCACAAACACACATGCAGACACCACAAGGATTGTGGCAAGTATCATTGTCAGTAATCTTTTCATTTTCATTTCCACGTTATTTTCCCTCTTTCTCCTTTGTTTTCTTTCTTGGATTTTCTCCTAGGACCGGACGTGCAATTTGGGGACAGTCCTGAAATGCACGCGAGCATGCATTTCACGACTGTCCCCAACCTGCACATCCAGCATGCATTTCACGACAGTCCCCGAACTGCACATCCGCCAAAGTCCTTTCACTTATATAGATACTTGAATTTGCAAATCTCCCAAGGTGGGAATAAAAAAAAGTTGCACAAATTCCAAATCTCGAATTTGTACAACTTTCACTAATGATCTTATTAAGTTACGTTTCTAGGCTCTTTCTTTCATAAGCTCCTTGCGGAAGAATCTGGTGACAATAATTGTGGCAATTGGGATAAAGTACCCGATGATTGCTATGGCGCCGGATGCGGAAACCAGTATGTTAAAGATTCCGTGGTAGGTTATGGCTACGGCCAAAAGCGCCAGAGTTCCGATGTTTCTAAGCCATTCCTTGTCCCAAAGCCTGTATATTCCGATGGAGATAAACAGCGCGCAAACCACATGGCAGGTGCCTGTGCCAAATCCCCTGATTAAAAGGTGCAAAACGCTGTCTGCGCCGTTTTCCATAAGGAAGCATACGTTTTCAAAGGTGGCAAAGCCTATGGCTGTCATGAGGGAAGCATTGGCGGCATCCTTGGCCTCGGGCTCGAAAATCAACAGATAGAATAATAAAGGAAAAAGCTTTATACTCTCCTCAACCAAAGGTGCTATCTCAAGGGAAGCAGACAAGAAATCCGCGCCCTGAATAATTGCAAGAAAGGTGCTTATATAGGATGACAAGAGGCACGCTCCCATTCCGATAATGAGGAATATCATAAGTCGTCTCGCTTTTCCCTTCATCCAAAACACCGATATTAAAAGCGGCGCCACAAGGCAGATAAATACGTTTTCTATATAGTTCATTCATCCACCGCCTTTCCCAGTGCCAAAGGCATGAAGAGGAATGTAAGAGACATAGCCATGTCCGCCCAATAATAGGGATTACGTATGGACTCCTCCGCAATAAAAAACGAAGACGTCCACATGGCATACTCCTCAAAACAAAAGGCCAAAACAGCTATATAAATATATTTTTTTCTTTTCTCACTTTTATCAAGAAGTCCTGCCACACCCTGCCAGATCAATACAGTCATAAGAATCAGGCAGACAATGTTTCCGATGTAGTCCTCCTTTTGCATGTATAGAATTGCCATTCCCAGGGTAAAAACAGGCACAAGATAAAGAACGGGATTAACCTTCTCTTTCTCACGCTCTCCTCTTACTTCTATAAGAAGCAAAATAAAGAACAAATAAGACGCATACCAGCTAAGATAGGGAATGTACGAATAATAGGGTATATGTCCGTGAACCACTACAAAAATCTGCCAATATAGGTCTCCGAGGAAATAAATAAAGGCAGTAAAAAAGAGCATAATCCAAGCCTTTTTCCCGGTTTTCAATGCTCTTGTAATGGATATTATCACGCATACAAGCGTTGTTATAAGCTGAATTATTGTATCAATGCTTTCGATGTTTAGTAGGTCCATCACCGCTTCTCCGGATTTGTCTTTTCTTCATCGCCCATTTTCTTAAGGCGGAAAGCAAATAGTGTGGCAGTTATGCCAAGCAAAAACGAAAGTGCTCCTATCACGATATAAGCAAGTGCGCTGCTCTCCGAGAAAATGCTGGCGCTCATGGCATCGGTGGTGGCTTCGGGCGTAAGAAGTCCCGCATACCCGGGCATAGCCACCGCAAGCAATATTACAAGAACGATTCCCGCCGCAATGCTTGAAACTTCGATAATGCGGTTTCTGCGAACTCCGTCTTCTTTCTTTATTTCATTGGCCCTGACGTGCATGGCCGCTATTCTTTCCTCATTCGTACGCATTGGTGATTCCTTCCTTTGAAAGCTCGTTTTTCAGGTGTGCTTTCCCTTTTTGCAAAAGCCTGTCGATTCTCTTCTTTGACACCTTCATGATTCCCGCAGCATCTTCGTAGCTCATTTCATCCATGTAGACAAGCCACAATGCCTCCTTTAACTCGGGGTCGATTCTCTCGAGGCAAAGATGGAGAATTTGCGTTTTTGCAAAATCAGATGTATCTCTATCCGGGATTTCGTCCTCCATCCCGTCAAGGCTGAAGGTCTCAAATCTGCTCTTTATTCCGTGAAATCTCGTGGCAAGGTTCCTGGCCGTCTTGTAAAGATAAGCCCGAAAACCTCCATCTCTTATTGCGGGCTTCTTGACCATGATCCTGGCAAAAGCCTCAATCATCAAATCCTCCGCATCCTGCAGGTTGTGCAGGTATCTGTTCAGATAGATGGTGAGCTTGTCGCCGTAGCGAATCATCAGCTCGTCGTAGGACGCGCCATCGCCCGATAAATACTTGTTATAGAGTTCAGTGTCTGTAAGCATGGGAAGCTGTCCTTCCAAAGAATTTGTACAGTCAAGATAACTATAACAGAAATAGGGGCACGTGCAAAGTGGGACAACCCGCCAGTAGTGGGCGAGAGCACTAAATTCTTAACATTTTATGTAGATTTTCCTTAAGATTTAGGGGCTTGCAGGACACTTTTTAAAGGAGTATTCTCGGTAGGTGCGTTGGAAAACGACGCATAGAATTACTAGTTTTAAGGAGTGTTTTATTATGAAAAAAAGAACAGTAGCATTACTCATGGGATTATGCATCAGCGCATGCATGATCGGTTGCGGAACCAAGGACGACGCAGCAGCAAAAACAGAGGCTGAGACAGTTGTTGAGGAGACAGCTGATGCAGCTGAGGAAGCAGCAGAAGATGTAGCTACAGAAGCTACAGAGGACGCTGCAGCTGAAGAGACAACAGAGGATGCTGAGGCAGAGGACGCTGAGAAGGCAGACGCTGAGGCAGAGGCTGAGGAGAATGCTGACGAGACAGCTACAGAAGATGCAGCAGCTGAGGAAGCTAACAGCGCTGACGTTGATGCTTAATTCTTCAAATACAATTAAGTATTAAAGCATTAAAACATTAGAAAAGGTATTCACCCTTGAGGGTGGATACCTTTTTTGTTGGCGGCAGACCATAGGTGCAAAATGGGGACAGGCCCAAACTGCACATCCTTTGGACGTGCAGTTTGGGCCTGTCCCCATTTTGCACCTATTTATACTCCATCAAGGCGAACAGCGGTTTCACAACCACAACTTCGTCGTATTCTTTCTGGGTTACGGTAACAGAAGGATTCAAGGCCTTCAAATCATCCTTGACCACCTGCATGGCCTCGTCAATGGTGATGGCGCGGCCCATCTTAATGGCTCTCATAAGACGCTCCATGACAATAGGGTGGGCGTAATAAGCGGGAACCGGGAAGCCTTCGTAGGTCTTAATATGAGCTTCCTGGGTGGCAAGGGCCTTCTCCCACTGCTCTTCACCGTACTTTTTGTTTCTGGTGCCGGAGGGCAGAACCCTTGAAGCCATGGCAAAAAGTATTGCCGCAAATCCAAACAAAACAAAGTAAACTGCGCCGTCCACGGTATGGTTAATCCATGATGTAATTCCCCAGACAGCGGATGCCAAACCTGCTAAAAGAATTAGAATTGCTATAAGTCTGTAGGTTGGGCTTATGGAGTCGAGGGTGCGTTTTTGCTTGGCACAAAACGCCAGGCGGTCCGACTTCTCAGGCTGCAACTGAAGGAATTCCTTGGCCCGCTGAAGCTTCTCGACACTCTTTGCGGCCTCGGGAGTCAGTTCCTTTAAGTACTTCTTTCTCTCCTCTTCCTCAGCTTTTCTAAGGCGTTCCTCCGCCTCTTTGCTGTGGGTGGGAATTTCCGGATGATCTATTTCAATGCGATGCAACAGTGCATCCACGTCGTTTTCAATTTTGAAGTTACATTGCTTTTCTTTGCCGTTTTTCAGTTGAACAACGAGGTAAGGGATTGAGCCGAATATTCCTTTTCCGGTAAAACCGCCTTTGCTCATTGCCACCCTCTTGAAGACTCTGTCGATGTCTTCGTATTTGACATAGAAAATTCTGTCGATATAAAAGCTGTTTAGATAAAGGGCCTTCTCTCCGATACCGCAGGGGCCGGATCTAAGGCAGTTTCGCTTATCAGTAGCGAGCTCTGTTTTTGCCAAAACATTATCTGTAAGAGCTTTAGGTGCGATTATCATAACTTCCCCCATCCTTAAATTTCTAAAAAAGGGGAGCGCTTACGCGTTCCCCTTTCCATATTCAGTTATGCTCTCTCGGCTTTCTTGGTTGCACGAAGGAACAGTACAAGGAATAATACTGCTGCTATTATACCACCGGGATAAGCCACTGTGGTGTTGTTCTTGAAGAAAGGAATAAGTCCGAGACACTCAGGTGCCATCAGGAAGTAGGTTAATGAAACCGCACTCATGAAGGTTGCGGGTACAACAGTAACCCAGTAATTCTTCTTCTCTTTGAACAAGTACATTGATGCGGACCAGAGAACGATCATTGCAAGGGTCTGGTTGGTCCAGCTGAAGTATCTCCAGATGATGGAGTAGTCGATGAATCCAAGGGTGTTTCCATAGCCGAGGATTGCGCCTACGCCGAGAACGGGGATACAGAGTTTCAGACGGTTAACCTTGTTGGTCTGGTCAAGTCCGATCCAGTCAGCAAGTGTAAGACGAGCTGAACGGAATGCTGTATCACCTGAAGTGATGGGACATGCGATAACGCCAAGCATTGCAAGAGCAATACCTATACCGCCCATGGTCTTGGAGCAGATTTCGTATACGCTGGTTGCGTTTCCGCCGCCAACCTCAACGAGGCCTGCGCCGCCGTAAATTGCACAGCCTGCAGCTGCCCAGATAAGAGCGATAACGCCCTCTGCCACCATCGCTCCGTAGAATACGAAGTGACCCTGTTTCTCACTCTTTAAGCATCTGGCCATAATAGGGCTCTGTGTTGAGTGGAAACCTGAGATTGCACCACATGCTACGGTGATGAACATGAAGGACCAGATAGGTGTTCCGTTAGGATGCATGTTCTTGAAGTTGTCCCAAAGTTCGGGCATTACATACTCGCCCCTTGCTGTTCCGGTAATCATACCGAAGCAAACGCCGATTGCCATGATGATAAGGCAGATGCCGAAGATGGGATAGATACGGCCTATGATTTTATCAACTGCAACGAATGTAGCGATAAAATAGTAAACCAGGATAATGGTGAGCCAGAATACCGGATTAACCAGTACGCCACCGGCGCCATTGTTAGTAAATAATACTTTCAAGAGTCCGGCAGGACCTACTGCGAATACAGTACCTACCATAACAAGAAGTATTACTGCGAAGACTCTCATGATGTTCTTCATGGTCTTTCCAAGGTAAATCCCCGTAACCTCGGAAATAGAGTCTCCGTTGTTTCTCTCGGAAAGCATTCCGGAGAAGTAATCATGTACAGCACCTGCGAAGATGGTACCGAATGTAATCCAAAGGAATACAACAGGTCCCCACTCTGCACCGGTCAATGCACCGAAAATCGGGCCAAGTCCGGCAATGTTGAGTAACTGTACGAGGAAAAGCTTCCACTGAGGCAGAACAACGTAGTCAACCCCGTCGTTGATTGCCACAGCAGGTGTCTCACGGTCGTCAGGTCCAAAGGTGTTCTCAACGAACTTACCGTATGTGAAATACCCCACGATCAGAATGGCGAGACAAATAAAGAAACTGATCATTTCTTCACCCTCCTTATGTGTTTTTGCGTTTCCCAAAAGTAATGGGGAATAGCCCCCATCCATATATAATTTTAGGTCTTTCAAACCCTTAATTCAATAAAAAACCCCGCCTTCTCCCTTACATAAAAAATATCGTCATCAAACCTCTGAGGTATGGCTTGATGACGATTATACTTGCGGCGTATGTTTTGGGGCTTTGTGGTCTTTTTATGCTTGGGGTTGTGGCAGTTTCGGGGTTATTTTTCGGATTTTGTACCTAAAACAAGCTTCAAGCTCCGCACTGGGTACAATCTTCCCCTTTCCGGTCACCTTTCTCCTCAAGCTTTTGTACCTAAAACATGCTTTAGAGCGCCCCTTAGGTACAGTTTTCGGCTTGTCGTCGACCTTTCTCGCTTGCTTTCTGTACCTAAATCAAGCTTCCAGCTCCGCACTGGGTACAATATTCCCCTTTCCTGTCACCTTTCTCCTCAAATTTCTGTACCTAAAACAAGCTTCAGGCTCCGCACTGGGTACGAAACCTGATTTTTAATGGTCATCTCCTCGTTTTTGTGGATAAATCCCCGCTACCTGTTATTATACTTCTCCAGGGCCTTGTTCATCTTCCTGTCCTCGGCCTTCTCCTTAAGCCTGCTTACGATAACCCCGATGGCAGAGCAAATGCTAAAGGAAATAAAGAATCCGAGCCATGCCTTAAAGTCTTCGACAGGAAACCACTTGAAGATGACCACGAACAAGGCAATCATAAGGGA
The DNA here is from genome assembly GCA_900103495.1 of Lachnospiraceae bacterium G11. GTDB lineage: Bacteria > Bacillota > Clostridia > Lachnospirales > Lachnospiraceae > G11. The sequence goes on along the minus strand of FMWZ01000006.1, from coordinate 75,592 downwards.
AACACTTACGTAGAACACGGTGTTTCTTGCAAAAATGGACATGGATTTGATCCATTTGTCAGTGAAAAGCAGGTCCCTGAAAATGGTGATTATTATGGATACTGCAAAAAGTTCAAGGATTGTCGCAAGAGACAGCCCCCTCTTCCCAAGGTCAAATAAGGTGCCGTAGCCCTCGGCTTCTTCACCGATAATAGCGGCCATGGCTACAAAGATCAATATGGTTATCCCGAAGGTGGTAAAAACCTGCCCTATATAATTAAAAATCGTCTTATTATCTTCCATCACTTCACTCCCAATCTGCTTCTCAGTTCATCGGAATACATGCGAGAAACCACTATCTGCTCATCATTTACAAGGGTCACTCTGATTCGTCTGTTGATATCGGCCTTAAGACTCTTAACCTTCTTAAGATTCAAAAGCCCCTGCTTGCTGATTCTTATGAAATCCCTCTCCGAAAGCCTGGCCTCAAATTCGTAAAGCTTCAAGCCTGACTCGTAAACCTCCTCCTCGGTGTACACGAAGGTGTTTCTCTCCACCGCCTCGATGTAGAGAATCTTTTCCGCGTCAAGGATGTAGGTTTCGTCGGCTTTCTTCACCGGAATCTGGCTGTCCATCATCCTAAGAAGGGACACCATTTTCTCCACTTCAGGCGTTAATCTGGGAGACGTGATTTTTACCACCGTGTCCTGATATTTCTCGTCGATATCAATCTCAACCTTCATTTATTCCAATCCTTTTCTCTGATAGGCGAAAACAAAAAGTGCAGTGAACAAAACGGCGTTTGCTGCGATAATCACCGCATTTGTGGCATTTACGGACGCCAATGCCATCTCATCGAGAGTTATTTTCAACTGCTGTGTAAAAAACGCCCTCGCTACTTTCTCTATTTTATCATTAAACATGGACAACATGGGAGCAAATGACAAAATTAGCATCACAGGCACGGTTAACGAAGTTGCCGTCATTTGATTTTTGGCAAAAACGCCTATCGCCGCGCCGGCTAAAGTCGAGATTACAAAGCCAATTGCCATGATAGAAAGGTAGGATGCTACGGCAGATTCCGATATTTGAGCTGATGATGTTTTTACTAAGGAGGACGGAATAGTAGTCGACATAACACCTGCCCCTATCATGCATATTGTCCACACATAAGTGGCGATTCCAATGAGATACTGCCAGGGTTTAACGTTGGCCATCATGAGGACGCGGAGGGTGTCTTTCTCTTTTTCCTCAGCGATGATGCCTGCGGTGGCGGTTAAAGGCGCCATTCCCATGAACATGGTTGAGAAGAGCTTTGTGAAGAACAAAGGCTCCATGCCCTCAATGTTTACTGCATTTTCCATAACTATTGTAAGCAGGGGGAACATCACAAACTGGATGAGAATCGTTTTGTTTTTGAAGGTATCCTGCAGTTGTTTCTTTATAATCACAATTATATTTCTCATTTATGCGCCCTCCTCAAGTGCCTTGCCCGTCAGCTCAAGAAATACGGTTTCCAGGGTGGGTTCGGTGGAGTGGATGGTTGAGATTTCTCCCTTATTCAGCAACTCAAAAACCTCCCTGGCCGTATCGGTACTCTCCTGGGATAATTCCAAATCCCTTCCGTTTGTTAAGTGCAGTTTAATTCTTTTGTTAACGTTATATCTCCTGCAGATGTCCTCAGGCGTACCCTGCTCAACTATTTTGCCCTCGTTAAGGAGGAAGATATTATCACAAAGTTTATGGGCCTCTTCCATGTTGTGGGTGGTTAAAAAGATTGTGCAGCCTTCCTGCTTTTTCTTTAGGATGATTCTGTGGATAGCCCTCATTGACTGAGGATCCAGGCCCGCGGTAGGCTCATCAAGGAATATGATTTCCGGCGAGTGCATGAAGACTCTTGCCAGCTGAAGCCTTGCCCTCATACCCTTTGAAAGGTTGGCAGCAAGCTTCTTATAGTCATCCTTTAATCCCACCTCATCCAGTGTCTCTTTGATTCTGATATGTTTGATTCCGTAGATATCGGCAAAGATCTTCAGGTTATCAACGCAGGTAAGCCTGTCGTAAAGGCCGAATCTGTCCATCATAATCCCGAATCTTTTCTTGTCTTCTCCGGTGAGTTTTGAAGCCTCCTTGTCAAAGACTCTTACGCTTCCGCTGTCATAACTAAGCTGCCCCGTGAGAATCTTTATAATAGTGGTCTTTCCGGCTCCCGATGGTCCGAGAAGCCCAACAATGCTGCCCTTCGCGACGCTTAAGTTTATGTCTTTGAGAACCTGTTTGTCGCCAAAGCTCTTTTTAAGATTTGTGCAAGTAATCATCATATGTTTTCCTTTCAGCGTTCCTGTGTTTGTTCTTTTCTTTGGTTATGAGATTCCTTCGTTTTTTACAAACACAAAATAACAATCATTCATCGGGAAAACAATAGCCTGTGACGTTAGTTGCCACTTTGGCGACATGAGTTGCCGGAAATCATTCCTTTAGAACATATCAAACTTGCCATTCCTCCTTGCAACCTTCTCAGCGAAGCCAAAAATGGCATAGGTTAACAGGGCATATACTGCACCTGTCAATATTTCTGCAATTATAAGCGAGGAAAACTCCCTGACATTTCCCTCAAAGAGCTTATTCACTGCCATGATAGCTTTTGTAAGGGGCATCATCTGCGCGATAACCTGTCCTGCAAAAGGAAGCTGCTTAATTGGAAATTCCGCCCCGGTAAATATCATTAACAGGTAGCTTACGATGTTCAAGATTAGATGCATGCTGTCTGTCATCAATCCGTATATTGATACGAAGAGGCCAAAACACGAGGCAGAAATCATAGCTATAATGATGGCCAAAGCAACAAGTGGCATATTAACCCCTGAAAAATCAACGCCAAACACAATGCTTCCTACTATTAGACCGCATGCTGAAGAACATATGGCAAAAAGGGCCGGGAATACTCCGCTTGCCAATATCAGTGACATTTTCGAGCAAGGTGAAGCGATAATTGAACGCAACCTCCCAAAATATCGTTCGCTGACAAATATTCCGCCTAATCCAAATATACAGGCGTTTGTACACAACAGAAATGCATTGCCGATAACCCAGCTTGTCAGATTCGCAGTATTAAAACTGAAAGTGGCGATTAAGCAATAAAAAATCATAGTCACAAGCGGATAACCAATCTGCATCAGCACAAATTCTTCGGTTTGAAATGCAGCGCTTCTGCCCTTGTGATATAGAAGTGCCTGGTCAAAAAAACGTCTAATCATTATGCCACCTCCAATGTTGCCGCAATTCTAACACGTTTATCTATTCTTCTGTAAAGAATTACTGAAAAAATGGCATAAACAACTGTCAGGCCAAGGAGTATTCCAAGTTTTTCAATAAATACAGCTTTATCTGTTACTCCCCAGACAGCCATTCTCATTAGTTCTATAGCGTATGTGGGCGATAAAGCATAACTGATAACCCTAACGCCATATGGCAGTACTGACACCGGGAAAACAAAGCCACACAGGAGTATAATCGGGATTTCTATACAGTTCATGTAAAGTTCCGTTTTCCTTGATAAAGTCAAGATGCATGCTATCACCGATGATATAACGATAAAAGCGATTATCGCTGCAATTAAGGCCACAAAGAAGTATATCGGGCTCTCTAATTTAAGAGATATGCCAAAAAGAGCCTTGGCAGTAATCAAAGAAATAACCATCGTTAATAGTGACATTATCGTGTTCCCGATTATTTTTCCCAATATGATTGAGGGAAACCGTGCCGGTGCAGCAAAAATCAAAGCCAAAGTTCCGCTATATCTTTCTCTGTTTATATCTCCGGCTGAAGAAAAGCATATACAGCTCCACAATCCCATTAGGCCCGCACCCAGCACAACATAGGCCATGTAGTTTGTCTCTCCGGATTCTTTGTACATTTCATAAAGAAGTATGGTATTAAGTATAGGATTGGCTATCAGGCAAAATCTAAACATGGGTCGGGCAAAGGATTGCTTCATCTGAACAAGCATTGTGCCAATAATTACCTTGATCATGCTGACACCTCCTTAACAAGTTCCACATAAGAATCCTCCAAAGTGGCATGGGCCCCTTTTATGCTCTGAGGCGTACCCCTTGCGATTATCTTTCCCTTGTTTATTATCACAAGATGGTCGCAAAGCTCTTCAACTTCCGCCAGATTATGTGTAGTCAAAAGAACCGTCTTGCCTGCCTCCTTAAGCTTTCGAATAATATCCCTGAGCATTCTGGCTCCTACCGGGTCAAGTCCTACTGTAGGTTCATCCATGAAAAGTATTTCGGGATCATTAATAAGACCTCTTGCAATCTGAAGTCTTTGTATCATACCCTTGGAATATGTTTCGGCAAGGTCATCAGCCCTGTCAGCCAAATCAACAAGTTTAAGTATTTGATCAATGCGCTCATCCTGCTCCTTCTTTGGAATAAGATACAGGTTCGAAAAGTATCGAAGATTGTCCCTTGCGGATAGCCTTCGATAAACGCCCATTTCTCCACCGAAAATAAAGTTAATTTCAGATCTGATTTTCTTTTCATCTCCAAAGGTTTTATATCCCAAAACCTCACATTTCCCGGATGTGGGGGCAAGTAGTGTGGTAAGCATTTTTATTGTAGTTGTCTTACCTGCCCCATTTTGGCCGAGAAGCCCAAATATTTCACCTTTCTCCACTTCGAAAGATATTCCATCCACTGCTTTGACAACTTTATTTTCTTTTTTAATCAGTCCCTTTTTGCTGGCAAATTCCCTTTTTAAGTTTTCAACACAGATTACATATTCCATATATTTCCTCCTTCTTGTTCTATATCTATCGAATTAGATTATAATAGAAATAGCAAAAATGTCAATATAAAAAACGAGGCACCAAATCAAGTGCCTCGTTTTGTACATATTTTTCCTTTATAAATTTAGATCATCCTGGATAGCTTGTATTACTTCATTTACCCGGTTACTTGCCAGTCCGTAGTACTTTGAAGTTTTTACCGGTTCTTCTGTTATAAGCCCGCTCTCTTTAAGCTCGCTCATATGATGAGAAATTGTAGAGGGTGCAAGCTGCAGCTCCTTAACAATGTCCTGGCCCTTCATGGGACCATTATTGGATAACAGTTTTAGTATTTGGTATCTGGTTTCGTCCGAAAGTGCCTTCAGGGCCGATACTGTCGCTTTAACACTTTTCTCCTCTTCTCTTATGCTGCGGACAAGAATCTGCTTATTGTGTAACGTTCCATTATCATAGAATAATCTGAAAGCCTTGGCAGGTATCAGTAGCGAAGGAACAAAATAATACAGCTCATAAGGCCCGCGATTATAAAAAGTCTTTCCCATAATATCCTGAGAGGTTGTGAGAGGATCGGCCTTTTTTAAAGCTTCGGTTATTTTTTCCCTAAAGGAATCTATTTCTGTGGTTTTGTTATCTATCGCCCCCTTTAGAGACGGCGTATTCATATCATTTGCCAGTTCAAAAAACTCTTTAATAAATCTGTCGTTCTGCCTGATGAAGGAGGAAAGTCCAAGATAACTCGGACACTGATCCTGAACCTTTAAATATAGAGCGTCCAGAGCTGAGTCATCATTAAGAGCTTGCGAAATCTCTTCCTGACTTATTTTGTAGTAGCTCCAATCAGCCATTCTGAACAGCCTGACATCCTCAGGCATAGACTTAAGATATTTATAGAATCCCTGAACCGTAAATGAATCATTAAACACATCCAATAAGACATCAAACATGTTGTTCAGGTATAGTTCCTTTACCGCTTCATAGGTTTCAAACAGGAAATGATATTGGTTTCTCCACTCACTTATCTTTTTTTCTCCATAAATGTTTGTGCATTCACGGTGTATATCCTCGCCGTTCAATAGGCTAAGGACTCCAAATATGGGCTCAATGTCCGAAGGATAAGCAAATATACAGTTTTTTGATATTTCCTCAAATACCACTTTTATATCTCCATAAGCTTATTCTATACCCATCGAAATATATTATATCACAAACCTTACTTTAAAGATTCATATATCATAAATTCAATTTTTTCACCGAAGCTAGGATGCGCTATTGTATCTTCTTCACCGGTACAAGTTCGATATAACCGCGCTTTCCCCTAGGCTCAAGCTGAATTCTGGGATTCATATCATCCCACTCATATCCGATAAATGAAGGATCATACTTCTTCTCAGCGTTCCAGATCTCGCCAATAGCCTCTTCGTAATTATCATCCTCAAAGGGCTCTCCTCTAAACAAAAGATATGTGGATGCAGGCAATTCGATAACCTCAAATCCCTCGGGAATCGCTCCGGAATAATCAAGTTCAACTTCTACACCCTGTACATATTCGTTGGCTGCAGGCTTTCTTAAATGCTTGGGAAGCCATAAGCACACCGGCTCACCGCTGATGGACTTGATACTTGTCAAAAGCCCCCAGACATCGCAGCCCACTTCCTCACAATATGACCAGTATTCCGTAGCCTTTATTCCTCGCTTAATGATTACTTTTCTTGCAGGCTTCTCAATCACCTGGATAAAAACACTTCTTGTCTCGCTCATAGTTCTCTCTTTCCTTTCTTTTATTTGGATAGGATAAGGAGTAAAAAGCCATATGGGCACCGGGCTTCCGGCATACTCTTTGGGATTACAGCCGAATTCTCTTCTGAATGCGCGCTGGTATCCATCTACACTTCCAAAGCCCATATTCATGGCAACATCAAGAACCTGACAGTTCTCATCACGCAGTCTCAGTGCTGACCTGGACAGTTTAAGGCGCCTGATATAAACCGCCGGCGTCATGCCTACATATTTGATGAAAAGTCTTCGGGCGTGGGAGCTTGAGAAAGATGCCTCGCTTGCCACATCCTCTATACCGATTTCCTCATCAATATGCTTTCTGATATAATCCTGCATTACTCGTACTGCTCGTACCTGATCTTCCATGTCTTAACTCCTTGCGAGCTAATATTACTAGAAACATAAGTGTTATTTCTCGACATTTTTTGCCATGTATTTAAAGCTCTGGCAGTCATTAAAACCTGCGAATTTCTTTAATGCTCTATCTAATGCATCTCTCGTCTTCCCTGTTACGCGGACATTATCTTCCCACCATAAACCTTTCACAACGAGGACTTCTTCTTTTCTTTCGGGTACTGCTTCAATTCTTCCGACGAATTTGTCTCCGAAAAGAATCGGCAGGGTATAATATCCGTATTTGCGCTTCACTGCCGGTGTATATATTTCCCAGGAATACTGAAAATCCCACAGGGTCTGAACCAGAGCCTTGTCCCACATTAAAGGGTCAAGTGGGGCAATAAATGACATTCTTGGTTTAAGGTCTGCTGTTCCCTCAAGTATTTTCTGCATCAGTTCTTCATCCGAGGCCAAATAATAAAAGGGTACCTTAACTCCTTCCACCATGACGGCGCATATTTTCCCTTCCTCTGAAAGTTTCGAGAGAATTCTCTTTCTTGTCTCAGCCTTCAAATCTATTCCAAGGAAAGCCGTACTTGATTTATCCCAAAGAAGTCCCACCGCTCCTATTCGACGAAGGACTCTCCATGCTATGAATTCGTCTTCATCCTTACAGGGATTGGCTGAATCAAGAATGGATGAATCAATGTGTTTCCTTGCAAGATCATAGTACTTCCTGCTTCCCTTCTTATGGTGAATAATCAGCTCTCCATCGGTATAAAGCTGTTCAAGTACCGATCTTGCGGCTTGGGACTTCTTATCCCAGTTACCGCTCCAATGCATGGAAGAATGCCAGTAGATCTCCCCTTCAATCGGAAGAGAATCACTGCATACCGGCCCATTCTTCCTTATAAAATCGATTGCCCTCTCCTTCAGTTCCTCCAGACCATCAAAAGTTCTGCCAAGCTCCATACTTCTCTCCCTGTAGGAAGAAAAATAAGGCCAGTCCTCTGTGGGCCAAATTGAGAGTTCCTTATCAGCATAGTCAATTAACTTCCTGTCCTTATATAAAAGGTCAAAGAGCATCTTTTTCTTAAAGCCCTTTACTCTGGCCTGCAGGGTGAGCTCCGCATTCTTTCCACACACGTCCACAGGGTCATACTGAATGCAACCTGCCTGACGTACGTAATCGTATGCTCCCTTCTTCCCTTCAAATTTATGAGGTCCTATCAGCCCCTGCTTGGCAAGTATAAACTGCCCGGCCTGTTTCTTTGTAATTGTCTTCATACATCCCTCTTACAATTCATATTACTTGATATTCGAAAATGTGTCTTTGATTTTCTGAGATGCCAGGATTTTCCCTTTGATGTCAATGCTATCTATAACTTCCAAAGCAAGGTCATCAAGTTTTTTATCAATTACAACTACCCCATAGCCCCTGATTTTTAACTTTTTACCTTTTTCTTTAGCTATGAGAAGCTGGTCCTTGGTTATTACACAGATACCTGTAAACCAATCGCCATTAGATTCTCGCTGCTTCGATGTCTCGTTTTCGATAATAGACTGTTTTTGATCAATTGCCTGTCTAACCGCCTGATTGATAAAATCACTTCGATTAGAGTAGTACCCTAAATCTACCAACACATCGATTTGAGACAGGGTACCAACATTCATGTTTACTGATACTTTCTCTGAATTTCCATCCATATTAATTTCCTCCCGCGATTATTTATGCTCCATCTGGAGCATATTTGGAGTATAACACCCCTGTGCCACCTTGTCAACAAAAAAAGGACATCCATACGGATGTCCTTTTCTGTGTTATCAGAGCGCGAGACGGGACTCGAACCCGCGGCCTCGACCTTGGCAAGGTCGCGCTCCACCAACTGAGCCACTCGCGCATATGTAGTCGTCAACTGACGACTACGTTAGTTTACTATATCACTATTACTCTGTCAAGCCCTTTTTACGTATGTCAGGCTCTCCATGGTGCTTCTCACAAGATCAACAGTTTTATGCTGTTGATTTTTTTATAAAAGCAAAATGCTAAAACAAACATGCCGATTGTTGCGGCAATAAACCAACACATTGCCCCTATCATCATAATAATTGCTATCTTAACAATGCTACCAATTAAATATAACGGAATAGCTAAAGCAGAACATGCAAATAAGCTGCGTACCCATTTATATCTCTTGCTTTTTTCAAATACGAAAGCTGAAAAGAAAAGAGAAATACACATCAAGAAATAGGATGCCATAAGTGCAAAAAAAACAGAATTAGAATATCCACTAACAAGTAATCCAAGCCCTTCTGTAATTCCATTTTGAACACTGGGTATCACTGTAACAAGCTGTATCAAATAATTTGCAATAGATATTCCCGAATAGAGTAAGCCAAAACTCAATGCTAACTGGCTCCATATTTTTTTGCTATTAGGAGCATAGATATGTAAGCCGCTTACAAATCCGACATATGAAAATGCAAGCAAGAGCGATGGTATAACAGTAAGCATTTGAATTGGTTGAAAACTTTTGCAGTAATTTTCAATTCCCGTCCATTTGGAAAAGTCATAAGTAAGCACTAAAGCAACAACAAACAATAATGTGAATATAGCAACCGCTGTCGCAGATACAAAGCAAACTTTATAAACTACACACTTTTCTTTTTCCATTACTATCACTCCTCCACAAAAACAGCGTGTGATTTTCCAAAACTTTTTACATGCTCACGCATTAGCTCCTTAAAACTGGCGTTGTCCTTTTCTGTGTCATATGCCGCTATCATCAAATAGAATGGGCCATAAAATTCAATCGCTAACAATCGGGGATTTCCTTGTTTGAAAAATCCTTTTTCAATTAAGTGGCTAATAATCATTGCTTGAAAATCAACTACGCCCGACAAAAAATATTTATCGTAGATAGCCGCAAGGTCTGAATTGTGGTACTGTTCCACAATTAGCATTTTGCGAAATAATGAAGCATACTCGTCTTGCGTCCAATATTGAAATAATGCTTCGCCTATATCTGCCATGCTACTCAAAGTTTTTTTGATATATTGTTCAGCACGCTTATCACTATCGTCATGTACCAATTTGATTTTATCCAATTTAGCTTTATATTCAGCGTCCATTCGCTCAACAATGCTATCAAATATTTCTTGTTTTCCTGTAAAGTGCTTATACAAAGAGCTTTGTCTAATCCCGACCTTTTCCGCAATATCTCTCATGGTTACACCACTATATCCTGAATAAGCGAATAGACGTAGCGATTCCATTAGTATTTCTTCCTTTGTGTTACGCTTCATTTTGTTATCCTCCCGCCTTTAGGCTACTAATTGTTCGCCTTTTTTGATTGTAGCTACTAATTGTTCGCTTGTCAACAGTGCAAACCGAAAGTCTACAAATACGCGGCCCTAAGTGTTCTACTAAAAAAGGACGCTTTCGCGTCCTTTTTTGATTAATCTCAATCCACACCCAGCGGAATCTCCTTAATGGTATGGTTATAAATCTTCACAAAGAAGAAAGTGCTGGCTACTGCCGAAGCAAGCTCCGCAATAGGGAATGCCCACCACACATTGTGAACCACGCCAGTCAGGGAAAGCAGGTAAGCCGCAGGGATAAGCACTGCCAGCTGTCTTGCGATTGATACCCAAAGGGAGTAAACTCCGTAACCCAAAGACTGGAATACCGTACCTACGATAATACAGTAGGCTGCAATGGGGAAGTGAATCGCAATGGTTCTTAAGGCTCTGCTGCCCATATCAAGCATCGCAGGAGAAGCATCAAATATCATAAGAAGCTTATCGGGGAAGAGTTCAAATGCAATTACTCCAATCAGGAATAAAATTTCAGCGTAGAAGATGCTGAGCTTAATGGCTTTTAACATCCTCTTACGATTCTTTGCCCCATAGTTAAACGCAACGATGGGAATCAAACCATTGTTAAGTCCGAATACAGGCATGAAGAAGAAGCTCTGGAGCTTGAAGTACGCACCAAATACTGCTGCTGCGGTGCTGGAGAATCCAAGAAGAATCTGGTTCATGCAGTAGTTCATAATTGAGCCGATGGACTGCATAATAATGGAAGGCAGGCCAACGGAATAAATCTTTTTAATCATTCGTCCTTCGGGTTTAAATCCTCTGAAGGAAAGAACAACTTCCTTATCCTTTGTAAGGTTAAAGTAAATCGCTAAAGATGCGCCCACAATCTGTCCAAAGATTGTAGCAAGGGCCGCACCCGCAACCTCAAGTCTGGGGGCGCCGAACAAACCGAAGATCAGAATGGGGTCCATAATACAGTTGATGATTGCACCGGTCATCTGAGAAATCATGGAATACATGGTTTTGCCGGTGGACTGAAGAAGCCTCTCAAAAGTCATCTGAGTGAGCACGCCCACGGAACAGATGCAGACGATTGAAAGATACTGGATACCATAATTAAGTATCTGAGCATCCCCAACCTTCTGTGTTGCGAAAAACGGCTTAACCCCAAATAAACCAATCATCAGGAATACGATGTATGACATTGCAATGAGGAAAACGCCGTTTGTTGCGGACTTCTTAACCTCATCGTGATCTTTTTCGCCAAGGGCCTTGGAAAGAACCGCGTTAATACCTACACCGGTACCGCCTCCCACCGCGATGATAAGCATCTGAATGGGGAAAGACAGGGTAACAGCCGTCAAAGCTCCCTCACTGACTCTTGAAACGAAGATGCTGTCTACGATGTTGTACATGGCCTGCACCAGCATGGATGCCATCATGGGCAGGGACATGTTTAAAAGCAACTTGTTTACGGGCATTGTGCCCATTTTATTTTCTTTTACTACTTCTTTATTATCCATGTAAAAACCTCAACTTCTACTACAATGTGCAAGTTGGGGACAGTCCCCACTTTGCACGGTGCAATTTGGGGACTGTCCCCAACTTGCACATTCATAAAAATCGGCCGGAGTTATGCGCCCCGACCGACACGTTATCTAAAATAACACAGACCTTAGTATTTGGCAAGTTCCTCAGCAATCTGCTCTTTGTACTTAACCTTGTAGATTCTCTTAAGAGCATCATCGATTCTCTTCTCGTCGAGAGTCTGGTCTTCTCTGACAGCCTTAATGATTCCATCATAAGCTTCCTTGAAGTTCTCGGGCATGAGAATCATGTCACAGCCTGCCTTCAAAGCCTTGATTGCTGCCTCGTCAGATGAGTAGTACTCGGAAATTGCTGCCATGTTCATGGCGTCGGTAATAACGACACCCTTGTAACCAAGTTCAGCACGAAGCATGTCGGTTACAATTGAAGGAATCAAACAACAAGGTGTGTTGTCGCCGGTGATTGAAGGAAGGGAAATGTGGCTTACCATGATAAAATCAGTTCCGGCCTCAATTCCTGCCTTAAAGGTAATAAACTCGTTGTCCTTGAAATCCTGAGATGTACGCTCGTTGGTAACCATCTCTTTATGTGTATCGCCGCTTGTGGCTCCAAGTCCGGGGAAGTGCTTAAGACATGCGCTTACGCCGTTCTCCTGAAGGCCTGTTACCGCATTTGAAACAAAGGGTGCTGCGGCATTAAAGTCTGTTCCGTATGCTCTGTTTCCGATGAAGCTGTCCTCGATACTTGCAACGTCCGCAACCGGGGCAAAATCAAGGTTGAATCCAAGTTCCTTAAGATATGAAGCTATAACTGAGTTAGCCACATATGCCTTGTTGGGGTCTCCTGTTGCGGCTATGTCTGCTGCAGGGCCTGTCTTCTCAACTTCGATGCTGCTGTTGGCAATTCGGGCCACATCTCCGCCCTCTTCGTCAACTGCGAAGAACATTGGATACTTACAGTAGGAAGCAGTCTTTGAAATCATATCCGTAAGCTGATCTTTGCTCTGTATATTCTTGGAAAAATAAATAATTCCTCCAACCGGATACTCCTCTATGGCTTTCTTGGTTCCGTCACCTGCCTGAGTAGCGGTATCAACACCGGTAATAGCCTCAGGAGTTACGATAAATAAACCTGCAACCTTCTCTTCAAGGGTCATGCCTTCGATGATGGGAGTAACAATCTGGTCTCCGATTTCATCTGCTGTGGGTGCTGTAACTTCAGGCTCCACAGGTTCAGGCTCCGTAAGGATTACTTCCTCTTCCTGTTGTGAAAGTTCCTGCTGAATCTCATTAGCCACTTCCTCAGCAGCCTTATCCTCCTGCGCAGGGTTATATAAAAACTTGGCAGCAACAATACCGCCCACAGTCAAAATTGCCAAAACAAGAAGCACGGTTACATAGGAGAGGATTTCGTTTTTCTTTCTGCGTTTACGTCTGGCCTCTCTCTTTTCCTGCTCTACGTTAGTTTTTTCTTCCATAACATTCCTCTTTGATATAAAAACTTTACCCTACTATTTTAAACCATTTCCAAGTTATTTTCCATAGCATTCTCAATAGAGTTTCGCTTGCGTGCACAACTAGAAGAGGGCACCGAACCTATCGCTCAATGCCCTCTTCTAAAAATCAGTTTCCAATGGACTTCCCTCCATCTTGGGTTGTAATCTTTCCATCCTTTGTGCCCTCTGGCACTGTAGCGTTAATCTCCTCTCGAATATTTAGGCTTCTTCTAATCGCTACCCGACTTGGTGTACTCGATTACCATTCATTGGTAGTTCCCTATAAAGTTGTACTGCGTTACTTTGTGGTATTACACTAAGTAGTTAGGTGGTCCGTACCTCCTTCTGCAACAATCTATATAAAGAACCATCCGTCTGGATGAATTCCATACTCTAAGTATAGAGTATGACCCCTGATTTGTCAATACATTTTCACAAATATTTTCTTAAAATATGTTTTCTTAATTGTATTTGTTGTTCTTGACAGATTATAAAGTTTATTTTTTCAAAATTGTTTATACATTTTGTATTTTCTCTTATAACTGAGAAACCACAAAAATATCATAAATTGCTTTTATTGCCGCTTCAAAATCAGAATTCGCTACACCGATGATGATGTTAAGCTCACTGGAACCCTGGTCAATCATCTTAACGTTTATGTTAGCGTGAGCAAGGGCTGAAAAGATACGTCCTGCAGTACCTCTCTGGGACTTCATGCCACGTCCCACAACTGCCAGCAGAGCCAGATCAGTCTCGATTTCAACAGTGTCGGGATTGCAGAGTCTGTGGATTCCTGCCACAACCTTCTGCTCCTTGTCCATAAACTCATCCTGATGTACAAATACTGTAAAGGTATCGATACCTGAAGGTGAGTGTTCGAAGGAAATTCCGTTCTCCTCGAAAGCCTGAAGAAGCTTACGGCCGAAACCGATCTCGGAGTTCATCATATCCTTTTCAATATTTACTGCACAGAAGCCCTTCTTACCGGCCACACCTGTGATGATGTACTTGGATTTCTGTCCGGTGCTTCCAACAATCCATGTTCCGTTATCCTCGGGAGCATTGGTGTTTCTGATGTTAATGGGAATACCCATCTTGCGCACGGGGAAAATAGCATCCTCGTGAAGAACGGTAGCACCCATGTATGAAAGCTCTCGAAGCTCTCTGTATGTGATAATCTCGATTACTTCAGGGTTGGGAATGATTCTGGGATCTGCAATAAGGAATCCTGACACATCTGTCCAGTTCTCGTAAACGTCCACTCTTGCTGCCTTGGACACGATGGAACCTGTGATATCGGAACCGCCTCTTGAAAAGGTCTTGACGGAACCGTCAGGCATGCTTCCGTAGAAACCGGGAATAACCGCTCTCTCATCATGTTTAAGGCGTTCACTCAAAACCTCGTCGGTCTTGTCTGCGTCAAACTCACCATTCTCATCAAAGAAGATAACGTCCGCAGCGTCGATGAAGGGGTATCCGAGATAGTGTGACATAAGAATTCCGTTTAAGAACTCACCTCTGGATGCGGCATAGTCAGAGCCTGCTTTGTTGGTAAAATTCTTCTCTATCTCCGCAAACTCCTTATCCAGGTTTACGTTAAGCTTAAGTCCTGTAATAATCTCATCGTATCTTGCCTTGATTTCTGCAAGCTTGTCTTTGAAATTCTCGCCCTTCTCAGCCTTTGAATAGCACTGATAAAGCATGTCGGTTACCTTGGTATCCTTGGAAAAACGCTTGCCGGGAGCTGAAGGAACCACATATCTTCTGTCCTTATCAGCCATGATGATGTCTTTTACTTTTTTAAACTGCTCGGCACTTGCAAGGGAGCTGCCGCCGAATTTTACTACTTTACTCAATTCTCCAAACCTCTTTTATCAAAAATTATTTGTCTAAACGAATTCTTCCGATTACACCGCTTAAGTTTCCAAGCTTTGCCTCGAAATCTTTCTCTTTCATCATAGGTGTCACAAAACCGATTTCTCCGTCAACACCTGCGTCAGTTACATATGTCACATTTCCAAAAGCTGCTTCAACCTTGGCTTTGTCGCACTCAGCTTCCTTAACTCTAACAAGGAAGGAACGATTTACTTCGCCGATTCCAAGAAGGTTAACCTTCGTGTCGTCCCAGAAGATAGGGAGGTTTTTGCCCTTATTCTTTGCAGCCTCAATCACGTCTCCCACAACTGCACTGGCTGTGGCAAGCTTACCTGCGCCTCTTCCGTAGTACATGGAATCGTCAAGCATGTTGCTGTGGATGAAAACGCCGTTGAAAACATCGTTTACGTTGTAAAGAGCCGTTTCCTTTCCGATAAGGAAAGGAGCAACCATTGCGTAGTATGAACCGTTGTCCTCCTTGCTCATTGCAAGAAGCTTAATGGTGCAGTTAAGGGCCTTGGCATACTTGAAATCCTCGGGAGTGATCTTTGTGATTCCCTCGGTGTAAATATCCTCAAAATGAACATAATGGCCTGTCATAAGTGATGAGAGAATTGCGATTTTACGACATGCATCATATCCTTCCACGTCGGCTTCGGGGTTCTTTTCGGCGTAGCCAAGATCCTGAGCCTGCTTTAATACATCGTCAAACTTTGCACCCTCTCTGTCCATCTTTGTGAGAATGTAGTTTGTGGTACCGTTAAGAATACCTGTAATACCGTCTATAATCTCTGCAGTCAAAGCTTCGTTAATTGTTCTGATAACGGGAATTCCGCCGCCAACGCTTGCCTCGAAAAGATAATTGCAATTATTCTCCTTTGCAAGCTTAAGAAGCTCGGGGCCGTGATTGGCAACCAGCTCCTTATTGGAGGTGCAGACGCTTTTACCCTTTAAAAGGGCGTTCTTGGAGAAAGTAAAAGCGGGCTCGTTTCCTCCCATGGTTTCGCAGACTATCTCAACCTCCGGATCATCAAGAATTACATTGATGTCGTGGACCACCTTCTTCTCATTGGGGTCTCCGGGAAAATCGCGAAGATCGAGAATATACTTAACGTTAAGCTTATCTCCAACTCTCTTCTCGATAACGGCGCTGTTGCGGTCGATAACCTCAACCACTCCGCTTCCCACGGTGCCGTAGCCTAAAACTGCAACTTGTTTCATAAATCTATCCATCCTTTATATTATTATTCTTTTGCCAAAATCTTTACGTGATGAACGCCGGACTTGTTCTCCATTGATTCAATCATCTCGGAAACATCACCGGTATCCTTGAGAACCTGTACGGAAATGCTTAAAGAAGCGATTCCGCCAATGGGAATACTCTGGTGAATGGTAAGGATATTTGCCTTGTACTGAGCGATAAGCTTAAGTACGTCAGACAAAAGTCCCGGAATATCGTCCATCTGGAAAGTCAGTGTAATGGTTCTGCCCTGGGTGTCATCGTGGAAGGGCATTATGTCGTCTTTATATTTGTAAAAAGAGCTTCTGCTCAGCCCTACCTCCTCCACAGCGTCCTGCACGGTCAGGACTTTCTCTGTGTCCAAAAGTCTCTTGGCTTCCACAACCTTAAGGAGCACTTCAGGCACCGCTTTCTTCTTAATTATGTAATATTGCGTGGATTCGGTCATATTACTCTCCTGTCTTTTGGACAAGTACATCTGTGTTTATGTGTCTTCCTTAAACGCACACTTGTCCTTTACCGAAAGATATTGTATCATGGCACCCCCGCAGGCGCAATAGGAATTTTGGATAAATTGCAAAAAACCGCCCAGTTGTTTTTGGGCGGTTTTCACATATATTGATTTAATTGTCAGTTTTTAGTCTTCGATTAGATCAAAGGATACTTGTCTGTAAGCTTCTTGACAATAGCTCTTGCTTCGGGAACCTTCTCCTCGCCACCTTTGATAACGAGTGAAATTGCCTCGGCAATCTGATCCATATCCTCGGTGTTCATGCCACGACTTGTAACTGCGGGAGTTCCGAGACGGATACCGCTTGTAACGAAGGGTGACTGAGGATCGTTGGGAATGGTGTTCTTGTTGGCTGTGATGTGAGCCTCATCAAGAAGTTTCTCAACTGCCTTACCGGTAAGTCCGAAGTTTGTAAGGTCCACAAGCATAAGGTGGTTGTCAGTACCGTTTGAAACGATCTTGATTCCTCTCTTCTTAAGGCCTTCGCAAAGAGCCTGTGCATTGTCGATAATGCCCTTCTGGTACTTCTTGAAGTCATCTGAAAGAGCTTCCTTGAAGCATACAGCCTTGCCTGCGATAACGTGCATAAGAGGACCGCCCTGGGTTCCGGGGAAGATAGCTTTGTTGAAGTTGTATTTTGCATTAACTTCGTTGCTTGAAAGGATAAGTCCTCCTCTGGGACCTCTGAGGGTCTTGTGAGTTGTGGTTGTTACAACATGTGCATAAGGAATGGGGCTTGGATGAAGTCCTGCTGCCACAAGACCTGCAATGTGTGCCATATCAACCATGAGAACTGCGCCAACTTCGTCAGCGATCTCTCTGAACTTCTTAAAGTCAATTGTTCTTGCGTAAGCGCTGGCGCCTGCAATAATCATTTTGGGCTTGCTTTCGATGGCAAGTCTTCTAACTTCGTCATAATCTATAAAGCCGTCATCGTTAACACCGTAAGGCACAATCTTGAAGTACTTACCGGATACGTTAACCGGGCTTCCGTGTGTAAGGTGTCCGCCGTGATCAAGGTTCATACCCATGATGGTGTCCCCGGGGTTACAGATTGCGAACTGTACCGCAAAGTTTGCCTGAGCACCTGAGTGGGGCTGAACGTTGGCATATTCACATCCGAATAATTCTTTGGCTCTCTCAATGGCAAGATTCTCAACTACGTCAACGCAGTCACATCCGCCGTAGTAACGCTTTCCGGGATAGCCTTCCGCATATTTGTTGGTAAGAGGGCTTCCCATAGCAGCCATCACTGCTTTGCTGACCCAGTTTTCGGAAGCGATAAGCTCAATGTGGCTGTTCTGTCTTTCCTGTTCATCCACAATCGCCTGTGCGATTTCCGGATCTACTTTTTTTACTTCATCCAAAGAATACATCTGATGTCCTCCTGTACTTTATCATAGTGGCACTGTGTCGTGCGAAATTATTGAGATTATATCATCTATGCTCCCATAACGCAAACTTTTTTGCCTAATATTATTATATAGATGGTATAATAGGCTTGCATATAATCCTTAAGGGGGTAATTTTATGTACCACGTTGTTGTAAATCCTTCTTCCTGTTCAGGCAAAGGCATTGTTCTTTGGGGCAGTGTTGAAGAAGAACTTAAGAAAGCTAACGTAGAATACGAAGTTTATTTTTCCGAGAAGTCCGGAGATATCAAGAAGCGCATGGAGGAATTGTCGGCTTTGCCCGATTCCGAAGTGGACGTGATTCTTCTTGGCGGTGACGGAACCGTCAACGAAGCTTTGCAGGGAATGAATCCCTTAAGCAAGTTTGTCCTTGGCTACCTGCCCACCGGCTCCAGCAATGACCTGGCAAGAGACCTTAAGGCCTCCTTTAATCCTGCCGAGGCCATCAAGCACATCATATCTCAGGACAACATTATTAATATGGATATCGGAGTTGTTCATTATGAAGATGAAGAACTTTCAAAGAAATACGGCGACAGGAGATTCTCCGTTTCTGCAGGAATCGGCTTTGATGCCGCAATCTGTGCAGAGGCAATGCACTCCAAAATGAAAGACCGACTTAACAAAATCGGTCTTGGTAAATTGACTTATGGCGGAATCGGAATCAAGCAGGTGTTCAGCGCACCCAAGTCACCCTGTAAGCTGTGGCTCGATGACTCCGATACTCCTATTGTTTTTGATAAAATCTTCTTTATCGCCTTCATGAATCATAAGTTTGAAGGCGGCGGATTTAAGTTCTGTCCCGATGCGGATTACTCCGACGGGATTCTGGATCTTTGTACTGTAGGTGCCGTTTCCATTCCCACTTTTATGATGGCCCTTCCAAAGGCTGCCAAGGGAACTCATTTCTCGGTAAAAGGCCTCGCCCCCTACAAAGCCAAGAAGGCCAGAATTCACATTGACACTCCCCTTTGGGTTCACACCGACGGAGAGGTGGAAACAAGGGCAACTGACATCACTGTCACATTGTGTGAAGAGAGGCTTAAATTCATTATTTAGAGCCACCCATGTATCTTATATGCCAGGGTTCATATACGGACCCTGGTTTATTTATGTTCTCTTTTGGATAGGTCAGTCTGAAGCCGAAAATGGGAAGAGCTCTGTGAATCTTATCAAACACTTCCTCCATCTTAATCATGTCTTCGTTTTCTGTAATCCACTGTCCAAGAATCTTGGGACAGATGTCGATGGCCAGACCTGTGTGATGCTCGCTGGTTCCGGGCTCGGCCACAGTTTCCCTGGCATACTCTTCACCGTACTTGTCGATAAACTCCTGCATCAGTTTTTCCTGATACTCCACGCTTCTGTAAGCGGAATCGATGCCAATGGTAATGTTTTCCTTAAGCAAAAGGTAATCTCTCATGTCAAGAAAAGCCTCATAGGTTTCCTTTTCGATTTGAGTTTTCTTATTGTCCGTGTCGGTCACTATGGGAATCAGCTTGACTTCCTTTAGGTATTCCTCCGTAATCGGATGGTCTTTGTCCACTATAATCTTATAATTCATTTTTCCTCGTTTTCTTAGTCTAGTCCCGGATAAAAGCTGCAATTATCCCATTTGCCTCATCACTTTCAGGCATGGGATAGAAGGGGAATACATGGAAAAGTCCATCCCCGTAGAGAAGCTTTATATCCTGTTTGTTGTCTCTCATTATTCCGTAAAATTTCATGATATCCTTGGCCAGATACTCGTTGGATCCCATGGTTACAAGAGTCTTTGGCATGTTTGTGATATCCCCGTATATGGGGCTTACATGGTAATCAAAAACGTCTGTATCTCCCGCCCATGCAAGGCCGCACATAATTACCTCATATCTGGTAACTAAAGGATCCTTTGCCTCATTTTCATAGGCTTCTTCGTTTGTTCCCGTTATATCAAGCAAAGGAGACATAAGGATAAGCTTGTCAGGGACCTGAATGCCCTTCTCATTAAGCTCTTCCACAAAGCCCAATGCAATTCCGCCGCCTGCGGAATCACCGAAGATCGTTATGCTTTTACCCTGTTCCAAAAGGCTTGTATAGAGGGTCTCAAGCAAAGCATAGGTATCTTTGTAAGTATATGTGGGCGCCAGAGGATACATGGGGACATACACCTTTGCATTTGTATCCTGAGCGATGTTATCAACATAGTGAAGCTGGGTTGGCGTAACATTCGTTATGAAACTTCCGCCATGGATGTAGATGACTATTTTGTCGTAGTCATCACTCTTTCTTAATGTGTAGACCGGTCTGTCATTCCATGTTTCCACGTCTGAAACGGAATATGTGTCAATCTCAGGTATGTAGGTGTTATCCGATCCCTGTAACTTTGCAAGGAGGTCATCAATCTGCGCTGCTTTGTACTGCATGGATTCCTGCCTTGAAGAGTTGAGAAGGCTCTCATACTTTTCTGCGCCCTCAGTACTCTTGGTCAAATTATAAATCTCCGCTACTCCTTCGGGATTTCTTGTGGGGGCAGGTGTGATTTCCTCCGTAGTTTCAGGGGTTGGTGCTGCCTCAGGCTCCTCTGGTTTGGGGGCCGCAGGTTGTGTCTCCTCCTTGACTGTGTCAGTCACACTGGGAGCTGACTCGATTGTCTTTTCCGGCTTCCTGTTGGTCAAAAAACAGCCTGCTGCGCAGGTTCCTATGATTATGACCAGCATGGCGATAATTGCTTTTTTCATAGAATGTCACCTCAATCATCTAGATTATAGCACCTTCCCTCCCGAATAAACTTTATGATTTTCTTAAATATCTATGAAATATGGTGGCCTGGGAAGTTTATTGCCCAGCCCGTATGTTTTAATGGTTTCAGAAGCAAGGAGGACGCGACATGAAAAAGACTGTTCTGGTTTTACTGACACTGTTAATTATCATTGCAAGCTGCATTATAGGAACCATTAATGTGAGAGCCAATAAGAAGCAGGCAATGACCGATGCAAGCTACACCGAGTTTGAAAGAAGATACAGAGACGACGTCAGGGAGTATCTCAACAGCGAGGGTTTTAAGAACGCCGGCATCACTCTTACCAAGGTTATCGATACCGATGGACGACGCACTTACACTTTAGAAGTACATCACAAGTCTTTCTCTAAACTTGACGATGAAGCAAAGGCCGAAATCATCAATAAACTGGCAGAAATGGCAGATGTGCCGTATGGAAATGACATTGATGTCACCTCCAAAGATTCGGAGTTTCTCAAGTGTAAATTTCCTGTTTCTGACACGATTTAATCGTGACAACAAACCCCCGAAGTATTATTATAGATATATATTTATCTATACAGAAAAGGCAGGTAGTTCTATGGCACAGATACCGAAATCGGGGGAAGTTTATAGACATTTTAAGGGGACTAAATATGTTATAGTAGACACCGCCATTCACACGGAAACCGGAGAGAAACTGGTAATTTACCGCTCCCTGGACGAAGAAGGCAAGACATTTGCAAGACCTCTCGACATGTTTATATCAAGGGTCGACACCGAGAAGTATCCCGATGCAATTCAGAAATACAGATTTGAGTTGCAGCCCGATGAAAGTTCAAGCCTCGATCCCCAGCTTGCCGCATTTTTGGATGCTAACAGCTACGAGGAAAGACTGGACATTATGGTTGGAATGCGAGACAAGGTCGACAAGGAAATGCTTGCAACAATGGCTATTGCCTGCGACATTCCCGTACCCGAAGGAGATATCAGCGATCAGTTTGAAGCCATTCGTTTCACCCTTCTCACAAGAGACAGATATGAGGGCAGCAGACTCCGCTGAGGAAGGAGTTTGCCATGTGCGATTGGAACAAAAAACTGGTAATCGGAGTTTCATCAAGAGCGCTTTTTGATTTAACCTCCGAGAATGAGATATTTGAAAAAGAAGGCGTTGACGCCTATTGCAGATATCAGATGGAACACGAGGACGATATTCTTAAGAAAGGCCCGGGTTTCGGCCTTATTGAGGCTTTGCTTAAGGTTAACGAACTGCCTGGTATGGAGGATCGAGTTGAGGTCATTATCATGTCTCACAACTCTCCCGATACCTCTCTTCGTGTGTTCAATACAATCAAGCATTACGGCCTTAACATTTCAAGAGCCGTGCTTGCAAGCGGTGCCTCTCTTGCACCTTATCTTAATGCCTTTAAGACTGACTTATTCCTGTCAGCATACGAGGAGGATGTGGCCCAGGCCATAGATTCCGGAGTTGCGGCAGGAATTATTTGTTGCGATAACAATACGGAATATGATTCAGATGCCCCTGTGGGGCAGATAAGAATTGCTTTCGACGGAGATGCTGTTCTCTTTAACGAGGAGAGCCAGCTTATATATGACGAATATGGGCTTAAGGCCTTCGAACAGAACGAGGAAGCCAATGCCAACAATCCTCTTCCCGCAGGACCCTTCGCCCACTTTCTTCACACAATTTCAGATTTGCAAAGGGAATTCCCTCCAATGGAATCTCCCATAAGAACCGCCATCGTAACCGCAAGAAGTGCCCCGGCCCACGAAAGAGTCATCAGAACTCTTCGCGCCTGGAATGTGCGTATCGATGAGGCCTTCTTCCTTGGAGGCATCAACAAGGCGGAAATCCTCAAAGCCTTCGGCGCCCATATCTTCTTCGATGATCAGGTGGCCAACACAGCTCCCGCCAGCGAAGTCGTGCCCTCCGCAAGGGTACCTTACCGCCGAAAGAAAAAGTAGCCCGGCGCCACCGTGATTTTCACAGAAGAGCAGATATTTTACACGACAGACACGTTCGCACTTAGATCTCGCACGTAGCGGTACATAAGGTGCTACAATACAGCACCTAAGTACCGACGGCTCGATAAAGTCTGTCTTAGTAAAATATCTGCTCTTCTGTTCGATACGATATGTGCAGTTTGGGGACTGTCCCCAAATTGCACATCACTCCAGTATATCCAGCACACTCTGGGCGATTCGCTCAGAGTTTTTTATTATGGTTTCGATGGCTTCCCTGTCATCATCATTGTGGCAATTTTCTAAAAGGAGATCTGCGTTGCCGCGGATGATGGTGAGGGGAGTTTTCAGGTCATGAGCGATTTGGGCTTTTTCGTCCCGCTTCTTTTGCTCATCGGCCCATTTATCTTCCATGGATTTCACAAGGTTTTCTTTCATGAAGTCCACGGCATCAACGATCTCGTTCATTTCCCGGATTCCGCTTCGAACGGGTTCGCCCGACAGGTTCTCTGCCGTAATCTGTTTTGCATACTCGCTGACGCTACTGATACTTTTTCTGATTCGTCTGATCAAAAAAATAGTAGGAATCAGGACATCCAAGACGCCCACAAAAATGATTGCGATTGAAAGCAGGCCTTCGTTTTCCGCTGTTACGCTATAGTGAACATAGGCCGTCTCGTGGGTTGTGGTTATTTGTCGAAAAAACTCCTGTCGTGCCCTTGCCACGGGAGCATCACCCTTTTTAATGGCTTCTCTGAAAGAGTTCAGGTAATTCTCGTATTCCGGATTACATATAATCCTGAATACCTCGTTCCCATCTGCGTCATCGATTATGACATCAACATCTTCAGGAATAGTGTCTCTGTTGAAATACCCCGTCTCCGCGCTCTCATTCGCCCAAGCCATGGCTTCATTTTCACTCTGATTGGCATTTCTCCACCTGCCACCGGTGTAGAAATATACTATAGCCTTGTAGAAAGCAATGAAACTGATAATAAGCAGGGCTGCCACAATTAGCACATATCTGGCAAGCAAAGTTCCCAGTCTTACATCTTTTCCTTTTCTTACTCTTCTTTCTTCCATTTGTATCCTATTCCCCAAACCGTCTCGATAGGGTCGGTGCTGAGATTCATAAGTTTTTTCCTTAAATTCTTAACGTGTTCGGTAATTGCTGTGTCGTTGCCCTCTTTCTCGTAACCATAGATTTGCTCGTAAATCTGCTCCTTTGAGAAAATCCGGCCGTGGTTTCTTGCAAGGAAAAGCGCAATGTCGTACTCGCTCTTCGTTAGCTTGCAGGGCTCGCCCTTAACCTTAATCACCTTTTCATCAAGGTAAAACCACACATCTCCTTCCTTGATTATCTTGGTGTTTTCCCGATTCTCACGGCGAAGATGGGCTGCGATTCTGGCCCTTAATTCCGCAACGGAGAAGGGTTTCCGAAGGTAATCGTCCGCTCCCACGGAAAGGCCGTAGATAACGTCGCTTTCCATGTTTTTGGCTGTAAGGAAGAGAATTGGGCAGGTTACCTCACTCCTGATTCTCTCCACAATCCGGTAACCGTCTTCCCCGGGCATCATGACATCGGAAATAATGAGGTCATAGACAGCCAGGTTCTTTGGCAGTTCCTCGGCGGGGCGAAGGCAGGTGTCCACCTCGTATTCATTTTGAAGTGATCTTCTGATGAGGGACAGGATTTCCGGCTCATCATCGATGGTTAATATTTTTTTCATGTTTTTGATTTATCTAAAGCTCTTTAAGTATTCTTTGTGTTCGTCGGTGACTCTGAAGCTCTCCACCGCCTTCTGAATTGCCTTCTTGTGAACCCACTCGTCCAGTCTTCTCTCCTCGATGTACTTCACGGTTTCGTCATAGTTCTTGGCGAGAGCTGTGGCAAAATACCAGGCAACCATCATCTTAAGATAGTAATCTTCGCCCTTCTTCTCGGCCACCATCTGGGCGTACTCGTCCTTAAACTCATTCCCAAGGAACTCGTTCATAAGCATGCGGATGCCGAAACGGGCTGTGTATACGTGGTCTGAGGCAATCCACTTCTTAATGTAGGGAAGGAGATTATTGTGATTTTTCTTAAAAGATTTGGGGCTTGCCTGATCGGATACCGGCCAGCAGTCCACGTATGGCAGGAACTCCTCCACTGCCTTCACGCACTCATCAAAGTCCTTGATCTGCGCAATCACAAAGAAATGCACAAGGTTCTCCTCGTAGTACTTATGAGGAAGCTCCTGCAAAAACGCATCTCTCTCCTTACTCTTCGCCACTTCCTTTGCGATATTTCTCATATCCGGGGTCCTGACCCCGATAATCGTAGCCGGGTCAATATTCGGCACCAGCTTCGCCTGAAACTCCCTATATTCCGGATCCTTCACCGCCAATAATCTTTCGTATACGCTCATTTCTCCCTCCTACGTGCAATTTGGGGACAGGCCCAAACTGCACCTAAAGTTCTTCACTATCAAGAAGTATAGTCACAGGGCCGTCATTAACAGACGCCACCTGCATGTCTGCTCCGAACTCTCCGGTTTCAACCTTAAATCCCCTGGCCTTGCACTCAGCAATCACAAGCTCATACAAAGGTATGGCCAAGTCAGGTCTCGCAGCCTCGCTAAATCCCGGCCTTCTGGACTTACAGTCCGCATAAAGTGTAAACTGGCTCACAATAAGAAGCTCAGCTCCCGCATCGGTGGGATTCACATTCATCTTTCCATTTTCATCCTCGAAGACTCGAAGGCCGCAGATCTTATCCGCTATCTTTTTGGCTATTGCCTCGTCATCCGTCTGATGAACGCCAAGAAGGACCAGGAATCCCTTCCTGATCTCTCCTACTGTTTTCCCATCAATTGTGACGCTTGCTTCCTTAACTCTCGTGACTACTGCCCGCATTTTATACCCTTTCAGAACGAACTATGTGCAATTTGGGGACAGTCCCCAAATTGCACATCGGCCACAAATAGCACCTACATCAAATTATATACAAGTATCGAAAGTGCGAATAATACATACACATGGGCAGGGTAGAAAATGTAGAACAGCTTTCCGTTACCCTTGCCTCGCTCTCCATTGTAGCATAACATGGGAATAATCGCGAAGATTTCCATCCATTCATAGGCCGAGAAGAAAAGAAAATCTTCCGTGAAAGCCCCCATTCCTCCGAAAAGGAGAATCATGCCGAAATTCCATAAAAACGAAAATACTCCCCAGGCAAAAATCCTCAAATCCTTATTCTTGCAGAAACTAAAGGCGTACATAACAATTCCCGCAAATACCGTGGCGGTTCCCCCGTCAATAATCGTCGTATGCACAGGCAGAAATGACATCATAAGTCCATTAAGAATAAAGAGCCCCAAATCACTTCCCGCACTCATAAGGGCCGGCATCAATACGTCCATAACCAATATGGGCCAGACAGCAAGGGGCACCAGAATTCCCGCAAGGCCCTTCACCCACTTCTTCTCCCTGCACCAGTCAATACCCTGCAGGATAATCAGCAGTACCGTAAAGCTTGAAAGCATTGCATTCTGCGGGAAAAAACCATCCCCTCTCACACATCCCCTCAAGACGTTGTAGAATCCAAACTGCACAAGCCCCATGAAGGCCCCGATAAGGTAAATCTTTTTAAAGTACTTCTTCCTGTCATGTGTATGAATAAACCCCTCAATCAGACAAAACAAGAAAAGCGGCGCCGCTATTCTTCCAAGCCATGAAAACCAGATGGGCACCTTTCCCGTAAACTCAAACATGTAATGTATATGGTCCAAAACCATCAACACGAGGGCCAAATACTTTAAGTTAAATCCTGTTAATTTCTTCATCAAAAAACTCCTTTCGTTGCTTACCATGGGTAAGTTTAAAAGGAGTTTCTAAGGAAATTATAAGGTTTTTAAATTTTTCAAATTCTTGTTTATTCGTGTTTCAATGCAGTCAGTATAACCGTCTCCACTGCCAGTCTGTCGCTCATAAGGCCGGTCTTTACATCAGTTTCGGCCTTAACGCAGGTCTCAACTGCAGCTCTCAAGTCAGCTGCGCCAAATCTTGATGCCTGATTGGCCTGCTTTCTTACCACGAAATCCTTCTGTTTGGTTCTCTCCGCTATTGCTCTGTTGTCGAGACCCTTGAGCCTCAACTCCTTGGTCATAAGAAGGTTGTTACAGTGCCTTCCTATCATATAGAGAATATACATTGGGGCTTCCTTATTGGCTAGAAGCTCGTAGTACTTATCAAGTGCCACCCTCTGCTTATTCTCCGCAATGGCGTCAATCATCGCAAAGATGTGACTTTCAATCTTGGTGGTGCATATATCATCAATGTCTGCTGAGGTGATTACGTTTTTCTCAAGGCAATAACAAAAAAGCTTCTCAAGCTCCCTGGCCATGTTGTCCATTTCGGGACCGGTCTTCTCTATAAAATAGGAAATGTCCTCTCGACGTATCTGCTTGCCCTCGGACTTGCACTTGCCTGCAATCCACTTAAAGAGGGTCTCCTCATTCTGCTTGGCAAATTCAGCCGCATAACCCTTCTCAGTAACTGCCTTAAAAAGCTTGCTTCTTTTATCTATTTCCGTCTCTATGAAGCATATGACAGTTGTGTCACATTGTGTGGGAAGGTACTCTGCCATGGCGTCTCCGCCAGATTTGAACCATCCCGAGTTCTCTATAAACACAACTCTTCTTTCAGCCAAAAACGGCATCGTCTCCGCAAAGTCAATGACCTGCCCTGCCTGAATGTCCTTGCCCTCAAAATAGGCATAGTTCATGTCATCCTCACCTGTGGTTAAGGCAGCGCGCAGTTTATCCTTATACTGCTTTCTGAGGTAATCCTCCTCGCCGTACAAAAGATAGACTTTCTTAAATTCTCCGGATTTGATGTCGTTAATTAATTGCTGCATATATTCACATTTTTGTTGCGAACGTAAGTTCGCCATGATAAACTATTACTGTACGAAGGTGCTACCAGATACGGTAGGCGGTTGCCCTCTCAGGAGGGCTGTGCCCTCCAGTCGTAAGAAGGGAGGGATAGCCATGGTTAGTTACTCTGATTTGATTCAGTTTTGTATCTTAATTATCGCTATTGTAGGTCTTGTATACAAGATCTCACATAAAGAAAAATAACCGCCCCTCGCCAAGGTTACGGTTATTTTTTAACCTAAATATTTAGGCAACCGTCTATCGGTACACCTTTGTACTTTCATTATACCAATCCATCTACAATTGTCAAGCAAAAGGTAAACATATGAGCGATGAATTCAACAAGGCATTGGCGGATTTTACCCATGATTTTGCCAGCGGTGGAGCCATAAGGCATTTGGCAGACCTTGGATACAATGCATATGAAATAAAAGAGAAGCTGGAGTTTCCAACTCCCGTTTCAAAGATTGCGGCCACAATGTGGAAGCATTTCGTGGATACGGGAAAGGTGCGCCTTACGCCACCCAAGGACGAGGGGGAACCCATCATTCAGAAAGACTACATCACCGTCTACGATTCTTACGGCAAGCCCAGCTTTAAGCAGGTGACTAAAACTGCCGAGGCAGAGGACAGGAAATACCTGAAAGTAGATTTTGGGTTTTTACGATATAAGGATCCAAAGGCCTTTGAAGACTTCCTTAACCGCCTTGACAAGAAGGACAGGGACTTCGTGGAGCCGCTGCCCTGGCCCTTGAAAGAAGTATGGTTTGAGGATTGCGATTTGATGCAGAAAATTCTTAAACTTGAAAGCGTTGAATAAAGCCATAAACAATGGTATTATCTGTAAAGACCAAATCGTAACAAGAGGATAAAACATGTCAATCAAAATCAGTTCATTTTTAGGCCGCTTCGGATACGAGGCAAGGAGAATTGCCCCCAATCTGGCAGCCGCCGCTTATCTTAAATTACAGTTTGCCACAAGAAGTCATGACGGCGACGCATTCTGCAAGTGGTTTGTGGAGCAGGATCAGGTTCCCATGCCCCAGGTTGTAAACATCGAGACAATCAACAGATGTAACTCAACATGTTCCTTCTGTCCCGCAAGCGTTAAGTGTGAGAAACGCCCCCTTTGTAAAATCTCAGATGATCTCTATCACTCCATCATCGACCAGCTGGCTGATTGGGGTTACGAGGGTCACCTGACTCTTTATGGAAACAACGAGCCCCTTCTTGATACTGAGATTGTTGAGAGACATAAATACGCAAGAGAAAAGCTTCCAAAGAGCTTCATCTTCATGTCCACCAACGGACTTATTCTTACTCTTGATAAGATAAGAGAGCTTCAGCCTTATCTTGATCAGCTTATCATCAACAATTACGCTCATGAATATAAGCTTCATAAGAATGTTCAGGAGATTTACGACTATATTAAGGCTCATCCCGCTGAGTTTGAGGATCTGGAGATTATCATCCAGATGCGTTATCTGGGCGAGGTCCTGACAAACAGAGCAGGCGCCGCACCCAACAAGCAAGCAACTGAGAAGGTTTACACACAGACCTGCCTCCTTCCCTACACAGACCTTTGGATAACTCCAAACGGCAAGGTTGGAATCTGCTGTTGCGACAGCTTAGAGGTAACTGATTTTGGCGATGTATCCACAACTCCCGTGAAAGAAGTCTGGGAAGGCCCCAAGCTTCAGGGACTCAGGAAAGCAATCGTAGATGGAAGACACAAATATCCCTTCTGTAAGAACTGCGACTTCATCGATGCCGGCTTCAGAACAGATATGATTAAGCTTGTAATGAAGGGTGATCAGGCTGCCGCTAACAGAATCGGCGGCGAAGAAAAGAAGAACCGCAAGAAATAATACTGGATTATAACAAAATACTAATGGAATTTCAGGTTTTGAATTCCATTAGTATTTTTTTTGCTTGTATGACTAATTGATTTGTCTTTTTTTCAATTTGTTAGTACATGCATACGGGCATTCCACTAACAAATATTTACATCTATTAATTTGTTAGTATTCTCGGCGATGGCGGCACTAACAAATGCTAACATCCATTGATTTTGTTAGTATTCTCCGCGATGACGGCACTAACAAATGCTAACATCCATTGATTTTGTTAGTATTCTCCGCGATGACGGCACTAACAAATGCTAACATCCATTGATTTTGTTAGTATTCTCCGCGATGGCGGCACTAACAAATGCTAACATCCATTAATTTTGTTAGTATTCTCCGCGATGGCAGCACTAACAAATTTCTAATTAGGCGAGTACATTAGTGTTTTGATTCTGCCGGGGCCTTAACTCCGATCCGCTGGCCCATCTTAACGGGGGTCTCGATGCCGGCGAGGGTGTTGGCCAAGAAGGGCTCGTCTAAGTGAATCGTGGCGCCTGAACTGGAATTGGCTTCAGAACTGGAATTGGCGCCTGAACTAGAATTGGCTTCTGAACTGGAGTTGGCGCCTGAGCTGGAACCCGCGCCGGTAGCAGACGAATCCGGATTACGCTTAAGTAGCAGGATTACCGTGGAGCCGCCGTATAAGAAGCACCCCTTCTCCTCGCCACGCTTGAATTCATGTTCTTCGTGGTTGTTGGCTATCTTTCCAACAAGCATGGCGCCTACTTCCATCTGGACTGTCCGTCCGAAATTCACTGTATCCATAACCGTGTATTCACGGGAATTCTCAACGAAAACAGGCAAGTTCCTAAGGGCAATGGGCCTTACTGTATGAAGGCGGCCGGGAATGAACACGTTACGGCCCTTGCTTCCGTCGTCGAAGTAGTGGTATCGGTGGTAGTTGTCTACGCAGAGCCTGAAAACGAGGCACAAGCCCCCATCAAACTCGGCGGCGAGCTTGCGAGCCGCCTCAGAAGAATCGGCAACCTTGGAACCCTCAGAAGGATCCGCTACCTTGGAACCCTCGGAAGAATCGGCAACCTTGGAACCCTCAGAAACATCCGCAGCCCCGGAATTCTCAGAAGCATCGAAAGCCCCGGAAGCCTCGGGCGCATCCAATCCGCCCCCAAGTAAATCCGCAATACTGTACCTGCTTTGCTTCACGGGCACCACAAGTCCGTCCGTAATCTCATAAGCTGATAACAAGCCGTCGCAGGGGGCCACAAGAACCGAAGGATCCATATCCACCGGCCGGCGATCTTCCTTCACTCTCCTGCAGAAACAATCGTTAAAACAAGTAAAGTTATCGCTGTAGTAGTCATCAAGGTTAATCCCATTGTTTCTGACAAAGGGCTTAATGAAAATACAGGATAACTTCGTATCAAGAAAATGACCTACGGCCCGGGATAATCCCGGGGCCGTAAGTCCTTTAAGTATCAATCTGCCAAATGCGGTTTCGTATAAGAATTTAAGCATCTATCCTCTACCTTACGGGTTTCATGCAAGAACTGGGGCATCAAACTTAGTGGTTCCAGACAAACTTGCAGATAATCATAATTGCAAACTCAATGGCGCCTATAAGCACAAGGCCCAAAAGTCCTTTGAGTCCGGGCTTCTTAACCTTGAACTTGTAAAGGAAAAGGAATCCCACAATGACCATCACTCCAAAGTAAGCAAGGGTCAAATCCTTAGGGGTAAGGAACTGCAATAACATTACAAGAGGGAAAATCAGTGAAGCTGAAGTAACAGGCAGTCCCTGATAATACTTTCGAACGCCCCCCTCTTCCTTCTGTCTGATCTCTTCCTGTACGTTAAAGTAAGCAAGTCTGATCATGGCTGCAAGAACATAAAGCATCATAACCATGAAGCAAAGTACAGGAGCGATGAAATCCAGGGCATTTCCGGTATGCATTTTAGGTACGGATGAAAAAACCGACACCTTCCAAAGCATTGATAAACCTATACATGCAGGCAATACTCCGAATGCAACCAGATCTGAAAGCGAATCAATCTGAATACCAAACTTGCACTGCTCCTCGGTTCTGTCTTTCTTGGTTCTTGCCACCTTGCCGTCAAAAGCATCGCAAAGTCCGCAGAACAATAAGAAAAAGGTTCCGATATACGGATGTCCGTGTCCTGAGAGGGATGTGAAAATTCCCAAGCCCGCAGACAAAAGTGACATGTATGTCAATAACATAGTGTAATCATAAAAACCTAGCATTTCTAACCCCTTTAGTCTAACTTATCCTTCCTCATAATTATCTTTCTTATTCTGATTTTCTTCTTGCCTGCTCGTTTGGCATATCCCACGATAACTACTGCCAAACAGAAAATCACGCTTATATAAAAGGAAATACCTCTGCTTAACAGTTCCATGTTTGTAGCAAGGACTTCGGTCATTCTGTCCCTCAATCCATCGATTAAGAGGTAATCCGAAACTCCCATTGCGCCCGGCACAGGCAAACAGTTGGAACCTATCGTAACAAAAATCTGGGTTACATATACGTCAAAGGCTTCCTTAAGCTTCGCTCCCATGGACATGTAAACTGCCGCAGGAATCAGGATCTGGCAGACCCTTTGTATCAGGTTAAGAAGGAAAGCTTCCAGCATAACCTTCTTCCTGTTAAAAAGCATCTCCGAGCATTCTTTATACTCAGCCGTTGCTTTATCAAGTCGAATTCTAAGCTTCTCGGGATGTTTAATAAATTTAAAATGTCCCAGTACCCTTATACCCCATTCACACATGGAGTGCAGGATGCTCTCTTTCTTGATTAAAAGAATGATGAACACGCCCACCAGGGTCAGAATCAGGTATCCCAGGCATATCAGAAGTTTTGATATGCTGTTGAAGTTAAAAAACAGGGCAGGTCTTGCAATGATGGCAAATATTCCCAACACCATAATTGATGCGGTGTACATGACAAGATTAAGAAGAAGTGCCACTGTCGTTACCGGCGCAGGCAATCCGTCTCTTATCATGAAAAAAGCACAGGCCGGCTGACCGCCGGTGGCTGAGGGGGTTATTGCCGAGAAATAAATATCTGCTGAAGAATATAAGAGACCGTCCTTAAATCTTCCCTTGTAACCTATTCCCTTGCAGACTCTTAAAACTGCCAGTCCTTCAAAAAGGATGTACAGAAACATGAGACCAAAGGCTACTATAAGCCAACAGGGGTTACAGGATTTAAGGTATTCGGTAAAACTATCAATTGAAAAATTCTTCGTCCCTGACATTATTGCCCATACCGTCAAAACGGCGATAACAACCGCAATCAGGGACCATACCACATTCTTCTTGCCCAATTTAATATCCTCAATAAACTACCGATTTATTTTACACTATATTGGCCCCATACTCAAGTCTGTCAGTTTACCCCAATGACTGACATTATCATAAAAGGATCATTGTTGGCGCGTCCGTAAATCCAGTCGCCAACTTCAAGTCCGGACACCTTCCAGACTGTGCAAAGTCTAAGCTGAGTGTTGGACGTATATCTTCCAAGATAACTGGATACAAGCTGTACCTGAGCCCCGGATCTTGATGTGCTCACAGAGTAGCTGGGGGCATCACCAAAGTTGATTCCCGCGCAAACCACAAAGAAGGATTTGTAGAAGCCCGCCACCTGATAGTTACAAGCTCCTGCCGTATATGAGTAGGCATGGGTCAGGTTCAAATCTCCCAGGGCAAGCTCTTTTCCGTTCGCAACGCCATTGGTAAAACCTGCCTCATAGGATTCCGCTCTTACGGCTTCAAGTCCGTCAGCATAGGATACCGCAAGGGAGCCCAATGTTTCCTCCAAAGTAGAAATCTGAGCTTTTAACGCTTCTATATCAGTCTCAGTTTTCCCAGATTTGTCCGAAAGGGCATTCTTTAAACCCTCTATCTCTGAAGCCATGCTGTCCAAAGAGCCCTTGTTTTTCTCAAGCTGACCCTTTAAGTCGGCAACAGACGAATCCATTTCGCTCTTTATTTTGGCGTCCTCATCCTGAAGCCTCTTTTCAAGCTTTGATGTAATTTCTTCGAAGGTGGACTTGGCTGATTCCAATCCTGCCTTGGAAGCCTCCAAACCTGCTGTTGCCGTGCCAAGATTAGTCTTGGTCTTCTCGATTTCAGACTTGGCCGACTCAAGTTCTTCCTTTAAGGAGTCCAGGCCATCCACATTCTCCTCAAGCTTTGAAAACCTGATTTCATTTCTTTCGGAGAGCGTCTCCATCTGTTTGATGGTTTCGCTGTGCTTTAATATTTCTCCTTCAAGTGCATCTGTGGAATTGTCATCCACAGTATCTTCTATGTTTTCCCAGAGAGCTTCTTTTGCTGCTTCCTCTCCGGCTTTTTTGCTCTTTCCCACTGCGATTGCAAGGGCAATCACAGCTGCAATAATTACAACCCCAAATAATACTAAACTAAATTTCTTATTCATTTGTTTCCCTTTCTTTAATAATTTATTAAATTTTTATTTCAAAAGCACTTCATAGGCTCCGGAATAATCTGTCCTCACGTAGGGTATACCCCGCTCAGACAGCCTCTTTAAGACCGGCTTTCCCGGATGCCCGTAACTATTCTTTCCAACGGATATAACGGCCACCTTTGGCCTAACATAATCCAGGAATTCATCGCAGGATGAATATACGGATCCGTGGTGTGCCACCTTAAGGTAAGTAATCCCCTTAAATTTTCCACCTTTTTCCAATACCTTCATCAATTGTTTTTCTCCCGAATCTCCCAGATCTCCCGTAAAAAGAAAACTTTGGTTCCCATGCTCCAAAAGCAAAACTTCGGAACCCTCATTTGCATCTGTGACATTCGTGTCACTTCTTGGATAAATGCAGGTAATAAGCGTATCTCCGTCTCTGATTCGATACCCAAAAGAAATCTTTGTCACCTTGCTTTTCCTCCTTTCTCCGGCCATAAATATGCCGGGATATTTCTCCATCCACTCCCTCTCCAAACACTCTGATATGCAAACTTCACCAATCCGAATTTCCGAGCCCTCCATTAGTTCCATGGTTCCGTTTACATGGTCCGCATCAGGGTGCGAAAGCAGGGCATAATCAACACTTCTCACCCCCTCGTGCTTAAGGAAAGGCAGAATTACATTCTCACCCACCTTCTTTTTGGAGCTGCTGCCGCCATCAATCAAAAGCACCAGTCTGCCGCTTTGTACCACAATTCCATCCCCCTGACCCACATCCAGAAAGGTAACCTTCGGCCTGTGGTTTCCGGAAAGAAGCAAAAGCAGTACAAAAGACGCCCCAAAGGCCAATGACGCCCTTCTTTTGGTTATTCCTTGTAAAAACGAAAATTTCTCAGGATGTGAGAAGGCGAATAACATCAGATAATAAAGAATTATGAGTAACGGATGAGGTTTGCCGATTATGACCGTTCCTATTCCCGTAAGAAGCGTCAGATCACAAAGCTTCTCTATCAGAATAAGGAGAAGGCATACCACCCTCGAAATCAGAAAGCCGAAAGGTTTAAGCCACAGGGGAATCAACACCCCCACAAGGCCTCCCGCCACAAGAACTCCGGCCAGAGGAATAGCCACCGCGTTTAAAAGAAGCCCCCAAAAAGAAACCTCATAGTAGAACCATAAAAGTATTGGCAAAGTTCCCGCAAAGATCTTTAATCCCGCTTCAAAGGGTTTAAGCCCTCTTTTGCCATCAAATCCTCTTATGGTACAAACCGAAAATACGCAACCGTAGCTTAGCCAGAATCCGCTGTTTAGAACAATATCAGGCTCCCCTATAACAGCCATAAGCCCCGAAAGAGCCAGGGCAGTTCGCACGTCATAGGTCCTTCCGAGAATCACCGCAGCCATGTGCAAAGTAAACATCACCACGCTTCGCCTTGCGGAAACACTTCCGTCAATGGCCGAAAGATAGAGAATCAGGAAAAGGCCGCTTACGCCTGCTGCCACCTTTCTGTTCACTCCTATTCGCCCCAAAAGCTTTTGGATGCCCATTCCGATTAGAGAAATATGCAAGGAAGAAATAGCCAGGATGTGGACTATGCCGCTTTCCGTATATTTTTCCTTAATTTCCTCAGGAAGGCCCTCCTTATCACCCAGTAAAATTGCGGTGATAATTCCGCCCTCTTTCTCAGGGTAGATTGCTTCGATTTTACCTTTAACAAAGCATTTAAAATCGTATAGCACCGACTCCAACGACACCCCTGAAGCCGTAACCTTTATGAAAGCATTCTTCATCCGGCCGTCGATTCCAAGGGATGCGTAGTAGTCCCTCACGTCAAACTGCCCCGGATTGGTGGCAGCGTCAAATAAGGTCAGTACACCCGTGGCTTCAATGTCAAAACCGCACTTAAGCCTCTCAAAAACTTCTTTTTCTTTAGTGGTACATATTATTCCGATTTGTGGATTGTACACGGCTGATTCGCCGTCCATGACTTCCTTTATGGAAGCTACAGAATTTAAATAGATGTAATACTCACCGTAACTTTTAATCTCGAGTTTCTGTATACGCCCCGAGACTGTAACCCGCTTATCCTTATACCCTTCAATTGGCCCCGCTCTTCCCCCGTGCCCCCTGCACAGAGGGAAGATAACAATTCCCCAAAGCAAAATAAAGATCAAACAGATTACATACAATAACCTGTTTTTCATTTCTTCCTTCCTGTCAGTTTTCTTTTACCATGTCCAGATTTCTCTCAAAAGGTGTGCTTAAACTGATGGTTTCCTTATAAATGACAGAGCTGTCACCTTCTATGGATATCTGAACTTTATTTACTCCCGTCAATTCCGACAGCGAATTTACTATGGAATAAATGGTGGCCTCCGCAGACACACTGTAGGGCTGTGTCAGGAAAGCTGAATTGAAGTTCACATAGCAGATTCCGTCCTTAACGGTAACATTTAACACCTTGGTTTCCGGATTTATTGTGGGAAAAACCTCCGTTACCTCCGGAGACGGCCCAAGGATCAGCTGCTCAATAACCAGCTTCTCCAAAGACATGTTGGTGTTGTAGGTCAAAGTTCTGGTTACTCCCACAAGACCCGTTCCCTCTTCGTCCGTGAAGTAAAGCCTAAGTTTGGTCTCCTCCATGGGGTTAATCTGGGTTCCCTGGCTGTCAACAAAGGAGTCGGAACTGAGTACCCCCACAGGATTGCCGAGTGCGTCCATTAAAGCCACGCCATTTACCTGGAACATTACATAGTTTATGCCGTCTAACTGAGTCAATGTCTTTACCAGGGCGGCCCTTGTAAGGACCTCCACACCGGGCTCTAACTCAGTATACTTGCTGCTTAGGCTTAAGGTGAGTTTTCCCTCCTTTACCTCGAAGGAATCAACCACAAAGCCCTGATTCATAATGGGGATGTAGGAAAGATCCTCCGGCACAACCCCTAGCTCATAGATGATTTCCTCCACAAGGGCGGTAATATCCTCCTCATCAGAACGAAGAACATAGTCCCTGGTTACAAGCTTCGTGGCGCTTTTATTTATGAAATTAAGTTCAATCTTTTCTCCCTCAGGCATCTCATCCCTGCCGCAACCCAAAAGGAGGAGGGCAGCCATGATTGCCATAAGAAGAGAACATATAAGTTTTTTCATCTTACTGATCCTTCTTTACGTAAATAAGAGGAATACTAACCAAAACTGTGGTGCCCACATTCTCTTCACTGGTAACCTTTATGGTTCCTCTGTGCATTGAAATGGCGTTCTTTGTAATGGCAAGACCAAGGCCCGTGCCGCCGATTTCTCTGGAATGGGACTTATCCACTCGATAAAACCTTTCATATATATGACCAAGGGCATCCTTTGGAATTCCGATTCCCGTATCCTTTACCTCCAAAGTAAAGTGCTGGTGATCCGCATCCAAAGACACATTTACATGACCGTGTTCCTTGTTGTACTTAATGGCATTTTCCACAAGGTTTGAGATAATGAGGGACATTTTCACCTCATCCACCTCAGCTTCAACCTCTCTGTGGCACTCAAGCATTACTTCCACGTCCATCTTTCTTGCAATGGGACGAAGTCTCTTAAGTATTATCTCCAGAAGGTCATTAATTTTAACCTTGCTGATGTTTGGCTCATTGGCGGTTTTGTCCATCTTAACAAGGGCTAAAAGGTCGGTGATAATGCTGTTTTCTCTGTCTATTTCCTTGGCGATATCACCTAAGAATTCCTTGTATAACTCAGGGTCCGCATCCCCCATCTCCAAAAGGGAGTCAGCCAGAACCTTCATTGAAGTAAGAGGGGTTTTCAGCTCGTGGGACACGTTGGCAACAAACTCCTGCCTTGATTCGTCAAGGATTCGCTCCCTCTCTAAAAGCTGATTGAAGGCATCTATAATGTGGGTGGTTTCCACATAATCGGATACCGGCAGGGCATCGCTTCTTCTGCCCTCCTTAACATCGATTATGGCGTTGGTAACCTTGTTAAAGGGCCTTGAAAGAATAACCGCAAGAAAAGCAGCCAGTCCCACAATGGCAATAATCAAAAGCACCTCAAGGATGGTGGACTTTCTAAGGAGAAGTTCCTTTATGACTGTAATGCTTTCAGCCGAGAAGCTTATGAGCATTACGCCCTTTACGTCCGTCACCTCTTCCTCCTTGCCCGAATCGCTCTCCGATGCCGGAACAAGTCTGGTCTCCATAATGGGTATGGTCATTTCGATATAACCGTCCCTGTTGGCTTCATCTGCCTCTACATAGTTGGAGATGGATTCACCTCTGAAACTCCTGGAGACTTCCTCGGATATGGCGATTTTACCCTCACTGATGCCGTAGGTGTCCTTCACTACAACGTAGCTTTTGTTGATGATGAGCACACGGCCGTCGTAAAGGTTCGTAAGCATCTCAAGCTCCGCGTTAATAACCGGTGAGGAGGTATCTGTCAGGTAATTGTAGGTGATAAGGTGATTGGCGAGAATCTTCATCTGGTTAAGCACCACCGTCTCTCTCTGGTTGATGGCGCGCTTCTCATAGTTAGCCACAATTCCCGCTCGAAGAATCAGAGCGGGTATGACTCCCACCAAAAGAATTATAAGAAATATTCTGACTTTCAGACTTCGCATATATTTCATTTACTCTACGTTAAAATAGTAACCCATGCCCCATTTGGTATGAACAAACTTGGGCTCTCCGGGATTGTCCTCGATTTTCTCTCTGAGTCTTCTGATATGTACATCCACAGTTCTCACGTCTCCGGGATAGTTATCACCCCAGACCAGTCTAAGGAGGCTGTCTCTGCCATATACCTTGTTTCGATTCTTAACCAGGAGTTCCAAAAGCTCGAACTCTTTGGCTGTAAGATTGTATTCTTTATTACCGATAAATACTCTTCTTTGAGTGATATCGAGTTTAAAATCCGCGTAGGAAATAATCTCCTCTTCCGCCTTCTTCCCTTCCTTGTCGGTACGTCTGAAGATGGCCTTCATTCTTGCCTTAACTTCAGAGATATTGAAGGGTTTGGTTATATAGTCGTCGGCCCCGCAGTCAAGGCCCTTGATCTTGTCATCATCGTCGCCCTTGGCTGTAAGCATGATAATGGGCACCTCAGATTTGGCCCTGATGGCCTCGCAGACTCCAAGTCCGTCAATCTTCGGAAGCATGAGATCCAGAAGAACAATGTCATATTCCTTCTCATTAAACATCCTCACAGCCTCTTCTCCGTCGTATGCGCAATCCACTTCGTAGCCGTCGGAAGAAAGACTTAACATGATTCCTTTAACAATTAACTTTTCGTCATCTACTACCAAAACCCGCTTACTCATATATCCTCACACTAGTTGACACAAATGTCATTTTTGATTCTGTCAAAAGACGCCTGCTTAATTCCGGACACATTCATAATGTCCTCAATTGATCCAAAGGGGCCATTGCTGTCCCTGTAGGAAATAATCACCTTTGCTCTGGCTTCACCGATTCCTGAAAGTGTACAAAGTTCCTCAACCCCGGCGGTATTGATGTTGACCTTTCCGGATTCTGTCTTTGGATCTCCGGAGCCCACACCAAATTCACGGACCTTCCCATCGGAGGGGATAACCATGGCCTCAGTATCAGCCAAAGTCGGTATCACAAGCTTATCGCTGTCGTTAAGTACCAAAGCCTGATTTACATAGTCCTCATCTGCGTCATCCCTGTATCCGCCGGCAGCCATAACCGCCTCGTATACTCTGCTTCCCTGGGGAATCTCATAAACGCCCGGAGATACAACAGCGCCGCAAATATGGACGCAAATCACCTTTTCCTCCGGAATCGGTTCTTCCTTTGGAGCGGTAACTTCCCCCACTTTGACTTCTTCAATATTCTCTTCGTACAGGGGAATGTTTTCCACCGTGATTACGGAGTCAGGGATTTCGCTTCTTCTGGTACATCCAGTCAAAGCATCTGCCGTAAGAAGGATGACTAAGAGTATCATCCATCCTACAGGCATCTTTTTTGAAAATAAATTATGTTTCATGCATAGCTTCCTTTCATATCACTAAAAGGAAGGCCTCTTCTATGCCGATTGACTACTCTAAGGGTGCATCCTTGTTAATCTGGCTGGAAATCTCCGCTGCCAGATCTCTTACAAGATTATCTATATTCTCGCCATTCCAAACCTTGGCGAAAAGCACCTCAAGTTTAATCCAGTAGTTACTGGTCTCGATCATCTTGGGCATGGAGATGGAATTCTCGTACTCTGACATGAATACTCCAAGTCTCTTGTCCAGATATTCATCCTGATATGCGCTGGCTGTCTTGCCGGTTCTCGCATAGAGATTCTGTGTATACTCGCCTGTAAGATATTCGGCAAAATCGTTTGCTATCTCCTTATTTGCAGAGTATCCGTTTACGGCTACCACATTGGTAACGGAAAGGGAACGTCCGTAAAGTTCATCGTTAATCTTGGGAACATTCATTATTCCGTAATCATAATTAAATCTTCCCTCCACCTTTGCGGCATTGAGGGTAGCGATAATATCGTTGGTTGCTACACTGAATACAACCTTACCGTCGATAAACTCCTGAATAACATCTTCATAGGTAATGGTATCGGCGTCAATGAAGAAGAATTGGTTAAGTGTCTGATAGGTCTCGAGGCATTTTATGGCAGAGGAGTTGTAAATGTTAATGTCATTTACATTATCACCTGTGGGACCGCCAACGTTCATGTAGTTTCCTACAAAATAATAGTTGTAGAAAATATCGGATACATCCCACTTAAGAATGTACTCAACATTGGGGGGCGCATCATATGAATCCGCGAAGGCCAAAAGCTCTTCCATGGTTTCGGGAAGGACTTCCTCAAGTCTTGCCTCAACCTCTTCGGGGTCAAACTGCTCTTCCTCCACAACTTCCTCGGTTTCGGAGGTCTCCGAAGTACTCTCGGTGGTGGATTCTGTAGATGTGCTTCCTTCCTGGTTCTCGGAAGCATTTGTGTCAGCTTCCGCAGCTGCGGCCTCAGCTCTCTCAGCAGATATTTTCGATTTTACATAATCTTCAAGATAGGTCTTGTTGTATAGATATGCACTTGTTTCAAAGTAATAAGGGTATGCAACCAGATTACCGCTTAAGGTACAGGCATCAAGTGCTGTCTGAGGGTAATTCTCGGTTGTAAGATTCTTGGTGTTACGGACCTTGTCCGCCAGACCTGCAAGGTAAGCCTTGCCCAAAGAATCGTTACTCATTATATATAAATCCGGTGTGTTCTCACTGTCATCAAGAGAACTTGCGTTAATCTGCTCAAGGTACTCTGTACTGTTCTTAAGAACAGGAATCACTCTCACATCTGTCTTCTCGCCGAAGCTTACTGCTGCAGAGTTTAAATAATCTGTGATGGTATCGTCTGTATACCATATATAAATAGTGTCCTTCTTAATACCGATAAGTCCGCTTGCGGGATCTTCTTTGGTGGGCACCTTAATATTCAAAATTCCTGCCAAAAGAACCAGTGCGAAAACAATCAAAACCACCGCTATCGCAAGGAATCTTCTCTTTAAATTCATTAATACTCTCCAATTAAATAAATAGCCACTTCAACCATATTAACAGATAAGCGCCCATCTTTCAAAGGGTATGGCAATGATTTTCTAAAAAATTTATAATTTGTTTTTGTATACTATAGGGCAAATATGCATAAATTTTCATCATATCAGGAAAAATATTGTATATTTTTTCACTTGAAATTAATTTTCATTTGGGTTATAGTTTCATAAGACAAAGATTTTAGAAGGCACGAAGCCTGTATTTGGAGGTATAAATATGAAGGAAAAAGTCATCCTTGCTTATTC
Organism: Lachnospiraceae bacterium G11; assembly: GCA_900103495.1. Taxonomy (GTDB): domain Bacteria; phylum Bacillota; class Clostridia; order Lachnospirales; family Lachnospiraceae; genus G11. The sequence continues at coordinate 33,519 of FMWZ01000006.1, read as the reverse complement.
CGGCGGATTGGACACCACCGCCATCATTCCCTGGTTGAAGGAAAACTTCGACTACGACGTAATCTGTGTATGTATCAACTGTGGTCAGGCCGATGAACTTGACGGTCTCGAGGAGAGAGCAAAGTCATGTGGCGCATCCAAGTTATATATAGAAGATGTTATCGACGAGTTCTGTGACGAGTACATTGTTCCCTGCGTTAAGGCTCACGCCGTATACGAGAACAAATATCTTCTCGGAACTTCCATGGCTCGTCCCTTAATCGCAAAGAAGCTTGTTGAAATTGCAAGAAAAGAAGGAGCAACAGCAATCTGCCACGGCGCTACCGGTAAGGGTAATGACCAGATTAGATTCGAGCTTGGTATCAAGGCACTTGCTCCTGACCTTAAGATAATCGCAGCGTGGAGAAACGACAAGTGGACAATGGATTCCCGTGAATCAGAGATTGAGTACTGCAAGGCTCACGGAATCAACCTTCCTTTCTCAGCAGATTCCTCCTATTCAAGAGACCGTAACATCTGGCACATCAGCCACGAGGGACTTGAGCTTGAGGATCCCGCAAACGAGCCCAACTTCGATCACCTTCTTGTACTTGGTACAACACCTGAGAAGGCTCCCGAGGAAGGCGAGTATGTAACAATGACCTTTGAGAAAGGTGTTCCCACCTCCGTTAACGGCAAGAAGATGAAAGTCAGCGAGATAATTGAGACTCTTAATGCTCTTGGCGGAAAGCATGGTGTAGGAATCATCGATATCGTTGAGAACCGTGTTGTAGGCATGAAGTCCCGTGGCGTATATGAGACCCCCGGAGGAACAATCCTTATGGAAGCTCATCAGCAGCTTGAGGAACTCATCCTTGACAGAGACACATATACATTAAAGAAAGACCTTGGCAACAAGTTTGCTGACATCGTTTACGAAGGAAAATGGTTCACACCTCTTCGTGAAGCAATTCAGGCATTCATGGAAGTTACACAGGAGTATGTAACAGGCGAAGTTAAGTTCAAACTCTACAAGGGCAACATCATCAAAGCCGGTACAACTTCACCCTACTCACTCTACAATGAGAAGATCGCTTCCTTCACAACCGGTGACCTTTATGACCACCACGATGCAGAAGGCTTTATCAACCTCTTCGGACTCTCATGTAAAGTTCGTGCAATGAAGATGCAGGAAGTTGCCAAAAACCAAAAATAATGCTAAAGTATTAGCGACATGAAGCCGATTTTAATACTTTTAGTTTATTTAGTAATTATAAATATTATAGGTTTTGCCATGATGGGCATTGATAAGAAGAAGGCCAAGAAACGTTCCTTCAGGATTCCCGAAGCCTCCTTGTTTATCATTGCCGTCATTGGTGGAAGCCTCGGAACTATTGCAGGCATGTATTTCTTCAGACACAAAACCCGCCATTGGTATTTTGTGTACGGTATGCCTGCAATTTTAGTTCTCCAAATTATTCTGGCATTGGTTCTTTACTTCATGCCTCTTCAATTTTTAACACTCTAATCTAAGGGGATAAAGGGATGCACATCGCGGTTTGTGATGACAACGTAGCTGACAGAAAGCAGATGGAACGGCTTTTGACAAGGGAAGGAGACAAGAGACGGGGTCTCGTTTCCGGTCTTTATGTAGATTCCTTCGGAAGTTCCGCTTCCCTTCTTTACACTCCCATGGATTACGACGTCTATTTTCTGGACTTTAACTCCGAAAACACAACAGGTATCGATATAGCCAAATCCCTTATTAAAGGCGGCAAGCGTGGCATTTTCGTCCTTTGCTGCGGCAAGATCAATTACCGTGAGATGGAATGTCCCGAGGGAGTGAAATTTCTCAATAAGCCCATCGACGCCGATGAGCTTTCAAAGATGATCGATGTTGTAGAGGATTGCCTTTCTTCCAAGGAACCCACCATCGAAGTCAGAGAAGACAATGGTAAAAGCTTCAGAATCCACGAATCCGAATTCATCTATGCCACATCCAAAGGGCGTTTCATGGACCTGACCATGACAGGGGAACGAAGGGCGCATATCCTTTGTTCTGCGGACAATTTTCACAGCCAGCTTCTAAACTATCCCAATCTTCTGGCCGTAAACCGCAAAGCCTTCGTTAACGCGGCCCACATAATTAAGCTCTCCTCATTCTCCGTGACCATGCCCGGAAATGTAAGCTTCACCCTTTCACCCTTCTACAGCAAGTACTGCAAATACATCTACAATAAGCTGAACACACAGGAGTCGTAATATGACAGCCTTTGAAATTACAAACAAAAAGCAATTCATGAACAGTCTTCTTCTGACTGACACCTTCGACATCTTCCTTTTGGAGAAAGCCAATCTGGTGGTCTCCAACACCCTGGATATTGACGGAAGATATAATCCCGATTTCTTTGAAGGCTCAGAGGAGAAGCCTTCCTACGAATTCACCCCCTGGGAGGAAATCAGGCCCCTTATAGTTTCTCTTATAAAGGGTAAAAACACCCCTCTCTCCTTTAAGATCACCCTTATACTTAAACCCGAATATATAAAAGGAGCCCTTAAGGAGGCCCTCACTGACGAGGCTTCCTCCCTTATAAAGGCTCTGGTTCTTAATATCAAATATGAAAATGACCGGTTACTTCTCGTAACCGGTACATCCTTTAATACTTTCGTTATGGACAAATCCATGGACGCCGCGTGGGATTCCTCTATGAAGGGCTTCCTCATCAAGCACGAATTCGAGATATAATCTCATCAACTATGGCGCTTCCGTCCTTGTCTTTGCAGTCAATCACAATGTCTGCGTACTTCTCGTAAAGAGGCGTTCTCTCGGCATAGAGATCCTCAAAGGTCTGGCCCTCTTTCATGGCAACGCCTCTCGTTCCAAGATCTCCCACACTCTTTAAAAGATTCTCAATAGGCTGGTTAAGGTAAACAACCTTGCCGATTTCCTTAAAGTGCTTCATGGCCTTCTCGCCGTAAATCACGCTTCCGCCGGGGGCAATAACCAGGTTCTCTCCAAGGATGGCCGAATTGGTTTCCTCCTCAATCTCTAAGAACCCTTCAAGTCCCTTTTCCTCGATTATCTGCCACAAAAGCTTCCCGTATTTGGCCTGAATCACCAGGTCGGAATCCACAAATCCATAGCCCATTTTCTTGGCCACCACAACTCCGTAGCTGCTCTTTCCGGATCCGGGCATTCCGATAAGTGTAATATTATTAGACACTGGCAATAACCTCTACCTCACAAAGTACATTCTTGGGAAGCTGTTTAACTGCTACGCAGCTTCTTGCGGGTTTCTCTGTGAAATAATGCTCATAAACTTTGTTAAAAGCAGCAAAATCTCCCATATCTGCAAGGAAGCATGTGGTCTTAACAACGTTTGCGTAATCTGTGCCTGCTTCCTTAAGGATTGCTCCAACGTTCTTGCACGCCTGATGAGCCTGAGCTTCAATACCCTCTGCCTCAACGTTTCCTGTGGCAGGATTAATGGGAATCTGTCCGCTGGCAAAAAGGAATCCTCCGCAAACAATACCCTGTGAATAAGGGCCTATAGCTGCAGGTGCGTTATCTGTAGATACTTTCTTAAGCATATCTTTATCCTCTTTTCTGTTATTTTTCATCGGGAAAGGTTACCGTTACATAGAAACCTCTCTCATTCTGGATGATGTCCGTCACATCACCCTCCCTGGAAAGGAGCCTTTCCCTGAATGGAAAGTTTCCTGACATGGCAAGGGATGGTTCAATTATATAGTAATAGTTACTTGGAAGTACACCCTCTCCTATTTTAACGTGATCTCCAACGTTAAGTAAGCCCGGGCGCTCCATTTTAAACTCCATGGTACGCATGAATTGCCTCTTTATTTATCGTGAATTTCCTTATGGTAGGACTGAAGTGATTTTACCCCTTCATCCTTATGGTGCTTCACGTAATGAATTCCGTCTGCGGTAGCAAGGGCTGCTGCCATTGTTGTAAGGTAAGGAACTCTCGCCTTAACTGCTGCTTTACGAAGGTAAGAGTCATCGTAGCGGCTCTTTCTTCCGATGGGGGAGTTGATTACAAGCTGAATCTCTCCGTCAAGAATCATGTCTCTTACGTTGGGAGTTCCCTCATGAAGCTTCTTGGCACAGGTTGACTCAACTCCGTTCTCCTTAAGGAATTGATGTGTACCCTCTGTAGCCACAATCTTGAATCCTTCGGCTGTAAGCTTCTTTGCAACCTCCAAAGCCTCTGCCTTGTCGGGATTGTTTACTGAAATAAGGGCTGTTCCTTCCATGGGAAGTTTTGATCCCAATGCTTCCTGAGCCTTGTAGAATGCCTCACCGATTGAAGGTGACATTCCAAGGACCTCACCTGTGGAACGCATCTCGGGTCCCAATACAGGGTCAACTTCAGGGAACATATTGAAGGGGAATGCAGCTTCCTTAACACCGTAGTTGGGAATTACCTGCTCCTTAAGGTTCTTAAGGGGTGAAGGATTTCCTGTAAGCTCCTCGGTAATGATTTCTGTTGCCAGAGGAACCATTCTGATGTTACATACCTTTGATACAAGAGGAACTGTTCTTGATGCTCTGGGGTTTGCCTCAAGAACGAATACCTTGCCGTCCTCGATGGCGTACTGCATGTTCATAAGTCCTCTTACGTGCATTTCAACAGCAATCTTTTTGGTGTATTCCTTGATGGTCTCAAGATTCTCAGGTGAGATGTGAGCCGAAGGGATAATGCATGCTGAGTCGCCGGAGTGAACACCTGCAAGCTCAATGTGCTCCATAACCGCAGGTACAAATGCGTGCTCGCCGTCACTGATGGCATCTGCCTCACACTCCATTGCATGATGGAGGAATCTGTCTATAAGAATGGGTCTGTCAGGTGTTACGCCTACAGCCGCGTTCATGTATTCAACCATGGTCTCGTCGTCGTAAACCACTTCCATTCCACGTCCTCCGAGAACGTAGGAAGGTCTTACCATAACGGGATAGCCAATACGGTTGGCAATCTCCACAGCCTCTTTGGAATCTACAGCCATTCCCGACTCAGGCATGGGAATTCCAAGCTTGTCCATCATGGCTCTGAAGATATCTCTGTCCTCAGCCATATCAATTACTGCCGGAGGAGTTCCAAGGATCTTGACTCCATTCTTCTCAAGGTCTGCAGCCAGGTTGAGAGGAGTCTGTCCACCAAACTGAGCGATTACGCCAAGAGGCTTCTCCTTGTTGTAAATGCTGAGTACGTCCTCAAGGGTAAGAGGCTCAAAATAAAGTTTATCTGATGTATCGTAGTCTGTTGAAACCGTCTCAGGGTTACAGTTAACGATGATGGTCTTAAATCCGAGTTTCTTAAGGGCTTTGGAAGCATGTACACAACAGTAGTCGAACTCGATACCCTGGCCGATTCTGTTGGGGCCGCCGCCGAGAATCATAATCTTCTTCTCATCGGGATTAACGGGATCCTTGTCCTCTCCGTTGTATGTGGAGTAGTAATATGCCGAATTCTCGGTTCCGCTTACGTGAACTCCTTCCCAGTGCTCCTCTACTCCAAGCTCAAGTCTCTTGTTCCTTATATCTGCTTCGGGAATCTCCAAAAGTCTTGAAAGATACTTATCGGAGAAACCGTCTTTTTTCGCAGCAATAAGCATCGCGTCGGGAAGCATGGAACCTTTATGTTTAAGGATTTCCTCCTCTTCCTCAACCAATTCTCTCATCTGGGTAATGAAGTAATCCTTAACCTTTGTAAGGTCGAAGATTTCCTGGTTGGTAGCGCCTTTTCTCAAGGCCTCGTACATAAGGAAATATCTCTCACTGGAGGGATATTTTAATTTGTCCAGTAATTCTTCCTTTGAAAGCTTGTCGAAATTCTTGGCATGTCCAAGGCCGTGACGTCCGGTCTCAAGGGAACGGATAGCCTTCTGGAATGCCTCCTTATATGTCTTACCGATACTCATTACTTCGCCTACGGCACGCATCTGAGTACCAAGTTTGTCTTCTACACCTTTGAACTTCTCGAAGGCCCATCTTGCGAACTTGATAACTACGTAGTCGCCGTCGGGAACGTACTTGTCAAGAGTTCCGTACTTACCGCAGGGGATGTCCTTTAAGGTAAGGCCTGAAGCAAGCATTGCGGAAACAAGGGCAATGGGGAAGCCTGTTGCCTTGGATGCAAGAGCCGATGAACGGGATGTACGGGGGTTAATCTCGATAACAATGATTCTGTCACTTACGGGATCGTGAGCGAATTGAACGTTGGTACCGCCCACTACCTTAACCGCATCAACAATCTTGTATGCCTGCTCCTGCAATCTCTTCTGGCATTCCTCAGAGATTGTAAGCATGGGAGCTGAACAGAAGGAGTCTCCGGTATGTACTCCGAGAGGGTCAATATTTTCTATGAAGCAGACTGTGATGATGTTGCCTTCCGCATCTCTTACTACCTCAAGCTCAAGTTCCTCCCAGCCAAGGATACTCTCCTCAACCAGAACCTGACCTACAAGGCTGGCCTGAAGGCCTCTCTCACATACTGTTCTCAATTCATCAGGGTTATAAACAAGTCCGCCGCCGGCACCACCCATGGTGTATGCAGGTCTTAAAACTACAGGGTAGTTTAATTTCTCAGCAATCTTTAATGCATCTTCAACGCTGTAGGCAACCTCACTTCTTGCCATCTCGATTCCGAGAGAATTCATGGTCTTCTTGAACTCGATTCGATCCTCGCCTCGCTCGATGGCATCTACCTGTACGCCGATTACCTTTACATTGTATTTATCAAGAATGCCTTTGCTTGATAACTCGGCACAAAGGTTAAGTCCCGACTGTCCTCCAAGGTTGGGAAGCAGTGCATCGGGTCTTTCTTTTGCAATAATCTGCTCAAGTCTGTCCGCATTAAGGGGTTCAATATATGTAATATCCGCTGTCTCCGGGTCTGTCATTATAGTAGCGGGATTCGAGTTTACCAGAACTATCTCGTAGCCCAGCTTCTTTAAGGCTTTACATGCCTGTGTTCCCGAGTAGTCAAACTCACAGGCCTGGCCGATAACAATGGGACCGGAGCCTATAATCAATACTTTTTTTATGTCTGTTCTTTTTGGCATTTTTATACTCCTTTTGCGGTTTGTTTATATCTAATAGAGATTGTATATTTCTCTCCCTATTTAGTCAATGTGAAAATATACAAAAACGCGAGGATTTTTGAATAAATATGTGTATACTTTTAAAATATGCAGGGCGCGGGTGAATATTATTACATAGCTCGACTCTCGTGACAGGTGAGATATATAACCTGTACATCCCCGGCAATAAGCTTAAGAAGCTCTCTTCCCTTTTTAATCTTCTCCTCATCCATATGCACGAAGGGATCGTCCATTACAATGAAAGGGCCGTCATGTCCGTACATAGCCTCAAAGAGGGCAAGCCTCATGCAAAGTCCCACAAGATTCTGATATCCAAAACTCAGGCTTCCCGTGTCTCTGTTTAAACCCGATGCTTCCACAAACAAGTGGGTGTTGGCATCAAGGTTATATTCCTCGCCTTCCGTTTCCGTAAGACGGCTGTAATACTTCTTAAATCCGTTTCTAATGGGGCCTAAATATCTTTCCGTGTAGCTGTTCTTGGCCTTTGTAAGGTAATCCTTTGTCAGATTGTAAAGTCTTACTCTCTCTGAAAGCTTCTCGACTCTGTCCTTTATTTCGGAAAGCTCATCTTCCTTTTCCTCAAGCTCATCCCTCTGACCCTTCAAAGTTTCAAGACGTCTGGAGTAATCAAGAAGTCTCTTGTGGGTTTCCGAGATATCCAACTCCACAGCCTTAATCTTGTCATCAAGTTCAGCCACGGTTTCGCAGCCGGGTTCTAAAGTATTTTCCTCATCATCGGGATACTTTTCAAGGTATGTGTTAAGTTCACCCTTGGCGTAGCTTAACTCTTCCTTGCAGACAGCAAGGGCACCCAAAAGCTCCTTTATATGCACAAGTGCATCCGATACATCCTCAGGGCACTTCATTCCTATGGATTCAAAGAAGGATTCAATGTTGACGTTAAGCCTTGCCGCCTTGGCATCTGCCTCGTCAAACTTTTTCTTCTTGGTTTCCAATACCTTGAAGGTTTCGTAGTCCGCGCGAATTCTTGCGGTATCTTCAAGATATATCTTCTCTCTTCTCTTCTTTACAGCTACGATTATAAGGCCCGCCACAATACAAAGCAGTCCCAAAACCCCTGCAAGAGCACCAAAAAGCTGAGTCTTATTTACAAAAAATCCGACTCCCGCCGTAAGAGCAATGACTCCGAAAACGGCAAGGTATATTCCAAAAACTCCCATTTTGCTGTAGGGTTTAGGATCTCTTACAAACAAAAGCCTTTCAAATTCAAAGTGGGAGTATTCCCCGTAGGTATCATATAGCCTTTGAAGTTCATCCTCCTCTTCATATGTAAGGGAGTAGGCCTCCAAAGTACCTCTGGTGACCGCCAGATTCCTGGCATCCTGCATGGTCTCGTCTACTTCGCTTCTTTCAGGTATTCTTCCGCTAAACTTCGCTTCGGCCTTAAGGAGATTGTTCTGTCTCATGAGAACAGCCTCCTTTAATTCAAGGAGTCTGGCTCTTCTGATTCTCTTTTCGTCGGCAGCGATACAGATACTTCTTCTGGCTAAAAGGCCTTCTCTTTTCTCCTCGAGATCTGCCATCTCTTCCTTGGTGGTTCCCGAAAGTCTTCTTACTTCATTGATGGAACCGTCTATTACCGCCTTATGCTTAATCTCTTCTTCAAGCTCGGTCGCTCTTCTTTTAAGATTATGCAAGGAGTCCTTCTGAACTCTGGAATTGGCCGCAGATATGGCCTTCTTAAGCCTTGTGACAATACTGTCATATCCCGCATTGTCGTCTGTCTGCTCAACCAGTCTTCCAAGCTTTCTGTCTATGTTCTCCGTTGTCTCGTTATATACACAATCGTTCTGGGAAATGAAGGCTGTTCTCATAAAGGAGTCGGAGTCTATTCCAAAGAGCTCCTCTCCAAGATTCGCCACATCATAATCAGAGGTTTCAAGACCTGTGGCCTCGTCTATAAGGGAAACTTCATCCCCCTCCTCCTTGTTTCCAAAGACACGGCTTACCTTGTAAGCTTTGCCGTCCTTTTCAAAGCGGACGCTTCCGCCAAAGGAGCCTCCCTGCCAGGGAGCATATCTTTTCCTCTCGTTTGAAAGCCCCTGCTTTCTCTCTCCCTCAAAGCCGTAAAACATTACACGAATAAAGGCTGTAAGGGTACTCTTACCCCAGCCGTTCTCCTCGAGAATGTTGTTAAGGCCCTCCTCAAAGGTAAAGGTTCTGTTTTGAAGTTTTCCAAAGTTTTCTATATGACAACTAAGTAATCTCATATCCCTTACCTATTCAAAATCCTCTCCGGCAAATCCCTGAAGTCCGATTTTGATTATTGATGCTTTATCTTCATCACTTAAGGATTCATCCTCTTCCACTGTCCTTATGAATTCTCCCCTTAAGGACATGTCTTTTTTGAAGGAATCCAGATCAAGCCTGATTCTGGTACTGTCTTTAACCTTTAAAATATAGAATCTGTCAGCGAAACTGTCCTCTATCATGGCGGTGTCGATTTCGCATTTAACATCGACCTCTCCGGTCAAAACAATTCTGACAAGGTGTTTGGATTCTATTGCTATGTTGTCCAGGAAATCCCTGATTTTCTCCATGGTTTCGAAGGTTCCCGACACACCTGTCACGTCCAGTTCTTCCTCATAGAGCATCCTCATGGCAAAGGGAATGAACTCATGGGTATAGGTCCTTGAAACCTCATCTATATCAAGAAGAACGAATCCGTGCTCACCGCACTCATCAAATCCTCTTCCCTCAAGACAGCCGGGATAGCAGTAGGTGCATCTGGCGTCTATTTTCTCCTCTTTATAGGCATGAACATGTCCAAGGGCTACGTAATCTATACCCTTGTCCTTAAGCTCCTTAATATTGATATTTTCAGCCTTATCCTTTACCACAGAGCCCGTAAGCTGTCCGTGGAGTGTAACAATGTTAAAATCGGCGGAATCAGGCTGCAATTCCAGACATAAATGCTTTGAATTACTCTGATTAAGTTCTGCGCCATATAAGCAGATATTTCCTTCGCCTTTGTAATTCAATATGTATTTGGTCCAAGTATCATCAAAAAAATGGAGATTATCAGGTGGAACGTCCTCATCGGAAAGAACATTGTCCATATCGTGATTACCGCGAAGGTAATAGAAATCAATAGAGGGATTGGTAAGAATGGCGTTAGTAACGCCGGTTCTGGTAGAAACAAGAATACTGTCGGAATCAAACATGTCGCCCGCGATAATAATGGCTTCGACATCGTTATCACGTGCGTAATCAACCATATTTAGGAAGGCCTTCAACAATTCTCGTTTGCGCTGCTTAGCAAGCTCCTGTGGGAGAACGGAAGTCAGGCGTGAATCAAGGTGCAGGTCCGCACAATGAATAACTTTCATGCTATCCTCCGAAAACTTTTTTATTTATTATACACTACTTCGCACCAAATGGAAGTCTGACTTTTTAAATCTTTCGTGCTTATTTTTGCAAAGAATAAGGGTCCGATAAACCGGACCCTTTTATCTTATTCTGCTGTGTAGTTATCAAAGTAACCCTGAATCAAAATCACGGGTGTACCCTTGTCTCCGGAACCTGATGTAAGGTCACATAAGGAACCGATCAAATCGGTAAGCTGACGGGGTGTTGTTCCCTGGGAAGCCATGTTTCCTTTAAGGTTTGCATCCTTGGTCTTAATGGACTTCTCAATAGCTTCCTTAAGTGCCTGGCCTGAAAGATTTGCGAAATCATTATCTGCAAGGTACTTAAGCTTAAGCTCGTTGGGAGTACCGATGAGGCCGTCTGTAAATGCAGGGGAAACAACGGGGTCTGCAAGCTCCCAGATCTTACCCTGGGGATCTTTAAAGGCGCCGTCGCCGTAAACCATAACCTCAACGTGCTTGCCTGTCTTATCAAGAATCTCCTTCTGGATTGCAAGAACAAGGTCCTTACACTCCTTGGGGAAAAGTTTAACCTTATCTTCTGTGGACTTGTTGGAACCAAGAAGTCCGTACTTTTCATTGTATCCGCTGCCGTTAACAGAGGATGTCATAATATCGTCAAGACCGAATACCTTCTTTGCTCCGGCCTCTTTAAGAATACGTTTGGTACGTACTCTGGTGTGGATATCACAGTTAATTACGCAGTCTGTATAATTAAGAATTGTCTTGGCCTGGTTGGCAAAAATCACCTCAACCTCAGCACCTGCTTCCTTAATGATGTCTGAATAATAAGCAACGTAGTCAACACCTGTGAACTCGTGCTTGTTCTCTCCGAAGTACTTTCTGTACTGTTCAAGGGTGAGGACGTCAGAGTAGGGATTGATTCCTGCTTCATCAAGCTGATCGTAAGTAATGAGGGCATTACCTACTTCATCTGAAGGATAGCTTAACATAAGGACAATTTTCTTACAGCCTTTAGCGATACCTCTTAAGTTGATGGCAAAACGGTTTCTGGACAGAATCGGGAAAATAACGCCAACTGTCTCACCACCGAGTTTAGCCTTAACGTCTGCGGCGATATCATCAACTGAAGCGTAATTACCCTGTGAACGGGCAACAATGCTTTCAGTAAGTGCAATGACATCTCTGTCTCGAATCTCGAAGCCTTCGCTCTTTGCAGCTTCAAGGACATTCTCTACAGTCATTTTGACCAAATCGTCACCCTCTCTGATAATGGGACAACGAATACCGCGGGATACTGTTCCTACTCTTCTTTCCATCTCTACACTCCTATAAGTAAAATGCTTGTTTCTGATATACAGCTTCGCATAAAATACGCCTGCCAAATCATTATAACTTGGCAGGCGTTTGCGTTTCAATATTACAGGATATACATATTCCTTATATTCTCCATAAGCTGTACTTATGGGGTTATTGGATTGCTTTAAGTTTCTCTGCGTTGGCAAGCATTTCCTCAACCACACCCAAAGTATCCTGTACAACACTCTGATTATTCCTTGTGGAATCACAGGTTGTGGTGGAGTGAGCAGAAACCTCCTCAGTAATTGCGGAGATGGTCTGAATACCCTCCACAATCTCTCCGTTTGCAGCCGCAAGAGTTGAAACAATCTCTGTAAGGGCATTGGAGTTGGTTCTGATTTCTCTGATACTCTCTATAATCTTCTGGAAGCTTTCCTCAGTTGTGGTTGCTGCCGTATTCTGGTTCTTGTTGCTCTCAACCAGAGTATTGATTGCATCTACAACCTCGTTCATCTTACCTGAAATGCTCTCGATAAGGGAGGAAATATTTCCTGTAGCTGTCTGAGTCTGGGAAGCAAGATTTGAAATCTCTGAAGCTACAACCGCAAAGCCTCTTCCTGCATCTCCTGCTCTTGCTGCCTCGATGGAAGCGTTAAGGGCAAGAAGGCTGGTCTGTGAAGCAACGTTGTTGATGAGCTCAACAATGCTCTCCATCTTTGCAGTGATTCCTTTAAGTTCCTCAACCTCACTCATAACGTCGTTTCCGGCCTTCTCGGAAACCACTGTCTGCTCCATAAGGAGTTTCATATTGTCTCGGCCTTCATGGCAGGCATCAACAGTAACCACCACGTTGTCACCGATGTTTCCTGCGGCACCTGTAACCTTATCTATCTGAGCCTGAATCTCCTCTGTCTTATAGAGCTGATTCTGGATGCTGTCTGCTGTATCTGTGGTTCCTGTCTGAACCTCAGTCATTGCTTCAAGTGTTTCCTGGCTTGAAGTAACAAGTCTCTCCATCTTTCCGGAAATCTCGTTAACCTGGTCAATCATCTTGCCGGAGATGTCCATGATATCAGTAAGCATCTGGTTTGTCTTCTCACCGGCCTCGTTAATAACATCTATTTTCTCGTTATTGATTCTCGTCGAAATTTTGCTGCATACAATGGAGAATGCTGCAAAGATAACCATAATTACAGCTTCTATCATCATGGCGTCAACTTCTCCTGCTGCCCAGCCGGTTGAGTATGAATACCACACGCTGTGAACAACTGCCACTAATGAACAGATAACAGATACCAGGGTGGAGAATCTCACATCGTTATACATGCTTAGAAGAAGCAGCAACGGAATAGCATATACAAACACGAGTCTCTGGTTTGCGATAAAGCAGTTCACCGTGTAGTAAAGGCCAAAGCCTACTGCAAGGAAATGTTTTATAAGTTCCGTATCGGGATTGCCCTTGTAAAGGACCCAAAGAACAACTGCGAGAATAATAAGATACACCGTCAGCGCTATTGTAATAGCCGAAGTCTGATTACCTGCGATAAGCACATAGATGTTTGCCAGAGAAAGGGCTGTGGCAATGACTGTATACATTATGTTTGCAGCCTTATTGACCACACCTAACCCCGTAGTTGATTGATTCATTGTTGATAACCCTCCTTTTGACCCGTCTCGGCGAGTCTGTAGATTTCGCTACTCGTATTTAGTTGTAAAACATATATCCAAGTCTACATTGCCGGGTATACCGTCAACAGACCCTGAATCAGAGTATTGCCATATCTGGAAATCATAAGGGAAATAAATGCAGTCATCATAATAAGCAAACCACTTGTCATAGGCTTCCAGCTTATCAAACTCTGCCAAAACCGCAAACATCTCCAAATTTCCATACAGCATGGGTGTGTAGCCTTCGGCTGCTATCCTGTCAAGGAAAGCAATGGCACACCTGGTTCTCTCCTCAGCGCTGAGAGCGTTCATTCTTGCACTGTCGGGTGACATCTTCTCCAAATCAAAAACAATAGGATATGTAATCATATCGCTATAGTCCTTGACAAGATCAATTACCCACTCGGCTTCCTCAACGGCCTCTTTCTCATTGATGGCCTGAGAAAAGAAATACAGTCCTACTCCTACTCCTGCTTTATACGCCCCTTGAATGTTATCGAGGGCCAAATCATCCCCCGCAAATTTACCTGTCTTATATCCTCTGTAACCTGTACGGATGAAAGCAAACTCAACGCCGTCAGCCTTGACCTTATCCCAGTCAATATTTCCCTGGTACTGGGAAACGTCCACACCCTTTATGGATGAAACGGTGCCGTCGTTGTATGTGACTTCTCCGTCCTCTGAAAATTCAAGTTTGGATTCGTCATAATTATGCTTCTTTAGGTCGTCTCTGATGGGGAGAAAATGGAATTTTCCTCCGCTTACAACCACCAGATCCTCAGGATAATAATGTCTTATAACCTTAATTGAGCTGTTGGTTTCAAGAAGCATTTCCTTGACATCCTTAAGCATGGTCTGCCTGGTGTCCTCCTCTGCTTCCTCAACGCTCTGATTAATCTTAAAGTTAAGCTCTGTCTCTGTATATCTTGTGTTAAGCTCCTGCTCGAGATCAAGGACCTGCTTCTCAAGTTCCTTCTGCTTCTCGTCCATAACATAGTAAACACCAAGAAGGCTTACTCCCATAAGCCCTACGGTCACTAAGATTATGATCAGTGCTTTTACCCAGTTTTTCTTCATTTAACCCTCCGAATAAGGGATATTAGCCGTTAATCTCCCCCAGATATTCCTCAGCTCTCTTGGCCCTCTCAGTGCCGGGGAACTTATCGATGACAGCCTGATATGTCTCAGCCGCCTTCTCGTCATTCTTCGCTCTTCTGTAAGCATTTCCCAGAAGGAATAAGGCATCCAGGTTCTCTTCATCGTAAAAAACTGCCTGTTCTAATTCATCGATAGCCTGCTCAAACTGGTCATTTCCAAAATACTGATAGCCGGTTTCATAGAACTGGGCTGCGATTCCGGGACCTACTGTCTTAAGCACGGTTGAATAGAGCTCCTTAAATGCATCTGATGTAGCCTCGATATCAACCTCATTCGCAATCTCCTGAACCAGAGGAGAAATTGTCTCGATGTCATTGGGATTTGCAATATATGCTGTGGCTGCAGTCAAAAGCTTGTCGATGGACTCGATGGTTCCGCCTTCGCCTACATATCCGTCAAGTTGTCCGTGTAATGATTCAGTCTCTTCCTTAAGGTTCTCAACCTGTGAGGTAAGCTCCGTAATCTGGGCAGTCTTGGCATCAAGCTGCTCTCCGTAGCCTCTCACTTCCTCCTGGTACTTGCTTTGCTCGGAAGAAATAATTCCGGGTCTTATCAGGAAAAATGTAGCAAGGGAACCAAGAGCTATACCGATAGCAATGTATAAGAGAACCGATGCGCCCATTCCTGAACGGGGCTCCTTCACATTGGCAGGCTGAATGATGATTTCGTTGTCTGAACGGTATCTGTGCACTTCCTCAGTCTTGGTCTGATTCTTTGCACCGCCCTCGTCAGGCATCATCATCTTGTCTATTTCTTTAAGGTAACGAAGGCTTAAGGTGTTGCCCTTATCGATGGCAAGACACTTGTCGCACTCTCTCTTTGCCTTCTCCCACTCTTCGTCGTTGATATACAAAAGCGCAAGAAGCTGATGAGCTCTTATGAACTTGGGTGTCATGGAAAGAACCTTCTTGAGCTGAATCACAGCCAAATCAAGGCAGTCCTGCTGACAGTAAGCCAGAGCCTGGTTATACTTCTTGATGCTTTGGTTAATGGTGTCAAGCTTTGATGTATTGCTCTGAACCATATCTATATAGGTGTTGGCAACATTCTTGGCAGGGCGGATATTCTTGCTTATTACCCACTCGCTTAAAGCCGCACAAACTTCACCCATCTCAAAATAGACAAGTCCCAAAAGGTTTCTTGCCTCAATGTTGTTCTTATTAAATTTAAGTGATTGTCTTAAGGAAACAATGGCCCCGGATAAATCTCTTACGTTTGCTTTGGTAAGTCCGTCATTATAGAAACGGTTAGAGGCCATGATAATCTTCTTGTATAGGGTGACATCCACTCCGCAGGAAGTACAAAAGCTTTGCTCTGAGAGGATGCTTCCGCAATTATAACATCTCATTGCCTGTCCTCGTTATTCTTCGTTTGTTACTTCCTTAACCATTTTTACAAAAAGATCGGACATGTCTGTCAAATCCTGGTTATAAATGGCATCCTCAACCTCTTCAACTTCAAGGCTGGGATGAAACTTCAATAATTCTTCCTCGAAATTAATCATATCTTATCTCCTCAGAGTCCCAGATAATCAAATATCTCTCCTGCCAGATACAAGGATCCTGCGATATAAATCACATCGCCATCTTCCTTCCGGCTTTCTGCATCTTTATAAGCTTCTTTCACGGAATCGTATACTCCGATTCCCTCGTATCCCGCTTTTTTGAAAAGTTCGGCAAGTTCAGCCGCCACAACGGTTCTTGGGTTGTCGATTGTTACCACATCAATACTTTCAAAGAGGCGGCTTCTTACAATATCTTCCACCATCTTGTCGTATTCCTTGTCTTTCACAACACCAAAAATCAAGCGTCTCTTTCCTTCACCCGAATTGGCGGATACGCTTTCAATAAATGCCCTGATTCCGTCCTCATTGTGAGCTCCGTCAACGAATACTCCCGGAAGGACTTCATCCATGCGGGCTTTCCAATATGTTTCTTTGACTGCTTTCCTGATGATATCCTCGGTGAGCTCTGATTTGTCAAACAAAACTTCCGCAGCCTTTAAGGCCAGGGATGCGTTCTCAATCTGATACAAAGCCCCCGTACCCAGGGTGAGTCTAACACTACTATAATACCGAGAAACATAACAAAAATCAATGTTTTTATTGTGGACGCCCTTTAACGAAAAATCAGCCTTTGTAAGGGGATATGATGGGCAATCAAGCTCCTTTGCCCTGGCTTCTATAACCCCTGCCGCTTCCTCCACCAAAGCGTCATATACAACAGGAACACCCGCTCTTAAAATCCCTGCCTTTTCACCTGCTATGGATTCAAGGGTATTTCCAAGGTAAGCCATGTGATCATAGCCTATTCTTGTTATTATGTTAACCACAGGATCATCGATTACATTCGTGGCGTCAAGCTTTCCCCCAAGACCGGTTTCAAGGATAATGTAGTCCGGCTTCTTGTCGGCAAAATAAAGCATGGCCATGAAGAAAAAGTATTCAAAAAATGAGGGATGGTACTCTCCGGGAATGAGATATGCTTTGACTTTTTCAAAGTAGGTAACCATCTCATCATCGGTTATCTCACAATCCTCATATTTGATTCTCTCGTTAATCTTCACAAGATGAGGGGAGGTGAAAATACCCACCGTGTAGCCCATGGCTCTTAAAACAGAACGCAAATAGGCACAAACGGAACCTTTACCGTTTGTGCCGGCCACATGGATGATTTTCATCTTGGATGTGTCGGGAAGAATAAGCTTATAAAAAGCCCTGGTGTCCTCCACCGTGTGCTTCCCTGTGAATTTGGGAATATTTAAAAGATAATCTGTTGTTTCCTGGTAGTTCATCAATAGGCTCGGTCTACAAAACCAGTACTTCGCTCTGAACCCTTCCGCCTGCCTTAAAGAATCTCGTGTAGGAGGTATCTTTGTCTATGGGCATATTGGACGTCTCGATACTGATGAGGACGCCTGCGTGAACAGGTCCTTTGATCTCGATTTTGGACCCCTTTCCCTTTTCAAGTATCATTTTGTAAAACTCAATATCCGAGCGAATGGTATCCAGATTCCTGTAGATGGCGTTCTTTCTCTCCTCAAGCTCGGGGAGCTTGGTCTCAAGAGCCTTTGCCTTCCAGTTCTTCTGAGCCTTTGCCTGAATGATTTCGGTCATCTCGGCAACAACCTGCTGAAGCTTCTCGGTCTGAGCCTTCTCCTCGTTGGTAAGTCTTACGACCTCCTCGTAGGTCTTGGGCTCATAGCCCGAGTGGATAATGGTCTTAATCTCGGTATTGTTTCCGGCAGAACCTGAAACCACTCCGAGCATACCGTGTACGTATCCTCCGATGATTCTGCCTTTTCCTCCGGTGGCAACCACCTTGCCGCTGGCATTCACATGACTGTCAAGAATGGCGTTGGCCTCCACATTTCCGCCTGCATCAACGTTACAGTACTCAAGGAAGTTGGAGAAAATGTTTCCTCTCGCGGAAAGTTTAGCAGTCTGACTGCCTGTTACACCTTTGGAAATTATTATATCGCCCCCTGCAAAAAGCGAAGCTCCCGCAGCGGTTCCGTTTATAACTATATTTCTGCCTGCCCTTAATGTGACTCCGGATTCCACGTTTCCGTTTACAATAATGTCACCGTAGAATTCAATCTTGCCCATGAGATAATCCACATCGCCTCTTATCTCATGTGTGGCCTGAATATCAATTCTGTCACCCTTAAGTTCAACCTTGCCGTCAATAAGGGATACATATACATCGGGATCTTCCTCGTTGGAAATGTTCATTCCCTTTAAGGGCTTAAGATCCTTGACGGGTGCAGGCTTAATTACATTGCCTCTTACATCCGTTCCCTCGGTTCCGGGGGCGGCATGATGGTAAAGTGCAAGCTTGTCCCCTGCCTTAACGTTCTGAAGCATATGCATGGCCTGATAATCCACGCTTCCATCCTCCAAAACTTTGGGACCTGTATGAGTGTCGGGGGAGAAGAAATACTCATAGTATCCGTCGTTTCCCTCCACCATGGGGGTACCGAAGGCAATCTCCTCTTCCCTGTCGTACATGCCTGCAATAAGCATACCGTTAATACGACCCATCTCCACGCCATAGGTTACCCCATTCTCGTCGATGAAGTCCATAATATCGTCAATATCGTAAGGGTCGGCTCCCTCTTCGGGAGTGCCGAGAAGAAGGTACGCAGTCATTCCGTCCTCGGAAATCCTGACATACGAATCAGCCCCCAAAGGAGACAGGGGAACTTCCTCTTCTTCACTTTTAGCTATCTCCTCCTGTGCACTGGCAATCTTCTCAAGAAGCATATCAAGCTGCGCGCTTTCAGCCGAAGAGTCGTTTAATTCCTTGGCAACTTCCGCAGCAGTTTTCTCCTCTTCAGAGGGATTGGCACCGGAGGGATTTACGTCAAACTCGCCCATTTGGATACCCCGATTTAAAACAGGTTTACAGGTCGTACTACGCTAACTTTATTATAGTTCTACTTTGCAAGTTGTTGCAAGCGATTCTTTACCTGAGCAAGCATGTTTGTGTACTTCTCGAGTTTGTCCTTTTCTTCCTGAATTTTGGCTGCGGGAGCCTTGGATACAAACTTCTCATTCTTAAGCATTCCGTCGGCTCTCTTAATCTCGCCTTCAAGTCTTGCGGCTTCCTTGTTGAGTCTCTCAATCTCAGCTGAAATATCAACGAGTTCAGCAAAAGGAATGTAGATTGTAGCTCCGCCTATAACTACTGAAACAGCGTCATCAGCAATGCCTGTCTTATCGGTCTGAACGTAAACATCTGAAGCATAAGCAAGGCTAGCGAAGAAAAGCTTGCCCTCTTCGAAGGTATTTCTTACGCCCTCGTTGTCGCTTACTACGTATACTGCAGCCTTTCTTGAAGGAGCAACGTTCATCTCGGTTCTTACGTTTCTGATGCCTCTAACGGCTTCCTTGATGGTCTCGATTGCGTTTTCTTCCTTGGCAAAAACCTGAGCTTTCTCAAACTTGGGCCATTCGGATATCATAATGGACTCTTCCTCGTCCTGAAGATTGCAGAAGATTTCCTCTGTGATGAAAGGCATATAAGGATGAAGGAGTTTAAGGGCTCCGATAAGTGTTGTCTTAAGGGTCCAAAGAGCAGCATTCTGGCTTGTGGCATCGTCTGAGTTGTAGAGTCTGGGTTTTACCATCTCGATATACCAGTCACAGAACTCATCCCAGATGAAGTCGTAAACCTTCTGAACCGCAATACCAAGCTCAAAGGAATCCATGTTGTCTGTTACATCTTTAACCAGTGTATTGAACTTGGAAAGTATCCACTTGTCAACAGGTGCAAGGTCAGCTTCAGCGGGGATACTTACGTTTTTACCCTCCATGTTCATCATAATGAATCTTGAGGCGTTCCAAACCTTGTTGGCGAAGTTTCGGCTTGCCTCCACTCTTTCCATGTAGAAACGCATGTCGTTGCCGGGTGCGTTACCTGTGATGAGGGTGAGACGAAGAGCGTCTGCACCGTACTGGTCGATGATCTCCAAAGGATCGATACCGTTTCCAAGGGACTTACTCATCTTTCTACCCTGGGAATCTCTTACAAGGCCGTGGAATAAAACGGTCTTAAAGGGCTTCTCACCCATCTGCTCATAGCCTGAGAAAATCATTCTGATTACCCAGAAGAAAATGATGTCGTAACCGGTTACAAGTACGTCTGTAGGATAGAAATACTTAAGGTCCTCGGTCATGTCAGGCCATCCCAATGTCTCGAAGGGCCAAAGAGCCGATGAGAACCAGGTATCAAGGGTATCGGGATCCTGTGTGAAGTGTGTGCATCCGCACTTAGGGCAAACGTCGGGCATTTCCTTTGCAACGATTACCTCTTTACACTCGTCACAGTAATAAGCGGGAATTCTGTGACCCCACCACAGCTGTCTGGAGATACACCAGTCTCTGATGTTGTCTGTCCAGTTGTAATATGTCTTCTCCATTCTCTCGGGGATGAGCTTGATGTCCCCGTTCTTAACTGCTTCTACAGCGGGCTTAATAAGCTCGTCCATCTTAACGAACCACTGCTCTTTTACAAGGGGCTCAATGGTGGTCTTACATCTGTCATGGGTACCAACGTTATGAGAGTAATCTTCGATTTTTACAAGAAGACCCATCTCGTCAAGTTCCTTAACGATCTGCTTTCTTGCTTCATAACGGTCCATTCCTGCGAACTTGCCGCCGTTCTCGTTGATGGTGGCATCGTCGTTCATGATATTGATAATGGGAAGGTTATGGCGCTTTCCTACCTCAAAGTCGTTGGGGTCATGAGCGGGTGTAATCTTAACAACACCGGTACCAAACTCCATGTCAACGTAAGAGTCCGCAACAATGGGGAGCTTACGTCCGATGAAAGGAAGGTATACGTCTCTTCCGATTAAGTTCTTATATCTGTCGTCATCAGGGTTTACGGCAACTGCGGTATCGCCAAGCATTGTCTCAGGACGGGTTGTTGCAAACTCCAGAAACTCAGTCTTGCTAACCTCTCCGTTCTCGTCAAAAAGAGGATACTTGATGTGCCAGAAGTGGCCTGCCTGATCCTCGTATTCAACCTCGGCATCGGAAATGGAGGTGTTACAAACAGGACACCAGTTGATGATTCTTGCGCCCTTGTAAATCCAGCCTTTCTCATGCATCTTGCAGAAAACTTCGGTAACAGCTCTGTTACAGCCCTCATCCATGGTGAAACGCTCTCTGTCCCAGTCGCAGGATGAACCCATCTTCTTAAGCTGGTTGATGATTCTTGAACCGTACTGCTTCTTCCACTCCCATGCTCTCTCAAGGAATTTCTCTCTTCCAAGGTCGTGCTTGTCGATGCCCTCTTCCTTAAGCTTCTCGATAATCTTGACCTCTGTTGCGATGGAGGCATGGTCTGTGCCGGGCTGCCAAAGAGCATTGTAGCCCTGCATTCTCTTGTAACGGATAAGGATATCCTGCATTGTATTGTCAAGAGCGTGGCCCATGTGAAGCTGTCCTGTGATATTTGGCGGGGGAATCACAATTGTAAAGGGAGTTTTGCTGTGATCCACCTCGGCATGGAAATACTTCTTCTCAAGCCACTTCTCGTAAATTCTGTCCTCTATGCCCTTGGGGTCATAGGTCTTAGCAAGTTCTTTTGCCATCTTCGTCTCCTTTCCTATGTGCAGTTTGGGGACAGTCCCCAAATTGCACCAAAAACAAAAAATCGCCCTCTGCCGACTCTCGTCAGCAAAGGGCGTCTCATCTAATGTTACGCGGTACCACCTTTGTTCACAGCTTGCGCTGCCTCAGTGACTCCTATCAGAGTCCGATTCGTTAACGGGAATCAATCGTGCAGGGCTACTTTTATTGGAGCCTTGGGCTCCGGTTCACTCTGCCGGCTTGGAAGCTACCTTGGGCATCCCTTCCTTCAAACCGCCTTCCAGCTGAGATTGTCTCAAGCGGTTCTCTCTGTTAAGGGGTAATGCTTACTCCTCTTCGTCATGGCCTTTAAATGGTGTTTAATTATCTAGTACTATAGCGAAGTCAGTCTAAAATGTCAAGGGATTAATGGAACATACTACACATTCCCATATCCCCCGGTCTCAAGTATCCTTTCCTTCAATCCGGTAACGCCTTGAAAGCCCTCAGCAATCAAAGTCTCTGTCGCCTTGGAAAGAGCGGATTCAAAGCCTGCTGCCACCTCATCAAATATCTTCAGGGTCTGATTCTTGGTCATGCCTATTTCACCAGAAGCATTGGCAAATGTGTTTCGGTTCATCCTTCTGATGTCCAGTTCGTCACCGATGAAGAAACTCATTTCATTTGTCATGCCGTAGACACCTGTTGCCACAATATCATAGGCAGGCGCCAAGGAAATCTGTTTGAGATTCTCACCGTAAAGAAGTGAATAGTTCTTTATATGGCAATCTGTGTTCCCAATCAGATAATTAAAGCAGATAAGCCTCCAGAGCTTATTCTGAGCTGCGATGGGATCCGTACAGTTTCTCCTTATCAGTTCAAACATCCTTCGAAGGTAACCGCTGTTAGTCTTCTCATATTTCTCTGATGCGGGGATGCCCAATGCCTGAGCAAAATCCTCCTGATGCAATCGGCTTGGGATCTCCAGTTTTCCAATTTTTCCTTTGCCGGTAAAATCTCTGTCATATCTCTTCGTTGCATAAAGAATCTCTGAATCCTCACCTATCCCTGTATTGATAACGAAGCTTTCGGGCACGTCAATTCCAAGTTCTTTTGCTGCCAGCATACATATCTGCTCATTCAAAACCATCTTGGAAAAACGCACGTGGCTTTGCTTAACAATATGCGTGCTGGGAGCATTCCCCTTTGGTAAGTACCAATCACCGGAGGGTTCATCGTAGTACAGCCCCACCTTACCGCTGGCGCCTGCAAGAGAAAGGTGGGTTTCCATCAGAATCTGTGTGGATCTGCTGGCTCCCTCTGCTGCCAGTTCTTTGACCTTATCCATGGAAAGGAGTTCATATCCATCTTCTTCCTCTTTATTCCCGTTCTCCACAATCTTTATGGCGCCTATGCACTCTCTTCCAAGCATCGCCAATATGGAGAGATAGTCGTTTTCATCCGCTTTAATCCAATCAGCCACCGCTCTTCTTGAAAAGCCCTCAGGGAGAAGGCCCTCAAAGAAGTTCTTTGTTCTCTCGGGCGAGAAGATTTCCCCGGAAAGAGGAAGAGCTATTGATATTGGATGGCTGTCCGATGATTCCAAATATGCCTTTGAATATTGAAAGCAGGCATCCGCAGATGAATTGCCTACAATATTTCCCACATGGCAAAAACTTCCGTTTATCTCCAGATATACTCCAAGGTTTCTCATAGGCTACCCTCTCTCTGTAAGTTCTACATCGATTCCCAAAAGATTCGCCAGTTGAATAGCCTTCCCCAGTTCTATGGTTGCTTTGCCATTCTCCAGATCAGAAATATAGCTTGCGCTGATTCCGCTGACCTCACATATGTATTTCTGGGTGTAGCCCATTTTCTTTCGCTGTCTTTTTATGACTTCACCAAATGTATTTGCGTCAAAAACCTTCATGGTTCTCCTTTCATAGCCGTACGGCTATATGAGTGGTTTGAGGGCATAAATATAGCCGTTCGACTATATTCCTATGTTTCTATTATAAATATAGTCGTACGGCTATGTCAATACTATTCTAAGCTTGTACTTCCCGCTCCCTCTTTAACGTCAAATACCACCTTACAACGGCGGTTCCGATGATGATTACATATCCGATAATGCTCAGGTACGACGGAGTCTCGCTTAAGAAAAGCATACCGAGTATGGCAGCGAAGATAACCTGGGTGTAATCGAATACCGAAATCTCCTTGGCAGGGGCAAATTTATATGCCGTGGTAATTGAGAACTGGCCAAGGGATGCGGATACTCCCGCCATTACAAGACAGAACCACTGCCGGCCTGTCATGGGCACAAAGTTGAAGACCAGGAAGGGTGCTGTCACCAGACATGAGAACATTGAGAAGCAGAAAACTATTATAGGCGTTCTCTCTCCTTTGCCTCCAAGGCGTCTCACAAATACATAGGCTGTTCCGGCTCCAAAGCCTCCGTAAAGGCCAATGAGGGCAGGCACCACCGACATGTCTCCGCCGGGACGGATAATAAAGAGCGCTCCGATAAAAGCTATGATTGTTGCCACAATATCCCTAACTTTGGGGACCTCCTTAAGAAGAGGAATCGAAAGCAGAATTGCAAAGAAGGGGGACAGCTTGTTAAGCATGTTTGCGTCAGCTATTCCGAGCCTGTCTATTGCGTAGAAGTTACAGATTAAACCGCTGGTGCCAAAGATGCACCTGAATGCTATATCTCCGTAGCTTGTCTTTTTGATTTTGAACTTCTCAGGGGATCTTAGAAGGGCAACGGATGCCACCACTGCTGCCACAGCATTTCTGAAAAACGCCTTTTGCATTGTGGGCAGATCTCCCGAAATCCTTACAAAAAAAGTCATAAAAGAGAATCCAAGTGCAGCCGCAAGGATGCACAGGATTCCCTTAATGTGATTGTTTGTTACTTTTAAGTTTCGCATTTTAAATTCTATAACGCCGCAGCGACCTTTCTGTATAAGGGTGCTTCAACCCCATATTTATCCGCAAGTCTTACAACCTCGTAAACAAGGCTGTCCATCTCGGATTTCTTGCCCGCCATAACGTCACGCTGCATGGAAGTTGTGGCAGTGGGAATAAGACTGTCCATAATCTTTAAATTTCTCTCTACAAGATCCTCTTCAAACTCGATTCCCATGGCATTTCCGATTTCACTTACTTCAGCTATCAGTCCCGCAAAAAGGTCTCTTGATTCTCCGGGCTTTTGCATATCACCTGCAGCGACGTTAAGGTACAAGCCGCAGGCACCCGCAGGAGAGACATACGAGAATTTTACCAAAACATCTCTCACGATGTTCTCGGAGTAAATCCCGATAATATCGGCTTCGTTAAGCTCCTTCTCGATTTCCTTTAGCTCTTTGCAAAAATCGGCTTTATCTCTAACGCCGAAAATCACCCTGAAGATTCCGCCATTCATTTGGATAACGCCGGGCTCCTTAAGCTCTGCTGCCACGTAAGTGCAGCCGTCAGTAACCAGGGAACCTGGGATACTCTTTTGAATCTTTTCTCCGATACCAAAGCCGTTGAGAATGGGGATGATAATTGTATTCGGGCCCGCAACCCTTTTAATATCCGGAAGAATTGCGTCCAATGAATAGGCCTTTACGCATACAAAAATCACGTCCGGCGTGTCGTTGTAGTCCTTAAACTCGCAGGCTTTGAAGTTCGTTACTGTAAATTCGTCCTCGGGGCGGAGAACCTTTAAGCCTTTTTCCCTCATGGCCTTTAAATTCTCGCCTCGCACGATAAAAGTCACGTCCTTGCCGGCCTTCGCCAGATATGCTCCGGTAGGGCCTCCTGTTCCGCCCGCTCCGATTACCAGGTATTTCCTCATCTGTTTACTCCCTTCACTTAATGTCGTGTTGTATGTGTATTTGTTCAAGTTAATTCAATCTGATATCAATTATATGACAAAAACGGCAGGTTATCACCTGGGTTTACAGTGCTGACAAGGAGAAAATCCCTTGGCTGTGATATCAGACGCGGACAAATTGGTGTCGATTCTGTTCTCAGCATCAATTCTACCCACATCTTTACAGTCTTTATAGTGAAACTTCATTGTGTGGGTGTTTAGCACATACTGACCTCCGGGCTCATTTGTAATTCCTTCAAAGCTGCTCGGGGTTCCCGTTGGCAATGACCTGTCCATATTGCCGGTATCTCCTACATTATTCACTATGAAAGGTGTAGAAGCAGGTGTAGGAGAAGGCGTGGGCGTGGGCGTTCCCCCGGCATAGGCTGTCTCACCGTAGGTCTTGGCTGTTCCGGTTCCAGCTGCCCAGGTGGTGGAGGGTTCAGTGCTCCAGGTAAGGTTACTGCCATCGGAAGTGACCGTAACTGTACCTTGCTCATCTGTCCTGAAAACACTTACGTTCTTTGACTTAAGCTTATCAAGGACTTCCTTGGTAGGATGACCATAGTCGTTGTTCTTTCCACAGCTGATCACAGCATATGTGGGATTAACCGCATCAAGGAAGGCCTGAGAAGTAGATGACGCGCTTCCATGATGGTTAACTTTATATACGTCGGCAGAAATATCCATTCCGTTCTTTATTATGTCTGCTTCGGCATTTGTGGTCGCATCCCCTGCGAAGAGGAAGCGGTTTTCTCCGTGTTCAATTATGATTCCTATAGAAGAATCATTGGGATTATCGTATGTATTATTGGGTGCAATTACCTTAATCACGGCATCCCCAAGATAATACTCATTGCCCGGCTTGGGAGTGTAATAATACACATCTTTTCGCCTTATTGTATCCATTAGCCTGGTGTAAACATCGTTGGTCTTAACGAAGTCACTCATCCAGATGGCATCTATCTTCACGTTATCGATAACTGAAGCTGCACCGCCGATATGGTCTGAATCAGGGTGTGTAAGCATCAGAAAATCCAGGTTCTCAACATTTTGCTTCTGTAATAATTTCAGTCGAACCTCTGAGCCTTTGGTGGTTTCGCCGCAGTCAATTAACAAGGAGTGACCGTCGCATTTTACCAAAGTACAATCCCCCTGTCCGATGTCGTAGAATATCACTTCCATGGGAGCAATGTCTGTGTTGGGTTTAGGGTTCCCTGAGGGTGTTGGCCTGGGAGTTGGTGTCGGTGTAGCCGTACCAGAGGGAGTCGGTGTTGGTGTACCCGTACCTGTCGGTGTGGGTGTGGCAGTGCCGGCCGGTGTAGGGGATGGAGATGGAGTGGATGTCGATCCTCCTGCAGTGGAGGATGTTCCCGAAGGCGTGGAGTTTGATGCGGATGGTGTCCTGAAGCTTCCTCCGGTCTCGCTTCCCTCAAATTCTCCGCCGTTATACATGGCAGCTGCCAGCTTGGCAATTCTTTCATCGTCACTATAATAAGCCTCAGGAATTACATCCTGAGGCTCGTTGTTTACAGAAAGGTTCTCTGCACTATTTTGCTCACTGATATACTGTCCGCCAATGCTGCCGTTAGAACCTGGATTGGAAATAAGTGCACTTTCAGAGCTCGCACCACAGCCCGAGATAATTAGAGCAGATATTCCCAGAATTGCTATTGCCCGTTTTCTCACAAACATAGGAACTCACCAAGTCCTTTTGGGGTTTTACATTTCTTGCTAATCACTACGTCCTGCAGTTTTCAGCGAAGTCATACTATAGAATTTTACATTTCTGCATTTCAGTAGTACGCGCCGTCGAGGTTGTACTAATGAATTCAATAATTCTACATTTCAGTAGTCCGCTACGTTGAAAATCATACTAATGAATTCAACATCCTTATAATTTGAGTAGTACGCGCCGTCAGGGTTGTACTAATGAATTCAACATTCCTGCATTTCAGTAGTCCAGCACGGCGAAACTGTACTAATGAATCTGCCGTTTCCGATATTTCAGTAGTACCCACCGCCGATGCTGTACTAATGAATTCAGCATTTCTGAAATTTCAGTAGTACCCATCAGCAAAACCGTACTAACAAATCCGCCGTTTCAGCATTTAAGTAGTACTTCGCGGCAACCGAAGCAGGGAATGCTCGAGACCCCCGCAAGAATCCCCCCAATCCCGCAAGACCCCCGCAAGAAGCCCCCCAAAAAATCAAGCAAAACCCCGCAAGAAGACGGCCCCCCTCACTTCCTTTACAACTCTTCCCTTCCCAGCAACTCTTCATAGGAAATGAAAACATCGATATATCCTGCGGCATAGGGGCCCATCTCGTAGGGAGGATAGTAATAATATATGCCATCCTCGGCAAAATCTACGGTACCTCTGTCAAGCTCTGCATATTCATATGCGTCATTGAATACAGTATCTGCATCAGCTGCAAAATAAGGCGATTCGCCGTTTTCATATTTGAGGAAGTCCTCTTTGGTCTTGTATGCCACAAGGGCTTTAAAGTCCTCGTTAGTCATGGTGTAGAAATCTTCGAGCGTTTTTTCCTCACCGGTTTCAAGGTCAAACAGGTGCTGATCACGCATGGGCATACCGTGAGCGCCGCCTCCATACCAGTAACCGCCCATGTCCACGGCAAGGTACTTATCATTGATGATTTTTACGGCTGACACGGTGTAGTCGTCGGTAATGGTGTACCAGGTGGGATGCTCCTGATGTTCCGTACAATCGGATCCATAGTAGTCATCGCCGTCGGTGCTATAAGAAAGCTCCCTGTCCTGAACATCCTTAAGGGTCTCATTTATCTTGTCTGCGTTCTTTGAGTACTTGCTGTCAAGTTCAAAGCGCTCCGCATATATTTTTACCAAAGGGGTGCCGCAATTGGGGCAGGTGTCCACTATGGAGGTTGAGCTGATTTTACCATAATTAAAGATATCGACGGTGGAAACGGGGCAGTCGATGTCGGTGTAGGTCGCCACACCGTTGCTGCTGTCGATTCGCATCCACTTGGTGGCGCCGTCGTCGTAGCAAATGGCGTACATCTTATCGCCGCAAAGCTGGAAGTCCTCAACGCCCGGCTGAATGCTGACCCCAGGGATGCTCTTTGCCTCGTAAAGGGCCGTGGTGAGCCCTGACTCCGCATTGTACTTAAACACGTGGTTTATCTTTATTCCGTAACTTTCCTCGTCCTGAGTGTAGTAATAATAATCGTTTCCGTTTCGGCCGATGGACTGAATCAGGCTCCAGTCGTCGGAAATCTGGTTCAGGGCCTTTCCGTCCACATCATAGATAAAAGCCTCGGCCACTCCTGTGTCGTAGCTTGAATTTATGAAAAACATGTGGCCCTTGCTGTACATGTTGATGTAGCCTTCTTCGAAATTCACCAAAGGGGTAACCGCACCCCTGTCATCCACCATCGCATAGCCGTTGTCGGTGCTTCCGAGGATGAAGCCGCACTCATGCATGGTGCGGGTGAAGGAGTCCTGGCTGTATCCCATAACTCTGGTGGTTCCGTTTAATCTGACACCCATAACTTTCGCCGACTCGAAGACTCCGTTATACTCGGAATCCTTTTCGGTAAAAACGTCAGTGTTCTCATCATAAACAAACTTCTTCTCGCCTACTCCAAGATACTCATTGTTCTCTCCGTAGCCAAAACTGAAGTCCACAAACAGGGCCCCTTCGTAGTAATCTGTTGAAATAACATAGTGCTCATTGGGAATCTTTGCGATAGGGTAGATTTTTAAGTCATCTTCTTTTACCGCAAAAACAGAATGTTCATATTGGTCGCTGTCCTCACCGGGAACGGTGTCGCTGAAGAAAAGGAATCCGTCGCCTTCGGCAGCCAGAGTGCATCTCATGTAGGTTTCCTCTGAGGCAAAACGATACTGCTCCTTCTCATTATCCGGAACATTCTTTGCTATATCCGCCCTGTCGATGGTTTTTAGCTTGTTGCCCTCGGAGTCAATGATGTATATGAGGTCTCCGTTATAGCCCTGGGTAAGGGCGTAGGTTTCAATGTGTTCCGGCTCTTTTGCCGGTTCCTCTGTGAGCGTCTCGGTCTCAGTCCCGGCGGAGGTTTCCGCGGTTTGGTTGTCCCCGGGGTTGGTTTCTGAGGTCTCGGCGGTTTTATTGCCGCATCCCGCAAACCACATCACCATGATAAACGTGATAAATAATCCGGTGAACTTTAATAATTTCTTCTTCATAGTATATTTCCCCCTATATCCACTCGTAGTCTCCGCCGGTGATGGCGAGACTTAGAAGAACATCGTATTTTTCCACATCTTCTCCTTCAACCATCTGGATAAGTTTGGCCGCCTCTGATGCAGAAGGCATCTCATCGTCAGGTCCAATCTCCATATCCGGCTCCTCCCCGCAATATGGGCAGGTAATCCTCGGGGCAATTCTTATATCCAGAAAGCGGGTTCCGCAATCCTCACATTCATAAAATCCGGCACGCTCAGTGCCATCAGGTACGTAAAACATGGCATTTCTCCTCATTATGTGCAATTTGGGCCTGTCCCCATTCTGCACGGTGCAATTTGGGGACAGGCCCCAAACTGCACATTATTTTGCTCTATATGAAAAATAATGAAAATGCAATTAACAGCTGGCCCACATAGTAGAACGCCAGGTTTGTGATTCTCATGGAAAACTTGGTTTCGGATCCGAAGGTATTGAAAATCAGCACCACGTCTGAAATCAGGAATGCCACGGCACCAACTGCATAAAGAATTCTGTTGGTATCCTGCAATGCGATGAGGTTTCCGATGGCAACCACCGTCATTATGGCAATGGCACCGATATAGAAGATACCGAAGATTTTGAAAGCAATCTTAACCTCAAACTTCTTGAAGATGATGGCGAGAAGAATCGCTGCCAGCACCACGCCTGCGATAACCGAAACAAGCAGGCTCGATGACAGGGGAATCAGCGCTGCAAGATAAAGGATATGTCCCGTCAGGAATGCTGCTATTCCTATTAGAAAAATCAGCTGCCCCTTCTTAGCGAATACAAATCTCAGATTCAGAAGTATATCTCCCAAAGCTCCGAATATCAGGCCAAGGAGTACCAGTCTGGCAAAGTCTCCATTCTGGGCGTTTTTATACCCAAGGAATCCCATAATCACAAAGCAACAGGATGCCAGGCCCTTGAAAATCACTGCCGGAACATATTTTTCTTTGTGCTCCACCGCAATGAATATAGCCTGAAAGACAACTCCCAGAAAACAAATGATTGATAACACATAAAATCCGAGTATAGCCATTTTACCCTCCCATATAGCATTTTTTGCTAGTATATCTTTGGATTGTCAAGAAGCGGAGTTTTGCTGGCAAAAAACGAGAACTCTCCGCTATCGAGAAGATTTCCTTCATCGTCAGTTATTCTGATATCGAAAACCAGAATGTGCTTGCCGGTCTTGAGCTTCATGCACTCGCAGTAGATGTATTCGGTATTGACCGCAGGCAAAAGGAAATTAAGATTTGCAGAAACGGTAGTAACATAGTAGCCGTTCATGCAGCCCGTTGCTCCCGCCATAGTGTCTACCAAGGCAAGCAAAGCTCCCCCGTGGATACTTCCGTAGGGATTCTGGATTTTCTCCGAGCATTTCACCTTGGCCTTACTGTATGTGGGGCCAAGCTCCAAAACCTCAAATCCGACGAATTTATTAAATTGATTTTCGTAAAGTTCCGCAATAAGCTTTTCCCTCATTGCGTTTTCTTTTTCATTTCTTGATGGTCTCATGCGTCTATTATACCATGTATTTGCAGTTTGGGCCGATGTGCAATTTGGGGCCTGTCCCCGTTTTGCACGGTGCAATTTGGGGACAGGCCCCAAATTGCACATCGGCCCAACAGTTTCTATACCAATTCCCAGAATGCCACTGCGCTGGCGGCGGCAACATTTAAGGAATCCACTCCGTGGTACATTGGAATCTTTATGGTGTGGGTGCAGGCTTCGATTACCTCTGTGGGCAAGCCGTCGCCCTCTGTACCCAGCACTATTGCAAGCTTTTCTGCGTTTTTGACACGTGTGTCATTTATTCCGACTGACTTGTCAGTCAAAGCCATGGCGGCTGTTTCAAAGCCAAATTCATGAAGAAGTCCAATCAAATTCACCCCTTCACTTTCATCCTTTGTGGCCATGGTCCAGGGAATCTGAAAAACCGTACCCATACTCACTCTTGAAGCTCTTCTGTATAAAGGATTCACACTCCCGTGGGTAAGAACCACTCCGTCCACACCCATTGCGGCTGCAGAACGGACTATGGCGCCTACATTTGTGGGATTAACCACATCGAATAACACGGCAAGTCGTCTCTTTCCCTCGCAAAACTCTCGTAAGCCCATAACAGGTGAGCGTCTAAAGGCGCACCAGAGGCCTTTTACCAAAGCATATCCCGTAAGGTCCTTTAGGGTTTCGTGGTCTCCCACGTAGACAGTAAGGCCGGCTGTGGATTCCGGTCCGTGGAGCCTATCAAGCTCTGAAACTATGGGAGGAATCTCCTTGTCATAAAGCTTATCTTCCACCAACATTCGAAAGGGCACATGCCCCGCCTCAATGGCGCGCATCACCACATTGGGGCTTTCCGCAATGAAAATCCCGGGCTCCGGCTCATAGTATCTGTAGAGCTGAATCTCTGATGTTTCGCCAAAAATCGAAAGCTCTTCTGTATTTAAATCACTGATTTTTATTGTTTCCATAAATACCGCTTCTTATTCGCTGTCTGTTTTCTTACCCGCGCTGTCTTAATAAAAATTCTTTAACCGCTTCTTTCACCTGATCAAGATGAGCATTGTAGCAGTGATCATCATTTTTGATTGTCACCAGCTCGCAATCGGCATACTTTGCCGCTGCGTCCACTGAATCCTCATAGGGAACAACCTCGTCTGTGTCCGCATGAACAATCAAAACCTTGCCCTTATATCCGGCAATAGCCCTGTCTGTATCGATGGTCTGTGCAACTCTTATGTACTTTCCGTCCAAAGTTCTGTCATCCCAGGCCAGTTCGTCGGGCACATGATCCGGGTCAAAGGGAATCCCAAGAAGGTTTCCTGCTCTTGCGCCCTTGGGGATACAGATGGCAGGTGACAAGGGAATGAGAAGCTTTACCACCTCTTTTTCCATAGGGGCAACAAGCATGGAAAGGAGTCCGCCCTGGGAGTGGCCGCAAAGATAAACCTCCGTAACGAAATCCAAAGTCTTTACATAGTCAAAAGCTGCCATGGCATTTGAAATCCATTTGTGCAGCGTGTGGTTTCTGAACTCTCCATCGCTTTCGCCGTGGCCGTACATTTCAACCCTAAGGGTAGCGATGCCGATTTCGTTCATGGCTTCCTGAACTCCAATAATGTGAGTCTCTGTAGCGTAACCCGTGAAGCCGTGAATTATAATGCAAAGCGGGCACTTATCAGCCCCGTCCTTTGGCATGTCAAGAAATGCGTTGAGTCTTGTTTTGTCGTCGTAAATATACATTGTGCTATACCTTCCTCAAAAAATAATTCCTAGTGAATTATAGCATGAATTAAACAAATCTTAATCAAATTTGCCCCTTTTTCTTCCAATCCCCTTGGTATAGTCAATGCGAAGGTGCAGTTTTGAGCTGATGTGCAATTTGGGGACTGTCCCCGATTTGCACCGTGCAATTTGGGGACAGCTTAGATTATCATCTGAAGTGCAACACCCACGTCACAGTTTTTCTAAGCAATTAAATACGACATAATGTACTCTTGATGTAAAATGTAAGTTACCACACGTACTTTTTACGAAAGGGGTCCATTATGTCGTACTCACATTTTACATTAGATGAAAGAATTATTCTACTTCAACTTTTAAAGAAACAGTATTCTCTAAGAAGTATTAGTGACATATTGGGTAGGAATGCTTCTTCCATAAGCAGAGAACTATCGCGAAATACCGTAAATGGAAGCTATAATCCCTATGTTGCCACCAGCCTTGCTTATAATCGTCGTAAAGATACGATTAAAGCCA
>FMWZ01000008.1 GCA_900103495.1 Lachnospiraceae bacterium G11 | reverse complement strand
GGGTTTTTAACGAAAGTTTCGGGATTAGAACTCATAGAATTTAGGGTTTTCAAAAGAGTATTTTTAATGTAACATGCTTTCATAGGTGTCTCCTTAAATCATTGATTGCCGCCAAGCTTTTCTCTGATTTAAGGGGCCGCATTCGCTGGTGGTAATCAGCGAATGCGGCCGCACCTTTTGAGGGCTTTGTCAAGCCCTTTTTCTATTTATTTGAAAAAAATGGACTGATTCTCAAAAGAGAATCAATCCATTTAGATAGAACTAATTTAATTGTGCAGGGGCAAATCCTTAACTTAATGGCATTGGGACAGTCCCCAATTGCACATAGAATATTGCACAAAGGCCATCGAGAACGATAAACACGTCGTTCCCGATGGCTTTATTCGTGTGGCGGGAAGCTTTTCCTTAAAATCTTTGTAGAATCGGTCAATAGATTTTTCCCTTATAAATTTGGTATATTCTCAAAAGATTCATTCGAATCTATTCTCGGACAGATCGTCCGAACAATCCACTTAAACTAATTAAACGTTTTATGGGAGGAGTTAATTGAATAGTCATGTTTTCGATTCGGTCTTTAGGACTTTGGCTCAAAAGACGCCCTATCTCTTTATTGAGCTGATAAATGAAGCCTTTGGAACCGAGTACACAAGAAAAACGAAGCCTGAGCAACTTCGAAATGAGTTTTATGAAAAGGGCGGAAAGGTGGTGACGGACTCTGTATACAGAATCGGCAGACACTTGTATCATCTTGAGTGTCAGAGCACTGAAGATGGTAAGATGGTTCTTAGAATGTTCCAGTATGATTTCTACATTGCCATTGAGCAGGCCGCAAGGAATTGTCAAATGGAAAGAGTAGAACTGCCACGGTCATGTGTGTTATATTTAAGGAGTACGAGGAACACGCCTGATATCTTAAGAATAGAATTGGCTCAGGATGGCAGGTCCATGGTTTATGAATCGCAGGTGGTTAGACTTTCTGACTATACCATGGATACGATATTCAGGAAAAAACTGATTATTCTCATACCTTTCTATCTGTTAAGATACGAGAAAGATCTTAAAAAGAATCAGCTAAGCCCTGAGATATCCCAAGAACTCATCAAAGATTGCAAGGAGATTGCACTTACGATGAGGGGGAATAAGGAAATAACAGAACAGGAATACATAGACGTTATGGATGCTTTTGGTAAGGTTACAAGTTACGTGTTCAGAAAGCATCAAAAGACGAAAGAGGAGGTAAAGAGAATAATGGGTGGAGAGATATACGAAACAGCTTCTGAGAAACTGATTAAAAAGGGCAGAAAAGAAGGAAGAGCAGAAGGAAGAGCAGAAGGGGAGAGAGATACGTTGATATCGTTATTCACAAAGGGAGTTATAACCGATGAACAGGCCTCGGAGCAGTTAGGTGTCTCTGTGGATGACTTCAGAGGAATGCTGAAGAAGACTAAATAGTTAAACGAAGCTTGGTGAGCAAATGGCCAAATTTGTTAAAGAGAATATATAGATGAAAGCAAAGCTGATGGGTGCAACCTGTCAGCTTTTTCGCTAAAATGAACATTTTATAAAAAGTTTATAGATTTTTAATTGTTTATTTTTGCCATTTCGAGAATAATTAATAAAGGGTATAATCAAGGGAGTAAGCAGGGGCTAACTCTGCGGGAGGGGAGAATTAACCGTATGTTGTTATTCTAGAAATGAGGAAATATGTTTAAGTTTAGTGTCAAAAAACCATTCACTGTGCTAGTCGGCATAATTATTGCAATTGTTCTGGGCGTGGTCAGCATGATGAAGATGCAGCTAGACCTTCTGCCTGAAATATCCCTTCCATACCTTTTGGTATTGACAACATATCCCGGTGCCAGCGCCGAGAAAATAGAGACACAGATATGCGAACCCATGGAGAGCTCTCTCGGAACTATCAATGGGGTAAAAA
The DNA here is from genome assembly GCA_900103495.1 of Lachnospiraceae bacterium G11. GTDB lineage: Bacteria > Bacillota > Clostridia > Lachnospirales > Lachnospiraceae > G11. The sequence continues at coordinate 181,257 of FMWZ01000008.1, read as the reverse complement.
ACGTTTTCAGTATCTGTAATGAGAACTACGGAATGGTGCAGCTTGAGTTCCAGGATGATGTGGATCTTGACAGCGCCATGGTAAAAGTTTCCGGAGCCTTGAACACTCTGGCCCCGTATTTGCCGGAGGAGGCAGGAACTCCTTCGATAATTGAGCTTTCCACTGACATGATGGCCAATGTTTATCTGGCTGTTGGAATGGAAGGCATGGAGATGGATGCCCTTTCTCAGTTTGTGGAGGATGAAATCACTCCCCAGTTTGAGAAGCAAAACGGTGTCGCATCTGTTTCATCCCTGGGTCTTGTAGACAAGACAATTCAGGTAGAACTTAATCAGGAAAAAGTTGATGTATTAAACGACAAGATTCTTGCAAGCCTTGACGGAACCTTTGCCAAAGCTGTGGAGCAACTGGACGATGCCAAGAAGCAGCTGGAGGATTCTCAGGTAACCATCAACAAGAACAGAAAGAAGCTGGTTGACAGCCAGGGAGATCTTGAAAAAAGCAAGCAGGATCTCGTTGATGGCCAAAAGGAACTTGATGAGAATATTGCAGAGCTTGATAAGAGCAGGTCTGATTATTATCAAGGCCTGGCAGATCTTGAAGATGGCAAGAAGAAGATGTCAGAAGCTCAGGATGCATTAAACAGCCAGAGAGATGCGTTGAATAGCCAATTGGCAAGCTTAAGTTTGGATGCTGACCAGGCGGCTCAACAGCTTGCAGGCTTGCAAGCTAATCTGGTTACTGCAACATCAGGAAGAGATTCTGCACAACAGGCACTAGAAGCTGCTCAGGCAGCGTTGGAAGCTGATCCGACGAACCCTACCCTTCAAGCTGCTGTTGATATGGCTCAACAAGGATTTGATACTGCGGATGATGCGGTTAAGCAGCTCGAAGAGGGAATTGCCACAATTTCGAACAACTATAAGGCACTTGAACAGAAAAAATTAGCGGTTGCAGAGCAATTTGGTAGCACAGACGCTCAGCTCACTATTGGTAAGCAGCAGCTTGAAGCATCCGAAAGCCAAATGGAATCTGCGGAGAAGCAGCTTAATTCCGCTCAGAAGCAAATCGACTCAGCCAAGGAACAGATTACTGACGGTTGGGATAAGATTGCTGATGGCCAGGAGCAGATTAACGAGGGATGGCAGTCTCTTCACGATGGAGAGGAGCAGCTAAGCGACGGCTGGGATGACTACAACGACGCAGTTCGTCAGTATGAGAAGCAGCGTGCGGAGGCTGAGAAGAAAGCCAATGCGGATCAGCTTCTTACTCTGGATGCTCTGACAGGTCTTATTTACGCTCAGAACTTTGAGATGCCTGCAGGTTATGTGGATGATCAGCTTGACAACTCATGGCTTGTAAAGGTAGGTCAGAACTACGAAGAAGTTTCTGAACTTAAAGATATAGTTTTAACCAATATTCATAACGTTGGCGATGTAAAACTTGGCGATGTGGCTGACATTACGGTGATTGATAACTCTATGGACAGCTACGTCAGACTTGGTGACAAGCCTTCGGTTATTCTTTCCATATTTAAGAGTTCCACAGCGGGAACCAACGATGTAAGTAAGGTTGTTAAAGCCACAAGTGATGAACTTATGGAAAGATTCCCGGGACTTGAGGTCGTTAAGCTTGTGGACATGGGCGATTACATTAACCTTATTGTAAGAAGCGTACTTCAGTCCATGATCATAGGTGCAATACTTGCAATAATCATTCTTGCTTTCTTCCTTAAGGATGTTAAGCCTACACTGGTTGTTGCGATAAGCATTCCTTTATCAGTACTTGCAGCCCTTATCTGCATGTACTTCAGCGGAATTTCACTCAACATGCTGTCCCTTTCGGGCCTGGCTCTGGGAATCGGTATGCTGGTTGATAACTCCATAGTTGTTATTGAGAATATATACAGATTGCGAAGTAAGGGTATTGCAGCGCCCAGAGCAGCGGTTCAGGGTACAAGACAGGTTGCGGGAGCTATTGTGGCTTCAACTCTTACCACAGCATGTGTATTTTTACCTATGATTTATACATCCGGTCTTGTAAGAGACCTGATGGGCCCTATGGCAATGACCATTGTGTTCTGTCTGTTGGCATCCCTTGCCATAGCCATGACGGTTGTGCCTGCGGCAAGTTCCACTGTTCTTAAGAATGCAAAGGCAAAAGAACACCCGTTATTTGACAAAGTCCTTGATGCCTACGGAAAGGCTCTTGCATGGTGTCTTAAGGTAAAGGCAGTGCCTATCCTTGCGGCTGTTGGCCTTTTGGGATTATCCATTTTCCTTGTACTCAGAATGGGTATTGTGGTAATTCCCGATATGACCATGAACCAGATTGAGGGAACCCTTAAGTACTCGGAGGACACCACTAAAGAAGAGGCTTATGCCACCACCGATGAAGTTATTGAAAGACTTTTGAAGGTTGAGGGTATCGGCTCAATTGGTGTTATGAACGGCGGAGATCAGACACTTATGGTATCTCAGCTGGCAAGCAACCCGGAGAACTTCAGAACCATGTCCTTTATGATGCTTACGGAAAATGAGAACGCCGGAGATGCGGAAATCAGAAAGATCATGAAGGATATTGAAGATTCCGTGGCGGACATGGATATAGATTTTACCCTGGATACAGCCTCATCCGAGATGGATGGTCTTACAGGAGGTTCAGGTCTTAGCATTAACGTTTATGGTGAGGATTTGGATACCCTAAAGTCCATAACCAGAGACATTATGGAGATTGTAGACTCCATCGAGGGATATTCTGATATCTCAAATGGTGAGGAGGATGCGGATAAGATTTTGCACCTTAACATCGATAAGAACGCAGCCATGAGTAAGGGCTTAAGCGTTGTTCAGATATATCAGGCAATAAACGATAAGCTTACCAATGAGAAGAGTGCGGTAACCATTACCGTTGACGGAATTGATATGGATATCAAGGTGGTTAATGAGCTTGAGCCCTTAACCAAGGAGAACCTTTTGGATTATACCTTTGATGTTCAGGTAACAGACGATGATAACGACACTGTTACGGAGGAGCATAAGCTCGGTGAATTTGCAACTGTCGAAATCAAGGATGGCGTTACAAGAATCGATCGTAAGAATCAGTCCAGATATATGACAGTCACTGCCAACGTTGAGGAAGGATATAATATCACTCTTTTGACAAGAGAATTGGAGCCTTTGCTTGATGCATATGAGGTTCCCGGAGGATACTCCGTTGAAATGAGCGGTGAGTATGACACGGTAATTCAGATGGTAGAGCAGATGGCACTTGTTGCAGGCTTAGGACTTCTAATGGTTTACCTAGTAATGGTAGCCCAGTTCCAGAGCTTATTAAGTCCTTTCATCGTGCTCCTTACCGTACCCCTTGCTTTCACCGGCGGTTTCCTTTCACTCTTTGTGACAAGAGAGAACCTCTCAGTTATAGCAATCATGGGACTCATAGTTTTGATGGGTACTGTTGTTAACAACGGTATTGTGTTTGTAGACTACACCAACCAGCTGCGAAAGGGAGGCCTTGACAGGCATAAAGCTCTTATTGCGGCAGGTAAAACCAGAATGCGTCCTATCCTTATGACAGCCCTTACAACTATTCTTGCCGAGTCTAACCTTATTATAGGAGACGACATGGGCGCACAGCTCAGCCGAGGCATGGCTTTGGTTATTGCGGGAGGTCTTGCATATGCAACCCTTATGACACTCTTCATCATTCCTGTAATGTATGATGTTATGTTCAAAAAGCAGCCTCTCGATATCGACACAGGTTCCGATACGGAACTTGATGATATTCCTGATGATGCGGCAGAATTTTTGGAAACAGAATCATAGAGTATATAACGGGTAATCCTTGATTTTCCAAGGGTTACCCGCTTTTTTTATTTTAATTCAAAAACCTATTGACATGTAGGGTGAATATAGTTAAAATAGTTATCAGTTAGCCGAGGCCAACTACGAATAAATCATGTAATTCCCCCTTTTCGAATTATGCCTCAGCCCGGCTGCGAAAGGGGGAGTTTTGGTTTGAACAGAATAAGAAAAGGAGAAAGATTTCATGAGTAATATGACAATCGAAAAAGTTGTCGGAAGAGAAATCCTTGATTCCAGAGGAAATCCGACAGTTGAAGCTGAAGTATATTTGGCAGACGGAACCGTTGCAGCAGGTACAGCTCCCAGTGGCGCCTCCACAGGTGAGTTTGAGGCACTGGAGCTTCGTGACGGTGATAAGTCAAGATATCTTGGCAAGGGCGTTACCAAGGCTGTCAACAATATCAATACCGTTATCAACGATGCAGTTAAGGGAATTGACGCATCTGATACATACGCAGTTGATGCCGCAATGATTAAGGCTGACGGAACCAAGGACAAATCAAAGCTTGGTGCCAACGCCATTCTTGCAGTTTCAATCGCAGCGGCAAGAGCAGCTGCAAAGTCCCAGGGAATTCCCCTTTACAGATTCCTTGGTGGCGTATCCGGCAACCGTTTACCCGTTCCCATGATGAACATCCTTAACGGCGGAGCTCACGCCGACAGCGCAGTAGATACTCAGGAATTCATGATTATGCCCGTTGGTGCTCCTTCCTTCAAGGAAGGCCTTCGCTGGTGCGCTGAGGTATTCCATAACCTCAAGAAACTCATTAAGGATATGGGAGATGTTACCGCAGTTGGAGATGAAGGCGGTTTTGCCCCCAATAAACTTACCAGCGATGAGGATGCCATCGAGAAGATTCTTGAGGCTATCAAGGTTGCAGGCTTCGAGCCCGGAAAGGACTTCATGATTGCCATGGATGCAGCTTCATCAGAGTGGAAGAGCGAGAAGGGCAAAGGCTTCTACAAGCAGCCCAAATCCGGCAAGGAATTCACTTCAGATGAGCTTATTGCTCACTGGGAGAAGCTCGTTGATAAATATCCCATTATCTCCATTGAGGATGGCCTTGATGAAGAGGACTGGGAAGGCTGGCAGAGAATGACAGCGAAGATTGGTAACAAGGTTCAGCTTGTGGGCGACGACCTCTTCGTTACAAACACAGAGCGCCTTAGCAAGGGTATTGCTCTTGGAGCCGGCAATTCAATTCTTATTAAGCTTAACCAAATCGGTTCCGTATCTGAGACACTTGAGGCTATCAAGATGGCTCACAATGCAGGCTATACCGCAATTTCATCCCACCGTTCAGGCGAGACCGCTGACACAACGATTGCAGATCTTGCAGTAGCATTAAACACCTGTCAGATTAAGACCGGTGCGCCCAGCCGTTCAGAACGTGTGGCAAAATACAACCAGCTTCTCCGCATCGAAGAGCAGCTTGGGGATTCTGCGGTATATCCCGGAATGAATGCATTTCACGTGAAGAAGTAATTCTTAAAACAAATTAATTTCAAGGAGGGAAGCTATAATGAGTAAAGTAGCTATAGTATATTGGAGTGGCACAGGAAATACAGCAGCAATGGCTGCAGCAGTTGAGGAAGGTGCAAAGGGAAGAGACGCAGACGTTTGCGTATTCGGACCTTCAAGCTTCAGTGCCGATATGGTGGCAGATTTTGACGCAATTGCTTTCGGATGTCCCGCAATGGGCGCCGAAGTTTTGGAGGAATCTGAGTTTGAGCCCATGTTCACAGAAGTTGAAGGAGCTCTTTCAGGCAAGAAAATTGCGCTCTTTGGTTCCTACGGCTGGGGAGACGGCCAGTGGATGAGAGACTGGGAGGACAGATGCAATGCAGCAGGTGCCCGTCTTTCCTGCGATGCCGTAATGGCCAACAATGCGCCTACACCCGATGTTCTTGATGAATGTAAGAGTCTCGGTGCTTCCTTGGCTTAGCTATTGCCTAAGTTAATAGGTTTTGATAAAATGGACTTCGATTACGAAGTCCATTTTTTTAAGGAAATAAACATGACAGATCAGAGTAAAATCAGAAATTTCTGCATAGTGGCCCATATCGATCATGGTAAATCCACTCTCGCAGACAGAATAATAGAGAAGACGGGCCTTCTTACATCAAGAGAGATGCAGGAGCAGGTTCTTGATAACATGGATCTTGAGAGGGAACGTGGTATCACAATCAAGTCCCAGGCTGTTCGTACAATCTATAAAGCCAAGGATGGAGAGGAGTACGTTTTTAACCTTATTGATACCCCCGGCCATGTAGACTTTAACTACGAGGTATCAAGAAGCCTTGCAGCCTGCGACGGAGCTATTCTTGTGGTTGATGCGGCTCAGGGAATCGAGGCACAGACCCTTGCAAACGTATATCTTGCATTGGACCATAACCTTGATGTGTTCCCGGTTATCAATAAGATTGACCTTCCAAGTGCCGAGCCTCAGAGAGTTATTGACGAGATTGAGGATGTTATAGGTATTGAAGCCCAGGACGCACCCCTTATTTCGGCCAAGAATGGCATCGGAATAGAGGATGTGCTTGAGGCAATCGTTCAGAAGATTCCCGCGCCCAAGGGGGATCCCAATGCCCCTCTTCAGGCACTTATTTTTGACTCCCTTTATGATTCATATAAGGGTGTAATTGTATTTGTGAGAATGATGGAGGGTACCGTCAAGAAGGGTACACCCATTAAGATGATGGCCACAGGTGCCACCGCAGAGGTAGTGGAAGTAGGATATTTTGGCGCAGGCCAGTTCATTCCCTGCGACGAGCTTTCCGCCGGAATGGTTGGTTACATCACAGCTTCAATTAAGAATGTTAAGGACACTGCAGTGGGAGATACCATCACCAATTCCCAGAATCCCTGCGCGGAGCCTTTGCCAGGATATAAGAAGGTTCATTCCATGGTTTATTGCGGAATGTATCCTGCAGACGGAGCCAAGTACCCTGACCTTAGGGACGCCTTGGAGAAGCTGCAGCTTAACGACGCATCTCTGCAATACGAGCCTGAGACATCCATAGCCCTTGGCTTTGGTTTCAGATGCGGTTTCCTTGGACTTCTCCACCTTGAGATTATTCAGGAGAGGCTTGAGAGAGAATATAATCTTGATTTAGTCACCACCGCACCGGGTGTTATCTATAAGGTGCATAAGCAAAACGGAGAGGTAATTGAACTTACCAACCCTTCAAACCTGCCGGATCCCGCGGAGATTGCTTACATGGAAGAGCCCATTGTAAATGCGGAGATCATGGTTACCGTTGATTTCATCGGGCCTATTATGGAGCTTTGCCAGGAAAGACGCGGCAAGTACCTTGGAATGGAGTACATTGAGTCCACAAGAGCTCTTCTTAAATACGAGCTTCCCCTAAATGAAATCATCTACGATTTCTTTGATGCTCTCAAATCCCGCTCCAAGGGTTATGCATCCTTTGACTATGACATCAAGGGCTACGAGGAGTCAAAGCTTGTTAAGCTTGATATTCTTATCAATAAGGAAGAGGTGGATGCTCTCTCCTTCATCGTGCATGCTGATTCGGCCTACGAGAGGGGCAGAAGAATGTGCGAGAGACTCAAGGATGAGATCCCGAGACACCTCTTTGAGATTCCGATTCAGGCGGCCATCGGCGGCAAGGTTATCGCCAGAGAAACAGTCAAAGCCATGCGTAAGGATGTGCTTGCAAAGTGCTATGGCGGTGATATTACCCGTAAGAAGAAGCTTTTGGAGAAACAGAAAGAGGGTAAGAAACGTATGCGCCAGATCGGCAGCGTAGAAGTACCTCAGAAGGCCTTCATGAGCGTTCTCAAACTTGACGAAAACTAGGTATAAACAATGAAAGAATTAAGTCTCTATATACATATTCCTTTTTGTGTAAAGAAGTGCTTATACTGCGATTTTTTATCTGCTCCCGCGACAAATGCTGCCCGGGAGCAGTATTTGCTTGCCTTAGGTTACGAGATTGAGGCAAGAAGCGAGGATTACAAGGACAGGGAAGTCATAAGCATTTTCTTCGGCGGCGGAACGCCTTCAATCCTTACTGTAGAGGAGCTTACGAGGCTTTTTGCAAAAATTAAATCCTCATATAATCTGGCAAAAAACTGCGAAATCTCCATTGAAGTAAACCCGGGAACAGTGTGGGACAAGTCAACCTTCGAAGCCTACAGAAATCTGGGAATAAACAGATTAAGCATAGGTTTACAGTCGGCTGTTGATAAGGAGTTAAAGCTTCTTGGCAGGATTCACACCTACAAGGATTTCAAGGTCACCTTCGAGGCTGCAAGAGAGGCCGGATTCGACGATATAAATGTAGATTTAATCTCGGCTTTGCCCGGTCAGAAGAAGGAGGATTATCTTTATACCCTCAATGAAGTCTGTGCTCTTAATCCTGAGCATATCTCAGCGTACAGTCTCATTATTGAGCCGGGAACCGCTTTCTATGAAGATTACAAATATCTTATTACCGATGAGGATCATGAGGAGTTAGACAGAGAACTTTACGTTTTGACCAAGGAAGTGCTGGCCCAAAAGGGCTATCATCGATATGAGATTTCCAACTACTCAAAAGAGGGCCATGAGTGCAGGCACAACAAAGTCTATTGGAGAAGGGGAGATTATCTTGGCCTTGGTCTTGGAGCCGCATCCCTTATAGGCAACAGAAGATTTAAAAACACCTCTGAGTTTGTGGCCTACAACGAGGCCGGAGGAGTGGCGGAATATGTGGAGGAGGAGACACTGAACAGGTCAGATGAGATGCAGGAGTTTATGATTCTCGGATTAAGACTTACAGAGGGTATTTCAAAAAAATATTTTGTAAAATATTTTGGCAGAGATATCGAAGAGGTTTACGGCAAGGTTTTGGAAAAAGGCGTAAATGAGGGCCTTCTGGTATCTGACGGGGATAAAGTGTACCTAACTGACAGAGGACTTGATGTGTCAAACTATGTTTTCGCACAGTTCTAGTATAAAGAAAACACTTGTACGTTAATTAAATAAAGCGTATACTATATATTGTATATCATAGGTGCCATAGGGCACAGGGAAGAGGGTTACATGAAATTTGTTAAGACCAGAGAAATCAAGACGGGGATGAGGCTGGCCAGACCCATATACAATAAGAACGGGGTACTCTTGTACGAGAGGAATTCCAAAGTTACCGAGCAGGCCATAAGCAGTATCGAAAACTTTGGCTTACTTGGCATCTATATTCTTGAACCTGCGGAACCTGTACCGCCCATGAGTCAGGAAGATTTGGAGTTTGAAAGATTCCAGACCATGATGAGTTTTTCCCTTGAGGAGGAACTTAAGAGGATTAAGCAGACAGGACGCGCAGCCAAGATTCAAACCATCGCTTCGATGATTATCAAGAACTACGCTAACCTTAATAAGAAGATTACATTCCATCAGAATCTGCGAAGCAGAGAGAATTATACATACAGACATTCTCTCAATGTTGCTATTCTTTGCGCGCTGATAACGCGCGTTATGAATATAAAGGTAGATGAGCAGCTTACAACCATTACCGCAGCCCTTATTCATGATATGGGTAAGCTTGATGTGGTTGATGACATTGCAGACTGCGATGACCTTGACGATGCCGGCTACAGAAGACTTAACATGTTTGAGAAGGATGCCTTCAGTGTTATTCATCAGGCACTTCCCAATGGTGTTGACGTGAGAAGAATCTGTGAACAGAGTCACACGATTCTTGAAAGCTACAGAGTAGGTGATATTAACACAGACCTTTCCAAGTTTTCAATCGGCGCAAAGATTCTTGCAGTAGCAGGCAAGTATGATTCTCTCACAGCCATGCAGCTTGACAAGGAACCTGAGAGTGAGATTAAGGCCTTCCACTACATGCTGGCAGAGGACCATTTCTTTGATCCTTCCGTCGTAAATGCCCTTTTGGCATCCATTAACGTTCTATTCCCGGGAGTGTGTGTGGTACTCAACAACGGCGAGAAGGGTGTTGTAATCAAAGAGAACAGAGCAGATATTTTCAGGCCGCTTATTCTTTGCTTTGACAACAACAAGGTTCTGGATCTTTCAGATGACAATGTTTCCAACAATGTTTGGATTAACGACGTCATGAAGACCTTGGACAACAGGTACATTTTTGACACAGATACACTTGTTGAGTGTGGATATCTTAAGCCTGAAGAGGCGTATGAATCTGCAGATATCTTTGAAATTCTTTAGGGGGTTTGAGTTTTGATTGAGGAAATTTTAAGAGAAGCCAAAGAAGCAGGAGCTTCTGACGTACACATTACTGTCGGTGTTCCACCCAAAATGAGAGTGGACGGCAAGCTTATCACAATGGACAACTATCCAAAGATGCTGCCTCCAAACACTCTTGAGATTGTGCTTGAGGTAATGAAGCCCAACCAGAGAGAGATATTTGAGGAGAGAGGAGAATACGATATGTCATTCTCCATTCCCGAACTTGGTCGTTACAGAGTTAATGCCTATAAGCAAAGAGGCTCTGTGGCAATGGCATTCCGTCTTGTGGGAACCAGAATTCCTTCACCGGAGGAACTGCACCTTCCCGAGGCAGTTATCGATCTGTACAAGAAGAAAAGAGGACTTGTACTTGTTACAGGCCCTACAGGAAGTGGTAAGTCCACAACACTTGCCGCAATCATAGATAAGATTAACCAGAACAGAGAGGCTCACGTTATTACCCTGGAGGACCCCATAGAGTTCCTTCATTCTCACAACAAATCAATGGTTAACCAGAGAGAAATCGGACTTGATTCAGGAAGCTATGCATCTGCTTTAAGAGCAGCGCTTCGTGAAGATCCCGATGTTATCCTTGTAGGTGAGATGCGTGATTTTGAGACCATCTCCGTTGCAATTACAGCAGCCGAGACCGGTCACCTTGTTCTTTCAACCTTACATACAATCGGTGCGGCAAGTACCGTAGACCGTATTATAGACGTATTCCCTCCTCACCAGCAGACACAGGTACGAGTACAGTTCGCAAACGTACTGGAGGCTGTAGTATCACAGCAGCTCCTTCCTGAGGCTGACGGAAAGGGACGTAGTGCAGCATTTGAGGTTATGATTGCAAACCATGCAGTACGTAACCTTATCAGAGAAGGTAAGGCACATCAGCTGGCAACCGTAATGCAGACCAACAGAAAGCTTGGAATGATTACCATGGACGAGGCAATTCTCCAGCTCTATCAGAACCAGGTTATTACCAAGGATGTGGCATTACAGTTTGCACAGGATCCGGATGCCATGGCAATGAAGCTCTAAAAGCATCTGGCGAAACCGCCGCCCTCATCAGTTACATATCCATCGATACAAAGCTCGGTAAGAAGACTTCGCAATCTCGAAACAGAGAGACTTGGGTTTTCCTTCCGAGCTTCTTTGTATATTTCATCAAGGCCCATGGGCATATCTTCCAGTACATTGACTATTCCGAACTGCTCATACGGCAGCTCGTCCCGGAGGGCTTCAAGCTTTCTTTCAGTCAGCTCGGCAGGGCTTAAGCCGGCAGGAACGCTGCCTTCCAAAAGAACTTCAAGAATTGAATCTATGCTGTCTGCAATGGAAGCCCCCTGCTTAATCAAATCATTGGTGCCTGTACTCATTGGATCCGTGATTCGCCCCGGTACGGCAAAAACGTCTCGCCCCTGCTCTAAAGCAAAGTCCACTGTAATTTTGCTTCCGCTTTTTAATCTTGCTTCCGCCACAAGAACTGCGTCGGAAAGTCCGCTTATTATTCTGTTTCTTTCCGGAAAAAGATAGGGCTGCGGCTTTGTGCCCGGAGGAAAAGGGGAGATTAATCCGCCTTTTTCCTTCAAAGAATCGTATAAATCTCTGTTCTGATTGGGATAGCAGATATCAACCCCACAGCCAAGGATTCCAAAGCTTTGTCCCCCGGCCCTCAGGGCTGCTCTTTGAGCCAATCCGTCAATTCCTCTGGCCATTCCGCTTATGATTCCTATTCCCTTTTTGGCCAGTTCAAAGCCAAAGTATTCCGCGGCTTTTCGACCATAGCTGCTGGCAACTCTTGTGCCGATTATTGCCACGTATTTCTTGCTCATGGAAGGAAGAAGTCCTTCCACAAACAAATAGGCGGGAGGTCCGGGAATACTTCTGAGCTTTTCAGGATATTCGGGGGAACTTAGGGGCAGAATGCGAATTCCCTTTTTGGTCATGGCTAGGTAGGGTGAGTAGATGTCACTTTGCTTCTTGGCTGCAAATAATCGCTCTGCCTCAGAATTGTTTATAAATCCCACTTCCAATAGGGCTTTTAACTCATCATCCTTTGCAAAGAAGAGCTTGGAGGGATCTCCAAAATAAGTAAGAAGTTTTATTTTGCTTTCATCCTTTATATGAACTTCTGAAAGCCAAAGGTGAAAGGGCAGTTCGTTGCTTAAATTATCCATTTTATATTCTCCTTTAATTCCAATATTTTCTGTTGATGGTTCGATAACTGATGGCCTCCTCAAGATGCGAAACGTTTATGGCCTCCGACTCCTCTATGTCGGCAATGGTTCTGGCCAGCTTTATTATCTTGTGGTATGCCCTGATGCTAAGACCCAGGGAGGAAAAGGCCTTGGCCATAAGGTCCTTTTCGGGTTTGCCAAGCCTGCAGAAACGGTTTAAGTCCTCGCCATAGAGTTCCGAATTCATGGCGTATGGCTTTCCGGCATACCGCATTTTCTGGATTTCTCTGGCTTTTACCACCTTTTCTCTCAAATCTTTGCTTGATTCTTCTCCGTGTTTTTCTATGGTGTCCACAGGAGGCCTTGAAACCTCCACTGTCATATCTATTCGATCCAGAATTGGACCGGATATTTTGGACAGATATCTGGCAATTTCGGGCTCAGAACAGTGGCACCTTTGCCTGTCCGGAAAATATCCGCAGGGGCAGGGATTCATGGCTGCCACTAACATAAAGTTTGTAGGGTAAGTGTAATTCCCGTAGGCCCTTGCTATGGTTACACATTTGTCCTCAAGGGGCTGTCTTAAAAGGTCTAAGGTGGAGCGTCTGAATTCGGTGAGTTCGTCAAGAAAAAGGACAGAACGATGAGAGAGAGACACGGCGCCCGGCTTTGGAATTCTGCCTCCGCCAATTAAGGCCTGATCGGACATGGAGTGGTGGGGAGAAATGAAGGGCCTTTCGGTAATTATGCCTTTTCCCTCTTTTAAGAGTCCCGCCACACTATATATAGAAGAAACTTCTAAGGATTCATCCCTGGTTAAAGGAGGAAGAATGCCGGAAATACGCTTTGCAATCATGGTTTTACCTGCTCCCGGAGGACCAACCATCAAAAGATTGTGGAAACCTGCCGCGCTGATAAGGGCAGCCCTCTTGGCGTTCTCCTGGCCGTATATGTCTATAAAGTCAGCATGTGGGCCTGAATCGCCGGGTTTTACCGCAGACGTTTCACCTTCGTCTCGGCACAGGTATTCAGAAGTGTATCGCCCGGGATTTGAAAGATACAGGAAAACTTCCTTTAAATCCTTCAAGGGTACTATTTCGATGTCTTCCACAAAAGCTGCTTCATCCTTGTTCTCATAGGGAATCAGAAACTTTTTTAGGCCTTTCTTCTTGGCCTGGGAAACCATGGGAAGTATTCCGGGGACACCTTTTAGAGAACCGTCAAGCCCCACTTCTCCGGCCATAAATATGTCTTCCGTCGCTTCATAATCAAAGAATTCTGAGGCAGCCAGTATGCCAACTGCAATGGGAAGGTCGTATGAGGTGCCTGATTTGGGCAAATTGGCCGGAGAAAGGTTTACTGTGATTTTGGATACGGGTATGGGTAATTGAGAGTTGTTTAGGCCAACTTTCACCCTTTCCTTTGCCTCCCGCAGTTCGCTGCTGGCAAATCCTACCAGTTCAAACCTGGGCAGTCCGTTAGAAACGTCGACTTCTACGTCCACGGGAACCATCTCCACGCCAAGCATGGCACCGGATTTAATTTTGACAATCATAAAAACTCCTTTCGATTGTTTCAAAAATGGAAAAAGCGGATGAACATCCGATGAATTTAAGATTTAAGAAGATTATAACAGGTTGTGGGCAGGAAAAAAATAAAACGTCTCTAAATAATTATTAAATGTTTATAAAATCTGTATTTAGAGGACCTTAAAATTGATTTAAAGAATATTTTTTAAATAGAAAGGTCTTGCGTGTCAAAGAATTATGTTGTATAGTGTGTGCTGTTATCGACTTTTAAAGTAAAGAGGCAAAGAAACATATATGGCGAAAAACTTAGTTATTGTGGAGTCACCTGCGAAGGTGAAGACAATCAAAAAATTCCTTGGGCCCAACTATGAGGTTATGGCCAGCAACGGACATGTCAGAGATCTGCCAAAGAGTCAGCTTGGTGTGGACGTTGAACATGATTATGAGCCCAAGTATATAACAATACGAGGAAAAGGTGACGTGGTTGCTGCTCTGAGAAAGGAAGTCAAGAAGGCAGACAAGATTTATCTGGCAACTGACCCTGATAGAGAGGGAGAAGCAATTTCATGGCATTTGACCGAGGCTTTAAAGCTTGCGGATAAGAAGGTATATCGAATCACCTTCAACGAAATCACAAAGAATGCTGTCAAGGAGTCATTAAAGAACGCAAGAAGCATCGACATGAACCTTGTGGATGCTCAGCAGACAAGAAGAATTCTTGACAGAATGGTGGGATACAGAATATCTCCTCTGCTTTGGGCAAAGGTTAAGAGAGGTTTAAGTGCGGGACGAGTTCAGTCTGTTGCCTTAAGACTTATCTGCGATCGAGAAGAAGAGGTGGCGGCTTTCGTTCCCGAGGAGTATTGGACTTTGGATGCTCTTCTTACAATGCCCGGCACAAAGAAAGCCATTGTAGCCAAATATACCGGCAACGGCAAGGACAAGGGTGAGATTAAGAACGAAGCTGAGCTCAAGAAGATTCTTAAATCCCTTGAGGGAGCGGAGTTTAAAGTTGACAGTGTCAAAGTCGGCGAAAGAAGCAAGAAACCGCCCCTTCCCTTTACAACATCAACAATGCAGCAGGAGGCCAGCAAGGCTTTAAATTTCTCAACTCAGAAGACAATGCGTCTGGCTCAGCAGCTATACGAGGGCGTTGAGATTAAGGGAGAAGGCACAGTGGGTCTTATTTCTTACCTTCGTACAGACTCCACCAGAGTATCTGATGAGGCTAAGGAAGCTGCAGCAGAATATATTACGGCCAACTTCGGAGAGGAATATCTTTCCGAAAAAGAGAACACCAAAAAGAACGACCATAAGATTCAGGACGCTCATGAGGCCATAAGACCTACAGACCTTAACAGGGACCCCATTACTTTGAAGGACAACCTGCCAAAGGATTTACTTAGACTTTATCAGCTTATCTGGAAGCGTTTTGCAGCAAGCCAGATGAGTGAGGCAAAATATGAGACAACTTCCGTCAAGATTTCCGCGAAGGAGAACAAATTCAGCTTCTCTGCTTCCAAGCAGATTTTTGACGGTTATATGAGAGTGTATGTTTCCGAGGATGACAAGGAGGAGACAAACACCTTAAGCAAAACAATTGACAAGGATACCAAACTTACTCTTAAGGAGTATGATTCCAAGCAGCACTTTACACAGCCCCCTGCACATTTTACAGAGGCAAGCCTTGTAAAGACTCTTGAGGAACTGGGAATCGGAAGACCCAGTACATATGCACCTACTATCACAACAATTCTTGCAAGACATTACGTAACCAAGGAAGGCAGAAACATTTACACCACAGAACTTGGTGAAGTTGTCAATAAAATCATGAAAGATGAGTTCCCTTCCATCGTTGATGTGAATTTCACAGCAAATATGGAGATGCTTCTTGACGGAATCGGAGACGGAAACGTTAAGTGGAAGGGAGTTGTAAGCAACTTCTATCCTGATCTTGATGAGGCTGTTAAGAAGGCAGAGAAGGAACTTGAAAGTGTAAAAATTGCCGACGAAGAATCAGACGAAGTCTGTGAAGTGTGTGGCAGAAAAATGGTATACAAGTACGGCCCCCACGGTAAATTCCTGGCTTGTCCCGGTTTCCCCGAGTGCAGATTTACCAAGCCCTACTTTGAAAAAACCGGTATAGCATGTCCTAAATGCGGAAAAGACATTGTTATCAAAAAAACGAGAAAAGGCCGCAGATACTACGGTTGTATCGGCGCTCCCGAGTGCGATTTCATGTCCTGGACCAAACCCGCAGGTGCTAAATCGGAATAATTACCAAATAGACAGAAAATGTATTGGTATAATTGAATAAAAAATAGAAATAGTCTAAAAATTTAGCAAAATGTGTTGCAACAAGACCAATTTTGTGTTACTATGTCAATACTCGGTTATGGATTCAGGGGGATACCTTTACCGAAATGCAAACGCATACAAGTAATAAGGAGGCGGAGATATGAGTAGTGTACAGCTGCTTGACAAGACAAGAAAAATAGGGAAACTTTTACACAACAACAATTCAAGCAAAGTCGTTTTTAACGATATTTGCCGTGTTATGAGGGAAATTCTCAACTCTAACATTTTGGTTATCAGCAAAAAAGGTAAAGTGCTCGGTGTCGGCGAAGTTGAAGGGATTGCCACCATCACTCAGCTCCTTGACGATCAGGTAGGAGGCTTTGTTGACGGAATGCTTAACGAGCGCCTTTTGGCTATTCTCTCCACAAAGGAGAATGTTAACCTTGAGACTCTTGGTTTTGAGGGAGACAGCATAAACGCATACCAGGCTATCATCACCCCCATCGAGATTGCCGGTGAGAGACTTGGAACCTTGTTCATCTATAAGCAGGGTGAGCAGTATGATATTGACGATATTATTCTCTCCGAGTACGGAACCACTGTTGTGGGTCTTGAAATGCTCAGAGCTGTCAATGAAGAGAGCGCTGAGGAGAAGAGAAAAGTTGATGTGGTTAAATCCGCTATCAATACCCTTTCATTCTCAGAGATGGAAGCAATCACCCATATCTTTGACGAATTAAACGGAATGGAGGGCATCCTTGTAGCCTCCAAGATTGCCGACAGAGTCGGAATCACACGTTCTGTTATTGTTAACGCTCTTCGTAAGTTTGAGAGTGCAGGCGTAATCGAGTCAAGATCTTCAGGTATGAAGGGAACCTACATCAAGGTTCTTAACGATGTTGTATTCGATGAGATTGCCGAGCTTAAGAAACAGAACATCAAGAAGTAATTAGATTTTATTAAAATTTGATGTCGTAATGGAAGATTGACAGATAAGAAAGATAAAAGGATTTATTGAGTAAGCCTCAATAAGTCCTTTTTTTATCCGATATATTATATACATCTCCCATTATTGGCAAAAAAGGTCAAACCCCAAGATATTGATTTTTTTTGTGAGTTGATAAAAACATCTTGTGTTTTTTCTGAAATATCATATAATGAATATGATAGGTTTAATGTAAGACTAAAAGGAGAAGTTTATGTTTTCATCCGGCGTATTTAATTACATCAACCTGTTGGACAAGGCGGCAGACGGTGCATGGGCCAGACACGAGGCTATTTCCAACAACATTGCCAACCAGGATACTCCCGGTTACAAGAGACAGGACGTAGATTTCGAATCCGAGCTCAAGAAAGCCCTTCGAATCAGCCGCTACACCGAAAACATCGACAACAGGAACAATCTGGACAAACAGATTGCAAACCTCAATTTCAATTCACTGAAACCCAAGGTTTTCACTGATATGAGAAGCTATTCCTACAGGCTTGACGGCAACAACGTGGATCCCGACACAGAGGGCGTATACCTTGCAGCCAACCAGACCAAGTATAACGGAATCATGGCCAGCATCAACAATGAATTTGATAACCTTAGCAGGGTAATGCAGTAGGAAAGGAGATTTAGCTCATGTCCATGTTTTCATCTTTCAACATCAATGCTTCCGGCATGACGGCTCAGAGATATCGTATGGATATCATTGCTGAGAACGTCGCAAATGCGGAAACCACAAGAACCAAGGATGGCTCACCTTACAGACGTAAGATGGTGACCTTCGAGGAGAAGGATTCAAAGACCAACTTTAAGCACATTTTATCCAAGTCCATCGACCAGTATTCCGGCAAGGGAGTAAAGGTTCATGGAGTGTACGAGGATACTGTGCAGGATTTCATCAAAGTTTATGATCCTGCTCATCCCGATGCAGACGAGAACGGATATGTATTGTATCCCAATGTCAACATCGTTCAGGAAATGACGGATCTTATCGATACAACACGTTCCTATGAGGCGAACTCGACGGCTTTTACCGCAAGTAAAGCCATGGCAATGAAAGGATTGGAGATTGCTGAATAATGAATCATATTTCACCTATTTCAGGAGTTATAGCCCCGGTTGCTGTTGTTAATTCGGGCGAAGCAACACCAAAGAAAGTGGAGGGAAATCTCTTTGATTCCATACTTGGTGCGGCTATCGATAACATTAAAGAGACCAACGTATATCTTTCAAGCGCAGAGAATGAGAAAGTAAAGTTTGCCCTTGGAGAGAGTGAGAGTACACATGATCTGGCAATCGCTCTTCAGAAGGCATCTACGGCATTGCAGTACACTGTGGCTGTGAGGGATAAGTTTGTAGAGGCATACAGGGAGATAATGAATCTTCAGATTTAGTTACGCAAGGAAGCAGTAAGGAGAATTAACCATGGTCGAAAAACTGAAGGAGCTTTGGCAGAAGGTCGTTGATTGGTGGAATAAGTTTACCTCCAAGCAAAAGACCATAATTGTGGGGGTAGCCGCCATAGTTATTTTGGCGTTCGCTATTCTGGTTATGGTGCTTTCGCAACCGGTATATACACAGTTGATGGTTTGCGATGACACGGCATCGGCATCAAAGATAATAGAGCTCTTGGAAGGCCAGGACATTACATACCAGACCAGCAAGGACGGACTGGTTATAAGTGTTCTTGAGGAAGATTACTCCAAGGCGAGACTGGCACTTGGCGCCGCAGGTGTTCCCACCCAGGGAATGACCATCGACGACGTTGTAAGCGGCGGTCTTTCCACTACTGAATCAGATAAACAGAAGAAATACGTAAAATATAAACAGGACGAACTCTCATCCACCATTGAGATAATGGATGCGGTGGAGAGTGCCAAAGTCGAACTTTCAATTCCTGAGCAGGACGGAACTCTTATAGCTTCCTCTCAGGAGTCAAGCTGTGCCATTTTCCTTAAGCTTAACGGCGATTTCACAGAGGAAATGGCTTCTTATATTGCCAGATTTGCAGCCACATCTCTCGGCAATACAACCACCAACCACATTACAATCATAGATTCCAACGGCAAGCTTTGGTTCTCGGGAGACAACGAGATAAGCGTAGGCGGAATCGCATCCTCACAGCTTAATGCCCGTTTGCAGCAGGAGGGTGAGGTAATAAATTCGGTTAAGCGCGTGCTCCTTGGAACCGGTCAGTTTAATTCTGTTGAAGTTGCATGCAGTCTTGACATTGATTTCTCTTCAACAACAAAGCAGACCCAGACTTATGATGCTCCTGCAGGCAGAACTGAGGGCATGATAAGCGAGGAGACCATATACAACTCCGAGTCCACAGGAAGTAACGGAGGAATTCCCGGAACCACTTCCAATGACGACACCACAGCTTATGAGTATGCTGACGTATCAAATGAGTCCGCAACGGAGTCGGAAGAGTATCGTAAGTATCTTCCCAACACCTACACCACAACTTCTGAAGTGCCTGCGGGAACAATTAATTATGCCAGCTCATCAGCTACGATTACAGCCATCAATTACAATGTAATCAACGAGGCTGACGCTGAGAACCAGGGACTTTTGGACGGTGTCACCTGGGATGAATTTAAGGCCGCAAATTCAGAGGCTATAAAGCTCACGGTGGATGATGAATTCTATAACGCGGTTGCAACAGCTACCGGCATGCCAAAGGAAAAGATCACCATCATGGCTTATCAGATAAACGAGTTCATGGACAAAGAATCTACAGGAATGGCTGCAGGAGATATCCTTTCAATCATCCTCATCGTTCTCATCCTTGGACTGTTGGGATTCGTTGTATTCAGGAGCATGGCTACCAAGGAAGCTCCTCAGGAAGCAGAAGAACTCTCGGTGGAAGATCTGCTTCAGTCCGCGCCTGAGATTGATGTTTCGGATATTGAGGTTGAGACCAAGTCTGAGACCAGAAAGATGATCGAGAAGTTCGTGGATGAGAATCCCGAGGCTGCAGCCAACCTCTTAAGAAACTGGCTGAACGAGGAATGGGGGTAACCTGTAATGCCGAGAAATTCGGAAGAGAAAATAACAGGCCTGCAGAAAGCGGCAATCCTATTGATTTCATTAGGCCCCGAACGAAGCGCCGGTATATTTAAGCATCTCAAAGAAGAAGAAATTGAAGAATTAACGCTGGAAATTGCGAATACAAGAAGCGTAACACCTCAGGTTAAAGAGCAGGTAATCAATGAGTTCTACGAAGTATGTCTTGCTCAGCAGTACATCGCCGAAGGTGGTATCGGATACGCAAAGGAACTCTTGGAGCACGCCCTGGGTGGCGACAAGGCTGTGGAGGTTATCGGAAAGCTTACTGCCAGCTTGCAGGTTAAGCCCTTTGAGTTTATCCGTAAGGCAGACGCAACCCAGCTTTTAAACTTTATTCAGGACGAGCATCCTCAGACAATCGCCCTTATTTTGTCGTACCTGTCTCCTCAGCAGGCGGCTATGATAGTATCTGCACTGCAACCTGACAGACAGGCTGATGTTGCCAAGAGAATTGCAATGATGGACCGTACAAGTCCCGATGTCATCAAAGAGGTGGAGAAAGTGCTGGAGAGCAAGCTTGCATCCCTCGTAAACCAGGATTACACCATTATCGGTGGTGTAGATGCGGTAGTAGATATCTTGAACACCGTAGACCGTGGAACAGAGAAGCATATCATGGAGACTCTGGAAATCGAAGAGCCCGAGCTTGCAGACGAAATCAGAAAGAAGATGTTCGTATTCGAGGATATCCTTCTTTTGGACGACAGAGCTATCCAGCGTGTGCTTAGAGATGTTGACAACTCTGACCTTGCAATTGCCCTTAAGGGTGCAAATGAGCAGGTTCAGACTGCAATATTCAATAACCTCTCAAAGCGTCTCGCAGTTATGATCAAAGAGGATATGGAATTCATGGGCCCTGTGCGTATGAAGGATGTTGAGGAAGCTCAGCAGAAGATTGTAAATATCATACGTAAGCTCGAGGATTCCGCAGAGATTGTAATCTCCAGAGGCGGAGGTGACGAGATTGTCGTATAACCTTGTTAAGAACTTCAATACCGTAATACCCCAGGAAGACAAGGTTATGATTGACAGTAATGAAATCATAGCCCAGAAACTTCAGATATACAGGGAGACACATCCTGTAAACAGCAACCCCGGCGGATTCCAGGCAGGACTTTCTGCAAGACAGATTGACGTGGTTGAGAATGAAGACGGACTTCCCAGAGAAGAGGGTGAAACCGATATTCCCATGGAGGATTTCGACGCCTCTTCGTTTGACGCACCCGCCTATGAAGGACCGGACCCCAGAGAACTGGTGGCTCAGGCTGAAGAAGAAATCGAGAAGATGAAGGAAGAGGCCAGAGCCGAAATCGAGGAAGAGAGAGAAAGAGCCATCGAGGAAGGCCGTAAGAAGGGGTATGATGCGGGATACGACCAGGGCAACAAGGAAGGCATGCAGCGTCTGGACAGAGAAAGAAGAGAACTGTCTGAAGAGCGCGTGAAAATGGCCGAAGAGTACGAGCAGATGGTGGCCAATCTTGAGCCTGATTTGGTTGAGACTATCAACGATATCTATAAATATATTTTCAATGTTGACATGTCCTCCTACAAGGACATTGTGTCATATCTGGTTATCAATTCCTTGAACCACATAGAGGCAAGTAAGAACTATTTAATCCATGTGGCGAAAGAGGATTACGCATACATCAGTATGCAAAAGAAGCTTATTCAAGCCGATTCAATCGTTGGCAGCGCTTCTCTGGAATTCGTGGAGGATGCTTCCCTTGCAAAGGGGCAGTGCCTTATCGAAACGGAAAGCGGGATTTACGATTGCGGACTGGATACGCAACTTACGGAATTATCCAAGAAGCTTAAGATTTTATCCTACCAGAAGGAATAAGCTTCGGGGAGAAACGATTTGAACGCACCCGAGATCCAAATTCAAAAGTATAAGAAGCTGTTGAACCAAAGCTTTTATGTAAAAAAAGGCAAGGTGGTCAACGTTATCGGCTTAACCATCGAGTCCGCCGGTCCCGATTCTAAAATGGGAGATATCTGTGTGATTTATCCGGAGGAGGAAGGGGCTAAGCCTATTCGTGCTGAAGTTGTAGGCTTCAGAGACAGGAAAACTCTCCTTATGCCCTTTGATCTTACTGAAGGCGTAGGCGCCGGAAGTATTGTGGTCAATACCGGGGACGTCCTTAAGGTAAATGTAAGTGATGATATGCTTGGGCAGGTCCTTAACGGCCTTGGAGAGCCCATTGAAGGTGGAAGCTTTGAGGGTGGCACTCCCTACAGTGTTGAAAGCCTTCCGCCGGATCCCATGAAGAGGAAAATTATTGATGAGGTTTTGCCCCTTGGAGTAAAAGCGGTTGATGGCCTTATAACCATAGGCAAGGGACAGAGAATCGGAATTTTTGCCGGATCAGGTGTAGGAAAATCTACCCTTATGGGTATGTTTGCGAGAAATACAAAGGCTGATATCAATGTCATCGCCCTTATCGGAGAGCGAGGCAGAGAGGTCAGAGAATTCATAGAAAGAGACCTTGGAGAAGATGGTATGGCCAGGTCCGTGGTTGTGGTAGCGACCTCAGACCGCCCGGCTTTGGAAAGACATAAGGCAGCTCAGACCGCCACCGCCATAGCAGAGTATTTCAGGGACAAGGGAAAGGATGTACTTCTTATGATGGACTCCTTGACCCGTTTCTCCATGGCACAAAGAGAGATAGGCCTTGCATCGGGGGAACCTCCCGTAACAAGAGGATATCCACCCAGTGTTTATGCACAGATGCCAAAGCTTCTTGAGAGAGCGGGATGTATAGAACAGGGCTCAATCACGGGGCTTTATACGGTGCTTGTAGATGGTGACGATTTTAACGAACCCATTACGGATACCGCCAGAAGTATTCTGGACGGACATATAATGCTGGACCGCCGACTTGCTCATAAGAATCATTACCCGGCAATTGATGTTTTGCAGAGTATTTCAAGATGTATGTCCCAGATTGCGGACAGAGATCACAAGAAGGCGGCGGGCAAACTTAAAAATGCGCTGGCCACCTATAACGAGGCGGAAGATCTGATAAACATTGGAGCTTACAGACCCGGTTCAAACCCGTCCATTGATTTTGCCATCAGCAAGATTGATGCCATAAACGAGTTTTTGATGCAGGAAACCGATGAAAAGTTCGATTTCGAAGATACCAGGCGTATGCTTATTAATCTTTTGGAAGACACTCCCAAAATTGAGGACATTCCGGAGGAAGAGAGATAGTAAATGGCACGTTTTCGTTACAGGATGCAAAGCGTCTTAAATATCAAACTTAAGCTTGAGACTCAGGCCAAGCAGGAACTTGGCCTTGCTCAGCAGGCCTTGAACAACGAAGAAGCCAAGCTTATGGACCTTCGGGTGCGTAAACATGAGTATATCAAAAGTACGAGGGAAAGTCTTACAGGAGGCTTAAGCGTACGGGAGATAAAGGAAAACCAGGCGGCCATAAAGATTATTGATGATTTCATTGAGGCACAGATTTTGCAGGTAAGGCTGGCTCAAGAAGGCGTGGACAGAGCCACAGAAAAGCTTAAGCAGTGCATGGTTGAGAGAAAAGCCCAGGAAACCTTGAAGCAGAAAGCTTTTGAAGAGTTCCTCAAGGAGGAGAACAGGGCTGAAATGAAGGAAATAGACCAACTTACAAGTTATATGTATTCACAGGGTGATTAAACATGGCAGATCAGGAATTCATGAACGAAGAAGAAATAAAGGCCGAGAAGAAGTCCATAGCGGACGAGAAGAAGAAGCTCAAAGACGAGCAGGCCAAACAGAAGAAGGAAGCCAAGAAGAGGGCTAAGGAAATAGCCAAGAGACAGGCCAAGCTTGACGAGGAAGATGAAGAGGGCGGAAGTGTATCCGTTTTCCTTGTAACTATCGTTATTGTGGTCATCTGGCTTGCAATTTTATGCCTTCTTGTAAAACTGGATGTGGGCGGATTCGGATCAGGAATTCTCACTCCCATCCTTAAGGATGTTCCGGTTGTCAACAAGATTCTTCCTTCGGATTCTGTCATGGAGACAAGCTACGAAAGCAGCTATGAGGGCTATACATCCCTTCGTGATGCGGTTGAGTATTCAAAAACTTTGGAATCTCAGCTTGAGGATTCAAGATCCACAGAGGAATTACAGGCTGCAGAGATAGCGGAGCTTAAGGCAGAGGTATTAAGACTCCAGGAATTCGAAGACATGCAGGTTGAATTCCAGCGGATCAAGAATGAATTCTATGAAGAAGTCGTCTACGCGGAGAAAGGTCCCGGACCTGAGGAGTACATCAAATACTTCGAGTCAATAGACCCCACAACTGCAGAGACATTATATAAGCAGGCCATAGTTAAGAAACAGGTGGATGAGGAACTTGAGGATTACGCCAAGGCTTACTCGGAAATGAAGCCAAAGGAGGCAGCGGGCATCTTTGAGAAGATGACCAATAACCTTGAACTTGTGGCCAAAATACTTGGACTTATGAACGCCGATGACAGAGGTAAAATCCTTGGCGTTATGGAAAAAGAAACAGCTGCAAAAATAACTAAAATTATGGATCCTGAGGGTTAAGTCATTCGGGTTATGAACCGATATAATCTTTGTAACCCGTACCTTGAAAACTGAAGAGAGGAGAATGCGAATGACTTACACACCTGTAAATGGTACAAGACCCATGGTAATGGATTTTGCACCCCAGGCGCCGGATGTCAATCAGATGTCAAAAGACGGCAGCTTTACAGACGTATTCAAGGGTCAGACAGGAGACAAAGCCGAAGCACAGGCTTCGAATCCCAAGACTACCGGTAAAGAAAATGCCGGTGAGAGCCTGAAGAGTAAGAAAGGTCCCGCAAAGGAAATCAAAGAAACAAACGAGACCGCAGAAACAAAGCAGGCAGAACCCATGGATACAGCAACTAAGGAAACTGTTGAAACAGAGGTTAAGGAAGCAATTACCGAAGCTATATCAGAAATCGCCGAGGAGTTCGAAATGGAACCCGAAGAGATTATCGATATCATCGAAAAGATGGGACTTCAGCCGGTAGATATCCTTATTCCCGAAAATCTTACACAGGTTGTTCTTGAGGTAGCCGGAGAGACAGAGCCCATGGCCCTCGTAACTGACGAAAACCTTAACAACTTTGTAAATGATTTAAACGAAGAACTTAGAACTGTAGTTGACAATCTGGCAGCAGAAAACAACGTAACAAGAGATGAAGTTATCGAAACAGCTTCTGCATTTGAAAATGCGATGGCTGAGACAATGGAAGCAACTGCTCCCAAGGAAGATAACGACATCAAGGTAACCTTCGAAGTAAAAGAAGATAAGACTTCAAAGGAAACCAAAACAATTGACCTTCAGAATGAAGGCAAGGAAGTCCAGGTTAAAGAGGACAGCAAAATTTCTGAAGTTCCCGAGAATAAGTCATCAAAGGATAACAAGAACGAAGCTCACGACGGTGCAGCCAAAGGAAATGTCCTTCTTGACAATATCGCAAACAAGGTCACCGAGACAGTTGTAGAAACAACGGATTCTACTTTTACCTACACAGAAGCAAGACAGGTAATGGATCAGGTTATCGAAAGAATCCACGTAGCGGTCAAGCCCGATACATCAGATATCGAGATGATGCTTCATCCCGCAAGCCTCGGAGCAGTAAATGTTCATCTTTCCAGCAAAGAAGGAATGGTAACCGCACAGTTCACAACTCAGAACGAGCAGGTTAAGGCAATCCTCGAAGCTCAGATGATTGAACTTAAAGAAACCTTCGAAGCAAGGGGCGTTAAGGTTGACAACATCGAAGTTTCTGTTCAGACGAATGCTTTTGCTCAGGAATATGAGAATTCCAGAGACAGAGGAAACGGACAGAACGAAGAAAGAACCAGAAGACAGGGAACCAGAAGAATTAACTTAAATTCACTCGAAGAAATCCCCGAGGATTTAAGCGAAGAAGAATCCATAGCCGTTTCCATGATGGAAGCTAACGGCAGCACGGTGGATTACATGGCCTAAGGGCGAAAGGAGTATTAATGAGTTCAATAGCATATGTAAATGATAAGGGCGAGTTTTTAAAAACTGCATCTCAGGAATCTATTGCATCTCAGGTATCCAACAAGAACAAATCGGATATGAACAAGGATACATTCCTTCAGCTCCTCGTAGCTCAGATGAAGTACCAGGATCCCCTGGAACCTACTTCCAACACAGAGTACATTTCCCAGTACGCTACATTCACTCAGGTTGAAGAGATTCAGAACATGGCAGCCAGCATGGAACTTTCCAGAGCATCATCACTGGTAGGACAGGAAGTAATGATCGAAACCAAGGATGACGATGGAGTAACAAAGAGTGTCCAGGGCAAAGTTGATTATGTAACATATGAAAACGGCAAAGCCTATGTTTCAATCGATGAAAGCCTCTATTCCGTAAGTGATGTAACAAGCATTGTTGATAAGACGTACATGGATGCATACGCACTGGCAAGCAATCTTATTAAGAGGCTTACAGACCTTCCGGCAGTTAACGCCGTTTCAGAGAAAGACCTTGTTGAAATCGACAGCCTCTGGTCAATCTACAATGGCATGGATGACTACCAGAAAACATTTATTGCATCAGATGCATTAAAAGCTCTAAAGGAATACGCAGAAAGAGCCGATGTAGTAAGGGAACGTATTAAAGAGTACGAAGCAGCAAAGGAAAACGAGACAACGACAGAAGATTCCACATCAATCTAAGACGGATCTAAAGTTCTGAAGGAACAGAAGGGAGGAAATCAAATGTCATTTCAAAAGACAGGATTCCTTTCCATCGAAGCACTGCAGGATCAGTACTTAAACCAGAACAAACCTGCCGCTGCTAAAGAAACACCTGAAGTTAAATTCGGGGACGTCTTCAAATCGAAAATCAAGGCAGAAGAAATTGCAAACCTTAAATTTTCGAAGCACGCGACCAACAGACTGGCAGACAGAAACATAACTCTTTCTGATAACCAGATCGAACGTTTAAGTGACGGAGCTGCAAAAGCAAGCGAAAAAGGAATCAGAGATTCACTGGTCATTGTAGATAAGCTGGCATTTATAGTAAATGTACCGAACAAGACGGTTGTAACAGCAATGGACCAGACAGAAACAAACGAGAACGTATTCACCAATATTGACGGAGCCGTAATAGCATAACCGGACCTTACAGGAGGTTATTCATTCCCGACCGACAGACGGAATGAAGAAGCGGCTCTCCATTACAGGAGGCATTTAGCTTATGATGAGATCACTTTTCTCTGGTGTATCAGGACTTAAAACACACCAGACCAAGATGGACGTTATCGGTAACAACATCGCAAACGTTAACACCACAGCATTCAAATCATCTTCAGTTACTTTCTCGGCACTTATGTCCCAGACAACACAGAATGCATCAGGACCCAACGCCACAACCGGCACCGGTGGTATCAACCCCCGTCAGATCGGTCTTGGTGTTAAATCAGGTGCCATCAATACAGATATTTCCGGACAGGGTTCAGCTCAGTCCACAGGTAACCCCTTTGATATCATGATTACCGGTGACAACTTCTTTATCGTTTCAGACGGTAATTCAAACTTCTTCACCCGTGACGGTTCATTTTACGTAGACGGTGCAGGTAACCTTGCAATGACCAGCATCGGTTACAACGTAATGGGCTGGCAGGTTGACCCTGAGACCATGGAGATTAAGAAGGATACAGTTTCAGCTCTTAGAATTATGAGCGCCGAGAACATGACATATCCCCCTGAGTCAACAACAAAGGCTTATTTCTCAGGAATTATTGATAAGAACGATACTGATGTAACAAGCTCATCAGGACTTATTCGTAACGTTAACTTCTATGATGCTTTAGGTTACAGCTACACAGCAAAGCTTACCCTTAAGGCTACAGATACTGCCGGCGAGTATGCTTTCGAGCTTGACTCGATTATTGACTCAAAGGGTAATGTGCTTGAACAGGACTTCAGCAAGATTCTTGGAAGCAGTGGTGTACAGACAGATAATAAGACAGACTTCACCCTTGCAAAGGGCT
The DNA here is from genome assembly GCA_900103495.1 of Lachnospiraceae bacterium G11. Taxonomy (GTDB): domain Bacteria; phylum Bacillota; class Clostridia; order Lachnospirales; family Lachnospiraceae; genus G11. The sequence continues at coordinate 153,076 of FMWZ01000008.1, read as the reverse complement.
ACAGCTTAAGCGGCGGAGTATTAAGCTATAACGGAACAGCTGTTGTTACACTTAGCAACATCCTTGAAGCTGCTGCAGGCGATAATCAGGGAGCCCTTCGTGAGAGCCCCGGAGGTTTTACCGCAGATGCTGTAATTAATGGACAGACATACACGCCTGCACAGCAGTACGAGATGGCAGTAAATGAACTTGCAAAGGCTTTTGGCTTTGAAGGAAGCGAGAAGGCCTTCTACACATACTGGATTAAGGCGGATACAGCAACTCCTCCCGCTTACCAGAGACATAGACTTACAGCTGATATTCTCAGCGCAGACATCGCACAGGACGCTACAAACAGAACTCTCCACGCAGATCAGCGTGAGATTCAGGGTGCTACAATCGATTACGATACAAACACCGGTAAGTTCAAGGGCATCAGTGGTGCTGACAACGCGACAGCAGTCACATTAAGACTCAGCGCTCTCGGCGGCGAGTTTACAGATATCACAATCGACTTTGAGACATCTTCAATGTATGACAACAAGGGTACTTCAACAATTGCCGGTAAGAACGGTGATACAAAGGGCCTTGGAACCGGTAGAAGACTTGGTAAGATGACTCAGGTTTCCATCCAGAACAACGGTATGATTTATGCGGCATACGACAATGGCATGACAAGACTTCTCGGACAGATTGCTTCCGCAGAATTTGCAAATGCATCGGGTCTTACAAAGGAAGGCGACAACCTTTACTCCGCATCAACAAACTCCGGTGAGTTCGACGGAATCGGTGTCGATGTAACCGCAAATGGTGGTTACTTCTCAACAGGTGTTCTTGAAATGAGTAACGTAGACCTCTCTGCGGAGTTCACTTCAATGATCACCACACAGCGTGGTTTCCAGGCAAACAGCCGAATCATTACAGTTTCAGATACATTGCTTGAGGAGCTCACAAACCTTAAGAGATAATGATTAATTAAATCATAATTTAATAGAGATAGGGATAAGGGTGTTCGGAGAGCACCCTTATCCCTGTTTACATAATATTTTTCTGCAAACAATTTTGAAAATTCCGACAAATCATTTTGGGAGGTTTACATAATGATTGAAGTAACAAAAATGAATGGACAGAAACTGCTGATAAATCCTGATTTGATGGAGACGGTTGAAGAGACTCCTGATACGGTTGTCACATTCACTACAGGCAGAAAAATTATTATAAAAGAAAGTAGACAAGACCTGAAAAATTTAGTAAAATCGTATAGAAAGGATGTTTTTGCAAAATAGAGCGAAAATATCGGGTGGTATTGCATGGATATAGCTTCAATTATCGGATTGGTGTTATGCCTTGGCATGATGCTTTTGGGTATCATTACCAGTGGTGGTATTCAGACCATCGGTAACTTCATTGATGTCCCTTCTGCAGCTATCACTTTTGGTGGTGCTTTTTGTGCGATTTTGGCATCCAATTCAATTGCTACCTTCGTTGCAGGCCTTAAGAGCTTCACCCTGATTCTTAAAGCTCCTGCAAACAACACGGCAGACACAATCAATAAAATCATCGAGCTTTCCAACGTAGCACGTAAGGAAGGCTTATTGTCGTTAGAGGAAGCTTCCTCTCAAATTGACGATGCATTCCTGAAAAAAGGAATTTTACTTATAGTCGACGGTACAGATCCCGATCTTGTACGTGGCATCATGGAAACAGAGCTTATGTGTATCGAAACCAGACACAAAAAGAAAATCGGTTTCTGGGACGACGTAGGTTCCATGGGTCCTGCCTGGGGTATGATTGGTACCCTTATCGGTCTGGTTAACATGCTGCAGAACATGTCAGACCCTGACTCCATCGGACCTTCCATGGCGACAGCTCTTATCACAACACTTTACGGTTCCATGCTTGCAAACTGGATTTGCGCACCTGTATCCAAGAAGCTGACATATAACAACTCCGTGGAGATTACGGAGAAGGAAGTTATGATAGAGGGCCTGCTTTCAATTCAGGCAGGTGAGAACCCCAGAGTTATCGAAGAGAAGCTTAAGTCATTCCTGGCTCCTTCCGAGAGAAACACTTCCTCTGAGGGAGGTGAAGAGTAAATGGGCAAACAGCGCAAGGAAGATCCGCCGCCACCGGGGGCCCCGGCTTGGACAGCCACCTTTGGCGACCTGATGAACCTTCTGCTTTGCTTCTTCGTTCTTCTCTTCTCAATGTCAACTATTGACGCTGAAGCATTTGAGCAGTTGGCGGCATCATTCACAAAGACAATCAGTATCCTCTCGGGCGGCGCCACCGCAATCGGCGAGGGTGTACTTATAAGCAGCGGCGTAAGCCAGCTTAATGAGCTTGACGAATACATAAACAGTACAGGTAAGATGGCCGAGAACGACGAGGAGGCCGAAGCTGTAGACGAGAAGCAGGAAATCCTTGATGAACTTGAGGCTGAAAAGCTTAAAGCATCAGAGGAACTTGCGGAGAAGATTGCCGAGGCGGTTAACGAGAATAACCTGGCCGGCAAGATAGACATACAGTTCACATCCCAGTATGTTCAGCTTACCTTGAACGGAGCAATCCTTTTTGACTCGGGACAAGCGGTCCTTAGAAGCGAGATTCTCCCCGTAATGGCCAATATAGGCGCAATACTTGAAAAGTACGCGGCGTACACCATAGAGATTGAAGGACATACAGACAACGTTCCCATGCACTCTGCTAAGTATGCCAACAACAATGAACTTTCGGCGGCCAGAGCTTTGGCGGTATTTGATTATCTTCTTGCCAACACAAGCCTTGATCCCGCAATGATAAAGACTTCAGGAAGAGGCGAATATAAACCCATTGCCGACAATTCCACTGCCGAAGGTAGAGCCAAGAACAGGCGCGTAGAAATAAGAATCTATCACGAACTAAGTGATTACTAGGGGTGGATGATTATGAAAAGGAATTTGATATCGGTTTTAATCCTGGCACTTTTGGTGGTTAACGTAGCTCTTACCGCAGTCATGATGTTCTCTGTGGTGGGCACAAGCCGAAAGACAGCAGCTTTGGTTGAAGATATATCAGCCGCAATGTCACTGGATCTGACGGATCCTACAAGTGTTGAGGAACCTGTGGCTACGGTTTCCATAGCTGACACCGCCACATATAAGTTTGCTGACCAGCTGACCATCACATTAAAGAGTGGCAGCGACGGAAAGGATCATTACTTCGTAACCAGCGTATCCTTCTCAATGAATACGAAGGATCCCGGATATAAGGATTACGGAGCAAGCGTTGCGGCAGGCGAGCACGATACAATGCTGAAGGCTGCTGTATACGATGTTTTAAGCGGATGCACAATAGAGGATTTGAGAGCTGACAACAATGCAGCCGCATCAAAGGAGATTCTAAAGAGAATCCAGAGCGAATACGGTTCAGAGTTTATCTACAAGGTTAACTTCATAGATTTCCTGTATCAGTAAAGCTCCTTTGCTTAAATACAGTTAAAAGGAGGTGAACGATGTGGGCGAAGTATTATCGCAGAACGAGATAGATAACCTGCTGGCAGCGCTGAGTACCGGCGAGCTGGATGTGGATAACATGAATGATCCCGGCGAGGTACAGGTCAAGAATTACGACTTTGAAAGGCCTGCAAAGTTCTCCAAGGAGCATTTAAGGACACTGGAAATCATATTCGAGCATTACGGAAGATTGCTTTCCACCAACTTACCGATTTATCTTCGTAAGAACGTACAGATAAACGTAGCCAGCTCCGAGACGGTTACCTTTTCGGAGTTCACGAATGCACTGGCAACCCCCTCTATTTTGGGAATTGCCAACTTTGCTCCCCTAAACGGAAATATAATATTGGATCTGTCCACCAACCTTGGGTTTGCTATGATAGACAGAATGCTTGGCGGACCCGGAGCACCGGTGGAGAAGTCCAGAGAATTTTCGGATATAGAGCTTACCATATTGGAGAAGACCATGGTTGTATGTGTACAGCTTCTCAGAGAACCATGGAAGAATGTGGTAGATATTAACCCTTACCTGGACAGGCTGGAGACCAACCCCCAGTTCGCACAGGTAATTGCACCAAATGATATGATAGCAATCGTTACCCTAAACCTTAAGATGGGTGACGTTGAAGGTCTTATGAACGTGTGTCTGCCTTACTTCACGCTTGAGAGCATTATGGACCGACTTAATACCAAGTATTGGTTCGCCAACATGAAGGAAACAGATGACGCACGATATGATGACTACATCGAATCTCTGATCAGAAGAGTTGAGGTTCCTGTGAAAGCCCTTTTGGGTAAGAGCAGTGTATCGGTCAACGATTTTGTAAACCTTCAGGTTGGAGACGTTATACGACTGGATTCAAGAGTAGATCAGGAACTTGCAATCTATGTCGGAAATATAAAGAAATTTACTGCGATGCCGGGAACTGAAGAAGACCGTTATGCGGTCCAGGTAACTTCCGTCATCAGAGAGGAGGATTAAGGAATGGATGGCATGTTATCTCAGGACGAAATAAACGCGCTCCTGAGTGGTATGAGTACCGAAGACAACGAACCAACGCAATCCGTTGTTGAACCGGGTGCCGCTGACGAATCGCTTCTTTCCGATGTTGAAAAAGACGCAATCGGCGAAGTCGCAAACATCAGCATGGGTACTTCGGCAACCACCATGTACTCTCTGGTAAACAGAAAGACAAACATCACTACCCCGGTTGTTGAATTGTCCAATTGGCAGACTGTGCTTGACGCATACGAGAAGCCTTGTGTTTTCATCTTGATCAAGTACACTGCAGGACTTGACGGCAGCAACATCTTAGTCCTTAAGGAAAACGACGTTAAGGTAATCACCGACCTGATGATGGGAGGTGACGGAACCAATACAGAGGGAGAGATTGGAGACCTGCATCTAAGTGCGATTTCCGAGGCCATGAACCAGATGATGGGTGCATCGGCAACATCTCTTTCCACGATGCTTGGGACCATGATTGACATAAGCCCGCCGGACGCAAGGCTGACGGATCTTTCCGAAGTAGAAGACGGATCTGCAATTGCAGATTTCCTTGGCGGGACATTTGTTAAGATTACCTTCAGGATGCAGATTGATGAATTGGTAGACAGCTCATTGATGCAGTTGTATCCTGTGGATTTTGCCAAGAAGCTGGTTGAAACCTTTATGGACAACCAGATGGGCGCAGGAGGTGGCGGAGACGCCGCAGCACCTGCTCCCGCACCTGCTCCCGCACCGGCACCTGCCCCTGCACCAGCACCGGCACCTGCTCCGGCTCCTGCCGCAGCAGCACCCATGCCGGATCAGCCAATGGCTCCTCCGCCCGGAATGCCGGCAATGGATCCGAATCAGGCAGCAATGCCGGGATACGGAATGCCGCCACAGGGAATGCCGTATCAGATGCCGCCGGGAGGAATGCCTTATCCCATGCCGGGATACGGAATGCCTCAGATGGCACCGGGCATCAATGTCCAGCCCGCACAGTTCCAGAATTTCTCCAGCGGATATGGCGCAGTTCCGGGACAGGAGAATATCGACCTTATCATGGATGTGCCTCTTGGCGTCACGGTAGAGCTTGGAAGAACCACAAAGCTCATATCGGAAATCCTTGATTTCGCACCTGGAACAATTATTGAACTTGACAAGATTGCCGGTGAGCCTGTAGATGTATTGGTAAACGGTAAGTTTGTTGCAAGAGGCGAAGTAGTAGTTATCGAAGAAAGTTTTGGCGTTAGAGTATCAGAAATAGTCAAATAAACACAAATAGGAGTGAAAATTATGGCAAAAAACATTTTAGTATGTGACGATGCAGCATTCATGCGTATGATGATTAAGGACATCCTTACAAAGAACGGATACAATGTTGCAGGAGAAGCTGAGAACGGAGTAAAGGCTGTTGAGAAGTACAACGAGACCAAACCCGACCTCGTTCTTATGGACATCACAATGCCCGAAATGGACGGAATCCAGGCTCTTAAGCAGATTAAGGCCAACGATCCCGGAGCTACCGTAATTATGTGTTCCGCAATGGGTCAGCAGGCAATGGTTATCGAGTCTATTCAGGCTGGAGCCAAGGACTTCATCGTTAAACCCTTCCAGGCAGATCGTGTATTGGAGGCAGTTAAGAAAGTAGTCGGCTAACCATGATTCTATTGACCATATCAGAGAAGAGTAATTCTGCACTGCAGTTTATTACCGTATTGTTTCTGTTTGTTTTGGTGATTGGCATTACCTGGGCCACAACCCATTTCATAGCCAATTACCAAAAGGTACAGAACACGGGCGGCGGAAATATAGCGCTTATCGAGGCGGCGAGACTTGGCACCGGTAAGTATATTCAGGTTGTCCGAATTGGTGAGAAATATGTGGCTTTGGCAGTTTGCAAGGACACCGTAACGGTGATATGCGAAGTGCCAAAGGAGGAGATTAAAGAATTCTCTGATCCCGACAAAAACATCGGGAACTTCAAGGATTTGTTCACCAAGTTCCTTGAAGGAAATAAGAAGACAAATTTTGACGAAAAACAGGATCCTTCCGAAAAGTAGGCATTAAAGTGATTGATTTTAAGAGAAGCCGGCTTCGTCGAATTCAGATTGTGAAGATAATATGCCTGCTGGTTACGGTGGGCATATTGTGTATCAGTCCAAAAATTTCAGCCCATGCAGCGACTCTTCGTAATATTACGGAGAGATCAGGGGATATGGATAATCTTGACACATCAAGCGAAATATTGGACTCTCTGCTCGATTCATCGACAGACAATACAGGACTCGATAATGCCAATGATGAACTGAATACCGGAACTAACTTCACGATTTCCGTCAACAATGGAAACGGCAGCCTAAACAGCAACTTAAGGATCCTCATATTCCTTACACTGATAACGCTGGCCCCGACTTTGATACTGATGTTGACATCCTTCACAAGGATTATCATCGTATTGCATTTCACCAGGGCAGCCCTCAGTACAAACACGGCGCCGCCGAACCAGGTATTAATCGGTCTGGCGCTTATTCTTACGCTGTTTATTATGACTCCTACCTTTACGGAGATTAATGATACGGCGATTAAACCTTTTGAAGCGGGAGAGATGGAACAGGACGAGTTCTTTAAGACAGCCCTCCAGCCCCTGAGAAATTTCATGTACACTCAGACTCAGTCTTCGGATGTGAAAGTCTTCATGGAAATTTCGGGACAGGAATGGGATGGGTCCCTTGATGGAATTCCCCTTTCTGTGCTGATTCCCAGCTTTATGGTTGGCGAACTTCGTATCGCCTTCCAGATTGGATTTTTGATTTATATCCCGTTTATTATAATCGACATGGTGGTGGCCTCGACCCTTATGAGTATGGGTATGATGATGTTGCCGCCTACAACCATTTCAATGCCTTTCAAAATTCTCCTTTTTGTTCTGGCAGATGGATGGAATCTGATTATAGTAAACCTTGTTAAGACTTTTTACTGACGTTTAGGAACTGATTATGGGAATGACTGTAGACGAGATAGTAGCTATTGCCAACAGAGCATTATATTTGATTATTAAGGTGTCCGCACCTGTTCTTTTGGTGTCTCTTGCTATCGGTCTTATTGTCAGTATCATTCAGACCATTACGTCGATTCAGGAGCAGACATTGACACTTGTTCCGAAGATCATCGGTGTATTTGTTACCCTGATGCTTTTGGGGCACTGGATGCTCACCCAGATGACAGACTTCATGAATGAACTGTGGTCAAACTTCAGCCTCTACGTAAAATAAGAGGAGGTAGAAATGATAAGTCGAGCCTTCTATTTAGCTGATTTTGAATTCTTCCTTCTGGTACTGGCAAGAGTGCTGTCTTTTGTGTTTGTGGCACCGTTTTTCTCCATGACCAACACGCCGAGGCGAGTGAAAATCGCCTTCGGATTTATGTTTTCGGTTCTGCTTTACTACATGCTGACACCGTCAAGACCCAATTTGGAGTACGCTACGGTTGAAGGCTTTGCGGTAATAGTCATGAAGGAAGTTGTAGTGGGAATCATGATTGGCTTTGCGGCTACAATCTGTAACAGCATTGTCAACCTTGCGGGTTCGGTTATAGACATGGAGGTAGGCCTTTCCATGGTTAACCTGGTAGATCCCGCCACAAGAGAGAGTGTTACGATATCGGGCGTTTTTTATCAGTATATGGTAACTTTGCTTCTTATAGTAAGCGGTATGCACCGATATCTTATCAGAGCTTTTGCAGAGACTTATACGCTCATTCCCGTAAACGGAATGATTTTTAACACAGACAGTCTTCTTAAAAGTTTTATAGATTTCATGGGAGACAGTATTTCAATTGCTTTCAGAATATGTCTTCCGATTTTTGCAATAATGATTCTTTTAAACGCGGTCCTTGGGGTTTTGGCAAAAGTAGCACCTCAGATGAACATGTTTGCAGTAGGTATGCAGTTAAAGGTTCTGGTGGGACTGGGAGCTTTGTTTTTGACCGTGGGAATGTTACCGGGAATAGCGGACTTTATTTTCACAGAGATGAAGACAATGGTGGTGGCATTTGTGGAGGGCATGAGGTGAGTTTAAGGTATAACCTCCAATTCTTTGCAGAAGGCCCCGGCGGCGAGAAGACGGAAGAGGCTACTCCCAAAAAGCTGGAGGATGCCAGAAAAGAAGGTAAGGTTGCCAAGTCGAAAGAGCTGGCAAACGGAGCCGGAATCTTAGCTTTGTTTCTTACTTTAAAGTTCGCCACGGGATTTATGGGGAATACATTTCTTTCCACATTTTCGGAAGTGTACGGAATGATTCCCAACGTTACCATTCAGTATCAGGGAATGGTGCCGGAGAATGATTTTATTATTCTAATCAGATATGGTCTTTTAAGGGTACTTATTATATGCCTTCCGGTATTTGTAACCGGATTCATAGTCGCTTTCCTTTGTGATTTTGTTCAGGTTCAGTGGCATCCGACCCTTAAGCCTTTAACACCGAAATTCAGTAATCTCAATCCTTTAAACGGGGTAAAGAGATTGTTTTCCATAAATGCTTTGGTAGAGCTCGTCAAAGCACTTATGAAGATAATTCTTATCTCAATTATCGTATACAGTTATGCGAAGGATAAGCTTTATTATCTGTTTGCAATGTACGACATGACCATCATGCAGGCTCTCAATCTGATTTTGGAGACTGTGGTGGATCTGGGAATCCGAATTTCTGCGGTTTATGCAATTATCGCCGCGGGGGACTTCATCTATCAGAGAACGAAGTTCAAACGCGATATGAGGATGACCAAGCAGGAAGTTAAGGACGAGTACAAGCAGACAGAAGGAGACCCTTTAATCAAGGGCAAAATCAGGCAGCGTATGCAGCAGGCATCCCAGAGGCGTATGATGCAGAATGTGCCAAAGGCGGACGTAGTAATCACAAACCCGACTCACTACGCTGTAGCTATTCAATATGATGCAGATATGTACCCGGCACCTATCGTTCTTGCCAAAGGTGAAAACTATTTGGCCCAGAAGATAAAGGAGGCAGCCAAGGAGAACAACATCGAAATCGTAGAGAATAAGCCTCTTGCCAGAATGCTTTACTCAAGCGTTGAGGTGGGAGAAATGATACCCCCGGAATTATATCAGGCGGTGGCTGAGGTTTTGGCATTCGTCTATAAGCTCCAGGGAAGGGTTTAGAATAAATGGAAGGAGGAAACAATATGAAAAGAGCGGATGTCGGCGTTGCGCTTTATTTGGTAGCCGCATTTGTTATGCTGATTGTTCCTATCCCTTCCGTTCTTCTGGACGTCCTTTTGGCTTTTAACATATCAATTGCTTTTATAGTTCTTTTCTCGTGTATGTTTGTAAAAGAAGTGCTGGATTTGGCTTTCTTCCCCACACTGCTTTTATTTACCACAATCTTTAGAATCGCTTTAAACGTATCCTCAACCCGTCTGATTCTTGGTCAGGGATATGCAGGAAACGTTGTACAGACCTTCGGCTCCTTCGTCGGAGGCGGCGACTTGATCATCGGAAGTATCGTATTCGTTATTCTTGTACTTATACAGTTCCTTGTAATCAACAAAGGTTCCGAGCGTGTAGCTGAAGTTACTGCAAGATTTACCCTGGACGCAATGCCCGGTAAGCAGATGGCTATTGACGCAGACCTTAATACAGGCGCAATCACCGATGCGGAAGCAAAGGTAAGACGTGACAAAATTCAGCAGGAAGCAAGCTTCTTCGGTTCCATGGACGGTGCCGTTAAGTACGTAAAAGGAGATGCTGCCGCAGGTCTTTTGATTACCGCAATCAACATCATCGGTGGTGTAATAATGGGTGCCACAAGAGAAGGCCTTGGAATGACGGATGCTCTTCAGAAGTATGCAATCCTCACCATTGGTGATGGCCTTGTATCACAGATTCCCTCCCTTCTCATTTCCCTTTCAACAGGTATTCTGGTTACTAAGGGAAGCAAGGATGCAGACTTCGGTCATACCCTTGTGTCACAGCTTTTCGGTATTCCTAAGGCTTTGTATCTTACAGGTGCAATTCTTTGCGGATTGGGCCTTGTAACCACCTTAAATACCCTTTTGTTCCTGGCAATGGGAATGATTTTCATAGTTGTCGGAAGAACCATTCAGGGCACCATCGAAACCGCCAAAATCGAGGGCGAAGTGGACGAGGACGAGATTGCTGCGGAGGAGATCCGGCAGCCGGAGAATGTTACAAGCCTCTTGCAGGTTGACCCCATTGAGCTTGAATTCGGTTACGGAATTATCCCCTTGGCTGATGCCAGTCAGGGCGGTGACCTATTGGACCGTGTAGTAATGATAAGAAGACAGATTGCGTTGGAGCTTGGTACTGTTGTTCCCATCATTCGTTTGAGGGATAACATTCAGCTTAACCCCAACCAGTACATTATAAAGATTAAGGGTATTCAGGTCAGCGAAGGAGAGATTCTCTTTGATCACTATATGGCCATGAATCCCGGCTATGTTGAAGAGGAAATCACGGGTATTCCCACATTTGAGCCTTCATTCCATCTGCCCGCCATCTGGATTACAGAGGGACAGAGAGAAAGAGCAGAGAGCCTTGGCTATACGGTTGTTGATCCCCCTTCAATCATTGCAACCCATCTTACTGAAGTTATCAGGCAGTACATCGCTGAACTGCTTACAAGACAGGATGTACAGAACCTTGTTAACAACCTTAAGGAGACAAACCCCTCCCTTGTTGATGAACTTGTACCCAAGCTTCTTGGCATAGGTGAAGTTCAGAAGGTCCTTCAGAACCTCTTAAAGGAAGGCGTTTCCATAAGAGATTTGCTTACTATATTTGAAACACTTGCGGATTATGCCCCCACCACAAGGGACCCGGATATTCTTACCGAATATGTAAGACAGTCTTTAAAGAGGGCAATTTCAAGCAAGTTCTTCCCTGCCAATGAAACGACAAGCGTTGTAACATTGGATCCCAAGATTGAGCAGGAGATTATGGGAAGTGTTAAACAGACAGAGCAGGGTGCTTATCTTAATCTGGATCCGGAAAGGACCAGAAAGATTATGGATTCTCTTGAGGCCGAAGTGGCTAAGCTTGAGAACCTCGGAAAGAATCCTATTGTTATAACCTCACCCATTGTTCGTATATATTTTAAGAGATTGACTGAGGACTATTTCAAGGATCTGATTGTCATATCCTATAACGAGATAGAGTCCAATATTGAATTACAGTCAGTCGGAATGGTGACAGCATAATGATAATCAAGAAATTCCAGGCAAAAACTGAAGCCGAAGCTGTAGAGATTGCAAAGAAAGAGCTTGGCGAAAATATAGTTGTCATGAACGTGAAGAACGTGAAGAAGAAGGGACTTTTTGCCTTCTTAAAGCCTCAGATGATAGAGGTGACGGTTGCTTTGGAGGAAGAGCAGGCAAAGTACAGGGAGAAGAAGCCCGCACCTGCTGTGGCAAAACCGACTCCCGCTCCAACACCGGCTGTCGCTCCGGTGGCACCCGTTAAGCCTTCCGTTATTTCCAATGAACAGGCAGCTATCGAAGAGAAGCTTGAAAGCCTTCAGAACCTTCTTGAAAAACAGATAATGAAGCAGGAGATTAAGGATGACGATCTTCTTAAGGATGATCAGGAGCCTGAGGTTTCCAAAGCCAAGGAAGAAGTTAAAGAAGAGTCTGAAATCGACAAGTTTACCAAGCTTTTATACAACACCATGATCGACAATGAGGTTGACGAGAAGTACGCCAACCAGATTCTCGACGAGGTGGAGAAAATTCAAAAGCCCAATATGCCAATAGACTTCGTGCTGGCAGGGGTATATCAGAAGATGATACTTAAGTTTGGAAGAGCTGAGGAGATTGAACCCGCCGAAAACGGTGTAAAGGTTCTTATGTTTGTGGGTCCCACCGGAGTAGGTAAAACCACAACCATCGCCAAACTTGCAGGTAAATTCTGTGTGGAACAGAAGAAGAAGGTTGCCCTGCTCACAGCCGATACATACAGAATCGCTGCAGTCGAGCAGCTTAGGACCTATGCCAATATTTTAAAGGTTCCCTTCAGAATCATATACACGGTTGAAGAGATGGAGACCGCTATTTCAGATTTTTCAGAGTTCGATTACATACTGATCGATACTGCTGGACACAGCCATCAGAACAGAGAACAACAGGAGAATATCGGAGAATTCACGGATGCGCTGAAAGATAAGGAAAACAAGGACATTTTCCTTGTACTCAGTGCCACCACAAAATATAAGGATTTATTGCAGATTACAGATACTTACAAGGATATTTGCAGCTTCAAGCTGATTTTCACAAAGCTTGATGAGACCTGTGAATACGGAAACTTGCTGAATCTTAAACTTTACACGGATTCTCCCATTTCTTATGTTACCTGCGGACAGAACGTTCCGGATGATATCGAAGTATTTAATCCGCAGAAGACAGTTAAGCAATTACTTGGGGGAAAACAGTAGATGGATCAAGCCGAACAGTTAAGAAATATCATTAAAGCAAATGAGGTGGCGAATCCCGAGAGACCCCTGGCCAGAATCATTACGGTCACAAGCGGTAAGGGTGGAGTAGGTAAATCCAACACATCCATTAATCTTGCCATTCAGTTCAGGAAAATGGGTAAAAGGGTTATCATCCTTGACGCGGACTTTGGCCTTGCAAATATTGAGGTTATGTTCGGAGCGGTTCCGAAGTACAACCTTTTTGATTTGATATATCAGGGTAAAAACATTAAGGATATTATCACCTGGGGCCCTATGGAGGTGGGCTTCATCTCCGGAGGTTCGGGAATTGCCGGAATGGCAAATCTAAGTCGCGAATACCTTACATATATTATTCAGAATCTTGCCCAGTTAGACAGCATTGCTGATATAATAATAGTAGATACCGGTGCTGGAATTTCGGATGCGGTACTGGAGTTTCTGGTGGCCGGAGGAGAGGTAATACTTGTATCCACTCCGGAGCCCACATCCATAACAGATGCCTATTCATTATTAAAGGCATTGCACAGACATCCCAGATTTTCCACTGAGACATCGGTGGTAAAGATGCTTGCAAACCGTGTTGAGAAACCGGGAGAGGGCGAGGCTTTGTACAACAAGCTTAATGCCGTTGTTGCAAGATATCTTAAGCTTCCCATGAGTTATCTCGGGGAGATACCTCAGGACAATCAGCTGATGCAGGCAGTTTTGGGACAGGTTCCGGTATCAATCAAGTCTCCCACGGCAAAGTCCAGTCTTGCCTTTGAGCAGATTGCCAGAAGCCTTATGAACATGGAAGAGGAGACTCCTAAACAGAAGAGGGGTATGGCTGCATTCTTTTCGCATATTATTGCCTCAAGACAGCTTAAATAATCAGGAGAGGTAGCAAAAATGTTATCAAAGTTTGTCAATGTAGGGTCAAGGGTGGACCTTACATCCATCGAAAGAGTGAAATACGATAACGCGGAGGATAACAAGAAAGTATACGAAACCAAGGTATACGATATCCTTTCAGACGATCGCATAGAGGTTTTGATGCCCATGGAGCAGTCAAAGCTTATTTTGCTTCCCGTTGACAGCGAGTACGATGTAAATGTATATGAGGGAAAACTTCTTTATCAGTTTGATGCCAGAATTGTTGACAGATATAAGAGCAACAATGTTTACATCATTGTTTTGGAACTTACCAGTAATATAAGGAAGATTCAAAGAAGAGAGTTCTACAGATTCAGCTGTGCCTTGGATATGGGATCCAGGGAGCTGGAGCAGGAAGAAGTCGAGGCAGTTGAAAGAAGAGACAAATCCACAGATACTGTACCTATCAATGGATCAATTCCTTTAAGAAGAGCAATAATCGTAGATATAAGCGGTGGCGGAATCAGGTTTATTTCAAACTATAAATATGATAAGGACCAGCTTATATATTGTAAATACAATTTGAATTTTGAAACAGGCAAAAAGGAATATTGTCTGGTAGGAAAAGTCCTGGCGGTTAAGGAAGTGGAGCATAAACCCGGCACTTTCGAACACCGCGTTCAATATATGGACATTAATATGGAAGAACGAGAAGAAATAATAAGATATATATTTCAAGAAGAACGAAAAAATCGTAGAAAAGAGAGCGGTTTTTAGGAAATTGACAGTAAATAGCATCTAATAGGAGCAAAAAATATGAAAAAAGTTCTCGTGGTTGATGATTCTGCACTCATGAGAAGAGTGCTCTGTGATATAATCAATGGTGACACGAGATTCCGTGTAGTGAATATTGCCGGAAACGGTCAGGAAGCCTTGAATTTACTGACGAAGAGTCAGTACGACGCGGTTGTTCTTGACGTGAATATGCCAATCATGAATGGCATAGAGCTCTTAAAAGAACTCCGCAAGAAGAACATTAAGGCCAAGATCATGATGGCAAGCACCGACACTATGGAAGGCGCTCAGGTCACCATCGAATGTTTGGAACTCGGAGCCGTTGACTTTGTTCATAAGCCCAATTCAGCTATGGACTGTCGAGACGATGAGTTTAAGAATCACTTCTTAAACACTTTGTATGCGGTATCCGAAAGTAATGCAGCTGTTGTTTCCGAACCTGTTAAGCCGAGAGAGGATGACACTCTAAAGAAACTTGCAGATTTGGCATCAAAGGGCAGAAGCTCCAGGGGCGGCAATAAGATAGTTGCCATAGCAAGCTCCACCGGAGGACCCAAGGCACTGCAAAGCGTTATTCCCAAACTTCCCGGTAATCTGAATGCACCTGTGGTAATGGTACAGCATATGCCCGTTGGTTTTACCGCTTCTTTGGCAGAACGACTTAACAGCTTAGGCGAGCTTAATGTTAAGGAGGCTGAAGAAGGTGAGCGAATCAAGAAAGGGTGGGCGTACATTTCCAAAGGCGGCGCTCATATGAACATAGTTAAGACCGGAGCAGATTACGCTATCCACTATACGGACGAACCCAACCGAGAAGGTGTAAAGCCCTGTGCAAACTATATGTACGAGTCTTTGGCCAACACAGGATTCGATGAGATTTGCTGTGTGGTAATGACCGGCATGGGTGCTGATGGTACTGAGGGAATCAAGAACCTCAAGAAGTCCGGAAAGAAAATTCACGTAATTACACAAAGCGAAAACACCTGTGTAGTCTACGGCATGCCTAAGGCTGTTGATAATGCGGGTCTTTCCAATCAATCGGCACCACTTGACCAATTGGCACAGGAGATTATTTTAAATGTGGGGGTAAGTTGATATGGATGTTAGCCAGTATCTAGAGATTTTCCTTGACGAATCAAAAGAGCATTTGCAGAACCTGAACACACAGATCCTTGAATTGGAGAAAGACTCCGAGAACATGGATACCATCAATGAGATTTTCCGTGCTGCCCATTCCCTTAAGGGTATGGCAGGAACCATGGGATATAAGAGAATGCAGAATCTCACCCATGACATGGAGAATGTTTTCTCTGAGGTTAGAAATAACAACATTAAAGTTAACTCAGAGATTATTGACGTTGTATTCCAGTGCCTGGACGCTTTGGATGAGTATATCTCAAATATTCAAAGCTCAGCCGATGAGGGTGAAAATGAGAACACCGCAATTATCGAGAGACTGAACGCCATCCTTAATGGCAAATCAGGCGGGGGAGAGGCTCCCAAGGAAGAGGCCGCAGCAGCTGAAGAAGCACCCAAGGCTGAGGCACCTGAAGCTGCAGCAAAGGCACCTTCAGTTAACTTAAAGCTTGCGGAAGAGCAGGTACATGTTCTTTCTGAAGCAATGAAGCAGGGCAAGAAGATTTACTTCTTCGATGTTAAGGTTCAGGATTCCTGCATCCTTAAAGCTGCAAGAGCTTTCCTGGTATTTAAAGCAGTTGAAGAACTCGGAGAGATTGCTGTATCAGATCCTTCTGCTCAGGATATTGAAGATGAAAGATTCGATACCAATTTTACCCTTGTTATAATCAGTGATGCTGACCTGGATAAGATTCAGACAGCAATCACCAGCGTTTCCGAGATTGAGAAGGCAGAAGGAAAACTTCTTTCCGAAGCTGATCTTACCGGAGGTACTGCAGAGGCAGCAGAGGCTGAGGCTGAGGCACCTGCTGAGGAAGCACCCAAGGAGACAAAGAGTGCTGCCACAACAGCTCCCGCTCCTGCAAAGGCTGCAGCTCCTGCAAAGGACGAGAAGAAGGCAGGCAAACCTGTTGTTAACAGAACCGTCCGTGTAGATATCGAGAAACTGGATGTACTCATGAATCTGGTCAGCGAGCTTATTATCGCAAAGAACTCACTTGTTTCTGCAGCGGGTCAGGACCATTCACAGACATCATCCTTCAATGAACAGATTGAGTACCTTGAGAGTGTAACCACCAACCTTCACGAATCAGTTATGAAGGTTCGAATGGTTCCTATCGAGAGTGTAGTTAATAAGTTCCCTCGTATGATCAGAGATTTGTCCAAGAAGCTTGACAAGAAGATGGAACTCTACATGTCAGGTGAAGAGACAGAGCTTGATCGTACCGTTGTAGATGAAATTGGCGATCCTTTGATGCACCTGTTACGTAACTCTGCAGACCATGGTCTTGAGTCAGCTGAGGTTCGTAAGCAGAGAGGCAAGCCGGAAGTCGGATCTATCTTCCTTGACGCTTACCAGGATGGTAACAACGTTGTTATCGAGGTAAGAGATGACGGTAACGGAATCGATGTTGAGGCAGTTAAGAATAAAGCTATTGAGAGAGGAACAATCACAGTTGAGCAGGCAGCTACAATGTCTGACAAGGAAATCATCGACCTTCTTTTCCTTCCCAGCTTCTCAACAGCTAAACAGATTACAGACGTTTCAGGAAGAGGTGTTGGCCTTGACGTTGTTAAGTCCAAGATTGAATCCTTAAGCGGAGAAGTAGAGGTTAAATCAAAGCTCGGTGAGGGAAGTACATGGACAATCAGACTTCCTCTTACACTTGCTATTATCCAGGCTCTCATGGTTTGTATCGGTGATGAGAAATACGCTATTTCTCTTGGATCCATCCAGACCATCGAAGATGTCAAAGCCAGCGAGATTAAATACGTTCAGGCTAAGGAAGTTATTAACTTAAGAGGCGTTGTTATTCCTTTGATTCGTTTGTCAGAGGTTCTTGACGCTCCTACAAACAAGACAAAAGACGACGATATGGTAGTTGTTATCGTTAAGAAGGGTGACAAGCTCGCAGGTCTTGTAGTTGATGAGCTTATTGGACAGCAGGAAATCGTTATCAAGTCCTTAGGCAAGTACATCAACAAGTGCAAGGTAATAAGCGGTGCTACAATCCTCGGCGATGGCGAAGTTGCCCTCATCGTTGATGCAAATGCTTGTTTCTAGAAGGGAGGAAATAGACAATGGATGAATTGATGACAACCAATGATAGAGTTCAATATATTGTTATTAAAGTAGGCGGCGAGCAGTACGGAATCGACATCAAATACATCGATAATATTGTTCGTATGCAGCACATCACCAGAGTGCCCAAGGTTCAAAGCTACTTAAAGGGTGTAATCAATCTTCGTGGAGAAGTTATTCCCGTTATGAGCATCAGAGGCAAAATGGGTTATGAAGAAGTTGAAAACACCAAGGATACAAGAATTATCATCATCAAGCTTGAGCAGCACGGTACAGTAGGCGTCATTGTTGATGAGGTTAAAGAGGTTGTTACTCTTTCCGAAGATGACGTTGAACACTTTACCTACGATGCAAAGCAGGAAGAGAAGAACATGTATCTTCAGGGAGTCGGCAAATACAATGAACAGTTGATTTCACTCCTTGAGCTGAATGCAGTACTTAGTGAGAAGGATCTTTAATCGTATTTGTAATTCGTATTTAGAGAGGGTTGGATATGAGCGTTAATTCATTAGATGCAATGAGCGAGCAGTATTACGATATCCTTAAGGAAATCGGTAATATTGGCGCAGGAAACGCAATGACGGCTTTATCCCAGATGCTTAACTGTAAGGTTGACATGAAGGTTCCGCAGGTTAAACTGCTGGAATTTAAGGATGTTGCAACGCTTATGGGTGGCGAGGAGCAGATTCTTGTAGGTATATTCCTCGGTGTAGAGGGAGACATCACAGGAAGCATGATGTTCCTTATTGAGCTGGAAGCCGCTAAGCACTTGATAGGTAAGCTGATGGGGATGGAGATTCAGCCCGGCGAACTTGGTGAGATGGAAACATCTGCAATGAAAGAGGTTTCAAACATCATTACCGGTGCGTATTTGAACTCACTTTCAACCCTTACAAATATGATGATTTATCCGTCAGTCCCGTTCCTTGCTGTTGATATGGCTGCCGCAATACTCAGTGTGCCGGCTATTCAGTTTGGAATGGTGGGAGATAAGATTCTCCTGATCCAATCTCAGTTTTCAGATGACATAGATATCGATGGATTCTTTGTTCTAATGCCTGATTTGGAATCATACGACAAAATTTTGAGATCGTTAGGAATCGTAAGTTAAACTTTTAGCAAAACTTTTGAGAGGAAGCGAAAGTCGTATGGCAGAAGTCATTAAAGTTGGTATGGCCGACTTGAAGACCTGCAAGAGTCCTGACAGTATCACGACATTGGGATTAGGATCTTGCGTCGGAGTCGCCATTGTTGATAAAGTGAATCGTATTGGTGGTCTTGCTCATGTTATGCTGCCCGACAGTACAGTAATGAAAGAGAACACTAACATCGCCAAGTTTGCTGACACAGGTGTAGTCGAACTTGTCAAGCAAATGGAGAAACTTGGAGCCGTCAGAAACAGAATGGTTGCCAAGATTGCAGGCGGTGCCCAGATGTTCAGCTTTGACTCAACGTCAAGCCTGATGCGAGTAGGTGAAAGAAATGCTGAGGCTTGTCGTACGGTACTGAAGAAATTGGGCATACCCCTACTGGCCGAGGACTGCGGCGAGAATTACGGTCGTACGGTTGTTTTCTACCCGGAGACGGGAGTTTATGAAATAAGAACAGTGGGAAAGGGAACCAAGACAATTTGAGCAAGAAGAAATTTCCGCTGATAGTAATGCTCATAGCCGGAGCAATAGCGGTAATAAGAACTTATTTCCTTCACTACACAATAGAGCAAAAGCTGATTAGTGTTTTTCTTACATTGTTAATCTTCTACGCCCTGGGATGTATCTTTACATACATTGTAGGGCGCTTTGAGAGGCAGAACGAAGAAGAACAAAAGAGGGAAGAAGAAGAGAGGCTGGCTGAAGAACAGCGGCTTGCCGAAGAGGCTGAAGCCCAGAAACGTTTGGACGATGCCGAAGATATATCTACTGCCGAAGGGGAAGATGAAAACGAGGCAGAAGAAGTATAATTAAAGGGCGGGCGGTTATATGGACGAAGCTGCTAGAAGTAAGCTTTGGGATGAATATTCCCAGCGCAAAACTCCTGAAATTCGTGAAAAGCTTATATTGGAATATGCCCCACTCGTCAAGCTCGTGGCGGGTCGACTCAGCATGTATCTGGGTTATACCGTGGAGTTCGACGATTTATGCGGTTACGGCATTTTTGGACTTATTGACGCAATCGATAAGTTTGATATGCTTAAAGAGGTAAAGTTTGAAACCTATGCGAGCTTGAGAATCAGAGGTTCAATACTTGACCAGATTAGAAAGATGGACTGGATTCCGAGAACCATCCGTCAAAGACAGAAACAGATTGAAAGTGTCATTAAAGACATTGAGATGAATACCGGCAGAGGTGCCACAGATGAAGAGGTTGCAAGGGGATTGGGTATTACTGACGACGAATACTCAGAATGGCAGTCTCAGATGAAAATTACCAATGTCGTCTCACTGAACGAGTATATGGACCAGGGTGCGGATGTTCCTCAGAATCCTGCATTCCATAACTCAAACAGATTCGACGGCCCTGAAGAGACCATTGAAAAAGAAGAACTCAAGAAGGTTCTGGGGGAAACTCTGGAAATCCTTACTGAGAAGGAAAGAAGGGTTATCGAACTCTATTATTACGAAGAACTTACATTAAAAGAAATAAGTTATGTTTTGGAAGTTTCCGAATCCAGAGTTTCTCAGCTTCACACCAAGGCTTTGCAGAAGATGAGGACTAAAATGGGGAGCTATATGGGGGTCTTTACAAGCATTTCTTAGGGAACAGAGGGAAAGATGAAGAACGGCTTCTTTCAATTAGAAGACACAGAAAACGGGACAGGCGTCAGAATTCATGGCCCTTTAGACGGGGGCGAGCCTGTAAGAATGATTGAGGTGGCAGATTACCTCGATGCAAGAGGGTTCAGCTATGACATTGCCAAATTGAAGGCTGTCTGTGATGAGCCCGGCTTTTTGTTGCTTTCAGAGATTGTCAGACCAAAGGAAAGAGAGTCTTATTACCTTTACATCGCTGAAGACAACATGTCCGCAACGATTCGATTCTATGCGCCTACGGTGGGTGGAGAACTCCTTACCTTCGACGAATTGATGAAGGACTTTAAGTACAGATATATTGAGTACGGTATTCAGGAGGAGACCTTAAAGGAATTCTTCCTTTCCAAAGACAGACCATACTGTACCGACATTATCGCTGCCAAGGGACTTGAACCCAGACAGGGAAGAGATGCGGAGATACAGTATTTTTTCAATACAGATATAAATATGAAACCTGCGGTAAAAGAGGACGGAAGTGTGGACTTCTTCAACCTTAATACCGTTTCTCCCTGCTCCAGAAATCAGGAGCTTGCAAGGATTATTCCTGCGGACGACGGCGACTATGGCTTCAATGTCAAGGGAGAGAGACTTCGTCCCAGAGAGGTTAAGAAAGGATACCTTAAATACGGACGTAACATTGATATATCCGAGGACCATCTTTCCATTTTCTCACGTGTTGACGGGCATGTTACTCTTGTAGACGGCAAGGTATTCGTTTCTAATGTTCTGCAGGTTGAGAATGTTGACGTTTCTACCGGTAATATAAATTTCGACGGAAGTGTCGAGGTAAACGGAAACGTAACAGCCAATTTTGAAGTAAGAGCCAAAGGAAACATCAGGGTTAAAGGCGTCGTAGAGGGCGCATTGCTGGTTGCCGGCGGCGATATCATAATCGATCGAGGCGTTAACGGAATGGGCAAGGGTGTCCTTGCTGCAAAAGGTAATATAATAAGTAAGTTCCTTGAGAACGTTACCGCTTCGGCAGGAGGATATGTTTCTTCCGATTCAATCCTTCACAGCAAGGTTTTTGCAGGAGACGAGGTTAATGTATCCGGTAAGAAGGGATTCATCACCGGAGGTCACGTGGTTGCCACCAACGCAATCAATGTAAAAACGCTTGGATCTCAAATGGGTGCCGCAACGGTTGTAGAGGTCGGTGCCAGACCTGAAGTCAAAACCAGATACGTGGAGCTTCAGGCAGAGGTTGAAGAACTTAAGAAGGTTCTTTCAAATATTGAGCCTACGCTTAATAACTTCGATGCCAAGAAGAATACAGGTATCAAAATAGAAAGAGAAACATTAAAGCATATTCTGACCCTCAGACAGCTTCATATTCAAAAGAGCACCGAGCTTGATAAGGCGCTTAAGGAGCTGGAAGGACTTTCTGCCCTTCTTGAGAATAAGAACAATGCACAGGTTGCGGTGCAGGGCGATGTTTTCCCCGGAACAAGAGTCGTTATCTCGGAAGTTTCCATGGTTATTCAGAAACCTGCCACATACTGCAGATTTGTTAAACGTTTCGGAGACGTAAAAATAATAGCTTTTAACTGACGGTTGATTCAAATGGAAGGAGAGAGTCATGGGAATAAGCCCATTGGAGCTTAACGGAACCATCGCCAGAACACAAGACTATTCGGTAATCCGCCAGAATGAGGAACAGAAGTCCCTGCTGGATCAGGGTCATTTCCAGAACCAGCTTGACAAGGAACTTAATGAGAAGCCTCATCAGGTGAATGCGCAGAACAATGCGGATTACCACCAGAGAAAGTTTGATGCCAAAGAAGAGGGAAGTAACCACTATTCCGGAAACGGCGGAAGAAGGCGAGAAGGGTCTGATAAGGACAAAGATGAGAAGGAAAGGCCACAGGCCAAAGCCTTCATGAAAGGTCAAAGCAGTTTTGACGTAAAGATATAAAAATAAATGCGCCCGGGCGAAAACCGGGTGCTTTTAGTGACACGGAGGTTCACATGGGAACACTTGAGATTCTGCTTATCATTGCGGGAATAATTATTTTTGTAATCAGCTTTGTGATTCCTGCAAAGAAAGAGAAGCAATTCGAAGAAACAAAAGAATTGGCTAAAGAAGAAATCAAAACTCTTGTTGATGAGGAAATCGGCAAGGTAAAGGAAAAGGTTGAGGGAACCGTTGACGAAACCATTTCCTATGCCGTTGAGAAGACGGAGAGATTTATGGACAGGGTATCCAATGAGAAGATTATGTCCATAAATGAGTATTCCGATACGGTTCTTGATCAGATTAATAAGAATCATCAGGAAGTAATGTTCCTTTATGATATGCTCAATGAGAAGTCCGTTAACCTTAAAAACACCGCAGCATCGGTGGATAAGAAGGTGAAGGAGGCCAAGGAAACCAAGGAAGAGCTGGAGACTGTAAAGGAAACCGTCAAGGAGACCGTGAAAGAGAGCGCTGCAGCCAAGGAACCCGAGGTTACTCCCGAGGCGGAACCTGAGAATAAGATTCTTGGGGATGATTTTGCAACAGAGAGCACCCAGGAAGTAATGGACTTCGGCGGAGACTTTATGGATTCGGGATCCGACGGAAGAAACGAAGAGATTATCAGACTTCACAAAGCCGGCAAGTCAAATGTGGCTATTGCCAAGGAACTTGATATGGGCGTTGGTGAGGTTAAACTTGTAATAGGATTGTTTGAGGGCGGCAAGAAATGAAACTGAAATACTATTTGCGAGGTATCGGAATAGGAATGCTTGTTACCGCGCTTATCCTTTCCATATCTTATCTTAATCACAACAAAATGTCTGATGAGGAAGTAAAGAAGAGAGCCAAAGAGCTGGGTATGGTGGAGTCCACATCCCTTATTGAGGCATCGGCAGTGCTTAGTTCAGATTCCGGAGAAGTTGCTGTAACCACAAAGGCCCCCACACCGGAGCCTGAAAAGACAGAAACGCCGACTCCTACACCTGAGCCCACTGAAGAACCCACACCTGAGCCTACCGAGGCACCTACACCTGAACCTACGGAGGCGCCTACACCTGAGCTTACTCCTGAAGCAGAGGCGGAGACACCTGAGGGACCTGAAGATCCTGATTCCATCGGAAAAGAAACTGCAAGTCAGGGCTCATCTTCAACTGTAACCGTCAGAATAAACAGCGGAGACAGTTCAGTAACCGTTGCAAGAGCGGTGGAGGAAGCAGGGCTTGTGGCAAGTGCTGCAGACTTCGACTCATTCCTTTGCGCCAACGGGTATGACAAGAGACTTCACGTAGGAACTTATGAGATTCCCTACGATTTGACCTACGCTGAGATGGCCAAAATATTTGTTGGTGAGTCAAATTAATAAAAAACCTTTAAAAACCCCTTGCATAGGGGTTTTTCTTGTGCTAAAATATTTGCGTTGTGACTATAAATCACGTAGTATGGGCTTTTATAGGTGCCCCACAGGGGTTTGTAAAGGTTGACGGTGACGCCCGTCAGACATACTGCGGAAGCGTAAACCAAACGGAGGTATTACAATGAGCGTTATTTCAATGAAACAGTTACTTGAAGCAGGTGTTCACTTTGGACACCAGACCAGAAGATGGAACCCTAAGATGGCTCCTTACATCTTCACAGAGAGAAACGGAATCCACATCATCGACTTACAGAAGTCTGTAGGTAAAGTTGATGAAGCTTACAGAGCAATTGCGGACATCGCTTCTCAGGGCGGTACAATTCTTTTCGTTGGTACCAAGAAGCAGGCTCAGGATGCAGTTAAGGTAGAAGCAGAGCGTTGCGGAATGTACTATGTTAACGAGAGATGGCTCGGTGGTATGCTTACAAACTTCAAGACCATCCAGTCTCGTATCGCAAGACTCAGAAAGATCGAAGAGATGAGCCAGGACGGCACATTCGATGTTCTTCCCAAGAAGGAAGTTATCGAGCTTAAGAAGGAATGGGAGAAGCTTGAGAAGAACCTTGGCGGTATCAAGAACATGTCAAGAATTCCCGATGCTATCTTCGTAGTAGATCCTAAGAAGGAAAGAATTTGTGTTCAGGAAGCACACAGCCTTGGTATCACACTTATCGGTATCGGCGATACAAACTGCGATCCTGAAGAACTTGACTATATCATCCCCGGTAATGACGATGCTATCAGAGCCGTAAAGCTTATCGTAGCTAAGATGGCTGATGCTGTTATCGAAGCTAATCAGGGTGAGGCAGCTTACACAGAAGAAGAAGTAGCTGAGGCAGAAGGCGAAGCTACAGATATCGAAGAAGTAGCAGAAACAGAGGAGGCATAATTATGGCAATTACAGCCGGAATGGTAAAAGACTTACGTGAAATGACAGGCGCAGGCATGATGGACTGTAAGAAAGCTCTTACAGAGACCAATGGTGACATGGATGCAGCCGTTGAATTCTTAAGAAAATCCGGAGCAGCTAAGGCTGAGAAGAAAGCCGCTCGTATCGCAGCTGAGGGTATTACCCGTACAGCTATCGATGGCAACAATGCAGTTGTTGTTGAGGTTAACTCTGAGACAGACTTCGTTGCAAAGAACGAGACATTCCAGACATACGTTGAATCAGTAGCTAAGCAGGCTCTTGCTTCATCTGCAGCTGATGTTGAAGGAATGATGGATGAGAAGTGGATTGATGACGCTTCTAAGACCGTTAAGGAAGTTCTTGTTGAGAAGACAGCTACCATCGGTGAGAAGCTTTCCATCAGAAGATTTGCTAAGGTTAGCGGTGATACAGTAGTTTCTTATGTACACGGCGGCGGTAAGATCGGTGTTCTTGTAGCAGCTAACGGAGCTACAGGCGACGCTGTTAAGGAAGCACTTACAAACGTAGCAATGCAGGTTGCTGCTATGAATCCTACATACATCTCCAGAAACGAGATTTCTGCTGAGGAGCTTGCAAAGGAGAAAGAGATTACTCTTGAGAGCGCATTAAATGATCCCTTCTCACTTCCCAAGCCCATTCTCAACAAGCTTATTGAGAAGGCTTGCAACGGTGTATGGAGCGACGAGGACAAGGCTATCTACGAAGAGAAGAAGAGCAACATGAACTATCTTCCCAACTTCCTTTCTGAGGCAGCTAAGACAGCTCTTGCTACTCTTGCTATTGAGGATAAGGCTAACATCTCTGCTGACAAGATTTTTGGTGGTCTTGTTGAGGGACGTATCTCCAAGCACCTTAAAGAGATCTGCCTTCTTGATCAGGTTTATGTTAAGGCTGAGGACGGAAAGCAGTCTGTTGGCAAGTACCTTGAGAGCGTAGATAAGAACATCGTTATCTCCAAGTTCGTTCGTTTCGAAGTAGGCGAAGGTATGGAGAAGAAGAACGAGGACTTCGCTGCAGAGGTTGCTGCACAGCTTAAGTAATCGAATCTTATAATCAATAAAGATTGTATGAAAGCTTCAAGGCTTAACCGCCTTGGAGCTTTTTTTGCGTGGACAATTGCCCGAAAGTTCTTTTATTATTCTAAAAATTGGTGTATAATATCTCTATATTTTCATAAAAAGCAAAGAAGGTGTGATTAGTGGAAGAACTGACAAGAGATGACCTGGATATATTAGGAGAAATCGCAAACATTAGTCTTGGAAATGCAGCTACGACCCTTAGTATGATGGTTAATCACAAGGTTAACATCACTACGCCCAACGTTAAGATTATCAACCGAAGTGAGGCAATGGATGACTTTGAGAAGACCTGTATCTTTGTACAGATTCATTACGTCCTAGGCCTTGCGGGAAACAACGTTTTCATCTTAAAGGAGAGGGATGTTCTTTGCCTTACAAATCTTATGATGGGTGGAGACGGCACCAATGTTGAAGGTACCATCGGTGAGATGGAATTGTCCGCAGTATCTGAAGCAATGAACCAGATGATGGGAACTTCTGCCACCAGTATGGCAACCATGCTTGAGAGAAACGTTGATATTTCAACACCACAGGTTAATGCCATCGATGTAGAGAGCGTTAAGCTCTTTGAGAAGATGTTTGAGACCTATAATGAGAAATTCGTAAAGATTGCTTTTAAATTGGAAATAGAAGGGCTGATTAAGTCAACCATGGTACAGCTTTATCCTGTAAGTTTTGCAAAGGACATGGTTGCTGTTTTCAGATCCAATGAACACAAGTAATAAGGGAGTAAACAGATTAATTGTTAAAAGTAACACTTATAACCGTCGGGAAGGTCAAGGAACAGTATTTGAGAGACGGAATTGCCGAGTATTCCAAGAGACTTGGCAGATACTGTAAACTCGAGATACTGGATGTAAAAGATGAGAAGACCCCGGACGGTGCATCTGATGTTGTGGAAACTCAGATTAAAAAGAAGGAAGCCGACAGAATAATGGCTCTCATTCCCGATGATTCTTATGTGCTTTCCCTTGCAATCGAGGGAAAGCAGTTTGATTCCGTGGAGTTTGCGGATAAAATCGATAAACTCCCGGGCCGGGGTGTCAGCCATCTTGTTTTTGTTATTGGAGGTTCTTTGGGTTTACATGATATAATTAAGAAAAGGTCCGAAGAGCTTATCAGCTTTTCCAAAATGACATTTCCTCATCAGCTGATGCAGCTTATTTTTTTGGAACAGTTATACCGGGGGTTTAGAATAATTAATAAGGAGCCATATCATAAATGAAGACAGGTTTAGTAATGGAAGGCGGTGCCATGAGGGGATTGTTCACCTGTGGCATCCTGGACGTATTTTTGGAAAATGGAGTTACATTCGACGGCGCCATCGGAGTATCCGCAGGTGCCGCCTTTGGTTGTAACTTCAAATCAAAGCAAATCGGGAGAGGAATAAGGTACAACGTCAAGTACTGTAAGGATGAGAGATACTGCAGTATAAAGTCACTGATTAAAACAGGCGATTTGTTTGGAGTAGATTTCTGCTACAGACGAATTCCATTTGAACTTGATCCATGGGATGGTGAGACCTTCAGAAACAATCCCATGGAGTTTTATGTAGTCTGTGCCGATGCCAAAACCGGTATGCCCGTGTACCACAAGTGTGACAGGGGAGATGCTATTGACGTTCAGTGGTTCAGAGCCAGCGCATCTCTTCCGGGAGTTTCCAGGATTGTTCGTATTGACGGAAAGGAACTTTTGGACGGAGGAATGTGCGATGCAGTGCCTCTTGATTACTTCAGAAGCATAGGCTATGAGAAGAATGTGGTTATTCTAACCCAGCCTGAGGAATACAGGAAAGGCAAAAACAAGCTCTTGCCTTTCCTTAGACTTAAACTTTGGAATTATCCCAACATGGTTCATGCTCTTGCCACAAGACATAACAGATACAACGCCCAAATTGCACATATTAATGAGCTTGGGAAGAAGCTTCCGGGAGAGGTTTTGATTCTTAAACCCAAGGCACCCTTAAATGTGGCAGGCATTGTAAGAGAACCTGAAAGACTTATGAACGCATATAACGCCGGCCGTGAAGTGGGGCTGGAGAATCTTGAAAGAGTAAAGGCATTTCTTAAGGATTAAAAATATGGCAGCAAGAAAGAGAAGAAGAGGTTTCGGGGGCGTAATAGCAGTTTTTGTTATTATGCTCTTACTTATGAGTGTGATGATTTTCTTCTTTCTGACGAAGGAAGAGAGACTCGCCAAGCAAAGTAAATGGGTAAGGCAGGTGGATTTGACCGAATCGGTTACCGAAGGTATTGAGGACTATATCAGGCTTGCCAGACTGGGGGATGAAATAGATGTTAAAAACATAGTCCCCTCCATTAAGTATAATGTTATTCTGACCTTCAAAAGTAAGGGTGAATTCGACGAGAGCCTGGATCAGGCATCCTACGAGGAATGCGAGAGCCTGGCATACAAAGCCTTCGAGGAGGCTGTGACTTTGCTGGTCAAAAACCGACTTGAAGCAAGCGGTCGAGCAGGCAATCCTTCTGATCTTATTACCGAAACCCTGGGATGTGATTTAGCAACTTATCTAAAGGAGAATGCTCCGGCAATTCTTCCTTCTTTTGATGAGCTTAACTCCTCAACGCAAAAGAGTGGCAGAGCAGAGACTTATCTTTGCAACGGAAACACCCTTGTGATAGTGAAAAGCGGTGAGGATCCCATTCTGTATGACAAGTGGGAGGGCGAAGGCAATGAATAGATTCAGGAGATTATTATGTTTTTCGCTAATACCATTAGTTATTTGCGCATGGCTTATACCTCAGGGTGTGGTACGTGCCCAGGGGGAGCAGGAGGCTCCCGAAAATGGGCAGCTTCACGTAAACGGCAGAACGTACACCGTTAAGCTTTTAAATGTTACATACACCAACAACACCTATGTTTCTTTGAGAGATATGGCCGCAGCCCTTTCGGGAACAGAAAAGCAGTTTGACGTTTCTGTTTCAAAGAGCGAAATTATTATAAATACCGGAATTCCATATGGAGCAAGAGGCGGTGAAAACGAGCCCTTTGACGAGGAGGTCATGGAGGCTGATTTTACCTACAATTTCAATCTTAAGACTACTCCCATGTTTATGGATGATGTGGAACTTAAGAGATTCACTTTGGTTGGCAGTGTGACCGATGGAGTCTATGACTGCTTTATCAACGTGCCGGAGCTGGCACTGATGTTGGACACCAAGATGACTTTCGACAATGATGAGCTTTACGTGGATACTTCTGAGGAGTTCTCTGTCAATATGGATGAACTTGAGGAAGATGAATTCTTTATGGCCAGCAGAAGCTGTCTTCTTGCGGATGCCACCACAGGAGAAATTCTCTACGAATATGAGCCTGACAGAACGGTGCTTATAGCCAGCACATCAAAGCTTATGACCTATCTTCTTGTTATGGATGCCATATCTGAAGGGAAGATAGGAATGTATGATACGGTATATATTTCTGATGCGGTTTCCAGACTCTCGTATGGGGAAGACGGAGTAGTAAGACTTGATACCGACCTTGAGACCAACGTTAATGAACTGATAAAGGGAATGCTTTTGGCTTCCAGCAATGAGTGTGCAATGGCCCTGGCTGAGTATGTGGCCGGCACCGAGACCGAATTTGTTAAGCTTATGAATGCCAAAGCGGAAAGCCTCGGACTGAGTGAGTCAACCAGATTCTATAACTCCAACGGGCTTCCCACATATACCGATGATGTGGTTACCGCCAAGGTCCAGAA
This sequence comes from Lachnospiraceae bacterium G11, assembly GCA_900103495.1. Classification (GTDB taxonomy): domain Bacteria; phylum Bacillota; class Clostridia; order Lachnospirales; family Lachnospiraceae; genus G11. The sequence continues at coordinate 123,350 of FMWZ01000008.1, read as the reverse complement.
CAGATCCACAGCAAATGACATGTTTACTCTTGTAAAATATCTTCTTGCTGTTTACCCTCAGGTTACAGAAATAACATCCATGAAAGAAGCCAGCCTTCCCTCCATGGGATTCCTGGCCAGAAATACCAACCCCCTTATCTACAACGTGAAGGGAACCATCGGACTCAAGACCGGCACAACCAACGGCGCCATGTGCTGCCTTATCTCCGCAAAGGATGTCACCTGCGGCGATGGTGACCACATTCTTGTCTCCCTTGTCTTCGGAGCCGAAAGCAACGTCCTTAGAAGCTTCGTGTCCGAAATCCTCTTGGACTACGGCACGGACGTCCTCACCAAGGGACGCACCTTCTCACCCAAGGACTCCACTAAGCCCCAGACCGCCGAGGAACTGGTGCAGGCAGTCCTAAAGACGGCTGATCGCAAGTTAAACTAAACGCCTAACGGGTCAAAGGCAGGCATATACTATTTATTTCTGAGACGCGCTTCCGCTCCGCTTCGGAACGTAGCCCCACTAAGCTCGTGAGAAACCTCGCTAAGTGGGGACGTCCTCAGAGGGTCTCTGAAACAAATAGTATATGCCTGCCTTTTCGTTTTGCGATTGCTTTAGGACTTGCAGAACTTGCTTTAAAAATGTAAGGCAGGTACATAATTATATCACTAAGGTAGACTTTATCGAGCCGTCGGTACTTAGGTGCTGTATTTTAGCACCTTATGTACCGTTACGTGCGAGATCTAAGTGCAAACGTGTCTACCGTGTGATGTAATTATGTACCTGCCGAATAATTGCGGTAAAGCAGGTCATGCTACTACATACTTGAGGATTGCGATGAACTGGAGGGCGGTGCCGGCAAGGACGAACACGTGGAAGACGGAGTGCATGTAGCGGTGCTTCTTGCCGAGGCCGTAGAGGATGGCGCCCACGGTGTAGGCAAGGCCTCCTGCCAGAACCCAGTAGAATCCGTTAATGGTGATGGCCTGTATGGTGGGTTTGATGGCGATGATGATGCACCAGCCTATTCCGATGTAGCCTGCCATGGAGATGATGGCGAACTTCTTAAGGTCGATGGCGGTAAGCACAGCGGAGAAGATTGCCAGACCCCATACGACTCCGAAGATGGTCCATCCCCAGCCGGGCGATAATTCTCTTAAGGGACCGAGAACGATGGGAGTGTAGGTTCCCCCTATAAGGAAATATATGGTGCAGTGGTCGATTACCTGCATGACACGCTTTCCCATGTTGGGCTTCAGTCCGTGGTAGACGCTTGACATGGTGTAAAGCACTATAAGAGATGCTCCGTAGATGGCACTTCCAACCACGTAAAATGCGTCATGGTTTCGGACAGAGAGGACCACGCATATAACCAGGGCGACGATTCCGAATACGGCGCCCACAATGTGTGTAATCATGTTGGCGGCCTCTTCACCTTTGGTGTAGTTGGGGAGAATACGGTCAGCCAGTTTTGTTCTTGTCATGTTGTCACTTCCTTTAAAATGCTATATTGTTATGATAACACGACACTATGTGGTTTTCAATACTACATAGTGTTTATTTTTTGCTCAATTTCTGCCTGACAAATTTATACAAATTTTCGTGTTAAAACAGAAAGAAAACAAAAAAGTATTGAATTTTGCGACAAATTAATGTTATTATAGAATATATATTGACAGGAGCTGAAATATGAAGAATGACTTTGTAAAAAGATGCCTGTCTTTAGTTTTTTGTGCTGCCTTTCTTTTTGTCAGCGGATGCGGTGATTCCTCAGGAAAAAGCATATACCTGTACTCGGTGGAAACAGACGAGGATGAAAAACCTGCAGGTGACATATATGCCCCATATAAACCTCTAAGAGAAGAGGTTATGGCAATTATTCCCGAAGAGACCGTTACTCTTAAAGTCTATAACGAGCTAAACAAAAAAAGAGGAGTGCAAGAGGGCTGGTTCGGTCAGATAGTGAAGGACCTTTTTAATGTTGAACTGGAATTTGTGAATACCAATGACGGCGATTATTACCAAAGTGCCAAGGCCGGTCGCTGTGATTGGGATTTTGTGTTGCTTAAATCACATGACAGGTTAAAGGATTGCATTGACAGAGGCTTGGTCAGAAATCTGGAAGAAGATGGGTTGTTCTCAAAATACGGGACAAACATTGGCTCAACCATGAAAGTTGCCATATACGCAAGCAAAAGGGAGACGGATGGAAAACTTTACGGTATACCCGATGAGGTTGCGTACAAAGACGGCGAATATGCGGAATTTCAGTATCATCCCGATATCAGATGGGATTTGTACAGAAGATTTAACCTGGAAGACCCTGAGGAAATGGATGATTATATTAACATTCTCAGCGTGATCAAAGATCGGGCCGGAGTGTCTGACTCAGGCAAGGAAATCTATGGTGCAACCTTGTACAGCGGTCAGGAGGATGTATTAAATTCCAGCGTTTCGGATGCCGTAAAAGCTTTTTTTGGATACGAAGATTTTTATGTTGGATTCTTTAATCCCAGGTACAGAACATTCTCCGGGGCATTGGATGATGACAGTGAGTATATCCAATGTCTTGAGTTCTACAATAAGATGTACAGGGCGGGCCTTATTAATCCAAGATCCAAGGAGATGTCCTATAAAATGGTATATGATTCCTACGCAGATGGACAGAACCTGTTTTGTGTCAATTCCGAACTTGGATACGATGCCTACAATACAATTGAACATCTGGCGGACGAGAAAATGATGGCCCCTTTGACCTTTAAAAATCAGGTCAATCTGGTAAGAGGACTTAAGACGGTAGGAGAGGACCAGGTATGGTGTATAGGAAAGGACACAGAGTATCCGGAGCTTTGCATGGCCATACTTGACTGGATGGCTTCGCCGGACGGAGCCTTGACTTCCTATTACGGCCCCAAGGGTGTCTGCTGGGATTACGATGTAGATGGAAACACGGTGTTACTTAACCCCGGATTTGAGGCCCTGTATCACCCAAATTACCAGTTTGATATGAGCAGTGGTTTCCTTGGTTCATACAGTGATGGAGCACCGTATTTTGGATTCAACATCTGGTCCAGAGATACTGCAATCTCTGAATCCAACGGACAAAAATACAACGTTTTGACCTGGATTAACATGAAGAGTAATCAGTTAAATTACAAGATAGAGAATGAATGGCTGGAAGAACATGAAGTGGAGAATGAGGCTGAGTATCTTGGTCAATCAAACTTTTATGTTCTTGCCCCGGATGCATATGTAATGCATGAATTGCCGGAGGAACTTACTTCTTCCTACACAAAGCTCAGCTATATCCTTAAAGAGGGAAGCTGGAATGCAATATATGCGGAAAGTGAAGAGGAATTTAATGAAGTAATAAAAGATATGCAGACATCTGCGCTTAAGGCCGGATATAAGGAAGTGGTGGATTGGTGCAGAATAGAAGCGTACTACAAGGTGCAGTCCAATATTTACTCCTACTTGATAGATTAGGATGAGGTTATGGATACAGAAAAGAAAAGCAAAGAAAAAGTAGAAAATAACGATTTTTCCCTGGGGCTGTTGCTGGAGGGAAGAAAGTATGGAAATCGAGGGATTAAGCTTCTCATCAAGGTAATTATCCTTGCGCTTATCCCTGTACTTATCATGGGCTCTTTGACCATACTTGCCAGTTACCGAACTGTTAACAAGACCATGTCTGATGAGGTCAAAAATGAGCTAAAGAGTACCGCTCTTGTTATCATAAGTTCGTATAACGTTATGAGCAGCGATGATTTCATACCCTTGAAGTCCGGAAATATCATCAAGGGCACTTTTGTTATTAACAATAACTATAAGCTTTTTGATTCCCTGGCTGAGGAAGGGGAAGTATATTCTGCAATGTACTATGGAGACAGACTTATTGTTACTTCATTGAGAAACAGCATTGGCAGACGCATTGAGTTGCTTCCGATTCCGGACTACGTTTATGAGAACGTATATAAGAACCAGACTGAGTGTTATATACAAAGCCTGTATATAGATAACGAAGAGTACTTCGGATATTACATGCCTGTTTTTGACAGCGAAAGAAATGTTGTGGGCAGCGTTTTCACAGGTAAAAAAACAGAAGTAATTTCCGAAGCGGTGGCTCAGAATATCTACATGGTTTCTGTGATAACCGGAAGCGGAATAATTCTGTCTTTGATTTCAGCCATTATCCTTCTCCTTTCAGTGGCCAAATTCGTAGGCTATACCATGAAAGAGGATGCCAAGGTTGATGAACTTACCAAGGCAAACAGAGCCAAGGATTCATTCCTTGCCAATATGTCCCATGAAATCAGAACTCCCATCAATGCCGTCCTTGGCATGGATGAGATGATTCTTAGGGAGAGCAAGGAGGAATCCATAATAAACTATGCCTCCAGCATAAAGAATGCGGGGCAGGCTCTGCTTTCCCTTATAAATGACATCCTGGATCTGTCAAAGATACAGGCAGGGCGTATCGAGCTGATTGACAGCAGATACGAACTGGCTTCCATTATAAACGACACCTATAACCTTCTTCATCAAAGAGCAGAAAAGAAGGAACTGGATCTGGTAATTGAAAATGATCCCACCATTCCATCGGAGCTTAGTGGAGATGAAACGCGAATCAGACAGGTTCTTACCAACATTATGACCAATGCCATAAAGTACACCGAAGAAGGAATGGTAAGGGTGGTATTCGGATGGCAGCCGGTGGACGAGGATAACATGATTCTTGTTATGAGCGTCGAAGACACGGGAATGGGCATAAAGGAGGGAGATATTCCCAAACTCTTTGACAGCTTTGCAAGGTTTGACATGAATAAGAATAAGAGCGTCGAAGGTACAGGCCTTGGATTGACAATCACCAAGAGCCTTGTGGATTTGATGAAGGGCACCATTGATGTCAGAAGCACCTATGGAAGAGGTTCCGTCTTCACGGTACGAATTCCTCAGAAGATTCTTAACAGGGACCACATGGGTGACTTCGCGGAAAGCATCAGGAACAGTATCTATCATACCGATGAATATCACGAATCCTTTGTTGCACCGGATGCGAAGATACTTGTGGTGGATGATATAAAGGTCAATCTTGAAGTTATAATCGGACTTCTTAAGCAGACAAAGGTTCAGGTTGATACCGCCGGCAGTGGCGGAGCCTGCCTGGAAGCTGTAATGCATAAGAAGTACGACCTCATTCTGATGGATCACATGATGCCTGATATGGATGGGGTGGAAACTCTTTGGATATTAAAGAAAACCCAGGACAATCTAAGTAAGGACGCTCCTGTCATAGCCTTAACCGCAAATGCTGTTGTGGGAGCGAAGGAGCAGTACCTTGAGTGGGGATTTGATGATTACCTTTCCAAACCTGTTCAGGGCCCGGCCCTGGAAGCCTGCCTTGCCAAGTACCTGCCTCCTGAGAAGGTAAGACTTGTAAGCAGAGAAGAAATTGAGTTTGAGAAGGCTGAGAGACGGCGAAAGCTTGAAGAACCTGTGCAGGGCTCTCTGGTGGATAAACTTGATTTCCTTGATACCGAAGTGGGATTGTCCTACTGTCTGGATGAAGATACATACAGATCCATTCTTGAGACTTACATAGAGGAAGATAAGACGGAGGATATTATCAAATTCTACGAAGCCGGAAACTGGGATGATTACAGAATTCTTGTCCATGCGGTAAAATCCACATCCCTCTACATTGGTGCCGTACCTCTTTCGGAGAAGGCCAAGGCATTGGAGAATGCCTGCATTGAGGAGAACTGGGATTATGTGAAGGCAAATCATCAGGAGATGATTGAGAACTACAAATCCCTTCTTGATGAAATCAGGAAAACTCTGTAGGGAAGGTGCAGAATGGGGAGGTGCAGAATGGGGACAGGCCCAACTTGCACGTTTCATGTGCAAGTTGGGCCTGTCCCCATTCTGCACCTCCCCATTCTGCACCTAAAATTTGCAATCGGGTTGCATTTTTGGAATGAGGGGGATATAATAGGAGCGATGCAAAGATAAATGTATGGATTATTGGTAAGGAGTAAGAATGTCATACATTGAAGTAAAGAATTTATCAATTGGATATGACGGAATCCCCATTTTGGAGAATTTGAATTTTTCTCTTGAAAGCGGAGACTATCTTTTTATTCTGGGCGAGAACGGTGCCGGTAAGTCCACACTTATGAAGACCATATTAAGACTTATCAAACCCATTTCCGGCCAGGTACGTTTTGATGATGAGGCGGCTAAGTGTAAGATTGGATACCTGCCCCAGCAGACGGAAGCCCAGAAGGATTTTCCGGCTTCTGTTGAGGAGGTTGTACTTTCAGGCACCCTTCCCCATATGGGAAGCCGCTTTTTCTATGGCAAGAAGGAGAAGGAGACTGCAAGAGTCAATATAGAAAGACTCGGAATAGAGAATCTTAGAAAGAAGTGTTTCAGGGAGCTTTCCGGAGGGCAAAAACAGAGAGTTCTCCTGGCAAGAGCTCTTTGTGCCGCAGATAAACTGCTGCTTCTTGATGAGCCTGTAAGCGGGCTTGATCCTTTGGCAACGGAGGAGATGTATGAACTGACCGAGAAACTTCACAAAGAAGGTACAACGGTTATTATGATATCTCATGATTTGAATGCGGCATATAAATATGCCAACAAGATTCTTCACCTTTCGGATGAAGGATTTTTCTTTGGAAGTCTTGATGAATACCTTAAGAGCTCCGAGGGATTTAATACGCAGGAAGAGGAGGGCAGGAAATGATAGAGACTTTGATTAAGTATTTCAGCTTTCCTTTTGTAAGGTATGCGGTTATTGTGGGTGTGCTGATTGCCCTTTGTTCCTCACTTATTGGAGTGACCCTGGTTCTTAAGAGATATTCATTTATCGGAGACGGACTTTCTCACGTGGCCTTTGGAGCAATGGCGATAGCTATGGTTTTACACCTGTCAAGCAACACCTTCCTGGTGCTTCCCGTTACGGTGTTGACTGCAATAGTTCTCCTTAAGTCCGGAAGCAGGGCAAGGATTAAGGGAGATGCGGCTATAGCAATGATGTCAGTGGGAGCTTTGGCTTTTGGCTACATGTTATTAAACGTTTTCTCGGTTTCCTCAAATGTGTCGGGGGATGTGTGCAGCACTTTGTTTGGCTCCATGTCAATTCTTACATTGAAGGCAAGCGAGGTTTGGCTTTGCGGCATATTGTCCCTTTTGGTTATTGCGTTTTTCATTCTGTTTTATAACAGGATTTTTGCGGTTACCTTTGATGAGTCCTTTATGGACGCATCCGGTCAATCATCCAAGGCATACAATTATGTGATTGCCATTATCACATCTGTAATCATTGTCCTTGGAATGAATCTGGTGGGTTCATTGCTTATTTCAGCTCTTATTGTTTTCCCGGCGCTGTCTGCAATGAGACTTATCAAGAGTTTTAAGGGGGTTGTAATAACCTCTGCAATTATTTCGGTGGTTTGCGCCCTGGGTGGAATGCTTATTTCTATTATCTTTTCCACGCCGGTGGGCTCAACAATCGTCATGATGGATATTGCTGTTTTTGCCATATTCCATGTAATAGGTATGATTAAAGGAAGATAGGTTTATGAAGATAAAGAAGTTAGCTGCTCCTTTATTGATGGCAGCGGCGGTATCCTTCGCTGTGGCCTGCGGTGGGAGCACTGACACATCAATGATAGATCAGGTTGTTTCAGAGAAGGAGGCGGAGGCAGGCGTGGAAGCCACCCCCACTCCGGAAATATTTGATACTGTGGCGGAGCCCACAAAGGAGCCGGAACCTGAACCGGTTAAGGAAGCAGACCCCAGTGTGGATTATGACCTTACGGTAATGGGAAAGGATATGGTTTATGCCACGGTTTTCCAGATGATGAATGACCCCGCAGAGTACGAGGGCAAAACCTTCAAAATCTCAGGAATTTATGATGAGATGTACCTTAAGGAAACAGATACAACTTATCACTTTGCAGTTATAGCGGATGCTTTGGCTTGCTGCTCCCAGGGACTTGAATTTCTTTGGGATGATGAAACAAAGGAGTATCCCGAGATAGGAGATTCTGTGGTTTTTAAAGGAGTTTTTGAAACCTACAAGGAGGCGGGAGACGAGTCCATATACTGCCATCTTGTAAGGTGCAGTTAAATTTTTTAAAAAATATTTGAAAAAAGGTATTGACAAGGATTGAATACCTGTATACAATCATACAATATAAAAAACAAAACGCGAAAGCAAAGGCGCTTAGAGATTTAATCTCTAGGCGCCTCTTCTTTTATCAAAAACAAAAATCCAGGAGGAAAAAGTTATGGATGAAACCAAAGTAAAGATTCCCGAATTATTTGGAAGTCTCGTATTCAATGACAAAGTGATGCGCGATAAGCTGCCTAAAGATGTTTATAAGGCACTTAAGAAGACCATCGATAATAATACTCATTTGGAACTTGACGTAGCCAATTCGGTAGCAGTTGCAATGAAAGAGTGGGCTGTAGAAAACGGAGCCACACATTTCACACATTGGTTCCAACCCATGACAGGAACCACCGCTGAGAAACACGACAGTTTCATTAACCCCGTAGGTGACGGACAGGTAATTATGGATTTCGCCGGCAAGGAACTTGTTAAGGGCGAACCCGATGCATCAAGCTTCCCTTCAGGAGGACTCAGAGCTACCTTCGAGGCAAGAGGTTACACAGCATGGGATCCTACATCACCTGCTTTCATTAAAGATAAGACATTATACATTCCCACCGCGTTCTGCTCATACGGCGGTGAGGCTCTCGATAAGAAAACTCCCTTGTTAAGATCCATGGAGGCATTAAGTAAAGAAGCAACAAGACTTCTTAACCTCCTTGGAAATACGGATGTAACAGGTGTGGCAACAACGGTCGGACCTGAGCAGGAATATTTCCTTATTGATGAAAAGGATTACGCAAAGAGAAAGGATCTGATTTTCACAGGAAGAACACTTCTTGGCGCAATGCCTCCCAAAGGACAAGAGATGGAGGATCATTACTTCGGAGCACTGAAAGAAAGAGTTTCCGAATACATGCACGATCTTGACAAAGAACTTTGGAAACTTGGAATTCCTGCAAAGACCAAACACAACGAAGTTGCTCCCTGCCAGCATGAACTGGCACCCGTATTCGAGACATCAAACGTTGCGGTTGACCACAACCAGTTGACAATGGAACTTATGAAACATGTGGCAAGAAAACATGGTCTTGTATGTCTCCTTCACGAGAAACCTTTCGCAGGAATCAACGGTTCAGGTAAACACAACAACTGGTCAATTTCCACAAACACAGGAATTAACCTTTTAGAGCCAGGCAAATCCCCTGCAGAGAACACACAATTCCTTGTATTCCTTGCAGCAGTTATCAAAGCGGTTGATGATTACGCAGACCTCTTAAGACTTTCCGTTGCAAGCCCCGGAAACGATCACAGACTTGGAGCTAACGAAGCACCTCCGGCTGTTGTATCAATGTTCCTTGGGGATGAACTTTCTGCAGTGGTTGAGTCAATTGAGAAAGGCAAGTTTTTCAAAAAAGGCGGAAAGGTTCAGATGGAGATGGGTGCGACAGTGCTTCCTCATTTCTTTAAGGACAACACCGACAGAAACCGTACTTCACCCTTTGCATTTACAGGTAATAAATTCGAGTTCAGAATGCTCGGTTCATCAATTTCCGTTGCAGGACCCAACGTAATTCTTAACACAGCAGTTGCAGAATCCTTAAATCTTTTCTACGAGGAGCTTAAGGATGTTCCTGAGAAGAAACTTGAGGAAGCAATTCACGAACTCGTTAAGAAGACACTTACAGCTCACAAGAGAATCATCTTCAACGGTGACGGTTATACAGACGCATGGCTTGAGGAGGCTAAGAAAAGAGGTCTTTACAACTTTAAGACCACCGTTGATTCACTTCCTTGCTTCATAGCAAAGAAGAACGTAAAGCTCTTTACAAAGCATGGCATATTTACAGAGAGCGAGATTAATTCCAGATACGAGATTCTTCTTGAGAACTACGTTAAGACACTTCATATCGAAGCCAAGACTCTTGAAGATATGCTGGCACATCAATTCATGCCTGCAGTATCAGGCTACACAAAGACTCTGGCAGATACCATTACAGCCAAGAAAGCAGCAGTAAGTGCAGTTGCTTGCAAGGCTGAGGTTAAACAACTTGAGTCAATCAGCGCTTCTTACGACAAGCTCTATGCTCTTTACGAGAAACTTGTTAAAGATACCGTCAAAGCCGAGAAGGAGGCTGATGTACTTAAAGCAGCCAAGTTCTACAAAGATACCGTAATAAAAGATATGGATGACATCAGAGAGATAGCCGATGCCTTGGAAGAAATCGTACCCGAAGATGTTATTCCTTATCCCTCATACGGAAAGATTTTGTTCTATATGTAGTTTAGGTGGAAAGCGGACGATGTGCACGTCGTCCGTGCACCCCCTGGAAAAAATAATAGAGGAGAGAGATATTATGGAAGAAATTTTGAGCTTGATTAACTCCGAAGTTTACGGAGTCTGGTTCCTGATCGGAGCCGCGTTAGTATTCTGGATGCAGGCCGGTTTCGCGATGGTAGAGTCCGGCTTCACCAGAGCGAAGAACGCAGGAAACATTATTATGAAGAACCTGATGGACTTCTGTATAGGAACTGTTATGTGGTTCATATGCGGTGCATCATTGATGCTTGGCTCGGACATGGGCGGATTCGCCGGAAAGTTCAGCTTTGATGTTTTCTCAAATTACGGAAGCTTTGATTATTCCAGCTTTGTATTCAACCTGGTATTCTGTGCAACCACCGCAACCATCGTATCAGGTGCCATGGCAGAGAGAACAAAATTCTCTACTTACTGCATTTACTCAGCTATCATATCTGCAGTAATTTACCCCATCGAGGCTCACTGGACCTGGGGCGGCGGCTTCCTTGCACAGTGGGGATTTCACGATTACGCAGGATCCAACTGTATCCATATGGTGGGCGGTATCTGTGCTTTAATCGGTGCATGGATGCTTGGTCCAAGAATCGGAAAGTTCGAGAAAGATAAAGCAGGAAAGGTAAACAAAATCAATGCTTTTCCCGGCCACAACCTGGTAATCGGCGCCCTTGGCGTTTTCATTCTCTGGCTTGGCTGGTATGGATTCAACGGAGCAGCAGCAACAGATCTTCCTACACTTGGATCTGTATTCCTTACAACAACGGTCGCTCCTGCAGTAGCTACTGTAACAACAATGCTTTTCACCTGGATAAGATATGGCAAACCCGATGTTTCGATGTGCCTTAACGCATCTTTGGCAGGTCTTGTAGCAATTACAGCACCTTGTGACGTTACAGATTGCGCAGGAAGTGCTATAATCGGTGTGGTTGCAGGACTCCTGGTTGTATTCGGTGTCTGGTTCGTAGATAATGTATTACATGTAGACGATCCCGTTGGTGCAGTTGCTGTTCACATGATGAACGGTATCTGGGGTACAATCGCAGTTGGTCTTTTCGCTACTGAGACAGCACCCGGTTTTGCAGTTGCAGATATTCAGGAAGGTCTTTTCTACGGCGGCGGTATTTCACAGTTAATTAAACAGCTTGGCGGTATGGGAGTAACAATCGCCTGGACAGTTGTAACAATTACAATCGCATTCTTTGTTTTGAAGAAGACAATTGGTCTGCGCGTTTCAGAAGAGGAAGAACTCATCGGCCTTGATGCTACAGAGCATGGACTTCCTTCAGCATATGCCGGCTTCTCCATCATGGATATTTCAAACACCATGACAATGGAAATCAACGAGAACACTTCCCTTGGAAACGATTCCTACGAGGAGGCCAGCGAAGCCAAGAAAGATGCTGCGGTTCCTGTTATTAAGACGGTACAGGCAGTTGACTCCGGAATCAATAAGGTTGTTATCATTGCAAAGTTAAGCAGATTCGATGCTTTGAAGCATGCAATGAATGACCTTGGCGTAACGGGCATGACAATGACTCAGGTAATGGGCTGCGGTATCCAGAAAGGTGCCGGCGAGAAATACCGTGGAGTTGAGATGGATGCAACCCTTCTTCCCAAAGTTAAGGTTGAGGTGGTTGTAAGCAAGATTCCTGTAGATTCCGTAATCGAAGCCGCAAAGAAGGCTTTGTATACCGGACATATAGGAGACGGAAAGATATTTGTATATCCTGTTGAGAGGGTAGTCAAGATTCGAACAGGTGAAGAGAATTTTGATGCACTCCAGGATGTAGAATAAATAAAAAATATACCTTAAAAGGGCACGCGAAAGCGGGCCCTTAAGGTGCGTAAAGGAGTAGGTGCAATTTGGGGACAGGCCCCAAATTGCATGTAGGCGAAAAATGAGCGAAAAAAGAAGGCTTGTGCTGGAGAGCGGCGAAATCTTTGAGGGATACGGCTTCGGCGCAGAGGGCGACAAGGTATTGGAACTGGTTTTTAACACTTCAATGGTGGGATATCAGGAAATTCTCTCCGATCCGTCATATACCGACCAGGCAGTTGTTATGACCTATCCCCTTATCGGAAATTACGGAATTAACCACGAGGATTTTGAGACGGATTTCCCGTCCATCGGAGCAATGATTGTCAGGGAGTACAATGATATCCCTTCAAACTTCAGAGCCGATGCAACCCTTGGCGGAACCATGGCAAAATACGGCGTGGCGGGAGTGTACGGCGTTGATACAAGAGCCATTACGAGAATTATCAGAGACAAGGGCAGCATGAAGTGTCTTATTACATCAAAGGAGGCCCCGAAAGAGGAGTATCTTGAGATAATCAATAAGACCACGATTCCCAATGACGCCGTAAGCAGAGTAAGCTGTAAAGCCAAATACGATTTTGAGAATCAGGATGAACAATGTCCCCATGTGGTTGCCATAGACTGCGGAATGAAGATGAATATTCCAAGATCCTTATACAGGAAAGACATAAGGGTTACGGTGGTTCCGTGGAATACTACCGCAGAAGAGATAGAAAAGCTTAATCCTGACGGAGTATTTATCTCAAACGGCCCCGGGGATCCCATGGATGTACCTGAGGTTATTGAGACCGTAAAAGCCCTTAGAGGCAGGTATCCCATCTTTGGCATCTGCCTTGGCCATCAGATTCTTTCTTTGGCCTATGGAGCCAGAACCTACAAGCTTAAATTCGGACACAGAGGAGGAAACCATCCGGTTAAAGACCTTCTTACCGACAAGATAGAAATAACATCCCAGAACCACTCATATGCGGTGGACAGGGAAAGCGTTAAGGGTACGGATTTGGAGATAACTCACTTAAACCTTTTGGATGACACCGTTGAGGGAGTCAGATGCGTAAAGGACTATGCATTCTCGGTTCAGTATCATCCCGAAAGTGCTCCGGGACCCGAGGACAGCGGTTATCTTTTTGACAGATTCGTGGTAAATATGAGGGAGTTCAAGAAAGAGGGACAGAAAAATGCCTAAGAGAACAGACATAAGAAAAATACTTGTTATAGGCTCAGGCCCCATTGTTATCGGCCAGGCTGCGGAATTTGACTATGCGGGTACTCAGGCATGTTTGTCCTTGAGGGAAGAGGGCTATGAGGTTGTTCTTTGCAACTCCAATCCCGCCACAATTATGACTGATAAGACCATTGCGGATAAGGTTTACATGGAACCTTTGACCCTGGAGTTTATTGCCAAGGTTATAAGAAAGGAGAGACCTGACGCGATTTTGCCGGGAATTGGTGGCCAGACAGGCCTTAACCTTGCCATGCAGCTTGAAAAGAAGGGTGTCCTTAAGGAGTGTGGCGTTGAACTTCTCGGAACCGACGGCGACTCCATAGACAAGGCTGAGGACAGGGAAAGATTCAAGGAACTTTGCGAAGAAATTGGGGAACCTGTATTGCCTTCGGAGATAGTTGAGAGTATGGAGGCAGGTATAGAGGCAGCCGAAAGAATAGGTTACCCCATTGTAATCAGACCTGCTTTTACCTTGGGCGGCACCGGTGGCGGTTTCGCCGATGACGAGGATGAACTTAGAGTCATCCTTAAAAACGCACTTTCTCTTTCCCCCATTCATCAGGCTTTGGTGGAAAAGAGTGTTAAGGGTTATAAGGAAATCGAATATGAAGTAATGAGAGATGCCAATGATACGGCCATCACCATCTGTAACATGGAAAACCTTGACCCCGTGGGTATTCACACTGGAGATTCCATTGTTGTGGCACCTTCTCAGACTTTGACCAATAAAGAATATCAGATGCTTAGAAACTCGGCATTAAAGCTCATCAGAGCCCTTAAGGTGGAAGGAGGCTGTAACGTTCAGTTCGCCCTTGATACCAAGTCTATGGACTACTATGTCATTGAGGTTAACCCCAGAGTTTCAAGGTCATCTGCCTTGGCATCGAAGGCCAGCGGATACCCGATAGCAAGGGTTTCCGCAAAGATTGGTGTAGGAATGAGACTTGATGAAATTAAACTTGCCAATACCCTGGCCAGCTTTGAGCCTTCCCTTGACTACATAGTATGCAAAATGCCCCGTTTCCCCTTCGATAAGTTTACGGATGCCAGCAACGATCTTAACACCCAGATGAAGGCTACGGGAGAAACCATGAGCGTGGGACGTTCCTTCCCGGAAAGCTTATTAAAGGCAGTAAGATCTCTGGAAATCGGAGCAAGTCATCTTCATCTTGATAAGTTCGATGACGAAGATACAGCATCTTTGCTGGCTTATATAAAGGAGTCAAAAGACGACAGAATCTACGCTATAGCAGAGCTTTTAAGGCGGGGAGAAGCAGTGGAGACAATCTGCCGTGCTTCCCTTATCGATGCTTTCTTCATTAACGGACTTAAGGACGTTATAGACATAGAGAAGAAGCTTTCGGTTTTGCCTGATATAAGCAAGGATAAAAAGGCATTGTTTGAGGCCAAGAGAGCGGGCTTCTCAGACAGAGCAATCGGATACTTTACGGGCCATTCGGAGGATGAAATAAGGGCTATCAGGAAAGAACTTGGAGTTTTACCTGTTTACAAGATGATAGACAGCTGCGCTTCCGAGTTCTTAAGCTACATACCTTATTTCTACTCAACATACGAGGATATAAATCACAGCTTCGACGAGTCTGTGGTTACGGATAAAAAGAAGGTTATTGTTCTGGGCTCCGGTCCCATCAGAATCGGACAGGGCGTCGAGTTCGATTATTCCACGGTTCACGCCATTATGACAATCAAGGCTAAGGGCTACGAGGCCATTGTCATTAACAATAACCCTGAGACGGTTTCCACGGACTACACCATGTCAGACAAGCTTTATTTCGAGCCCCTGACAGTGGAAGACGTTATGAATATCATTGAAAAAGAAAAGCCTGAGGGCGTAGTTGTAAGCCTTGGAGGACAGACGGCGGTTAACCTGGCGGAGCCTTTGGCAAAGCGCGGTGTCAAGCTTATCGGAACCGACGCCTTGGCAATAGACAGGGCCGAAAACAGAGACAGCTTTGAGAGAGTCCTTAAGGAACTCGGAATTCCTCAGCCCGAAGGTGTGGCAGTTACAAGCGTGGAAGATGGTGTTAAGGCGGCGGAGAGAATAGGCTATCCCGTTTTGGTTCGTCCCAGCTTCGTTCTTGGGGGCCGTGCAATGCAGATTGTGGCCAAGGAAGCCGATATGCGTCACTACCTTCAGACTGCGGTAGAAGTGGACGAGGACAAGCCTGTACTGGTTGACAAATATATCAAAGGAAAAGAAGTGGAGATAGACGGAATCTGCGACGGATGCGATGTGTTTATCCCCGGGGTTATGGAACTGGTTGAAAGAACCGGTGTCCACTCCGGTGACTCCATGAGTATGTATCCTTCTCCCGGCATCAGTAAAAAGGTTAAGGAAACTATTGTTGACTACGCCGGTCGAATAGGTCTGGGCGTAGGAATTGTGGGGCTTTTTAACATTCAATTTATTGTGGATGACGATGAAAACGTATATATCATAGAGGCCAATCCCAGATCCTCCCGTACCGTGCCTTTCATTTCCAAGGCTTCAGGATATTGCCTTGCGGATATGGCTACGGAGGTTATGCTTGGGGGCGAACTTTTTGAGATGATTAAGAGATTTGATCCCGAGGGAAGAGTGGCTGAAGGAATCAATAAGTTTGTGGATATAGGTGATGGAAAGAAGCACCTTGTAATGTGTCCAAAGATTCCCGACAGATTCTTTGTAAAAGCGCCTGCTTTCTCCTTCTCGAAACTAAAGGGAATGGATGCGTACCTCTCTCCTGAGATGAAGTCCACAGGTGAGGCCATAGGCTATGACAAAACTTTGCACAGAGCTTTATATAAGGCTTTGATTGCCTCCGGAATCAAGCTTTCAAACTACGGAACCGTCATAGTAACTCTGGCAGATGAGGATAAGGAAGAGTGCTTCCCTCTGGTTAAGAGATTCTATGACCTGGGCTTTAATATTGAGGCTACCATCGGGACGGCTGAGTTTTTGAAGGCCCGTGGTATTAAAACCAGAGTAAGAAGGAAACTAAGTGAGGGCAGCGATGAGATATTGCAGTCCATTAGGGCAGGTTACGTAAGCTATGTAATCAATACCCGTGCTATTCTTTCGGGTGTGCATTACGAGGATGGTGTGGCCATCAGACGCTGCGCTACCCAGAACAATGTAACCATTTTCACATCCCTTGATACAGTAAGAGTTTTACTGGATGTTTTGGAGGAGGTAACTGTCAGTGTCGATGCCATTTGATGAAATGAAACTTGGCGAAGAGTGCGGCGTTTTTGGAATGTATGCACCTGTCGGAGAAAACGTAGCCGACTCCATTTACTATGGTTTGTATGCCCTTCAGCACAGAGGCCAGGAATCCTGCGGTATCGCTGTTAGCGATACGGAAGGCCCCAAGGGAAACACCACCTGCTATAAGGACATGGGCCTCCTTAACGAAGCTTTCTCATCGGAGAAACTTGAAAAGCTTAAGGGCAACATCGGGGTGGGACACGTAAGATATTCCACCACCGGAGCTTCGGTTCGTGAGAACGCCCAGCCTTTGGTAATTAACTATGTCAAAGGTGTTTTGGGACTTGCCCATAACGGAAACCTTATTAACGCTTCTGAGTTGAGAGAAGAACTTGCTTACACAGGAGCAATTTTCCAGACCACCATTGACTCGGAGGTTATCGCATACATAATAGCAAGAGAGAGACTTAACTCAGCGTCTGTTGAGGAAGCGGTTGGAAGATGCATGGACAGAATTAAGGGAGCATATTCCCTGGTTATCATGTCTCCCAGAAAGCTTATCGGAGCGAGAGACCCCTACGGGTTCAGACCTCTTTGCATAGGAGAGAGGGATGGAGCTTATATTTTCACATCTGAGTCCTGCTCTCTTGACACCATCGGAGCAAAGTACGTAAGAGACGTGGAACCCGGTGAGGTTGTAACCATCGACTCAGAGGGTCACATTAATTCCGACAGAACAAGATGTATCCCCGAATGTCAAAGAGGACGCTGCGTTTTCGAGTATATTTACTTCTCACGTCCCGACAGTTACTTCGACGGAGTAAGCGTTTATAAATCAAGAATTCTTGCAGGAAAGTACCTGGCAGAGGATTCACCGGTGGAAGCCGACATTGTAACCGGTGTTCCTGATTCCGGAATCCAGGCAGCCATCGGATACGCCCATGAATCCGGCATCCCCTACGGCCAGGCTTTCATTAAGAACTCTTATGTGGGACGTACTTTCATTAAGCCCGGACAGGAAGCCAGAGTAAGCTCGGTTCGTGTTAAGCTTAATGCTCTTCGTGAGGTCGTGGAAGGCAAGAGAGTAGTCATGATTGATGACTCCATTGTTCGTGGAACCACCTCGGATCGAATTGTACGCATGCTTCGAGATGCCGGAGCCACAGAGGTTCACGTAAGAATCAGCTCACCGCCGTTTCTTCATCCCTGCTACTTCGGAACCGATGTACCCGGGGAGGATGAGCTTTTGGCCCATAATCGTTCCCTTGAAGAAATCCGCAAGATTATCGGGGCAGACTCCCTGGCGTACTTGAACGTATCACGCCTTAAGTCCATTGCAGGTGACCTCGAAATCTGCACCGGCTGCTTCACAGGGAAGTATCCTGTAGACTAAACCACCTAGGCTTGTTGGCCCCGGCATTTGCCGGGGCCTTTTTGTTGCCATGTCGGGTTTCTAGCAAGGGCGAATCTGCGGATTGATATTTTACGCGGCAGACACGTTCGCACTTATATCTCGCACGTAGCGGTACATAAGGTGCCACAATACGGCACCTAAGTACCGACGGCTCGATAAAGTCTGCCTTAGTAAAACATCAATCCGCAGATTCATATTTGAGCACGCTGGGGCAACTGATTTTCCGTAAAATTAAGAAATCTAACAAATATGGCTATGATATAATTAAACATATTTGAGATATAGATAAATGGGAGCCCGCAAAGAAGATATATTATGCTTACATTAATAACACCAAATATTGATGATTTATGGTTTAGAGAAGACTTAATGGCTGATGAAGATACCATGTCTTATAACGCTAAGTGGGGAGGAACAATCCCCTTTCCTAAAGACGAATGGGAATCTTGGTATGATGCTTGGGTCCGGAATCCTGAGGGCAAACGATATTATCGCTATTTGATGAATGCAGAGAACGAATATGTTGGGGAAATTGCATATCATTATGATAGGCAACGAGACATTTACATCTGTGACGTTATTATCCTTGCCAAATACCGAAATCGAGGTTATGGATCGGAAGGAATTAGGCAATTATGCAAAGCTGCAAAAATAAATGGTATATCTGTTTTATATGATGATATAGCGGTTGATAATCCTTCATATAAATTGTTCTTGAAAAATGGATTTGAAATCGAATACAAAAACGAAGAGATTGTGATGGTAAAAAGAAATCTATAATAAGTTAAAACAACAGGGCACCCTACGGGCGCCCTGTTTTACTATCCTGGCATGTTCATTTACATGTTTCTTTTTGGGGTTTCGGGAATTCCATATTTTCGTTTCATAGCTCCTATCGAGACAACCCATTCGTAATATCTGACATAACGGCAATAATTAAAGCAATGGTTGGGGAACCTAAAATTGATGATAATAACAGATAAGTGATATTAACCGACAGTATGCGGTTATAGCTGATTTTGTTTTTAGTAGAAGGGAGATTCTTATGAAAAGAATATTATCTGTAGTGATTGCTATTATGCTTTGTGCAATGAGTCTTATGGCGTGTGGAGGGAATACTTCTGCAAATAAGGCATCAGAAGCGCCGGTGGAGAAAGCTGTACAAGAAAGTGAAGCGCAGACTGACACAACACAGGTTGCTGAGCCTGAACCCAATCCTGAACCGGCATCTACAGAAGAAGCTGAGCCTCAGTCTGATGACAATGGGTTCAGAGCAGTAACGGATTCTGATACTGAAGTATTTTACTCTGCAGACGATCCTTCCGTTTTAGGTAATCTTGGGACCTATTGCATGGAAGGTGGACTTGGAAACAAGACAGTAACTGTTACCGGAAAACTTGAGTATTTGCTGCCTGACCCTGATGGCGGTGTTTTGGTTTTCTGGGATTCGGAGAACACAGTCTTTTGTCCTGCTCCTGCAGCTGCAAAGAGCATATATGATCAATATGGAGACTTACAGAACTGTATTTGCACAATAAAGATTACATTTTCTGATACACCTATTTCATACACATACTATGATGGAAACTATCAGCAGGTGGACGGACTCTCATATGCTACAAATGTTGAGATAGTTTCGTATAAACAGCTTTAATAATATTTGAGGACTTATACCTATGAAAAGGAAAACTGTTATATCGGTAATGCTTATGGCTTTTATGCTGTGCGCCTGCGGAGGAAAGCAGACGGCATCAGAAACAATGCCTACAGTTGAAAAAGAAAATGGTGACAGCAATTCGAGGGCTATTGCGGCACAGGATGAAGTCATAGAGAAGACTGAAAGCGACAAGAATGAACAAAAAGGTTTAAGTGTCACCAAAGAGGCTGATGGTTCAATCACAGTTGCTCTTAGTGATGACAAGTTAGAATTAATAAAAGATGGAGCAAGTGAACTATGGCTTCGTCTTTATTTTGATGATAATAGAGAGGGCGGATACGAAATTTCTTCTGATGGCAGTAACTGGGCAATGAATCGAATTGGAGAGAATGGAGTAGTTGCTGAGGGAACTGAACTTGAAAGAAGCGGAAAACAGTGGATATTTTCTATCGGAGAAGATGCTGCTTCTGACCTTGAGGTATGTACTTATTATGAGGCTATTTTCAAGGATTGGAATAATGATGATAACACCATAATGTTTGCGGATGGAAATTACGCCATTGAAAAGAGTCAACAGCAAGCAGTAACGGAAAATACTGAAAGAGAAGACATCTCCGACGACACTCAAAACACAGCTCAATCAACAGCGGAGGGTTATTGGTTTTTGGATACAAAACTCCTTGATATTGATGGTGGATGGTTAAAATTATATGGATTGAATGAGTCGGGTATGCCAACAAGACTTGCTTATTCAATGTATGGATATGAATATGATTTTGCGCTGAAGAACGTTAGTATTTCAGTTAATGGAGATGCATATACTATTGAAGGTACGGTCTGTGAGTTTGGCAAGGATAAGATAGATGCTCCATTATTTATCTTTGCGAGCGGAGATGGGGGTATTGGTGACGGTAGCAACCAGTTTGTCATGGACAGTCCGGCAAAAGAGTATTATTACATAGAAGGCAAAAAAGATAAGTTTCTATTTTGACGTGCAATTGGGGCCTGTCCCCAACTGCACCTCGAAATCTGCACCGGCTGCTTCACAGGGAAGTATCCTGTAGACTAAAAAAAGTTCTTGACAAGAGTTGTACAAGTGTATACAATCATACATTATAAATAAAAATTGATTTTATGAAATGCAAGCAAGGGCGCTTTGGAGCTTCTCCAAAGTGCCCCTTTTTTATGCCTCAGGAGGAGTTCTGAGGAGCTTGCAGGAAAGAGGAGAAACTGACATGTGCTCGATAATGGGTTATTACGGAAGTTCAATCAGCGAAGAAGAATTTGCCAAGCACTTTGCTGAGACAATCTCAAGAGGACCGGATGACACAAGAATCGAGAAGTTCGAGGGAGGAATCCTTGGCTTCGAGAGACTTTCAATCATGGGCCTTACACCGGAAGGAATGCAGCCTTTCAATTTGAATGGAAATAAGGTTGTATGTAACGGTGAAATTTATGGGTTCAGACCCATAAGGGAGAGACTTTCCGATAATTATAATTTTAAGAGCACTTCAGACTGCGAGATACTCTTACCTTTATATGAAGAGAAGGGTCTTGACATGTTTAAAGAACTTGATGCAGAGTTTGCCTGCATCATCTACGACGCAAAGAAAAAGAGCCTTGTGGCAGCAAGAGACCCCATCGGAATCAGACCTTTGTTCTACGGATATACAAAGGTGAAAGGTGAAATTATTTTTGCTTCAGAGGCCAAGAACCTTGTAGGTCTTACCGATAAGATTTATCCTTTCCCTCCCGGATGCTATTACGCAGACGGAAACTTCTATTGCTACAGAGATATGACTGATGTCAAAGAGTATGTAACAGACAATATTGAGAGAGTGTGCAGAAACATCCACGACTTACTCGTTGAAGGAATAAAGAAAAGACTTGATGCAGATGCGCCTCTTGGCTTCCTTTTAAGCGGTGGCTTGGACAGCTCACTTGTATGTGCTGTTTCCGCAAAGATATTAAGGAAACCTATTAAGACTTTTGCTATAGGAATGAGTACCGATGCAATCGATCTTAAGTATGCCAAAGAGGTCGCAGACTACATCGGGGCAGACCACACAGAGGTAATCATTACCAAGGAAGATGTTTTAAATGCACTTCCCGAAGTAATTCATCTGCTTGGAACCTTTGATATCACCACCATAAGAGCAAGCATAGGAATGTACCTTGTGTGCAAGGCGATTCATGAGAAGACCAAGGTCAGAGTAATCATGACCGGTGAGATTTCGGATGAGCTCTTCGGATACAAATACACAGACTTCGCTCCTAATGCAGAGGAGTTCCAAAAGGAAGCAGCAAAGAGAATCAGAGAGCTTTACATGTACGACGTATTAAGAGCCGACAGATGTATCTCCGTTAACTCTCTTGAAGCAAGAGTTCCCTTCGGTGATCTTAAGTTCGTTGATTATGTAATGAGCATAGATCCCGCAAAGAAGATGAACGTCTACAACAAAGGTAAATACCTTTTAAGACATGCTTTCGAGGGGGATTATTTACCCGAGGATATCTTAATGCGAGAGAAAGCTGCTTTTTCCGATGCAGTGGGACATTCAATGGTTAACTACTTAAAAGAGTACGCTGAGAGCCAGTACACCGATGCCGAGTTTGAGGCAAGAAGAAAAGTATATACACATGCTATGCCTTTTACCAAGGAATCACTTCTCTACAGAGAAATATTTGAGAAATATTATCCCGGACAGGGTGAAATGATAACAGATTTCTGGATGCCAAACAAA
Source organism: Lachnospiraceae bacterium G11 (assembly GCA_900103495.1). Taxonomy (GTDB): domain Bacteria; phylum Bacillota; class Clostridia; order Lachnospirales; family Lachnospiraceae; genus G11. The sequence continues at coordinate 100,855 of FMWZ01000008.1, read as the reverse complement.
GAGTGGGAGGGATGTAACGTTAACGATCCTTCTGCAAGAGTTCTTTCAAACTACGGAGCAAGCGGGGTATAAGAGATGGTTAAATACGTATTTGTAACGGGCGGTGTAGTATCGGGGTTAGGAAAAGGAATTACGGCAGCCTCTCTTGGAAGACTTCTTAAGGCAAGAGGCTATCACGTAAACATGCAAAAGCTGGATCCGTACATCAACATGGATCCGGGAACAATGAATCCCATTCAGCATGGTGAGGTCTATGTGACGGACGACGGAACCGAGACGGATCTGGATCTTGGCCATTATGAAAGATTCATTAACGAGAGTCTTAATCATAACAGTAACGTAACAACAGGAAAAATATATTGGAGTGTTTTAAATAAAGAAAGGCACGGTGACTACGGCGGAGGTACCGTGCAGGTAATTCCCCATATCACAAACGAGATAAAATCCTGCTTCTACAAGGAGCAGGATGCGAATGAAAAAACCATCTCAATAATCGAGATAGGCGGTACCGTAGGTGACATTGAAAGCCAGCCCTTTTTGGAGGCTTTAAGACAGTTCCAGGCTGAGGTTGGAAGAGAGAACGCAATTCTTATTCAGGTAACTCTGATTCCCTTCATTAAGGCTTCAGGGGAGATGAAAACCAAACCTACACAGATGTCCGTAAAGACCCTTCAGAGCATGGGACTTTGGCCGGACATTTTGGTATGTCGTTCGGATTATCCCATCGATGATGACATAAGAGGCAAGATAGCCCTTTTCTGTAATGTAAAAAAAGAGCACGTTCTCCAAAACCTCGATGCCAAGAGTTTATACGAAGTTCCACTTATGATGGAAGAGGAGAAACTGGCCCAGGCGGTTTGTGATTGCTTAAAACTTGATTGCCCCGAGCCCGACCTTTCCAAGTGGAAACAGATGGTATGGGATTTCGAGCATCCAGAGAAGAAAGTAAAGATTGCTTTGGTTGGAAAATATGTGGCACTTCACGATGCATACCTTAGTGTAGCCGAAGCTTTAAAACACGGCGGAATCGCCAACAAAGCGGAAGTCGAAATCAAGTGGATTGAGTCCGAGGAACTGGAAACTGAGGGCGCAGCCGAAAAACTGTTATCAGATGTTGACGGAATACTGGTTCCCGGAGGCTTCGGAAGCAGAGGAATAGAAGGAAAGATAGCTGCAGTTAAATACGCCAGGGAGAACAACATTCCCTTCCTTGGTATCTGCCTTGGAATGCAGCTTGCAATAGTTGAGTTTTCAAGAAATGTATTAGGACTTAAGGAGGCTTCGGGAATCGAGTTTAATCCCGATACTCCGGATCCTGTAATAGCTTTAATGCCTGAGCAGGAAGGAATTGAAGATATCGGCGGAACCTTAAGACTTGGAGCTTATCCTTGTGTACTTAAGGAAGGAACCAAAGCATTTAAGCTTTATGGCAAAAAAGATATCTCCGAAAGACACAGACATCGTTATGAAGTAAACAACGACTACAGGGAAGCCTTTGAAGGTGCGGGAATGGTACTTTCCGGCATGTCCCCCGATGGAAGAATAGTTGAGATGATTGAGCTTAAAGATCATCCTTACTTCGTGGGAACCCAGGCACATCCCGAATTCAAGTCAAGACCGGATGAACCACATCCTTTATTTAAGGGCCTTATTGAGGCGGCGTTAAACAAATAATTGTAAAGGGAAGAAACTATGAACAATCAAGGATTATATGACCAATCTTTTGAACACGACAACTGCGGTATCGGTGCAATAATCGATATCAACGGAAAGAAAAGTCACAAACTTGTTTGTGATGCATTAAGTATTGTCGAGAACCTCGAACACAGAGCAGGTAAAGACGGCACAGGAGAAACAGGAGACGGTGTAGGAATTCTCACAGGAGTTCCCCACAAGCTTTTTTCTGATGAGTGTAAGAAAATGGGCATTACTCTCGGAGGCGAAAGAGAGTACGGCGTGGGAATGTTTTTCATGCCCGATGATGACCTTAAATGTGCAAGAGACAAAAAGATGTTTGAGGTTATCACTTCAAAAGAAGGTTTGGAATTCCTTGGCTGGAGAAACGTTCCCATTAACGAATCGGTTCTCGGAAGCAAAGCACTCAGCTGCATGCCCCGCATTATTCAGGGATTTGTAAAGAGACCTGAGGAGACCACGAACGATTTGGATTTTGACAGAAGATTATATGTTGTAAGAAGAATCTTCGAGCAAAGCACAGATACAGCTTATGTTGCATCCCTTTCCTGCAGAACAATCGTATATAAGGGTATGTTCCTTGTGGGACAGCTCAGGACCTTCTTCCTTGATTTAATGGATAAAAGATACGAGTCAAACGTATCCATGGTTCACTCAAGATTCTCAACAAACACCAACCCTTCATGGAAGCTTGCACACCCCAACAGAATGCTGGTTCATAACGGCGAGATCAACACCATCAAGGGTAACGTGGATAAGATGCTTGCCAGAGAAGAAACCATGGAAAGCAAGACCTTCTCAAAGGATGACATGACCCGTGTTCTTCCCGTCATCCCCAAGTTCGGTTCAGACTCCGCTATGCTTGATAACACTCTGGAGTTCCTTATGATGAGCGGAATGGAGCTCCCTTTGGCAGCCATGATTCTCATCCCCGAGCCCTGGAGTCACAACGATACGATCTCAATGGAGAGAAGGGATTTTTACCAGTACTACGCTACAATGATGGAGCCCTGGGACGGACCTGCGTCCATTCTTTTCTCAGACGGCGACGTTATGGGTGCGATTCTTGACCGTAACGGATTAAGACCCTCCAGATATTATGTGATGGATGACGGCAGACTGATTCTGGCGTCCGAAGTCGGTGTGCTTGATTTGGAGGAGGCACACATCTTAAAGAAGGAAAGACTTCACCCCGGAAAGATGCTTGTGGTTGATATGAAAAAACACAAGATCTACGGAGATGAGGAGTTAAAGGAACACTACGCTTTGGAGAAACCCTACGGCGAGTGGCTTGACGGAAACATGCTTGAGTTAAAGAGCTTAAAGATTCCCAATATCAAGCCCGAAAGCTACGAGGGAGACGATCTGATCAAGCTCCTTAAGGCCTTTGGATATTCCTATGAGGAGTGCAGAGAAAGCATCCTTAACATGGCCTTAAACGGCGCCGAGCAGATCGGGTCCATGGGAATAGACACTCCCCTGGCTGCTTTGTCCGGAGAGTACCAGCCTTTGTTTAACTACTTTAAACAGCTTTTTGCTCAGGTTACCAACCCGCCAATTGATGCAGACAGGGAAAAAATCGTTACCTCTACTAACGTGTACGTGGGCAAGAACGGCAACCTTTTGGAGAAGAAGGCTGAGAACTGTCATGTCCTTAAGATTCACAATCCCATTCTTACGGACCTTGACATGATTAAGATTAAGAAAATGAACAAGCCCGGATTCAAGGTGTCCGAGGTTTCTACAGTTTACTATAAGAGCACTCCAATAGAAAGAGTTTTGGATCACCTTTTTGTTGAGGTGGACAAGGCATATAAGGACGGCACAAACATTCTTGTTTTATCCGACAGAGGAGTGGATGAAAACAGAGTGGCCCTGCCCTCACTTCTTGCGGTGGCAGCAGTGCATCAGCATCTGGTAAGAACCAAGAAGTGCACCGCCATGTCTCTTATCTTAGAGTCCGGTGAACCCAGAGAGGTACATCACTTTGCAACCCTTCTTGGCTTTGGTGCCTGTGCGGTTAACCCTTACCTTACTCATGCCACAATAGGCCGTCTCATTGACGAGGGCAACTTAAATAAGGATTACTATGCAGCTGTTGAGGACTACGACCACGCTGTTTTAAAGGGCATCGTAAAGATTGCTTCAAAGATGGGTATTTCAACAATCCAGTCCTACATGGGCAGCAAGATTTTCGAGGCAGTGGGCGTTAACAAAGAAGTAATCGATACTTATTTCACCGGTACGGTTTCAAGAGTCGGCGGGATAGGACTAGAGGATATTGCAGACAATACAGACAAACAGCACTCCAAGGCCTTCGACCCCCTTGGACTTGATACCACCATGACTCTCGACTCTGTGGGCCGCCATAAAATGCGCTCACAGGGCGAGAAGCACAGATACAATCCTCAGACAATTCACATGCTTCAAAGCGCAGTGAGAGAGGGTAATTATGAGAAGTTTAAGACCTACACCTCAATGGTTGACAAAGAGGAGACAGGTTACTTAAGAAGCCTTATGGATTTTGAATTTCCGGAAAAAGGCATCGATATCTCAGAAGTAGAAGACGAGAAGGAAATCGTAAAGAGATTCAAAACCGGTGCCATGAGCTACGGTTCAATTTCCGAGGAGGCACATGAAGCGCTGGCCATTGCCATGAACCATCTGAAAGGCAAATCAAACAGTGGTGAAGGCGGTGAGAGCGATGAAAGAATTGCTTCCGCAGGAACCGACCATGACAGATCATCTGCAATCAAGCAGGTGGCAAGCGGACGATTTGGTGTAACAAGCAAATACCTTGTAAGTGCCAAGGAGCTTCAGATTAAGATGGCTCAGGGAGCCAAGCCCGGTGAAGGCGGACATCTTCCTGCAGGAAAGGTGTACCCTTGGATTGCCAAAACCCGTCACTCTACTCCCGGAGTAAGTCTTATTTCACCGCCCCCTCATCATGACATTTATTCCATTGAGGATCTGGCACAGCTTATATTTGACCTTAAGTGCGCCAACAAGAACGCAAGGATTTCCGTAAAGCTTGTAAGTGAGGCGGGAGTCGGAACCGTTGCTGCAGGTGTTGCCAAGGCAGGAGCAAGGGTAATCCTTATTTCAGGTTACGACGGAGGTACAGGTGCAGCTCCCATTAGTTCAATTCACAATGCGGGACTTCCCTGGGAACTGGGACTTGCAGAGACACACCAGACACTTATTAAGAACGGCTTAAGAGACAGGGTAATCGTAGAGACAGACGGAAAGCTTATGAGCGGAAGAGACGTGGCTATAGCCGCATGCTTGGGAGCTGAGGAATTCGGTTTTGCCACAGCGCCCCTGGTAGCTTTAGGATGCGTAATGATGAGGGTCTGTAACCTTGATACCTGTCCCATGGGTATTGCCACCCAGAATCCCGAGCTTAGAAAGAGGTTTGCAGGAAAGCCTGAGTACGTTGAGAACTTTATGCTTTTCATAGCAAGAGAGCTTAGAGAGTACATGGCAAAGCTTGGGGTAAGAACCCTTGATGAGCTGGTGGGACGTGTGGATTTCCTTAAGGCCAAAGAGGATACAGGCGTTAAGCTAAGCCTTGATCAAATCCTTGCTCCTGTGGAGCCCTACAATAAGCCCGATAAGGATAATCTCTATGACTTTAAGCTTGAAACCACTCCCGATGAGAGAGTTCTTCTTTCGGACAAGGGCGTAATGGAGTCCATAAAGAAGGGAACAAAGTCAAAGGTTTCCATTGAAATAAAGAATACGGACAGAGCCTTCGGTACACTTCTTGGCGCGGAAATCACAAGAAAGAATCCCGAGGGACTCAAGGAAGATACAATCGTTGTTAACTGTAAGGGAGCCGGCGGACAAAGCTTTGGTGCTTTCATTCCAAAGGGCCTTACATTAAATATCACAGGTGAAGCAAACGACTACCTTGGCAAGGGCCTGTCAGGCGGTAAGATTACCGTGTGTGCGCCGGATGACGCAGGCTATGAGCCTGAGGAGAACATAATCCTTGGTAACGTTGCTTTGTACGGTGCCACATCGGGTGAAGCCTATATAGCAGGCATGGCAGGTGAGAGATTCTGTGTAAGAAACTCCGGAGCAAGAGCTGTGGTTGAGGGCGTAGGCGAGCACGGATGCGAGTATATGACAGGCGGATGCGCAGTTGTAATCGGACCCACAGGCAAGAACTTTGCAGCCGGCATGAGCGGTGGTGTTGCATACGTACTTGATGAGGACAATCACTTATACAGAAACCTTAATAAGGAACTTGTTCTCATGGAGCAGGTGGAAAGCAAGGCGGATGTGGCTGAGCTGAAGGATATGTTAAAGAAACACGTTAAGCATACCAAGTCAAAGAAGGCCACAAAGATCCTTGAGGAGTTTGACGAGTATCTGCCTAAGTTTAAAAAGATAATCCCTGCGGATTACAAATCATTGATGCACCTCATCCACACGTTTGAGGAACAGGGTATGAACTCTGAAGAGGCAGCAATCGAAGCATTCAATGCAAGAGAAAAGGAGGGTAAGTAAGATGGGAAAACCCGGCGGTTTTTTGGAATATGAAAGAGAAAACGATACTTGCATAGCCCCCCTTGAAAGAATCAAAAATTTTGACGAGTTCCACAAGAACCTGTCACCTGAGAAGAGAAAAGCTCAGGCGGCCAGATGTATGGAGTGCGGAATACCTTTTTGCCAGGCGGGAGAGATGATAAGCGGCATGGCATCGGGATGTCCTTTGCACAACCTTGTGCCTGAGACCAACGATGCTTTGTACAGAGGAAACATTGCACAGGCCTACGAGAGACTTTCTCTCACCCACAGTTTCCCGGAGTTTACATCAAGGGTTTGTCCCGCTCTTTGTGAGGCGGCATGTACCTGTTCCGTAAACGGAGAGAGCGTCACCACAAAGGACAATGAGAAATACATAATAGAATACGCTTTTGAACACGGTCTGGTAAAAGCGAAGGTACCTACTGTGAGGACCGGCAAGAAAGTAGCCGTTATAGGAAGCGGCCCTTCGGGACTTGCGGCGGCAGCAGCCCTTAACTCAAGAGGCCATAAGGTTACTGTTTTTGAGAGAAACGACAGAGCCGGCGGTTTGTTGAGATACGGTATTCCCAACATGAAGCTTGATAAGAGAGTCATCGACAGAAGACTAAAGATTATGGAAGAATCGGGCATTGAGTTTAAGTACGGCTCTGATGTTGGAAAAGATGTGAAGGCAAAGGATTTGCTTAAGGAGTACGATCGAATTGTCCTTGCCTGCGGAGCTTCCAATCCCAGAGACATTAATGCTCCCGGAAGGGATGCAAAGGGTATCTATTTTGCAGTAGATTTCTTAAAGGAAGTCAGTAAGAAGCTTATGGATGAAAACTATGATGTGGCAAAGCTTACTGAATGTAAGACCATGTCATGGGGAAATCTTAAGGGTAAAAACGTAGTCATCATCGGCGGCGGTGATACAGGAAATGACTGCGTTGGTACTTCCATAAGACTTGGTGCGGGAAGTGTCATTCAGCTTGAGATGATGCCCAAGCCTCCCGTATCAAGAACCCCGTCAAATCCATGGCCCGAATGGCCCAAGGTTCTTAAGACCGATTACGGCCAGGAAGAAGCAATTGCTGTTTTTGGCAGTGATCCAAGAATATATCAGACTACGGTTACCGAGTTTGTGAAGGATAAGGATGGCAAACTTAAAGAGATTAAAACAGTTAAACTGGAGCCTCAGAAGGACCCCAAGACAGGCAGAATGAATATGGTACCTGTAAAGGGAAGCGAAGAGGTAATGAAGGCTGATCTGGTTTTAATAGCAGCGGGATTCCTTGGGAGCCAGGACTATGTTGTAAATGATTTTGGTGTTGAAAGAAATGCCAGAACCAATGTGGCTACAAAGGAAGGGGCCTTCGCCACCAGTAAGGATAAAGTCTTCGTATGCGGCGATATGCACAGAGGCCAGTCTCTTGTGGTGTGGGCAATAGCTGAAGGAAGAGCGGCGGCTAAGGCCGTTGATGAGTCCCTTATGGGATACAGCAATCTGTAGAGGAAGAAAGATGCAAATCGAGTTTACCAAAATGCATGGATGCGGCAACGACTATGTTTACATAGACGGAAGCCGATTCCATATAGACAGTTTCTCAAAACCTCAATTCGTTCGAAATGTCAGCAACAGGCATTTCGGAATCGGCTCAGACGGGGTTATATTTATTAACCCCTCTGGCATAGCCGATTTTGAGATGGAGATGTATAACGCAGACGGCAGCAGATCTGAGATGTGCGGCAACGGAATAAGGTGCGTTGCAAAGTACGTTTACGACAAGGGGCTTTGGGATAAGGAGGAAGTTGACATTGAAAGCTTTGGAAAGGTGAAGCATATAAAGCTTTTCATTTCCAAAGGAAAGGTCATGTCTGCAAGGGTTGATATGGGGGAGCCAATTCTTAAGCCGGCCCAGATTCCCGTTAACACTTCCATGGTTGATAATCCTCTGGAACCTGTATTAATGCATCCTTTGGAGGCTCAGGGCACAGAGTACAAAATCTCCTGCGTTTCCATGGGTAATCCCCACGGGATTATATACGTCGATGACGTTGATAACATTGAGATAGACCGTATTGGGCCTATGTTGGAGAAACATCCGTTTTTTCCTAAAAAAGCAAATATTGAGTTCGTTCAAAACCTCGACAAAACTCATGTAAAGATGAGAGTCTGGGAGAGGGGCACCGGGGAGACCATGGCCTGCGGAACAGGCTGTTCTGCGTTGACGGTGGCCGGAGTTTTGAACGGCTTTTATGAGAGGAATACAGATATTAATATAGAGGTGCTTGGGGGCGTGATTACGGTTAATTACGCAGCAGATGGCCATGTTTATATGACGGGGCCCGCCGAGATATCCTTTGAAGGAGTTTTGGAATGGCAAGAATAAATTCGAACTATCTTAAACTGCCCGGAAGCTATTTGTTCTCAGGGATAGCAAAGAAGGTGCAGGCATATAAGGAGGCAAATCCCGATGCGGACATTATCCGCCTTGGAATCGGTGATGTTACAAGACCTCTTACCGACAGCGTTTTAAAGGCTCTTCATAAGGCCACGGATGAGATGGGCAGGGAGGAGAGTTTTAAAGGCTATGCCCCTGATTTGGGCTATGAATTCTTAAGAAGTGCCATTTCTAAGAATGATTATGCCGCAAGGGGTTGCGATGTAGCTGCCGATGAGATTTTTGTTTCCGATGGGGCGAAATCCGACTGCGGAAATATCCAGGAAATCTTTGATGTGAACAACAAGGTTGCAGTTTGCGACCCGGTTTATCCCGTTTACGTGGATTCCAATGTTATGGCAGGGCGAACAGGCGCTTTTGATGAGGCAACCGGAAAGTTTAAGAACGTGATTTACATGCCCTGCACAGTAGAGAATGGATTTGTGCCGGAGCTCCCTGATGAAGTCCCCGACATGATCTATTTGTGTTTCCCCAATAACCCTACGGGAGAGGTTATTACCAAAGAGGGGCTTCAGGAATGGGTTGATTATGCATTGAAAAATAAAGCGGTAATTCTCTATGATTCCGCTTATGAAGCATATATAAGAGAAGAAAATGTGCCTCACAGCATTTATGAATGTGAGGGAGCGAGAGAGTGCGCCATTGAGTTCAGATCCTTCTCAAAGACGGCAGGTTTTACAGGGTTAAGACTGGGATACACTGTTGTGCCTAAGGATTTGGAAATTGACGGCGTCAAACTTCATTCATTATGGGCAAGAAGACACGGCACCAAGTTTAACGGAGCGCCTTATATTGTTCAAAGAGCCGGGGAGGCCATCTACACTGATGAGGGAAAGCGGGAAGTCAGGGCCCTGGTGGATTACTATATGAATAACGCATCTGTAATCTATAGCGGATTAAAGGCTGCAGGATACGAAGTTTACGGCGGCAAGAACGCTCCCTATATCTGGCTTTGCACCCCTGACGACATGTTAAGCTGGGAGTTTTTCGACTGCCTTTTGAACAAGGCCCAGGTTGTGGGAACCCCCGGTGTTGGCTTCGGCCCCTGCGGCGAGCATTTCTTCCGCCTTACAGCCTTTGGAAATGCAGACAGGACCAAAGAAGCGGTAGAGCGTATCGCGAAGCTGTGATATAATGTTCTCTGTAGTTTTAGATTAAAGAAACGGAGAACAAAGATATGTTAGTAGCGGTACTTTTATTCATTCTTGGATTTGTTCTGCTTATAAAGGGTGGCGACTGGTTCGTAGACGGAGCCACCGGAATTGCACACAGATTTCATGTACCTGAATTATTAATAGGAGCAACAGTTGTCTCAATAGGAACGACTCTTCCTGAGGTAATGGTTTCGGCCACCAGCGCTGTCAGCGGACACGGCCAGATTGCTTACGGTAACGCAATCGGATCGGTTATTTGTAACACAGCACTGATTGCGGCTTTGACAGTAGCCATTAAACCTGCCCCGGTGGATAAGAAGTCCTTCAAGACCCCTGTGCTCTTTTTCTTTTTGTCTGCGGCATTCTATCTTTTCAATGCCTATGTGCTTGGAGAGTTCACCAGATTATCGGGAGCCATTCTTCTTGCAATCTTTGTGGTTTACATTGCTCTTCAGGTAAGAAATGCCATTAAGAATCCTGAAGCTGTACCTGTGGAACCTGAGGAAGGAGAGGAAGAGCAAAAGAAGGAGAACCCCTTCTGGAAGGATGTTGTACTTTTGATTGTTGGCGCAGCATTGATTGCCGTTGGCGCTGATTTGCTTGTTGACAACGGCACCATCATTGCGACAGAGCTCGGTGTTCCCGAGTCGGTAATCGCCCTTACTTTTGTAGCCCTTGGAACCTCACTCCCTGAGCTTGTTACAGCCATTACAGCCTTGGCGAAGGGCCATGGCGCTCTTTCCCTTGGCAACGTTGTAGGCGCCAACATGTTTAACCTTGTATTGGTCAGCGGCCTGTCAATTCTTTTGCAGCCCTTTAACCTTCCTGTGGAGAAAACCATTAACGGGTTAAATGCCAGCCTGGTGGTAGACATCCCTGTAATGATGTTTGTAATGCTTTTCCTCACTGTGCCTGCACTGATTAAAGGCAAACTTTCCCGCTATCAGGGTATTATTCTTTTAATTGTGTATGCTGCTTTCTGCACCTTCCAGTTTGTGGCATAAAATAATGTATTGATTTAGGAGTTATTATGTTTAAACCTGAAATAAATGAGATTAAGAAGCGCTTCACACAGTCCAAGTGCGCCATCGACAGAATCTGTGGCTGCTATGTGGATGCGGAGAAGAATAAAAAGATGGTATTTAAGGAGCCCTTCCTTACATTACCTGAAGAAGATATTTTCAAGTACTTTGAGATTTTCAGAAAGGCCCTTTCAGGCACCATCGGAAAGAACCTTGTAAATCTGGAGTTCCCCCTTGTATCAGAGGAAGAGGGGGGCACACAGAATACTCTCCTTAAGCTTCGAAACAGCAAGCTTAACGATGAGGAGATGCTTGAGAAGTTTTATGATAAAATCATCGATTCCTACAATTACCCCGGGAATTATCTTATACTGTTAATCCACGATAACTACGATATTCCCATGAAGACCACCGACGGAATAGAGGTAGAGGACGGCTCCGATGAGGTTTATGAGTACATTATGACCTGCATCTGTCCCGTAAACCTTTCAAAGCCCGGTCTTTCATATTTCCAGGAATCCAATTCCTTTGCCAATAGGATTCGAGACTGGGTGGTTGACATGCCAGAGTTTGCTTTTGTTTTCCCTGCTTTTAATGACAGAGCAACCGACATTCACAGCACCCTTTTCTATACAAAAGATGCTGCTGATTTTCACGAAGATCTAACAGACATGCTCTTTGGAGGCACCCTTCCTCTTACAGCCAAGATTCAGAAGGAAACTTTCCAGACCATTATCGAGGAAACTTTGGGTGATGACTGCGAGTACGAGGTAGTTAAGAACATCCACGAGAATCTGTGCGAGATGGTGGAAGAGCACGCCGAAGAGGTGGAGCCTTTAAGTCTTGGCAAACAGGAGATGAGACGGCTATTTGAGACCTCAGGTGTGAAAGAGGAGAAACTTACTGATTTTGACAGCTATTACGATGCTGCAGCCGGGGAGAACATGAGCCTTCAGGTCAGCAACGTATATAACAAGAAAGCTTTCGAGGTAAAAACACCGGATATCCAAATTAAAGTTAACCCCGAGAGACTTGACCTGATTACCACAAAAGAGGTGGACGGCAGAAACTGCATAGTGATAGAGATTAATGATTCTGTAGAGGTCAACGGAATACCTGTCAGATAATTCAGAAAAATCTTGTTTAAAGTGCCGATTGCAACCGCAATCGGCTTACTTTATAATTAAATTTGTGAAAAGGAGGTGCTTATGCGTTACGGTAAATTCCTCAAAAAGCACGGAACCATAGGCTTTGTTGCCCCTTCCTACGGAGCATCCACCGAGCCCTATATTTCCATTTTTGACAAGGCTTTGGAGAAGTTCATGGCCTTGGAATATGACGTCAAAGTAGGTCCCAATTGCCGCAAGGGCGATGGAATCGGAATAAGCACCAAGCCTGAAGATTGTGGTGCGGAAGTTAATGCAGCCATGGCTGACCCTGACATCGATGTAATCATGGCCGTTGGTGGCGGTGAATTGATGTGTGAGACCCTGGCGTACATGGACTTTTGGAACATAGCAGCCAATGAGCCAAAGTGGTATATGGGTTTCTCAGATAACACCAATCTGACCTTCCTGTTGCCCACTCTTTGTGATACGGCTGCAATCTACGGCCCCAATGCAGGTTCCTTTGGTCAGGATCCATGGCATGAGAGTATTAAAGATGCCCTTAAGGTTTTGACCGGTGAGAAACTGACTGCACACAACTATCCAAGGTGGGAGAAGGAATCTCTAAGAACCGAAGAGAATCCTTACGCCACAATAAATGATACCGAGCCCGTAATCATGAAGGTTTACGAGAAGGGTGCCTACAAGGATCCCTTTAAGAAAACATCATTTAGCGGAAGACTTCTCGGAGGCTGCCTTGACGTGCTGACCAATATAGTTGGAACCAAGTACGACGGAATGGCTGCTTTTAACAAAAGATATGAAGGCGACGGAATAGTGTGGTTCCTGGAGTCCTGCGACCTTACTCCCTACGATGTAAGGCGCGCCCTGTGGCATCTTCATTCCGCAGGATGGTTCAGTACCGCAAAGGGATTCCTGATTGGACGACCCATGCATTTTGGCGAGACCATGCCCGACCTTGACATGTACGAGGCTGTTACGGGAATTCTCGGAAGATATAATGTCCCGATAATTATGGACTGTGACATCGGACATCTTTCTCCCATGATGACGCTTATTACGGGTTGCAAAGCAGGCGTCAATTTCTTAGAGAATGATCTGAGCATCACTCAGCATTTAGAAGAATAGAAATAATAAATGAAGGGGTAAATTGAAAAATGCATAATGTATTGTTTGTAGCAAGCGAGGGAGTTCCTTTCATCAAGACCGGTGGTCTGGCAGACGTTGTGGGTGCACTGCCGAAGTATATTGACAAGCGCTACTATGATGTGAGAGTTGTACTGCCCAAGTACACATGCATGAAGAAGGAAGAGGCTGACAAGCTTAAATACCTTTCCAACTTCTATGTAAACATCAATAACCACGACGAGTATGTGGGCATTTTCGAGGCGGTCGAAGATGGGGTGCATTACTACTTTATTGACAACGAGCATTATTTCAGCGGCTACGGGCCTTACGGAAATGATGTTGTATTTGAAATTGAGAAGTATGCATTTTTCTGTAAAGCAGCACTTTCGATTTTACCGGTTATAGATTTCAGACCGGAAATCATTCATTGCCATGACTGGCAGACGGGTCTTATTCCCGTATATCTCAAGGAAAGATTCCAAGGGGGAGAATTCTATCGCGGAATCAAATCCATAATGACCATTCATAACCTTAAGTTCCAGGGTGTGTGGGATCTGAAGACTGTGCAAAGAATCACGGGGCTTCCGGATTATTACTTTACCCCCGATAAGCTTGAGCATTACAAGGACGGCAACCTTTTAAAGGGCGGTCTTGTGTTTGCTGATGCCATAACCACCGTAAGTAAGAGTTATGCGGAGGAGATTAAGACTGAGTTTTATGGGGAGAATCTCTACGGAATCTTAAGAGCCCGCTCCAATGATCTTCGCGGTATCGTAAACGGAATCGACTACGATATTTTCAATCCCGAGACGGATAAATATATAACCGATAATTACAACGCCATCAACTTCCGAAAGGAGAAGGTTAAGAATAAGAGAGCACTTCAGAAACAGCTGAATCTCCCTGTGGATGATAAAGTCATGATGATTGGTATCGTCTCAAGACTTACCGACCAGAAGGGATTTGACCTGATTTCTTATCTTCTTGATGAGATTTGCCAGGATCATCTTCAGATTGTGGTTCTTGGAACAGGTGAGGACAGATATGAGAACATGTTCAGACATTTCGCCTGGAAGTATCCCGACAAGGTATCTGCCAACATCTATTACTCAGAGGAGCTTTCACACAGAATCTATGCCTCAAGCGATGCCTTCTTAATGCCTTCGCTTTTCGAGCCCTGCGGATTAAGCCAGCTTATGGCTCTTCGCTACGGCACATTGCCCATTGTTCGTGAGACAGGCGGACTTAAGGATACGGTTGAACCCTACAACAGATTCGAGAATACCGGAACCGGATTCTCCTTCGCCAACTACAATGCCCATGAGATGATGGCCTGCATCAGATACGCCGAGCAGATTTACTACGATAAGAAGCGCGAGTGGAACAAGATGATTGACAGAGCCATGGCTGCAGATTTCTCCTGGAAGGAATCCGCAAAACATTACCAGGATATGTACGACTGGTTGATAGGGTAGGCTGGAAGCCGCAAAGGCCGTCAGGGATTGTACTCTGGGAATGTAATACTGATATGCTCTGCGCTTGTTCTTGGAATAGGGCATATAGGGATTCATCTGGTTCATATAATGAATATATCGAAGTTGTAAATGATGTTATATTCAATGAGCTGTGTCTCGGAAATGCCCTTGTGGGTGCCAGGGCTGGAAAAAGTGATATATTCGAGATACAATAAAAATAGATAGAGAAACGAAGGCGTTTCGTCCGTAAAGGATGGAACGCCTTTATTCATTACGGACATAATACAGGGAGTGTTGACCATGAGAAACAATCTTATAAAAGTCGCGGCGGCTGTACCGGAACTTAAGATCGGAGATATAACTTACAATACGGAAAAGATCATTGAAGTTATAGATGAGCATTCTGACAGCGGACTTATTGTCTTTCCGGAGTTGTCACTTACAGGATATACCTGTGCGGATCTGTTTCAGAGCGATCTGCTGCTAAACGAGGCTTATACTGCTCTTATACAGATAGCGGATCATACGAAGGATTTGAGAATAACTGTGGTTGTCGGTCTTCCGATTAGGTTTGAAAACTGTAGCTATAACTGCGGTGCGGTCATTTCCGGGGGCAGGGTAAAGGCTGTTATCCCAAAGTCATATCTTCCCAATTATTCTGAATTCTACGAATGCCGCTGGTTTTCTCCGGGCAAGGGTATTACGGGAAAAGCCATACGTATTGGGGATGAGGAAATACCTTTCGGCACGGATATCCTCGCGGAGGATCCTGTAACAGAGGCAGTACTTGGGGCAGAGATCTGTGAGGATCTGTGGGTGCCTGATAAGCCGAGCACACATGCGGCACTGGCAGGGGCAAATATCATAGCTAATCTGTCAGCTTCAAATGAACTTATAGGAAAGCAGGAGTATAGGAGAGAACTTATAAAACAGCAGAGCGGATCCTGCTACTGTGCATATATTTATTGTTCGTCGGGAACGCATGAGAGCAGTACCGATCTTGTATTTTCGGGACATACGGTAATTGCCCAAAGCGGTAGCGTTATCGGAGAGTCAATATTTCCGGAGCCTACGCATGTTGAAGAGACCTTGATCGATCTTGGATGTATCATGCATGACAGAAGGCATCAGAACACATATGAAAACGAACTTACTTCGAACTATCGCAGGGTATCCGTAAATATGCAGGCAGTCGGAAAGAATGAGACGAATATTGGTGAAATGTCGCAGATTCTTAAGAAATATGAATATCCCGTACCGAGAAATCCCTTTGTACCCTCGGATGACAATACAAGGGACAAACGATGCCGAAGGATTCTTCAGATCCAGTCAAGCGGTCTTGCAACAAGAGTACGTGCAACAGGAATAAACAACCTTGTGATCGGTATATCGGGGGGCCTTGATTCAACACTTGCCCTGCTTGTATGCGTGGAAGCCAAGAAACTCATACCGGACATCCGAATAATTGCTTATACAATGCCCAGCCAGGGGAACACATCGGGACTTACATATAAAAATGCCAACAGACTGATGGAGCTTCTGGCTGATGAAGCATATGAGATCCCGATAAAGGAAGGTGTAGAACTGCATCTAACGCAGCTTGGACATGAACTGACTTATCAGGGGGAGAGTGATGTCACCTATGAAAACGCCCAGGCCAGGATGAGGACATATCTTCTTATGGATGCTGCCAATATGAAGAACGGTCTTGTGGTCGGAACCGGAGACCTGTCGGAGCTTGCTCTTGGATGGTGTACATACAACGGTGACCATATGTCCATGTATGCCGTAAATTCATCGGTACCCAAGACCCTGGTACGTTTTATCTGCAGATCCTATGCCGGGATGTGCGGGAACAGAGAACTTAAGGAAGTGCTCATATCGATCTGTGATACCCCGATCACGCCCGAACTTACCCCGAGTAGGGACGGAAAGATTGCCCAGAAAACCGAGGAGAAGGTAGGAAAATACGACCTGAATGACTTTTTCCTCTTTTACACTTTAAGGTACGGATTTGAGCCGTCAAGGACAGTAGCTTATGCATTAAGGGCATATCCGGAACTGACCCTGGATGAGGTACGGGAAGCGGCAGGGAATTTCTTTAAACGTTTCTTCTCGCAACAGTTTAAGAGGAGCTGCCTGCCCGACGGACCCAAGGTGGGATCGGTTTCTCTGTCACCAAGAGGAGACTGGCGTATGCCGAGCGATGCTTCGGTTAAGCTGTGGCTGGAGGATTTGAAATGATCACCCTTAATGATTATCTGTATGACGGAAATACAGTGCTCAAAATTCTTATACAGTATGCATCGGACTTAAAGGCTGAGGCAGTAAGATCGCATAATACCATCAATCTTGCCCACAGCAATTTTCTCATGCAGATAATAGAGCTTCTTGAACACAATGATTTCCTTTCCTCACAGTCACAGAGAATCAAGGGATATTATCTGTATATGACAAAGAAGTATCCTTTTCTTGCCTTTACGTTTAAGGGCAGGATAAAGTCGCTTATACGTGCGGAAGAGAAATTTAATGGTTATATTTTGGAATTCATATACAACTATTACAAGGAAAAAGGACGGTATCCGAGTGAATCGGAAATTAAGAATAATCTTAACTGCTTCAGAGATTTAATAGCATACCGGATAGTGATATCCCTTCCCCTGTGTCATGTTTCCGATAAGGAAAGGGCTGAAGCAGAGGAACTGAAGTATTTATATGAGATAGCGAATACCCTTCCGGGATTTCTTGAAGAACATGGGTTTACGCCTGAAATGTCGGGATATACAGACGGAACGGATATTTATGATCTCAGTGAAAATGTCCGTCCGTATTACAGGGATTATATAAGACAGCCGCGTGTATCGGGATATCAATCCCTGCATATAACCTTCTACGATAACCTGGCAAGATGTTATACAGAAGTACAGCTTCGAACAAAAACAATGGATGACTTTGCAGAAATAGGAGAGGCAGATCATTTAGGATATGAGAAAAGACAGGAAGAGAGCAGGAGCAGGCGTGATATCATATCCGCAGGAGAGTGTAAGGCATACGATGAAGCCTATGAAAGACTTAAGAAACTTCAGGAGCTGGACTTATCAACCGTTAAGGTTAACATGTTCAAAGCCCTGAATAACCATCTTATAAATGATGGCTGTGGTCTGTTCCGCGGCCGGCAGATCCTGCCGTATGAACACCTGTCCAGATTTCAGAATGACCTGATAGATTAAGCATCACAAAAGGATAAAGACGGTATGACAGCGGCTTGTCGATAAGGGCATATGTAAAACTGAACGCTTCGGATGTGGAACGCATATATAGAGAATGTCTGT
Organism: Lachnospiraceae bacterium G11; assembly: GCA_900103495.1. Taxonomy (GTDB): domain Bacteria; phylum Bacillota; class Clostridia; order Lachnospirales; family Lachnospiraceae; genus G11. The sequence continues at coordinate 82,945 of FMWZ01000008.1, read as the reverse complement.
AATAGTAATACTATGTGCAGGCTATTGTTTTACTCAGTTCCTTTTGCTTCAGTTTTTCTGAATCCGAAGAGATTCTTTACGGGCTGTTTAACCTTTTCTTCCATGCCCTGTTTAAGGATATCTTTTAGAATATTGAAGGCTTCGGCGTAGGATTTGCGTCGAAGCTCTTTTCTTGTTTGAGAAACGTCGGCGTTTAGAAGATAGTTCTTGGCAATGGATGCCATGCGAAGCGTTGTGAGGGCGTTGATGGCGCCCTGAGTTGCTGAAGCAGCCACTATGCCAAGGGCTTTTCCTAAGGCACCCTCCGTCGCCATGGGAATCAATTCCTCTATATTCATTTCCTCAAGATTTCCTGCAAGAAGAGTGATTGAGAATACCCTTATATAAAGCTTAAACACCTGGGCGTTGGTAGGCCTGAATCCGCAGATTTCTGTGATTCTCTTAATGAGAGAGAAGTTTGCGGCTGCCATCCCAAGCATGTCATATACTGAGTTTTGGGATACTGCTGTGATGATGAAGATTTTCTTGGCGGTATCATATATTTCTTTGTTTAATTCAGGAGTAATCTTTCTGTCGAAGAATTCTATTAGCTTGTCATCTGTTTCGTCTTCAAGCTTTAAGAAGCCTCTGACCTGTTCCTGCTCCTCAGCAGTTAATTCCACATTTTCAAGTAAATTCTTAACAAGTCTCTTACACCATTTCTGCCTTGCACTTCCGTCTGCGTTATGAAGCTTTTCAAGAGAGAAGATAGGAGCCAGAAAGACTCCGAGAATGGGGTAAACAATTCCTCCGAGCACCACAACCGCAATAAGTATATAGAAAGCAATTTCCAGGAATACGTGGGCGCCTCTAAGTCTTTCTCCGATTTCAAGGGCGTTGCTCACAAGCCCCATTACAAACAAGATTGCTACGGAGATAAGGAGCACTATGGTCCAGGCATTTGTTTTTTTATTCTTCATGAGGTTACTTCCTCCTTGGATTCCTATTCTTTAATCCCTTATCTATTTATGGGGATGATTACATCCATTATACCATGCTTCTGAATTGCGTATTGCGAGGTCAGCGGATAAAAAAGGAGAAAATGCGATTTTATTATGCCTGTTCGGGAGGTGGAAAGGAGGGGCGGGCGGATAAAAAAGGAGAAAATGCGATTTCATTATGCCTGCTTGAGAGGCGGAAAGGAGGGGAGGGCGGATAAAATCGTGGAAAACGCGATTTTATTATGCTTGTTTTGGAGAGGGAGAGGTGGGACTGGCGGATAAAAAAGGGAAAACGCGATTTTATTATGCTTGCTTCAGAGGAGTAGGGAAGAGGCAGGCGGATAAAAAAGGAGAAATCGCGATTTTGTTATGCTTGCCCCAGAGAAGGAGGCAGGAAACTGACGGATAAAATTGGGGAAAACGCGATTTTATTATGCTCGAGCAAGCAAAAGATGGGGAAACGGGCGGATAAAAGGGAGCTTTCGGCGGATTTATCCGCCCAGAAGTAGGAGAGCCCGGAAATTATAAAAAATCCATAAACTTCTTAAAATCTATTTACCTATCGGGCGAATAGGTGTATAATCCACTCGTCACAGTTGATGACAGTCGTCGTATTAACCAACAGAAATGGAGTAAATAGATATGAGCAACACGTTATTACAGGTTAAGGACCTGCACGTGGGAGTGCAGGACAAGGAAATCTTAAATGGGGTAAACCTTGAGATTCCTGAAGGGGAGACCCACGTATTAATGGGTCCTAACGGAACAGGTAAATCCACTTTGGGATATGCGTTAATAGGGCATCCCAAGTATGAGGTGACTGAGGGAAGAATTATTTTTGACGGTGAGGATATCACAGAGGAAGGAGCGGATGAGAGAGCCAAGAAGGGACTCTTTTTATCTTTCCAGAATCCTTTGGAGGTGCCCGGGGTTTCTTTGTCTGCATTTATTAAGAGTGCCTTGGAGCAGGTAAAGGGCGAGAGGGTTAAGGCCTGGGATTTCAAGAAGAAATTACATGCAACCATGGATGTCCTTAACATGGATTATGAGTATGCCGAGAGAGATTTGAACGTTGGATTCTCCGGTGGTGAAAAGAAGAAAGCGGAGATTCTTCAGCTTCTTATGTTAGAGCCTAAGTTTGCAATTCTTGATGAGACAGACTCGGGACTTGATGTAGATGCGGTAAGAACAGTATCCGCGGGTATTGATGAATATAAGAAGAGAACAGGAGGAACACTTCTTATTATCACCCACTCTGCCAAGATTCTTGAGTCTCTTAAGGTGGACAGGGCTCATGTGATGATTGAAGGTAAGATTGACAGGACCGGCGGAAGAGAGCTTGTTGATGAAATCAACGCCAAGGGCTTCGAAGAGAAAGAGTGAGGTAGCCCATGAAAGAGAAAACATACGTTGAAGACATTGACAGAAGCATGTATGACTTCAGAAATGAAGACAAGGATGCTTACAGACTTGAAGAAGGACTTACAGAGGAGATAGTTCTTAAAATCTCTGAGGAGAAGAATGACCCTGACTGGGTCAGAGATTTAAGACTTGAATCTTTAAAAATATATAACAGCATGGGACTTCCCAATTGGGGACCTTCCCTTGACGGCCTTGATATTAACCATATATCGACCTATGTAAAAAAGAACGCCAAGATGGCAGATAACTGGGAGGACGTTCCTGCTGAGGTTAAGGATACCTTTGAAAAGCTTGGAATCCCTCAGGCAGAGAGAAAGTCCCTTGCGGGTGTTGGCGCCCAGTATGACTCTGAACTTGTGTACCACAATGTTAAGGACAGCGTTGCAAAAAGCGGCGTTATCTACACTGACATCGAAAGTGCACTGAAAACCGAATACGCTGACATGATTAAGGAACACTTCATGAAGCTTATCACACCTTCGGATCACAAGTTTGCGGCCCTTCACGGCGCGGTATGGTCAGGAGGCTCCTTTGTTTATGTACCCAAGGGAGTGAAGCTTGATTTCCCTCTTCAGTCCTATTTCAGACTGAATGCAAAGGGTGCGGGTCAGTTCGAACACACTTTGATTATTGTGGATGAGGGGGCCGATTTGCATTTCATAGAAGGATGTTCGGCGCCCAAGTACAACGTGGCCAATCTTCATGCAGGTGCGGTGGAGCTCTTTGTTCATAAGAATGCAAGACTCAGATATTCCACCATTGAGAACTGGTCAAAGAACATGTATAACCTTAACTCCAAGAGAGCATTGGTGGATGAGGGAGGCAAAATCGAGTGGATTACCGGATCCTTCGGTTCACATCTTTCATACCTTTATCCCATGAGCATCTTAAGGGGAAAAGGTGCCAAAATGGAGTTTACAGGCATATCCTTCGCCAATGAAGGTCAGAATCTTGATACGGGAGCAAAGGTTGTTCAGCTGGCTCCTGAAACAAGTTCGGTTATGAGCACCAAGTCCATTTCAAAGGGCGGCGGAGTATGTACTTTCAGAAGTCTTGTTAAGATTGGAAAGGATGCTGTAAACAGTAAATCGGCAGTATCCTGTGAGTCTTTGATGCTTGACTCTGAGTCCCGTTCCGATACAATTCCCGCAATGGATATAAGAACTCCCTATGCGGATATAGGACATGAGGCGCAGATTGGTAAAATCAGTGACGAGGCCGTATTCTATCTCATGAGCAGGGGCTTATCTGAGGAAGACGCCAAGACTCTTATAGTCAGCGGTTTTGCTGACAACGTATCAAAGGAATTGCCCCTTGAATACGCTATTGAGATGAACAACTTAATAAGACTTGAGATGAAAGGAAGTATCGGATAATGAAATTAAATAAATTACCTGTGAGAACCTTTAATCATATAGGAATGAACGAAGTAAACCTGGATTATGACCCCGGTACTTATGAGAATATAGATTTTTCCGAGAATGGAATTCTCAATTTATCAGGACATAAAGATGCGAAGGTTACCATAGATGTCAAGGAGAATGAGAGCCTTTCGGTAATCATGAATTATGAGGCTGTGGGCACTTTGAATGTGAACACGGATATAAATATAGCTCCCAGGGGAGAACTTAAACTTGTACAGATTGATGCTTCAGAGGAAGGAAACAGACTGATTAATGAAGTTAATGCCAACGTAGGGGGAGAGGGCAGGTTAAACATAATTCAGATTCTTCCCGGCAGAGGAGATGTTTATTCAGGCGCCACAGCTGAGCTTACGGGAGACAGAAGTGAGTGTAACATGGATGTGGCCTACCTTACCAGAAAGACCCAGATTACAGATATGAATTACGTGGCAAACCACAGAGGCAAGGAGACCGTAAGCGATATTTTTGCAAACGGGGTTTTGAAGGATGAGGGTAAGAAGAACTTCAGAGCAACCATTGATTTCAAAACCGGATGCGCCGGATCAAAGGGAGAAGAAAACGAACATGCGCTTCTTTTGAGTGAGGACGTTATAAACGGAAGTATCCCCCTTATTCTTTGCACGGAAGAGGATGTGGAGGGAGCCCACGGATGTCAGATAGGAAGTCTTTCGGACGATGTTCTTTTATACTTCAACCAAAGAGGTATAGATAAAGCCGGAGCGGAAAAGATGATTTCCTACGGTAATTTTTCAAGACTCATCAGAGAAATCGATGACGATGTATTAAGAGAGAAAACAGACAAATTAGTTTCGGAGGTATTGTAACAATGGACGGCAAAGCTTTCAGAGCCGATTTCCCAATATTTGAAATCGAGAAATCCATGTATCTTGATAATGCAGCCACATCCCAAAAGCCCAAGTGCGTTTTGGAGGCTGAATATGGATTCTATGAAAAAATGAACGCAAACCCCTTAAGGGGATTCTACCCTTTAAGCGTTGAGGCTACAAAGGCCTATGAGGATGCCAGGGAAAAGGTTCGTGGCTTTATTAATGCCGCTTCCGTTAAAGAGATTATTTTTACCAGAAATACAACTGAAAGCATCAACCTTATTGCTTACAGTTACGGACTTAACAACCTGTGCCGAAACGATGAGATAGTGGTATCGATTACGGAGCATCACTCCAATCTGCTTCCCTGGAGGATGGTAGCGGACAGAACAGGGGCAAAAATCAAATATCTCTATCCTAACAAAGAAGGAGAGTTCGACCCTGCCGCTATTGATGAGGCAATTACAGAGAGAACAAAGATAGCGGCAATGGGACAGGTTTCAAATGTTTTGGGGAGTTTGAATCCTATAGATCACCTTATTAAAAGAGTTCACGAGGTGGGCGGCGTGGCGGTTATTGACGCTGCCCAGTCCGCTCCTCACATGGCTATTGATGTTAAGAAGATGAACCCGGATTTCCTTGCCTTTTCCGGACACAAGATGTTTGGCCCCATGGGTATCGGAGTTCTTTACGGAAGAAAGGAACTTCTGGAAGCCATGCCTCCCTTTATGGAAGGCGGTGAGATGGTTGATATTGTAAGATTCGACTACACCAAGTACTCCGAGCTTCCTCATAAGTTTGAGGCGGGAACCGTTAACGCAGGAGGGGCTGTGGGCCTCAGTGCCGCCATCGATTACATTAATAAGGTGGGCTTTGACACCATGAATGAAATCGAGGAATCCCTTACAAAGAGAGCGTTTGAGGCAATGAAGAATATACCTCACTTGCATATCCTCGGAGGTGACAGTGCAGAAAAACACCACGGGATTATCAGCTTCACTCTGGATGATGTTCATCCCCATGATGTTTCCGCAATTCTTGAAGCCGACGGAATAGATGTGAGAGCGGGACACCACTGTGCAGGACCTTTGCTGGAATTTCTGGGTGTCAACTCTGCAACAAGATTAAGCCTTATGTTTTATAACACGGAGGAGGAGATTGACGCTTTTACCAAAAGTGTAGCCTCCATACGTGAGAGAATGGGCTTTAACGATTAGAAAAGGAATGGATTATGGAAAGCAGAAGCTTTTACAATGAAATACTTACAGAGCACAATGTGAGCCCCTACCACAAGCATGATATCGAGAATCCGGACATTGTCCTTGAGGGCGTTAACCCCAATTGCGGAGACGATATCTGGCTTAAGCTTAAGTGTGATGGCGATATTATAGCAGATGCCGGTTTTACCGGAGATGGCTGTGCCGTTTCCCAGGCAAGTGCCGACATAATGATTGGTCTTATTATTGGGAAAAAGAAGGAAGAAGCCCTTCGTCTTGCTGATATATTCATTAGAATGATTAAGGGAGAGGCAAGGGAAGAGGAGATTGACTCTTTGGAGGAAGCTTCGGCTTTAAGAGATGTTGCTCATATGCCCGCCAGGGTAAAATGCGCGGTTCTCGGCTGGCACACTTTAGAGGAAGCCTTTGGAAATAATTAAGAAGCAGGCTATGGAAAAGAGCCTTTAAAGATGATAGAATGCCTAATGTAGGTAATTTTATGAGCGAGAAAAAACAAGGCAACAATTTCATAGTTCAGGCGGGAATTCTTGCGGCAGCAGGAATAGTTTCAAGAATCATCGGACTTCTGTACAGAAGCCCCCTCACAAGCATTATAGGTGATGAGGGTAACGGCTATTACGGCGCCGCTTATTATTGGTACACCATTATTCTTCTGGTGGCTTCATACAGTATCCCCTCTGCAATTTCAAAAGTTATATCACAGAAGCTTGCCCTTAAAGAGTACAGAAATGCTCACAGGGTTTTTAAGTGTGCCTTTGTTTATGTAATAGTTGTGGGTGGATTGGCAGCGGTTCTTTGCGCAGTTTTTGCTCCGAACATTGTGGACGGAGAGGCGGCAGCAAAGGTACTGAGAGTCTTTGCTCCCACAATTTTCTTTTCAGGAATTCTCGGTGTCTTAAGGGGCTATTTTCAGGCCCATAAATCCATGGTTCAAACGTCGGTATCTCAGATACTGGAGCAGATTCTCAACGCTCTTGTCAGCATAGGTGCCGCTTACCTTCTTATCAATTTCATGATGGGAAGCATGATGATTTACGATAATCCCACAGCTGAAAGTGAGATTGCATATAACACAGAAAGAGCCACATACGGCGCCATGGGTTCAGCCCTGGGAACGGGAGCCGGTGTTTTGATAGCCTTATTCTTCATGGCTATGATATATATTCTTAATCGCAAGATGTTTAAAAGAAGAGTTGAGAGGGACAGAACCCCAATCGATGATTCCTACGGAGATATTTTCAAGCTTCTTCTTTCTGTTGTTACGCCCTTTATTTTAAGTACGGCAATTTATAACCTTTCCCCCGTGGTTAACCAGAAGATTTTTATAACAATTATGACGGGATTAAAGGGCATCGGTGAATCTGAAGCTTATTCCTTATACGGAATATACTCCGGAAAGCCTATAGTAATTTCAAATATTCCCATAGCCATTTCATCGGCCTTTGCTTCGGCACTGATCCCGGGAGTTTCAAGTTCCTTTACCAGGAAGGATTATGATGCTACAAGAAGAAGTGTGAGCCTTGCAATAAAATGTACCATGCTTATTGCAATTCCTTCGGCAGTGGGTCTTGGAGTTTTGGCAAAGCCCGTAACCAGAGTTTTATTCCCTCAGGTCGCATCCCTTGATGTGGCATCTAAGCTTCTTATGGTGTTGGCGGTTTCGGTTATTTTCTATTCCCTTTCCACCATGTCAAATGCCATACTTCAGGGAATCGGCAAGGTTAATATCCCTGTTATAAATGCGGCTGCAGCCCTTCTTATTCAGACAGGAGTTGTATGGGCAATTCTCGTTTACACCGATCTTGGTCTGTACAGCCTTGTTATCGGCAATGTGGTTTACTCAGGATGCATGTGCATCTTCAATAATATTGCAGTGGCTAAATATCTGGATTACAGACAGGAAGCCAAGACAACCTTTATACTTCCTCTCATAAGCGCCCTTGTTATGGGTGCAGTTGCAGTGGGAGTGTACTATGGAATTTATGCGCTCCTGCCCATAAACATTGTTGCAGTTGTTCCTGCAATAGTGCTTGGCGTTATGGCTTACGGCGTAGTTATCCTTAAGTCCGGAGCTGTTACTGAAGAAGAATTAAGCCACATCCCTAAGGGCAAAACCCTTATAAATGTGGCTCGTAAGTTTCATTTACTCCACTAAGGTAAGTTCCTTGGTGCCGGGAGTTATGGTCATGGAGAAGTTGGTATAGTAAACAACAAATCCGGGCTTTGCTCCGTTTGGCTTTTTGACTTCCTTTTTCTGGACGTAGTCTATATCGATTTTGTCAAGTTCACGACCCTTGGAGTAGGCACCTGCCAGAGCCGCAGCTCTCTCAAAGGCCTTATCGGAAGGCTCTTTGACATTCTCTGGGGTTCGAAGAATCACGTGAGAACCCGGCATTCCCTTGGCGTGGAACCACCAGTCGCCGCCCTTTGCGAACTTAAATGTAAGTTCATCGTTCTGGAAATTGTTCTTGCCCACATAGTAATCATTACCTTCCGAATCCCTGTAGTGGAGAGGAAGGTTTTTCTTTGCTTTGGGGGCATCTTTCCCTCGCTTCTTAATATATCCGCTATCCACAAGCTCCTGCCTGATACCTGTCAGATCAGATTCATCGGTGGCCAGATCCAGGGAGGTCATAATGGATTCAAGGTGCTTAATCTCGCCTTCAACTTCAACAGTCAGCTCGCTCAAAGCCTCAAAGGTTCGCTTCATCTTCTGGTATTTATCGAAATACTTCTTGGCGTTTGCGGTGGCAGAGATGGTGTCATCAAGCGGAATGGTAACTTCCTTTCCGTCATAAAAGTTGACGGCGGTCAATGACTTGTCGCCGGGCTTTGCCTCGTAGCCGTAGGCATTTAAAAGCTCGCCGTAAACCCGGTATTTATCTCTTTTCTCCGTATCCTTCATCTGCCTTATCTGAAGGTCATATTTCTTCACGTTTCTCTCGTAGGCCGTCTGGACAATCTTACGAAGGTCGGCGGAACGCTGACGCATTCTTGACACCAGTTCCTTCTTTGCGTAGTACTCCTCAAGAAGTTCGGACATGGTCTCAAAGTTCTTTGTGGTGTGAGATGTGTCGTTATATATGCTTAAGGTAAAAGCCGCATACTCTACGGGAACGTCACCCTGAAATACTATTCCCGGGGCAAAATCACCCTTTGAAATCCGATCTCTGATAACACATAACTTCTCAAACAGCTTATCAAAATCAGAGTCACCAAAAGCTGCCGTGGGGGCTTCTCCGTCAAGACCTGCCATGAAGCATAACTCCTGGGAGATAATGGGAGAGAGGCCGGTGTATGTGCCATAAAGCGCCTTATATAGAGGCATCGGTTTTTGCCTGATTGCCTCCTTAAAGGAATCGGCTGTGGCATCAGCTATTTCTGCCTTCTCAAGAGTCTTCGGAATAAAGTATGGTTTCCCGGGAAGTACTTCCCTGACGGAACTTACGAGACCCGAGATATGCTTGATGGAATCAATAATGGTGTCGTCCTCTTTGCAGAAGATAATGTTGCTGTGCTTGCCCATGAGCTCGATAATAAGCTTCTTATGGCGCAAATCACCCATCTCATCAAGATGCTCAATGTCAAAAACCACAATTCTCTCAAGCCCCGGCTGAGTTATGGATACAATCCTGCCGTTGGCTATGTGCTTTCTTAATAACATGCAAAAGCCCGGAGCCGTAAGGGGGCTTTGCTTATTCTTATCTGTCAGATAAATAAGGGGAAGAGTGGCATTGGCAGACATAAGAAGCCTGTAGTTTCCCGTGCTTCCCTTTAATGTGAGAATAAGCTCGTCGCTTTCCGGCTGAGCTATCTTACTTAAACGCGCACCGGTTAACCGGTCGCTTAATTCTTTGACTATATTGGAAACGGTAATGCCGTCAAAAGCCATGGTTTAAACTCCCTATTGTAAAGCATTTTCAGAGCCTTTATTATATCATACAGCCTTGACGATGGGAATGGTTTACATTATAATAAAAATACTGTTTTGTGAAAGGTGCGAATACTGAAAATGATTAAAAGTATGACCGGTTTCGGACGATGTGAAGTAAGTAACGAGAAGCGTAAATTCACCGTTGAGATGAAGTCCGTAAATCACAGATATCTTGATGTTTCCATCAAAATGCCTAAGAAGCTCAACTTTTTCGAGGCGGCAATCCGAAATGAACTAAAGTCATATATTCAAAGAGGTAAAGTTGATATCTTTATCACTTTTGAGGACCTCAGCGAAGAGAATGTAACCATCAAGTACAATAAGGATATTGCAGGGGAATACCTCAAGTATCTTAAGGAGATGGCTGCAGAATTCTCTCTTGAAGATGATATTCGTGTATCCACCTTATCAAGATACCCCGAAGTTTTTTCAATGGAAGAGTCCACTCAGGATGAGGAAGAGATCTGGAAGGAACTTAAGGGTTGTATCGACAAGGCTTGCGAGGGCTTTGTAGAGACCAGAAAGAATGAGGGCGAGAACCTTAAGAACGATCTTCTCGGCAAGCTTGACGGCATGCTTAAGAATGTGTCAATTATTGAGGACAGAGCTCCTGTTATCATAAGTGAATATAAGAAGAAACTTACCGAGAAGGTTGAGGAGATGCTTGGCAATGCCCAGTTCGATGAGAACAGAATCCTCACCGAGGTAACTCTCTTTGCAGATAAGGTTTGTGTGGATGAGGAACTTGTCAGACTCCACAGCCACATTGAAGCCACAAAGGAAGCTCTTACCGAGGGCGGAAGCGTAGGAAGAAAGCTTGACTTTATAGCTCAGGAGATGAACCGTGAAGCCAACACTATTCTTTCCAAGTGCAACGATTTGACAATTTCCAATGTTGCGATAGAATTAAAGACCGACATAGAGAAGGTCAGAGAACAGATTCAGAATATAGAATAAGAATATGGCTAGATTTACACACATAGGATTCGGCAACATAGTTAATACAGACAAGATAGTGGCCATAGTAAGCCCTGACTCGGCTCCTATGAAACGACTTGTCCAGACAGCCAGAGAAGAGGGCAATGTTATTGATGCCACTCAGGGACGTAAGACCAAGGCTGTTCTTATTGCCGAAAACGGGAACGTGATTCTTTCTGCTCTCCTTCCCGATACAATAGCAAGCAGAGCACAGATTGAAAACGGAGGCGCTAATGAGTAAACCCAGAGGAATATTGATAGTCATTTCAGGTTTTTCGGGGGCCGGCAAAGGCACGGTGGTTAATGAACTGGTTAAGGATAAGGATGCGTACGCATTATCCATCTCCATGACAACCAGAGCACCGAGACCGGGTGATGCAGAAGGGGTAACTTATTTCTTCGTTTCAAGAGAGAAATTTGAGGAAACCATTGAAGCCGGCGGACTTTTAGAGTATGCTCAGTATTGTGACAACTATTACGGAACTCCCAAGGCCTATGTGGAAAGCCAGCTGGCTCAGGGTAAGAACGTAATTCTTGAGATAGAAATCCAGGGTGCCCTTAAGATTAAGGAGCAGTTTGATGATGCGGTGCTTTTCTTTATAACACCTCCCAGTATTGCGGAGCTTGAAAGAAGATTACGATCAAGAGGCACCGAGACAGAAGAAGTGATAAAGAAACGTATTGAGAGAGCGGCTGAAGAGGCCAAGGGGATCGAAAACTACGATTACCTTATTATCAATGATAAGCTCGATGAATGCGTATCTAATATAAAAAATGTTGTGGCTGCCGCCAAGACGGCGCCGAAACGTAACAGACAATTTATTGGTGAGCTAAGAGATGAACTTGGCACCTGTTTGAAAGGAGAATAGAAATTATATGTTACATCCCTCATATTCAGATCTTATGAAAGTAGTTAACAGCGAGGTTGAACCCGGAGAGGCACCTGTAGTAAACAGCCGTTACTCCATCGTTATGGCAACCTCAAAGAGAGCTAGACAGCTCATTGCAGGAGCAGATCCTTTGGTTGACAGACCTGCTACAACAAAGCCTTTATCAATTGCAGTTGACGAGTTAAACGAAGGTAAGATTAAGATCCTTAGCGATGATGAAGCAGAATAATAATGCGATAAAGGCGACGTTTGAGGATTCAAAGTCGCCTTTAATTATGTTAATATCCTTAGGCTGCGATAAGAACCTGGTGGACTCGGAAATGATGCTTGGCATGCTTTCCGAGGCGGGATATCGCATAACCGATATCGAAGAGGAAGCAGATGTGATTATAGTCAACACATGCTGCTTTATCGGTGATGCCAAGGAGGAGAGCATTAACACAATACTTGAGGTTGCTGAGCTTAAGAAGTCCGGTAAGCTTAAGGGAATTGTTGTGTGCGGCTGTCTTTCCGAGAGATATAAAGAGGATATTATTAAAGAGATTCCCGAGGTAGATGCAATTGTAGGGACATCCTCTTTTGATGATATAGTCAAGGCAACCAAATACTGTTTGGAGAAGAGTGGAAGCCACTGCTTTTACAAGGATATAAGTGCTCCCTGTATCACAGGGAAGAAGAGACTTGTGTCCACGGGAGGGCATTATGCTCACCTTAAGATCGCGGAAGGCTGCGGCAAGAACTGTACCTACTGTATAATCCCCAAAATCAGAGGAAAATACAGATCCGTACCCATGGAAAGCCTTATTAAAGAGGCCAGGGAACTGGTTAGTCAGGGGGTTAAGGAATTAATCCTTGTAGCCCAGGAAACCACCCTTTACGGAACGGATTTATACGGCAAAAAGAGCCTTTCCAAACTCCTAAAGGAGTTATGTAAGATAGACGGGCTGGAGTGGATTCGAATTCAGTATTGTTATCCTGAGGAAATTGATGATGAGCTTATTGCCACCATCAAAGAGGAAGCAAAGGTTTGCAATTACCTTGATTTGCCAATTCAGCACTGCAGCGATTCCATCTTAAAGAAGATGGGCAGACGAACGGACAAGGCTGACATTGAAAGAATTGTGGCCAAGCTTCGACAGGAAATCCCCGATATTTGCTTAAGAACCACCCTTATTACCGGATTCCCGGGAGAGACGGAGGAGGATTTCGAGGAACTTTATCGCTTCGTCAATGAGATAGAGTTCGACAGACTCGGAGTTTTCTCATATTCGGCGGAGGAAAATACTCCCGCAGCCACTATGGAGAATCAGGTACCCGATGAGGTGAAAGATTCCAGAAGAGACGAAATTATGGAACTGCAGCAGGCGGTTTCCTATGATTTGTCCGAAAAGAGAGTGGGACGGGTTTATCGCACATTTATAGAGGGAAGAGACACCAATGAGGATGTTTATGTAGGAAGAACCTACATGGATGCTCCGGGTGTAGATGGATACGTTTTTATCAAGACGGACCAAAACCTGATGAGCGGCGATTTTATCGATGTGAAAATCACCGACTTCAACGAATACGATTTAATCGGCGAACCGGTTAATGTATAGGAGGAGAGTTTTATGAAATGGAATTTACCTAACAAACTTACTATTGCGAGGGTTATTCTTATTGTTCCCTTTGTAGTGATTCTTTTGTGTGCACATGCAGGCTATGACTGGGGCTTTATAACTGAGAATGCAGACTTTATAAGCCTTGGTATTTTCATTATTGCAAGCCTTACAGACCTGGCGGACGGAAAGATTGCCAGAAAGCACAATCTCATTACAAACTTCGGCAAATTCATGGATCCCATAGCAGACAAGCTTCTTGTTTGCTCAGCTATGATCTGCCTTATTGAACTTGGAAGAATTCCTTCATGGGTAGTGGTTATTATTATTGCAAGAGAGTTCATTATTAGCGGATTCAGACTTGTTGCTTCTGACAGAGGAAGAGTTCTGGCAGCCAGCATGTGGGGAAAATCAAAGACAGTTTCTCATATGATTATGGTTTGCCTTATGCTTGCCAACATATCTGCTCTTCAGATTCTTACAACCATTGTTATGTATGTGGCTTTGGCACTTACAATTATCAGCTTGCTGGATTATCTGATCAAAAACTGGGATGTAATGAAGGAAGACTAAGATGAAGGTTGAAATTATTTCGGTGGGAACCGAAATTCTGATGGGGAATATAGTTAATACAAACGCGGCCTATCTTGCTGAACAATGCGCTAAACTTGGCCTTGTTTGCTATTACCAGAGTGTAGTGGGAGATAACGAAGAAAGACTTACGGCGGAAATTAAGACTGCCGTGGGAAGATCTGACGTGGTTATCCTTTCCGGCGGACTTGGACCTACGGAAGATGACCTTACTAAGGAAACGGCTGCCAAGGTTATGGGCAGAAATCTTGTAAGCGACGCCAGACAGAGGCAGGATATCAGTGACTATTTTGCCAAACTCGGAAGAGATATTCCTGAGAGCAACTGGAAGCAGGCTATGGTTCCGGAGGGCTCTAAGGTTTTGTATAATCCAAACGGAACGGCACCGGGAATTATTATTTCCGATGCCAATGTTCATTTGATTCTTTTGCCGGGTCCTCCCTCGGAGATGAAACCCATGTTTGAGGACCAGGTTATCCCGTATCTTAAGGAAGTCGTACCTGACTGCCTCTATTCCAAGACCATTAAGATCTGCGGAATCGGGGAGAGCAAGGTGGCTTCAATTCTTTCTGATATTATTTCGAAGCAGACTAATCCTACCATTGCCACATATGCAAAGCCCGGAGAGGTTCACCTTAGGGTTACAGCCAAGGCCGCCGATGAAGAGGAGGCCAAAAAGCTTGTAAAACCTGTAGTTAAAGAGATTAAGAACCGCCTTGGTGCCACCATTTACACCACCAGGGAGGATGTTACTTTAGAGCAGGATGTTGTTGAACTTCTTACAGCCAACAATCTTACGATTTCCACGGTTGAGTCCTGTACAGGAGGAATGGTTTCTTCGAGAATCATCAATGTTCCCGGGGCATCCGACGTATTCAAATATGGATTTGTCACATACTCAAACAAGGCCAAGAGAAAGCTCGTGGGAGTCAAAAAAGCCACCCTTGAGAAATACACGGCCGTAAGTGAACAGGTTGCCAATGAAATGGCAAAGGGAGCCGCAGCCGAATCCAAGGCAGATGTTGCCATAAGTGTAACAGGACTGGCAGGACCCGGAGGCGGAACTGATGAAATCCCTGTCGGAACCGTATTTATCGGATGCTGCATTAAAGGTGAATCCAAAGCGTATAAATATATTTTTTCGGGAAACAGACAAAGAATAAGAGAGCAGGCTACTTCAGCTGCCCTTACGGTTTTGAGAAAGAGCGTTCTTGAATATTACAGCAAGGTTACCTTTTCCGATAAGGGAAGCCCCATATCTTTCTAGAACAAAAAGTTTATAAAAATTTAATTTGTAAAACTGAAGGAGTCGATGTAAGATAAAAATATCCATTTTCGAAGCATTGATTTCTTAGGCTTTTCGCCAAAAATTTCCCGAAGGGTTACAAATTACAAAAAAACTATTGACAGAAGCCGAACATTTGTTTATTCTTAACTTAGAACTAATGTTCGGACAAAGGAGAAGGTAATGGAAAGAGACGAAAAGTTAAAAGCACTTGACGCGGCGTTGCTGCAGATTGAGAAACAGTATGGTAAGGGCGCGGTTATGAAACTTGGTGACCCTTCCGCTCAGATGAATGTGGAGACCATCCCCACAGGTTCCCTTAGTTTGGACATTGCACTTGGTCTTGGCGGTATTCCCAAGGGACGAATTGTTGAGATATATGGTCCCGAATCCAGTGGTAAGACCACAGTAACTTTGCACATGATTGCGGAGGTTCAGAAGAGAGGCGGAATCGCAGGCTTCATCGATGCGGAGCACGCCCTTGACCCCGTATATGCCAAGAACATTGGCGTAGATATTGACAACCTTTATATTTCACAGCCCGATAACGGTGAGCAGGCTCTTGAGATAGCTGAGACAATGGTTCGTTCAGGCGCCATCGATATTGTGGTTGTTGACTCTGTTGCAGCCCTTGTACCCAAGGCTGAGATTGACGGTGAGATGGGTGATTCCCACGTAGGCCTTCAGGCAAGACTTATGTCCCAGGCTTTAAGAAAGCTTACCGGTGTTATCAGTAAGTCCAACTGCGCAGTTGTATTCATTAACCAGCTTCGTGAGAAGGTCGGTGTAATGTTTGGTAATCCCGAGACTACAACAGGTGGCCGTGCACTTAAGTTCTATTCATCGGTTCGTATGGACGTAAGAAGAATTGAATCCTTAAAGCAGGGCGGCGAGGTAATCGGAAACAGAACCAGAGTCAAGGTCGTTAAGAATAAAATCGCTCCTCCTTTCAAGGAAGCAGAATTTGATATCATGTTCGGAAAGGGAATTTCCGCATCAGGCGATATTCTTGATCTTGCAGCAGATATCGATATTGTAAACAAGTCCGGCGCATGGTACGCATATAACGGTGAGAAGATTGGTCAGGGAAGAGAGAATGCCAAGATTTACCTTGAGAATAATCCTGCAGTTCTTACCGAGATAGAGAATAAAGTAAGAGAGCACTACGGACTTCAGACTGATACAGAAGCCGACAAATAATTTTCGGCGGGTAATGAAATGATTGTTACGGATATTGTTCCATTGGACAAGAAAAGAAGCCGCATATATATTGACTATGAATTCGCCTTTGTATTATACAAAGGCGAATTTAAGGAATACAGTATTTCTTTAAATTCTGAAATTTCTATGGCCTCTTATGAGGCCATAACAACCAAACTTCTTCCAAAGAGAGCCAAGCTTAGAGGCCTTGCTCTTCTTACCAAGAAACCCTACACAGAGAAGCAGCTTAGAGATAAATATGACGCCGGGGAATATCCCGAGGCTGTTATTGACGAGGCCATTGAGTACCTTAAGGGCTTCGGATATATCGATGATGTCAAATATTGCCTTGAATTCTTTGAAACTTATAAGGATTCAAGAAGCCTTACAAGGATGAAGAATGATTTAAGAGGGAAGGACGTGTCCGGCAGAGATATAGAAAAGGCCTACATGTCTTTTGAAGAAAGCAATGACTCCGGAATAGATGAGGAGACACAAATCAGACGAATTCTTGCCAAAAAGCGATTTGATCCTGATGAAGCCGACTATACAGAAAGGCAGAAAATGATAGCTTCTTTGATGCGTAAGGGGTATTCATACGATTCCATTTCAAATTGCATCAGAAATTCTGACTTTTAGAAAAAGAAGGTGGCACCTACTTGACATAACATAGTCTACAGTATAAAATTTTATATGTTGTAGATGCATTTAGAATGCCTAAAGTGTAGGCGCTCTATAATAGATTTGGCGGTTTTCGCACCGCATGTACAATGAAAATTCAATAAGGAGGTGCTCCTGAAAGATGACCACTATTGTTATCACTGCGGCAATTTGCCTCGTGATTGCAATTCCTCTTACAGCGATTATCACCAATGGCTACCGTAAGAAAGTTGTTGATGCTAAGATAGGTTCTGCTGAGGATAAGGCTCGTGAAATCATCGATGAAGCCCTCAAGACTGCTGAAAGCAAGAAACGTGAAGCTCTCCTTGAAGCAAAGGAAGAAAACATTCGTAACAAGAATGAATTGGAGAGAGAGATTAAAGAGCGCAGAGCTGAAATTCAGCGTTCCGAGAGACGTATCCAGCAGAAAGAGGAAAACATCGACAAGAAGTCCGATGCAATCGAGAAGAAAGAAGCAAGTTTGTCACAGAAGGAAGACTCCCTCAACAAGATGAAAGAGGAAGTTTCCAAGCTGAATGAACAAAGAGTGCAGGAATTGGAGCGAATCTCTGGTTTAACCTCCGACCAGGCAAAGGATTATTTACTTAAAATTGTTGAAGATGATGTAAAACTTGAAACCGCGAAGCTCATCAAGGAGATGGAAGCAAGAGCGAAAGAGGAAGCTGACAAGAAAGCTAAGGAAGTTGTTATTACAGCCATTCAGAAGTGTGCTGCAGATCATGTATCCGAAGCTACAATCTCAGTTGTACAGCTCCCCAATGACGAGATGAAAGGCCGTATCATCGGACGAGAGGGACGTAACATCAGAACTCTTGAGACCATGACGGGTGTTGACCTTATTATAGACGATACTCCCGAAGCTGTTATCCTGTCAGGCTTTGATCCTATCCGTAGAGAGGTCGCAAGAATCGCACTGGAGAAATTGATTGTTGACGGACGTATTCATCCGGCAAGAATTGAGGAAACAGTAGAGAAGGCTCAGAAAGAAGTTGAGACCATGATTAAGGAGGAGGGTGAAGCTGCCGCATTAGAGGTTGGCGTTCACGGAATCCACCCTGAACTTATCAGATTACTTGGTAAGATGAAGTTCAGAACAAGTTATGGTCAGAATGTTTTAAGACACAGCGTTGAAGTTGCACAGTTATCAGGTATTCTCGCTGCCGAGATGGGACTTGATGTGAGACTTGCCAAGAGAGCAGGCTTACTCCATGATATCGGTAAAGCAGTGGACCACGAAATGGAAGGTTCACATGTACAGCTTGGTACCGAGCTTTGTAAGAAGTACAAAGAGAATGCAATTGTGGTTAATGCGGTTGAAGCTCACCACGGTGATGTAGAACCCCAGTCTCTGATTGCATGCATTGTTCAGGCTGCAGATGCTATTTCTGCTGCTAGACCCGGTGCAAGACGTGAGACTTTAGAGACCTATACAACCAGACTTAAACAGTTAGAAGACATATCCAACAATTTCAAAGGCGTAGACAAATCTTTTGCCATTCAGGCGGGTAGAGAGATTCGTGTAATGGTAATTCCTGAACAGGTTACTGATGCAGATATGGTTATCCTGGCAAGAGACATTTCAAAGAAGATCGAGGACGAGATGGAATATCCCGGACAGATCAAGGTAAATGTCATCAGAGAATCCAGAGTAACAGATTACGCAAAGTAAGTCTTTTCGGAAATGAAAGGAATTTAAGAGGACGGTTATTCCGTCCTCTTTTTTCGTTGAATTTTGTAGTGGTTGTTGATAAAATGGGAAGTAGGGGTATGGGCGGAAAAGTTAATAAAAGGAATATCACAGGAGAGTATCATGTACATTTTTAACGCCATATCGCTACTTGGAGGTTTGGCTCTTTTCCTTTACGGAATGAGGCTGATGAGCAGTAATTTGAAGGAAGGCTCATCCGGAACGCTGAAGGTCGTAATGGAGAAGGTTACAAACAATCCGCTTAAGGCTTTTATCCTTGGAGTAGCGGTTACAGCGATTATCCAGTCGTCCACAGCAACCATTGTTATCACATCCGGTTTGGTTGCAGCCGGAATCATTTCACTTAGACAGTCTTTGGGAATAATTATCGGTGCCAACGTAGGTACCACTGTTACGGGTCAGATTATCAGACTTCTCGATGTCAATGCAGACGGAAACTTTTGGCTGAGATTCTTTCAGCCGGTAACTTTGGCACCTCTTGCATTGATTATCGGAATTTCGCTAATCATGTTCTTTAAGTTTAATAAGTCCGATAACCTTGGTAACATTGCCATCGGATTCGGTGTTTTGTTTACCGGACTTTTAAACATGACGGCGGCAGTTTCGGAATTCTCCGATAACGGCATGCTTGGTAAAGTTTTCTATAGCCTTGGTGATAACCCCTGGCTTGGATATCTTGCCGGCGCAGGTGTGGCCTTTGTTCTTCAAAGCTCATCGGCAACAATCGGTATCCTGCAGGCTTTTTCAATGGCCAGAGGAATTCCCTTCAGAACCATATATGTAATTATTGTCGGTGTATACCTTGGAGATTGCGTTACAACCGCAATTGTTTGTTCCATCGGTGCTAAACCTGATGCGAGACGAGTAGGTATAATCAACATTCTGTATAACTTAAGCAAGACTCTAGCCGTAGTGGTTGTTGTATTCATACTTCATAAAATTGGCCTTTTGGGAAGTCTTTGGGACAGGGAGTTAACCTCCGGAGGTATTGCAAATACCAACTCGGCATTTAACCTTATCTGTGCAGTTGCCCTACTTCCGGTAACAGGAACATTCGAGAAACTCAGTAAGAGAATAGTCAAGGATGAGGCCGTGGCTGCCAATAAATATGCTGAGCAGATTTCAGCATTAAACCCTGTATTCTTCTCAACCCCTGCTCTTGCATTCAGAAGCTGCTACAATGTGCTTATTACAATGCTTGAGGCATCATACGTTAACATTGAGAAGGCATTGGGACTTGTAGAGAAGTATGATGAAGCAGTTGTCAAAGAGATTTACGCTGAGGAAGAGAATATTGACTACATGACAGACTGTGTAGACAACTATCTGGTTAAGCTTTCTCCTCATGTAAGTGAAGAACTGCACATCAAGATTTTGAACCAGTACCACAGAGTGGTATCCGAATTTGAACATTTGGGCGATCACGCCGTTCATATAGCAGATGCAGCAACATCAATGAGGAAGGATGGAATCGTCTTCTCCGGAGTTGCCCTTAAGGAAATGGAGGTTGTAGAGAAACTTCTTAAAGAGATTCTTGAATACACCCGTCCTGCTTTTATAAAGAGGGATGTAAATGCTGCCTACCATATTGAGCCCCTGGAAGAGGTTATCGATGAGATGATAGATACAGTTCATGATAACCATCTGGCAAGGCTTAGAGAGGGTAAGTGTTCAATACCTGCAGGTGTAATCTTCATGAACATCCTCTCAAACATCGGAAGTATTGCCGATACCTGTTCCAACATCGGTATTGCTACCATAACCAGAGCTAATGAGAATGAGCATCTTGCACATTCATATGTAACGGGTCTGCATGCGGGTCAGAACAGCAGATTTAACAAGGAGTTCGATCAGGCTCACAAACAGTACTACAGACTCCTTGAAGAGGTTGATTCGGCTGCCAACGCATAAGATTTAAGGGAGAAATATGAGCAAAGAAAATAAGAGAAAGTTACCGAAGCTTTTAAAGATTATTCTTTGGATAATCGGTATTTTCCTTTTGGTTGTCATAGGCTACGCCGTATATCTCTTTGGAAGTTATAAAAGAATTGAAGACAATCAAAAACTTGAGCCACAGAATGTTTCCTCGCAGAATGAGGTAAGGGTTGGAGAAAATCTTACCATTGTGACTCACAATATAGGTTTCGGTGCTTATACAAAAGACTATACCTTCTTTATGGACGGAGGAAAAGAGTCCTGGGGTGACAGCAAGGAAAGTGTGGAGAACTGCGTAGATAAAGTAGGAGACATGGCTTTATCCTTTGACCCCGACTTTGTGGTTTTCCAGGAGGTGGACCTTAACGGTACCAGATCCTATCACGTAAACGAGGTTGAAAAGCTGAAAGAAAAGCTTTCCGGATATTCCAGTGTATTTGCACAGAATTTTGACTCGGCTTTTCTGATGTATCCATTTACCGAACCACATGGTAAGAATGAGTCGGGAATATTGACACTTTCAAAGTACAATATTACCGACGGACTAAGAAGAAGCTATCCCATATCTGAAAGCATTACAAAGATTATCGATCTGGACAGATGTTTTTCGATTTCAAGAATACCTACAGATAACGGGAAAGAGCTGGTGCTTTACAATTCTCATCTGTCTGCATACGGCGGAAGCGATTCCATCCATTCCAGACAGCTTCAAATGCTTTTTGAAGATATGGAGAAGGAGTATAAGGCCGGAAATTATGTATTGGTCGGTGGAGATTTTAACGATGATTTTACCGACAATTCATTGAAGTTATTGGATAATCTGGATGAATCACCTTTCGGATGGACAATGCCATTTCCGACGGAGGTTCTTCCTAAGGGTCTTAATAGATGTATAGAATATGATGAAGGGAAGGTAGTACCCACTGCACGAAATTGCGACGTTCCTTATGAGGAGGGCAATTTTACAGTGATAGTGGACGGGTTTGTCGCTTCTGATAACATCGAAGTGGTAAGCGTCAGAAATATTGATGCCGGCTTTGAATATTCGGACCACAATCCCGTAGTTATGGAGTTCGTTCTTAAATAATTGACTTGAAAGGAGCCCGTTATTTATGACAAGCCGTACTTACATCATCACTTCAGCCATGGTAATACTTGCGCTTATTCCGGTACTCTTCAGGGTTATCAGAATAAGAAGAAAGAATCTGAACATCAGATTTTTTGCGGGATTTCTATGTGTTTCTTTGCTCTACACACTGTTTGACGGTGTGTGGGGCTTTTCTGTTTACGCAATAAACAATATGCTCTACGATGCCAAAAGGACAGTGTTCTACGCTAGTCTTTGCTTCGGAATACTGGTAGAGCTAATGTGGTACGAATATGCCTCGGCCCACCTGTTTATGATAATGCAAAACAGAGACAGGAAACTTTACATCGTTGACGGCGTTCCGGCCCTCATCGGATACCAGGTAATAGCCATCAATGTATCCACAAGCTATTTCTTTGAATTCAATCCGGACGGCTCGGTGAAATACAATCTGTACACCATCGGACTTGTTCTGGTTTACGTTTTTTACTATATCTTTGTCATCTTTAACTCCATTAATCACTACAGGAAAGAGACAAAGGCATTTGAGAAAATGCGAAGCCTGGTGGTAATAGCCGCAACGGTTCTTCTTTTATTGGGAGCTATTATTCAGTTTGTTTTGCCAATGCTTCCTTTCTATGCAGTGGCAATTATGATATGCGGTGTCGCAGTTGTTATTTACAACATTTCCATAGAGACTGAGAATGAAGTATACCTTGAACATCAGAGAGAAAATGAAGCAAGAATCATGGTTATCAATGCCCTGTCTGATGAATATGACATTATTTTCTGGGTCAATATGGAAAACAATACATATAAATCCTTCAGTAATACCAAGTTCTATGAGATGCTGCAGTTAAAGACCGAGGGAGATGACTTCTTCGCGGATTGCGGTGAAATGATTAAGAAGGCAATTTACGGTGATGACATCAGCTACATGGAGGAGAATCTCACAAGGGAAAATGTTGTGAGGGAACTTGAGGAAAACGGGAAGTTTACCATTGTTTATCGAATTGTTCTCGGCGGTGCAATTCTGTACTATGAGACAAAGTTTGTTAAGTCCCAAAAGAATCCTGATCAAAGCACTGTAATGGTGGGCATTAAGAACGTTGATGCCAGAGAACGTCAGGAGCTTAAGAGAAAAAGGGATATCAGAAACCTGGAAAGAAAAGAACTGGAATACAGAAAAGCTTTACAGGAGGCTTTGGAGAATCAGAACGAAATATACGCTGAAATGCTTCATATGCAATCCGGCGGTGTAATTGTTACTGATATGGATAATCGAATCATCATATGTAATGAGGCGGCTTCAGATATTTTCGATATGCCTCTTAACATTATGATGAACGATATTTTCCCGGATGTGGTGGAGGATTGCCTTAAGGATTCAGCCAAGTTAATCAAGGATAAGATTAAACGCCTTAAAGAGCAGGGGGATGAGATTTCTTACGAGTACCCTGTGGACCATCTGGACAGAAGAGTAACCTACATAAAGGCCGACTCAAAGCTGACGGTTCTTTCAAACAGGAACTCAGTTATCATCACCTCTTTGGCAGACATTACATCCAACAAGGAGATGGAGCAAAAACTCGTAATCCTCTCCGAAACAGACAGCCTTACAGGACTTTTAAACAGGGACAGCGGACAAAAGAGAATTGAACAGTTCATCAAGAAGGAAGTGGACGGAATGTTCTGTATCATTGATATAAATGATTTCAAACATATCAATGATAACTATGGACACCCTGTTGGAGATAAGGTCCTTATAAGTATAGCAGGGTGCTTAAAGAAGGCATTCAGAAGGAAGGATATTCTGGCCCGTATAGGCGGTGATGAGTTTGCTGTTTTCGGAGCTGATATCGCAGACATGAAAGTCGGGATAAAATGTCTTGAGCGTTTATTTGAGTTTATTAACGACATCAGCATTGACGGCATAGATGACCTTAAGGTTAGCGTCAGTGTGGGCGCAATTCTTTGCAACAGTGAAGACGCCAAAAGTTATGAGGAAATATATAAGCTTGCGGATACCGCCATGTACACCTGCAAGGGAAGCGGTACAAACAAGTATTCATTTTATGAGACGGAGTAGTTAATATGTTTAAGGGGTTCTTGGCTTTTATTCCAAGACACGTAAGTAATAAGACAGTTTTGGGCTTTATGGAATTCTTAAGAAGAATTGCCCATTTAAGCAAGAGAAAAATAAGAGATCATTACAAGAAGAATGAGGAGTTCTTTGCAGCTAACGGGATTGAAGGGTTCGTTGAGAATCAGAAGGACTTGAAGGACGTTTCTTTTGGAAAAAAGAATCTGGCTTTTTCGGGATGCGAGATAATTGCAGTTTATAATGCGCTGCTTAACCTGGGAGGGGTTTCAGATTACTCACTACCGAAATTGATATCGGGATTTGAGAAGGACGGAATGATTTTCGGCGGAAGATTCGGCACGTCACCCAAAGCTCTTTTGGATTTCTTTTTGAAAAACGGGTATAAGTGTGATTTTGCCCGGGATGAATCGGAAATCAGGCGGATTGAATCAAAGTATGACACCTTTATACTGACTGTTTATAACGACAGAAACAACATTAAAAGGCAGATCCACACCATTAATGTTAACAGGGAAATGTCGGGCCTTATTGCCCACAATGTGTACGGAAACGGCGCACCAATGGGGCCATTTCCTTCTGTTGAAGTTATGCTTGGCAGCATCAATAAGGGCCGATCCAAGCTGATTTGCATTTTCGGTATAGGGGAATAGTTATAAAATTATTTGACAGGGACCATGTCCCTGTCATTTTTTTTAAAATTTACCCTGTTTTGAATAAATATTACAAAATTATTACAGAACTTAAACGATTAAGTAAAATTTGTCCCCCTAAAATGTAAAAAAATTCACTTTTTTTTGATGCAAAAATCTGATGAAATAAAGTGGGAGTTTTGAGAGATAATTAATAACTTTTTATGGGGAGTTGCAAATTCATCTCTTTACGGTCTTTTTGACTAGACATTAAATAGTCAAATCGTTTCGGTTTAAGAAGGGAACCATTTTCCAAATTTTTTCAAACCAAATATGCGGACATTGTATGGGTTTAGACTTTTTTAGACCCTCTAATTTTGATGCCTTTGCATAATTATGTCCGAAAAGGAAGACCAAAAGGAGTTTTACTATGAAGAAGGGTATTATGTTTATTTTGGCTGCAGTATTGGCTTTGGGTGCGGGGCTTGCTGTGCTTTCTGCGGTCAATAATGCCAGAAACACCAGAACTTTTGTCGCTGACGGTTTTATTCTCGATCCATCGGATGAAGAGTTTGTTACCGACAACGTTAATATGGAGTATTACTTCACTCAGGGCACCAAGTATAAAGAGAAGTATGGTACTCAGATTTCCTTTAAAGACGCAACAGGAACGAATGAATTAATTGATTCGGACCATTTTATTCACTATAATGACGGCTCCCTTGGATCCTTCAAAAAGGGCGTTATTATGGACGTTTCCGAAATAACGGAATCTAATTATGGCTATTACAGCCTTTCAAAGAACACCGTTCTTGTAAAAAACGGCGGCGCCTACGAAATGAGCAGCCGCGGCGAAGCCATGAACATAACAGAATTCATCTGGAAGATTTCAGACCGGGACTACATGCTTTTATCCCCTGATGTAACGCTTAAAACTTCCGGCGATGATGTTCAGTTCTCTGATTATGTTCAGCTTACTTACGTTGACAACGGTATCGTTCGAATTTCCCATCAGTCAGGAACATATCAGACAGTTGCTGCAGATAGCACACTTGTCACAAGGGGCGGTGCAGAGCTTAACCTTGTGGGCAAGAATTTCATGGTAGACGGGGAAGCGGTTCTTTCTCTTGACGACATGACAATTGATGACGACAGTTACATCGACATAGATGAAAACATAGAAGACGGCCCTACTATTCCTACTTTCAACGTTATAAACGGTAAAGACGGCGTAAACGGCACCGACGGCACGGACGGTGAACAGGGTGAAGCCGGTGAAGAAGGAAAAGAAGGCGAACAGGGCGGAGAAGGAGAAGCGGGCTCTGAAGGCGCCATGGGATCCACAGGCGGACTCGGCAAAGACGGTGTCGAAGGTGATACCGGAATCATGGGTTATGACGGCGCTGAGGGCGTAGCCGGTAAGGATGCGGATACTGCAGCAAGCGCAAGCCAGCTTCAATCCGTTGACCTTTATTCAAGACCTGAAATCAGGGTGAATTCAGGCGAAAACAACAGGAGTTATTCAGTAACTCCCGGAAGTGCGACCATGAATTTTTCCATGGAAGATCCGGACGATACCCTTACAGTCGGAAGCACCAAGGTAAAGGTTTATGACAGAGAAACCATGCAATTGGTGGCCGGTACAGAACTGGAAAGCATGCAGCAGAAACTTGGTGCCAGGATAGAAAGAGGCAGTGGAGCATTGACCTTCAGTGGATTAAATGCGGACAGAGAGTACGTGCTTGTTGTTGAAGGCGAATACTTACCCGGAAAGGGAGAAAGCCTCCAAACAGGAATACTTTTCCAGAAGATTTTCAGAACGGAACCTCTGGGAATAGGAATCACAAAGGCTCATGTAACGGACTCTGAGATAGCGGCCGTAACCAAAGTAACCGGTCAGGTTGACAGTTACAACGTAAGATTCTTCTACTACGACGACAACGGTCAAAAGCAGACCATAGCTTTATTTAGCGGTACCAGCGCAGGGGCTGAATTCGTAGTAAATGATTCCAATCCCATTCCCGGCTCCCAAGGGAGACCTCTAAGCTTTGATGATGTTAAGAGCAATACAATATACTATGCGGAACTTGGAAATGTAAAGGTGGGAGAAGAACTTATTCCCACTGACGGAAGCGAAGTTGAGTTAAAGACTCTTAAGGAAACACCTTACGATTACGAGGTTTATACCGCAACCGCCACCCAGGGAGAGAAGAGATCGGTAGCACTTATGACACCTACCATCACTTCTAATGACAAGAACCATACCATTACGGTAAACATTAATCCAATAGCAGATCCTGATTGCGGAATTTCAAGTTATCGAATCGATTTATTTAAGGATTCAGATATATCCAGTGCTCTTCAGACCGGGTCAATGAATGAACTGGTTGCCACTTATTCTAAGGATTTGACTCAGCTTTCTGGGCACACATTTTCAATTCCTTCGGGAGATTTGGATGTCTACAGAGCACGTGTAACCGTAATGTTCAACGATAACGAAAAAGATATGGAGATATCAACACTGTTTTCCAACGTATCTGACTTAAGCGCGGTTAACACGGATCTTATGGTTGAACTTCTGATTGATGAGAATCAGCAGAGTGCGGATACAATTTCCGGATTCATCAAAATCACAGATGGTACAGGAGATATATCAAGTAACTGGAACAACACATCGGTCCTTCAGCATATAGGAGGCACCAATCCCCTTGTACTTGCCATTTCCGGTGAGTATGCGGATACATACACACTTAAGTACAAGGATAATTACGAAACGAACTATACAACAGAATGGGGAGATATCATCAAGTCTAACGGAAACTACTGGCTCATTCCCTTCAAGAAAGAGGGGCTTCATCAGGATTCCGTTTACACATTGATATTAAGCGGTCCCCAGGATACAAACGGGGACGGAAACATTACTGGTGCCGAAGCAAGCACATACTTTACGGGCACCAGAGTTAATACCAAGACTCATAAGCCCTTAGCTTTGGCTGCAAGAAGACTTGCCAATCCCCAATCTGCTTTCAGATACAGCATTAACGTCACATCTCTTTCGGAGGACGCGGCTGAAATCGGACAGGCTCAATATTCTGCATCCGTACTTGAAAGACTGGAATTACAGCTTATTCACGTAGAGGATTCGGGACTTGAGAGAATCATTGGTAATGCAACGGTCCTTACGGACGGAGATCAAAGATCCCATGACTCTTATTTCAAGGACAATGCCTTCATCGGACGTGATAAGACAGAATACAACCCTGACGCAGAGCTTACAGGACCTGTAGAAAGTAAGGGCCTTACAATTAAAGATTCTGAAGCTGCAAGTGACACATCGGTATTTGAAATCACTCCTTCAGACTTTGGTATTGATAATAACGATAACGCCCTTTTCTCGGGCGGAGAGTTCAAGATTAAGGTCATCGGAGCATACGACTACACCCTTAATCTTGCAGACGGAACCGGCGGAAGTGGTAACACAATTCCCTTCAAGGAAGGCGAGAACGTTATCAGATTCGGAATCTCAAAGAAACACGTACAGGCCAACAATCCCAACAGACAGGTTGTTGTAGATGCTCTTCCCAATTCCGCAGCGGCTATAGGCTATTCGGAAGACGGAATTGACGGCAGCACAGTAGTTGGACTCAGATTCAGAGCAGATTACGGATACGCGGATGTAAACAAGATTTATTACTATATCTATGAACTTGATGATAATTATGACATTGCATCCAACCAGCTTATTTATCCTAAGGCACCCGATGATTTTTCAGAAGGTATAGCTACTGTTACGGCAAACCCTGACGGAACCTACACATACGGAACAGATGTGAAGTGTAATCTGGTTCTTGTTGGTGAACATACGAGAGATGGTATGGAGTACGGCGTTCGTGACACAGAGCTTTACTTCAAGGGTACAAAGAGTGTTGGCTCATATGTAATGACCTGGAAGAAGCCTGACGGAAGCAGTGCAGAAGATCAAGATATTTTAACCAGAGGTAAGAGATATATCATCGCATACAGGGTATTGGCTGATCATACAATCACCCCTTGTATCGATCCCGATAACGATCATTTCTACCCTGATTGCGCATACGGAAGTACACCTGTTCCTTTGTACAGATCCGCTGTTATATCCCTTGACATGCAGACACCTGTAGCCGAGAGATATCCTCTCTCTTCAGAGAACGGAAAAGACATTTGGAATTACAGAATTATTGACCCGGATAAAGCAATCATTACAGACAATGCGGGCAAAGCGGCATTTGAAGTTACAAAGGCCAATACATATGCAGGGGTAGCTACATCAACAACCAAATCAACTGTAAATGTACCGGGAATGGATGATACCGACGGATACAGAAACAACAACGACTTTAAGGCACTGATAATTGACGGACTTGGTACAGACGGAATTTACTATAGTGTTGGAATTCCCTACAAGACCTTGTCAGCCGCTTCGGAAGCAACAAAATATATTACATCCAAGCCGGTTCAGCATTTCCAGACTCAGACCATATCCGCAAACAATATTTATCTTAAGGGTCTTACATGGACCACAAATGATAACGCAGCGGATAAACTTTCTGACGGAACTGTGGCACCTCTTGTAAACGAAGGTAACTACAGATACAGACTGACGTTCATGGGAACGGATTTGGATAAGTTTTCCGCATTTAGAGTTGTATTCAGTGATGGTAATGACAGTGTTATTTACGATCCTGTATACGTGGTTGACAGAGGAGAACTCTCAGGAAGTGCAACTCCTTATGGATACGCATATGTTGACCAGGGTCCTCTTGCTGCCAAGTTCAGTCCCGGCACTAACTTAAGCGTCAGCGTAAACGGCTATTACTCTACAAAATCTTCGGGATTCGATGATTACGAAGGTCTTATGGATGACTACGACAAGGGAACCTTCTATGAGTCAAACACTGAGCAAGAGAACCTGTTTGCTTTAAGAAGAGTGAACGTCAGTGACGGAACAACAAAATATATACAGAGAGAGGATAGTAACTGGACAACAACTTATGGCCTAGGAGCTACCACATTGGGCTCCATGGTAATTCCCGGAAATGTTGCAGGCGGCGGACTTAATGTAACATCCAACCCCGGCAACAGATCAAGTGCCACCATGGACCAGAGATATTACTACAACGCTCTTGTTTCAAATTCCCAGTTTGAAACTGCACCTTTAAGCGGATTTACCTTCGATGAGAATGGTATTCACATAGGAGAGAACTACTACGTTGCAGAGAAGCTGGCAAAGAGCGCATTTGACTTTGGTATCTATGACGGAACCGACACAAGCAACAAGACCCTTAACATTACCATGGGTACCGTAGTTGCAGCCATCAGACAGGAAAGAATTACCGCAGGCGCCAAGTCAGCGACCCTTGAGATGTCTCTTCACGGAGTAAGCACTGACAGAATCTATGCGAAGCTGATTCAGAAGAGCGGCGCTGACACAGTCGTAAAACTTAAAAAGAATTCCGATGACAGAGGCGAATTCTTCGAGGTAAGCACAGATGCTTCAACTCCTGACTATGGCACTACAGAGTTCAAGAATCAGACCTATATTACGGTTACGAACAATAACTTTACTTTGAGGCTCAGAAAGCTGTCCACCGAGACCAACTACGGCGTTTTGTTCTTTACATACGACAACGCCGGAAATGAGCGTCCTTTGTACAGTATCGATCCTGACAAAGAAAGAGTTAATGTTCAGTACACATTTAAAACACTTAAATACATAAATATTGGAGTAACCGGACCCAGCTATTCATACAATGCCTACGACGATAAGACAGTATCCTTCGGATTTGGCATCCCCGGTGATGAGGGTACCGGCATGACGGTCAAGTACAAGATTGTAAGCGGAACAGATATTGATAACGGCAGTGTTGTGGCAGAAGGAACTATAGATAAACTTGGTGATCCCGGATATCAGTACTACAGCCAGAGAGCGGATCAGAATAATCCCTTCAGCACAACAATGAACCCCGGAACAGGAAGATTCTATCTGGGAAGCACATATACCGTTCGAGTTTGGGCAGTGGATGACAGTGATACCGACGAAGAATTGGGCTTCACCATCCTTCCTGTGCAGACACCCACAAGTCTTGCACTTCCTGACTTCAGGCTGACAGCTACTCCTTCGGAGAATAATATCAATGCTTCGGTTACTTGCACGGATTCACAAAAGGCAATCCTTGACGGAACGTACACAGTAAGTCTCTACAAGAGAACAGATACAGATAATGCTGTGGGCTCACAAGATGTAGTTCTTACAAACTCCGGTGGAGCAGAGTACGAAACCGTTACCTTTAACGATGTGGATCCCGGTGATTACATCGTAAGAGTGGAGGGTCAGGCAGACCTTAACAACAACGGACGATTTGATGAGACGGAAGGAGATGTACTGGCATTTGACGAAGCTACCGTAAGCACAGGCTCGGCAGCCACGGCATCGATTGGTTCCGACGCTACGGTGGACAGATTGGAGATTGAATTCTACAACCTCAGTAACTTCGCTAACGTCAGAAAGATTGTCCTTACGGCATATAACTCAAATGGAACCATGGTTTACACCACTACCGAGAACGGTATTGAAATATCTGAGGATGAGGCGAAGGATTCATCCTTTACGAAGACCTTTGACTGGTCATCATCATCCATTGATTCTGATCAGTGGTATGACGTAAAGATTCAGTACAGAAGCGGCACGGGCAAACTTTTAGGTGACCTTGATACCAGGGTTAAGACCGAAACAGTCCAGACCACAGGTGAATAAACATAGTGAGGAAATATACGTGAGAAAGTTAAGTAAGCAAAACACCATGTCCTTTAACGCGCTGGGTATTATGCTTGTGGCCGGCCTGGTGGTATTCTCTTCGGCAGTTGTCTTTGTGGTAAAAAACCGAAACGAGGCATACCCCGTGGCGCCCGGCTCCACGGTATACACCGAGGACAACGAATATGTGGACATGAAGGATGAAGGTTCGGTCAGAAAGAAATGGGACAACAAGTACTATCTGAAGACCGCGGACGATGATGTGTATTGCCTTGGTAAAAACACAGTAATCTACGATCCCACAGCATCCAGCATGACCATTTACGGAGATTCATACAAAATCAACGGGGACGGGACCGTAGACAAATTAAAGGATGTGAACGTTGTGGAGGACATGAACACACCGTCACTTTATAAGCTTCGAGACAGGCTTTATGTAATGACGGGGCGAGATATAAACTCCACAGACAGTTCACTTTCATCCGACAGCTATGTAACCATCAACATTCATAAGAGCGGAACTGCAATGATTATGAATGATGATTATTACGTCAATGTTATTGAACCCATTGTTCTTGAAAGCGACGGACTTTATTTTGACGTAAGCAGTGAGCTTATGGCCAAAGACGGAAACGTAGTCAGCTTAAAGAACATTATCGGAAGCACCAATCTCTATTCCAAACGGCCTCTTTTGTACACAGAGGGAATTGTGGAAGAACCTGATGCACAGCTGATGGCCAAAAATCCCGAAGTTATCACCATCATGGGTGGTAACGGAGGAGCCGGCGGTACCGGCGGACAAGGCGGTACCGGTGGTACAGGTGGTGCAGGAGGCACCGGAGGTTCAGGCGGATTCGGCGGTGACGGTGGTCTTGGCGGAAACGGTGGCGCCGGAGGTTCAGGCGGTACCGGCGGTGTCGGAGGCCAGGGCGGAAACGGCGGTCTCGGCGGCGATGGCGGAGACGGCGGACAAGGTGGCGAAGGAAGCGATGCTTCCATTTCTGCAACCAAGTGGATCAGCTTAAAGAAAGCAACGGCTTCCGTATCAAGCATTGACGTTGAATACTTCGTAAACGACCTTACAAACGATTACGTGGATGTATTTTTGAATGTCTATGACCTTGCGGCCAGCAATCCTTTGAAGGAAACCGTACATCTTAGTAAGACTGATACCAGGTATACGGTAACAGGCCTTGAACCAGGCAAGAATTACAAGCTGGAGATGGGCTATCAGGCTTATAAGAAGGATTCAACCGGAAGTACAGAACTTGTCACGGTTAATCAGGATGTGGCCAAGGTAACCACTAAAGCAGATATCGCATATATTGAGATTAATAAGATTTCAACAAGCAAAGATACAGACGGAAAGACTCTTGTAACCGTCAACTATACCGTAAAGTCTTACAACGGATATGAGCTGTCGGGGGCGACAGTTGGCGTTTACTTTAACGGAAACAAAATGGGATCATCCTTGCAGGTTGACGGAGCAGCAGCCGCTGCCGGAGGAGACAGCAAGAGCATGAGTTTTACATTACCTATTTCTGAGACAACAGAGAATAAACCTTTAACAATGAAGTTCGAGTCTGCGACGTATCAGAACGTGGATGTTGTGAGCAGTCTTCCTGAAGCAACGGGAACATTACACTAAATAGATTAATTTCTGATTGGAGGAAAATATGGATTCAATTTTAGCGGAAACAATGCATGCGGTAGGGCTGATTCTTGGCATGGCTTTTTTAGGCTCGGGAATCGGATTGGGGATTCTGGGTGCAAAGGTGGCGGAAGCCATCGGACGTAATCCGGAGACAAAGAGTGACGTAGTTCAGTCAGTTATGTTTGTGGCAATTATCATAACCTTGCTTTTACTCTTGCTCTTTGCATTTGTACTTGTATTACTGTTCTTTAATCCTTTTTCAATCTGATCGGAGATAGCACATGATAGCTGTATTTATAGCGATTTTCGTGATTATGGCGGTCATGATTTACTTTGTCACGGCCTCCTTAAGGATTGTCACGGAGAATGCCAGTAAGAAGGTCAATGTCTACTTCCTTTCAAAACTGAAGGAGTTTGACGGTGACTTCAAAAAGAAAATGAATGAGCTGGAAGAACTGAAAGAGTCCAAGGAAGAGGTGGAACAAAGAATTAAGATTTTAAAGCAGGACTACAATGCCATGCAGGTATCAAGATTCTACAAGCCTCGTCCCGTAATAAGAGATGCTTACATTCCTGTATCTCATTACATCGACAACGGATTCTTTGCCGATTACAAAACGGCCAAAAACCTGCTTGTTATGGATAAGGGTTCCATTATAAAGACTGTGCTTGAAAAGTTTCCTTACCACGGCAATTTGGAGCGCTACAACGCAGCCAAATCCATACTGGAGCTTCTAAATTTCAACGCAATCTACGACCTTTGTACTTTGGAGAAAACCGAGCAGTTAAAGGTTTTATATGATTCGCTGAAGAAAAAGGAAAAGGCACTTCTTGGTGAGTTCATTGAGCCCATGGATGAAATCGAAGAGTTTGACATCCTTGATTTTATTTCATGGCTTAAGCAGACGGTAAGTATTCAGACCCCTGAGCTGAAAGCTTACCTTGGAGAAGAAGACGAGAATTACGACAACGTTGCCGACAACGTGGTTTGTATGTTCGATAAGAATGTCTGCGAGGGTATTCGAATAGTATACCAGGGCAGACTGTATGACTACAGCATCTACAAATCGAGGAAGAAGAATGAGCACATATATTGAAAATCTTGTTAACGCCAAATTACGCAACATGAAGGACATGAAAAATATCTATGAGGTTGGCTATGTCTCAAAAGTCAAAGACTACATTCTAGAGGTGGTCGGACTTGAGCAGGTTGGTTTTTACGAAAGGGTTGTTATTGCCAATCACTCAGTGGGATATGTCACCTCCATCGGTAAAAACTCTGTAATGGTTGCACTTCTTCAGAGAATTGACGCCATAT
Organism: Lachnospiraceae bacterium G11; assembly: GCA_900103495.1. Taxonomy (GTDB): domain Bacteria; phylum Bacillota; class Clostridia; order Lachnospirales; family Lachnospiraceae; genus G11. The sequence goes on along the minus strand of FMWZ01000008.1, from coordinate 48,669 downwards.
ACGTTGGAGACGAGGTAGTGACTACGGGGTATGATTTCTGTGCCATGTACTCCAAAGCCGCCCTCGGCCATATCGTGGATATCTTCGGGGAAGACAGACTGGTGGGTGAAAAGTTTGAAAACCTTCGCCCCTGTATGATTGAGACCCCCGCAATCCCAATCATGGAAAGAGGTGAGGTTTCGAGACCTTTTTACACCGGAATCGCAGGTATCGACCTTATCTACCCCATAGGATACGGCCAGAGACAGTTGATTATCGGTGACAAAAAGACGGGTAAAACCCAGATAGCCATCGATACCATCGTCAACCAGAAGGACAGAAACGTTATCTGTATCTACGTAGCAGTCAACAAAACGAAGAAGAATATCCGTGAGCTGTACGACAATCTCATGAAGAAGGGCGCCATGGAGTATACATTGATTCTTGCGGCATTCAACGATGATGAGCCGCCGGTATCGTTCTTTACTCCCTATGCGGGACTTTCCATCGCGGAAATGTACATGCGAGAAGGCCAGGATGTTCTGGTGGTAATAGATGACCTGAAATCCCACGCAGACATCCACAGAGAGATTTCACTTCTTGCAGGTAAAATACCGGGACGTGATGCTTATCCCCCGGATATTTTCTACACCCATTCAAGACTTCTTGAGAAGGGATGCCAGCACAAGGACGGAGGCTCTATCACAATCCTTCCCATTGTCGAAACCAGAGGCGGAGACATTACGGATTACATTTCAACAAATATCATTTCCATTACAGACGGACAGTTGGTTCTCTCAAGAAAGAACTTTGAAAAGGGCTTAAAGCCCGCCATCAACTACGGTCTTTCCGTATCACGTTTGGGCGGTGCCGTACAGGAAGCCAACATGAAAAAGATTGGCGCAGTGGTAAGACGTAAGTTCTTAAGCTATCTGGAAACAAAGGAAGTTTATCAGCTTGCCAACATCGATGAAATGAGCCCTGAAATGCAGGCCAACATCGAGGAGGGCGAGAGACTTCAGGAGAGGCTTTTGCAATATAAGTTTTCACCCAGAACACCGGATGAAATTAAAGAAGATTTCATGGAAGTAGTCGGAGACTTTGTATGAGTATAAGAAGCGTCGTTAAGGTTATGAACTTCCACTCCCTTTTAAGGGTGGACAAGTCAAGAAACAAGTCCAAGAAGTACACAGCCATGGAGCAGATTCTTACCAGGATGATTGACAACATAGTCAACAACAGAAACATTTCCCTGGATTATAAGATGCATAAGGTTGACCCCACAAAGCCGGAACTGAACATCTATATAGGTTCCGATATGGGCTTTTGCAGTAACTTGAATGCTCTGGTGAAAAAGACATTGGGAGATCAGGCAGGAGATGCAGAGAGGGATGTGAAGCAGATAGTTATCGGAAGAAAAATCAAACCTTCCGATAAGGAGAGGCTTTTGCTTTTTCAAACAAGGGAAGAGTACGACGAGGATAACGGCAAGGTTATGGGACTTTTGGAGGAGGCCATCAGAAACCGCCTGTATTCAAAAATATCCATAGTCTATAACCATTACTACAATTCCTCCCAGGTGGCGCTGGTTGATAAGCAGATTTATCCCGTGCCGAAGGGTGAGGGAAACGAAGAGGATGACTATAAAGAAGACTTCTCGTTCGAGGGGAACGTGGATGATCTTCTTGTGAACATGGTTGTCCTGTACGTGAAATACTCCATGGAAATTGCAGCAGCGGCAAGCTATGCATCGGAGAATATATCAAGACAGAATGTGACAACCGAGTCCTTAAATAAGCTTGATGAGAGGGATGAAATAAGGCTTATGGAAGAGAGACGTCGGAACAAAGACAAGCAGTTTGCCAAGGTTTTGGATAACTATACGAAGACGAGGGCGTATTAAAACGGGAGGGTCTTTAATGTGCATCGGAAGCGAATGCGAATTTAAGATGAAGGTAAAAGACGCTGATCGAATTTTGCAGAAGGTGTTTAAAGAGGCGGGACAATTTCCAAATGAAACTCCTTTAAACCTGATTGTCACAGACATAAGGTGCAAAAGGGAACTTCCGCCAAAAAACAAGGAGCAAAACAGCAAAACATTTAATCGGAGGGCATATACGTGAGCGAGACAGCGGTAGGCAAGATTATATCGGTATCAGAACTTAATATACAGGTGCTTATAAACGACGAGAAGATTAAGTACCGGGATATTCTCTATATCAACAGCAAAGGAAGACGAATCGAGTTCGAGGTGGTGGAAGAGGACGGAAACGTTATCTCGGCCATTCCTTTCCAGAACGTTGTGGGCCTTAAGAAGGGGCTGGATGTTTACAAGGCTGAACACGGACTTGAGATTCAGTACAACGATGAAATCCTCGGGAAGGTATTTGACTCATACGGAAAGCTCCTTGATGACTCGCAGATAGAGGAAGTACATAAGAGAAACGTTTATAACAGAAACCTGACTCTTGAGGAAATCAACCTTAACGGTGGAATTCTCTGGACTGGAATCAAGGTTCTTGACTTCTTTGCTCCCATGCAAAAAGGCTTCAAAATGGGCCTTTTGGGTGGTGCCGGCGTAGGTAAAACAGTTCTTATCAAAGAGCTTATCCATAACGTATATACAGGCCTTAATTCCAACTCCGTTTTCGTCGGCGTCGGCGAGCGTTCAAGGGAAGGTAAGGAGTTATACGACGAAATGCTTTCCGCAAACCTCCTTGATAAGATGTCTGTTGTTTTCGGACAGATGGGAGAGAACTCAGCAACAAGATCAAAGGCCATCTTCTCGGGACTTACCCTTGCGGAGTACCTTCGAGATGAGAAAAATCAGGATGTTCTCCTTTTCGTAGATAACATTTACAGATACGTTCAGGCCATGAGTGAGATTAATGCAGAGCTTAGCCGTATTCCTATTGAGAATGGTTATCCCGCAAACATTGAAACCGCCATAAGTGACGTGGAAGAGAGAATCAACTCCACACCAAACGGTTCCATCACATCATTCCAGGCAATTTACATCCCTGCAGATGATGTTACGGACCAGGCAGTTCTTACCATTCAGGCTCACCTTGATGGACAGATTGTTCTTGACAGAAAGGTAGCCGAGAAGGGTTTGTATCCCGCAGTAGATGTTTTTTCAACCACCAGTAAGCTCATCGATATAGACAAAATCGGTGAAAGACACTACAGACTCGTTGAGGAAGTTTTAAGATACTACTCCCGTTATCGTGAACTTGAAGAGATTATCGCCGTTCTTGGTATAGATGAACTTTCAGTGGCTGATACCAACGTTTTCTATCGTACAAGAAAGCTTCGTAACTACTTTACACAGCCCATGTTCGTTGCCGAGAACTACACGGGAATCAAGGGTGAACTGGTACACATAGACGATATTTTGGACGATGTCGAGAACATTATTTCCGGAGCATACGACGGAATCGACGAATCCAATTTCCTGTATATAGGTAAGTTTAATGCTGAAGAATACATTAGTAGATGAATATGAAATTCCATACAAAATAAGTGCCAGAGTGGTGGACAGAGTGAAGGGAATGCAAACCTTTGAGGACATCCGGATGATTCGTGTTGTCAGCAAAGATTACAACATTCTTATCATGGAAGATTACATGCCTCTCATTGGAGAGATTTCGGGAAGCGTAGAGATGGTAACAGAGTCTGACGTAATAAGATTCGAGCCCATCCACGGTTTTTACATGCATAAGAAGAATAGTTTTTACCTTTTGATTGAGGATCACAAACTATGACAGAAACTTTAGTGGGGAAAATAATCAATCAGATAATTCTCCTTAAGACCATGATGATTGTTACTGCCGTGGGTACCGTAGTTTTGCTCGCTGTGCTTTTGTTCCTTTGCCGCAAGTTTTCATGGCAAAAGGGAAATTTGAGAGTAATCGGTTTTTTCTACGGAGCAAGGATGATGGACTCGGTGCTTCTTGCCATGTGCCTGATTAAATTCTACCTGGTTATTTCTTTACTGATTGCCAAGGGCCAGGTTTACCCCGTCCACATCTTTATGTACGGAAGCCTTGTGCTCATGTACGGATTGTGCAGAAGAAGGCTTAAGGAAATGATAGTGAGCGTTTTCAATGCCGCGCTTATTATGGGACTTTTATATGTATCGGGATTCCTTATTTCATATCTTGAGAATGTTCTCTTTGATGTGAAGATTATGATTGCACTTATCTTTTTGGCAATCTTTCTGGTGCTCTATGCGCTGTATGACCTGATGGGTTGTGTTTACAACATTATTGAAAGCCGTGATGACGGAGGGAAGGTTAACGCATGATAAACAGATCTAAACCAATGAAAGCAGTGACCATGATAGAAATAGGTGTGGCAGGAGTTTTATTACTTGTGCTGGCCCTTTTTGTGTTCTGGTATGTTGACGGTTTGGCTGCATTCAGGCCTAATACGGAGCTTCATCAGTTCTTTGAGGGCACCGAATTAAATTACTCCGCAGACACGGTTTTCAGAGAGAACGGAGGAAGTGTTACCGCAGAAGGCAGGCCTGTTGCGGAAACTCCGTTTTTGTACAAGGGGGAGACCAAACTATCTCTTCCCTGCAACATGCTTCTCATGGTTCCTTCCGAGGGAACTGACGTTAAGAGAATCAACTATTTTACCACCGTTACCGAGGACACCGGCAGGGTTACTTTTACTTCGGGAGAGAAGAAGGCCCAGAGCTATGGCGGCTTTCTCTACGACGGCTCGGATTTGTACATCTTCCTTGAGCCTGTCAAACTGCGTATCGGTAACGTTACAACAGACCTTCCCGCACTTTCATATGTGAAGGTGAGATATGCGGGAAGTGTTGAATATCACAACAGTGAAACAGACGAGGACAACGTGGTGGGAATCAACGATGTTTTGGTTACTGCCGAGGGAAAATCCGGATTCCTTCTCAATCTGGGCCTAGATGTCCTTTACACCAACACCGGAGAGGCACTGCTTTACTCTGCAGTGGATAAGGTTGCGGTAATAGATATGAACTAGGTTCATGAAGAAGGGAATGTCATGAAGAAGATATGCTTTGCAATAGGAGCGGCAATTATTGTAATCCTGCTCCTTTTACAGACAAGATTTAACATATTCATGCAGATGGATCGTGGCGGACTGGCCATTGAGGACAAGTCCGTATCCGCTTTACTCATGAACGATCCTGAGGAGGAACCCGAGGAGGTCGATGCAGGCCTTTATCCTTTTGATGCTCTGGATTTCGTATATACCAGAGGCAGCTCATATTACATGGGCGAGAACAAGAAAACAAAGATTGACATTAACTTTCCCCTGATTATTAACGGAGGAGCCGGAATCTGGTTTTTCGATGACAGGGCAAAGCTTTTCAACAACGAATACGAGAAGTTCTCGACTTATAAGGGACTTTCCGTAAGCGAACGTATTTCATTTAACCCCGACGGAAGCCGTGCTGCAGATGACGAGTATCTTTTTGCGGGACTTCCCAACGGATTCTTTGTAACACTGGATAACTTTGTGGTTGATCAGGGCGTGGCAAAAGAAGTGCCCATGAACAGTGTTGTTTTCTTTACCGAGAAATACTTTACCTATTGCGAGATAAGCGACGAGGAGATGCATTACAGAGCTCTTAACGGAATGACTCCCGACACGCTTCTTACAGTTGGCGATAAGGAAATTACTTATAAAGAGCTCCTTATTAATCTTGGCATCACATATGACAAAAAGACCTTTGAGGAGGCTGAGGAGCCCTTCGAAGAGGAGATAATCGAGGAACCTGAAAAAGAGGTTATTGAAGAACCTGAAACAGAGGAGGCCGAACCTGAAAAGGAAGAGGCCAAGAAACCGGAGCGGGAGAAGAAGGAGCGTCCTAAAAGATATGATGCCATTCTTTCTCCTGCAGCCACTGCAGCAGCCTCCGGAGCCAAATCTCGCAAATCCCCACAAGGGGGTACCGGAGGTGTCAGACCGGACAGCTTAAGACCGGACAAAACTCCCAAGGACACCGAGGCACCCCTTGTGGAGGATTATATAAAACCTGTTGTCACCATAACAGGTACAACTCCCGGCGTTTACAGAGTAAAAGTAGGCGTTGACGTAAACGACCCTGCGTCCCGAATTGACAGATTAAGAAAGGTTCAGTTTGAGTTTTATGAGCAGCAGGGTAACGGCAAGGAGACTCTTGCGTACAGAACATATACCTCTACCTCGGGAACGGTTACTGCAGGCGGCGGCAACATTAAGCCCAATACCGATTACAGAGTAAACGTATATTTCACATATTATGATGAGCACAACGAGAGAATAGTAGAGTCCGTGGCTTCGGACATCTTTGTAAGAACCGGAGATCTTTCTCAGGTTGGAAGTATTTACTTCAAAGAAGGTACCGAAAACGGAATCACTTATAAGGATATACCTTTCTACTATGACAATTATGTAGAGATTACCAATGTAACCTACGATGCTTCCGTAACGGATGAAGAGGCGGTTTACGGACTTGATCCCAAGAACCTGATTCTTACCGCTACAAAGGACGGAATCGCAGGGGAGAAGTTTGTTACTGTCATTGATATTTCCGCAGTAACGGATTTCAAGAAAGGGGCACTGGCTGATTTTAAATCCCTTCCCGTTCTTGATTCAAACAGCTCTTACAGCTATGTAATTACAGGTAAGGATTACTTTGGTAATGACCTTCAGATATACAGAAATACAGGCACTTTTGACACCTGTAAATCGAGACCTCAGGGCTCCATTGAACTTGTTACCAACAAGATTGGTGAGACCAAGTTTAAGGTTAATATCATTGACCCCGACACAGCATCCGTAGCACCTGAAAACGGCCCTGCATCAGAGCGAGACGTTTATCTTGTAATCAGCACCATCAAGAAGGAAAGATATGCGGATGACGCCACCATGTGGGATGCGGCTGAAGGATTTATTGACAATAACTACTCCAGAGTCGGAGCCAATACCGATAATGAGAGTACGGTTCACTTTGTCTATAAGTTTAAATCCAACGATTACACCTTAAATAACGGTGCACTGGAGGTAAGTGACGTTGAGGTAACAGCCAACTGTCTTGATCTTAACCAGAGATACTATGTCTATCTCCTTACGGACTACGACCTTGACAACAGGAGAGGAGTCCTTAGACACGATGAGATAGCCAGCATTGATTTTAAGGCAGCTACATTGTCATCTTTGGGAAATATTTATATTGATGTAAATATCGCCCATGTAACAGCGCACAGTGCAAATATAACTTACACAATAAACGATGCCAAGACCAATGAAACTCTTCAGGGCCTTCTTTCTGACGTGGTATTTCTTATTAATACTACCGAGGGAGCCAACCCCGGAGTTCATTCCGGAATGGTTTTCGATAATGAGGCAATGCATAACTTCACGGGTTACAATCCTGACACCGGAAACAAGGATCTGACTCCAGGAAGTGTATTGATGGACGCCAATTATTTCGAGAAGGGCGAAGGTCTTTCAGACGCACAAAAGGAAGCTCTTAAGAACTTCAGGGATATTAAGAATAATCCTGTTGTGGGTGATGAGGTGCCCTATTACCTTACAAGCATGACGGAGTATTCAATCACTCCCGTGGTTTATGCCCTTTATAACGGCAAGAGATATGAGATGAACGTATCTCTTACAAGGTCTGCTTTCAAGACCATGCGTGAGCCTGCAAAGGTTACGGTTACCGATGATCTTTTGGCAGCGGGTACCTTAAGATTTAATGTGAAGATTGATGACCCTGACGGAGCCATTACAGGTAACTCAGGTCATGTTGTGGTACTTAATTTGTACGACAGCCACAGGAACCTGGTAAGGGCCGTACGTGTACCGAAGAATACAGACGCACCTGTTCCCTATGAGTTTACGGGACTTGATCCTTCGGAAACCTTCTTTATGAATTTTGTTGCCGTTGAGTACAACGAAGGATATACCAATGAGACCTTTGAGTCCAACAAACTGATTTACCAGCACTTTATTGATAATCCCATTAACCTTTCGGGAAATATCAAATTAATAAGCCTTGATAACTTCTCGGCTACAAGACTTACCGCCAAGACCAGAGTTCTTATCTACGATGATGACCGCATTATGAACGGCCAGATGCCTTATTTCATCACAGTGGAGAAGAATGGGGTTGATATTACTTCCACTTTCGATACAAGCCTTACAAAGGTAGAAAATTACGCTTATGATGACGGCACTAATACCATAAGAACCAACTCTGAGTGGAAGGTTAACAAGGCGGATGATACGTACAAAATGACTCTGTACGTAATTATAAACAAAAACAAGCTGATTCTTGACACATTGGAATTCAATGCAAGAGACTGCATTTTTGAGATAGCTAATGCAAAAGAATTTGTTGAAAAAATCAGCAAGAATCCCAGCGCAAGATTTGTTGTTACCGGTGACATCATCATGGATGAAGTTGACTATGACAGTAACGGTGCTTTAAAGGCAACGCTTCCCAGTGCGGGTGTAACAGGAACCTTCAGGGGAGAAATTGATTTCCAGGGATATAAGCTTCAGAAGAATAACTATAAGAATGAAGGAGCTATATTCTCAAATATCGGTCCCAAGGCTGAGATTAAAAACGCCGTATTTGAGTTTTCGGATCATACCACAACAAGAGAGTATGACCATGGTATTTTCTGCAGACATAACTACGGACATATTCACGATATTTTCGTTCATTACCTTGGCGGTTCCGGAACCAACAACATCTACTACGGACTTGTTGCAGGACGAAACGCAGCCAGCGGTGTTATTGAGCGCTTCGTAATAAAGAATGATCCTCAGGGAGATAGCTGTGTTTTTTCCGCAAGAAGCAACGCAGGTCTTCTTGTATACCTTAACGATGGTGTTGTAAGAAACGGTTACGTTTATGGATCAGACATTAATTCCGTAACCCAGACCACCTCGGCAGGTTCGGGAATCAATGTGGGCGGTATCATAGGCTACCAGAATTCAAGAGGTAAGACCGATCATGTCTTCTCCCTTGTAAACGTGGTGGTATCCAACCCCGACATGAATGCTTCAAAGGCACGTGACACGCAGTATGGCGCAATAATCGGCTATGCAATCGGAAACTGCGAAAGCATGTACAGCGTCGGACAGTCCTTCTACAATATGCCATATAACGGCAAAATGTACGACACAGAAATTGTTGGACCTGCCCTCGGTGTCAACAGTGCAACCCATTCCGGAATTTACTACTGGAATGAAGGTAATAATGTTTATGCCAAATCTACCAAGCAACATATGATTGGTTTGGAATCACTATATGATTACAACTGGCAAGGTGAGGTTCTGGGCGCGGGCTTTGATGCGCAGCCCGTTGAGGTTGGATTCTACCCTCATGTATCCCTAAGTAACGAGCTCCCGGATCAGGAGCTTATACCTCTGCCTAATCGCAACATCACAAGGTTGGTGGAAGTAATTTCCACGGAGGTGGTCTCATACGGTGAAAACGGCGATTCAGCCCTCATCAAACTTAGACTTAATAACCCCCGGAACGCCGTTATCAAAGCAGTATCGATCGAGAACCTTGACACCGACCTCTACGAAGATGACACCTTCAAAACAACCATGCTTGACGGATACACAACTATGTATCTTAAGGTTTCAAATCCTGCCAAGTTTGTGTCCATGTATGCGATAGAGAACCTTACCGTGTCCGTTGGAAACTCCACATCGGTTGTACAAAGCGACGCACTTCTTGCAGTCGATTTCTACAGATTAATTGAGACTGCGGATGACTGGTACGACTATGTGGTTAAGAAACCTGATGAAAACGCAAGACTGGCATGCGACATTGATTTCTCCGGTGTCCCAAGAGACAGAATTTGCGTGACTAACACATATACCGGAAAACTTGACGGCGGAATGGGAAAAGGCGGCGTCGAAAAGGACAACAATGCCACAAGAAAAGGTTTCAGCCTTAAGAATATTACCTTTACGGGAAGCGGATATAACCCTGTTGTATTTACAAGAGTTGACGGCTCTGTAAAGAACCTTTGCTTAGAGGATTTCACCGCCAATGTTCCAAACAGAGATTACAACGGTTTTATCACAGCATTATATGGAGAGGTCAGCAACGTTCATACTGTGAGATCTCATATTACAGGAAGAACATATCTGACAACCCTTGTTTGCTATGCATACGGTGGAACTCTGATTGAAAACTGCAGTTCAACCGACGCAGAGATTACATATGCCGAACCCGCCAACTCCAATACGGAAGGCAAAATCGGAGCCATCGCAGCCAGAGCTGACGGCTGCAGAGTCACCAACTGTTTTGCGAGAAACGTTCAAATAGAAGCAAACGATTTAAGAACCTGTCTGGGTGCAGGAGCAATAGTAGGCTACAGCGGAACTTCAGCCCTTGAAAATCTGTATGCTACAGGTGAGATTAGTGTGCGTGGCAACAACGTAGGCGGAATTGTGGGTTACCATACCGCAGGCTGCGTCACCAACATGATGACCAATATCATTTCAAGAGTAAACGTAAAGAGTTACCAGGATAACGTGGGTGGTATAGCAGGTGAAATCAACATCACCGAGGGAACCATCGCCGAGAGAAACAACATGTCCGGTGTTGCTCTTGGAAATGTAATGTGCGTCAACACGGATTCAGATGACGTTTCATATACAACAGGTTCCATGGCAGGAACAAGAAGCACCTTCTACGGCTGTGAGGTTCAGCTTTATAACGGTATTACCGGAGCCAAATTTGACGAGGACGGAATACTTATTTCAGATGAATCATATCAGGGTACCGTAAAGGATTGTGACAAGAACACATTTGGCCTTATCACATATGATCAGGCCACGAATCCTGCCACCTATACGGATTCATCACTCCTTGATATGGATGCCGGTGCTTACGATTACAGCAAGGCAGCAGCTGAACACTTGCCTACGCTATATTACTACGGCACAAGTGTGCCCATGCCTTTCCAGGAGAAGGATATACCTTTGAGCCTTACCAAGGTTGAAAACAACCTTATAAAGGTTACAAGCGTATTCGTCAATGAAACAGAAAGACGTATTGCTCTTGACCTTGAAGGCCCTGAAGGCTATGTCATTACCGGCTATGAAATAAAGGATCTTAATTCCAAATTCTATAACAACTATAAAGCAACCTTTAATGCAAGCGGTACCGCAAGACAGCCTATTGAATATGACATCAAGCAGGAGCATTTCTTAGACAGTTACATGCTTGTGTCCATAAGCTATAAGAGCGCTGACGGAAAAATAACGGGTAAATCAAATTTCGAGAATAACCCTGTACGAATTCCCCTTATGCTCTTCGCGGATATTGCGGATATTACTACCTGGAATAAGTACATTAAAGAGGAGACCAATTACGGCAACTATGAGAACTTCAGAATCGTAAATGATATCGATTTCTCATCGGGAGCAGCTTATACAAAGAACGCAAAGATAGGACGTCTGAGAGGCTTCCGAACCGTGGGAACCGGTGATTCAATGCTTACCTTAAGTAACATCAGACTCACCAATGCAAACGAGAACCTTATCTTCAGACTGAATTCCGAGATATCAAACCTTAGATTCAGTAACTGCTCAGTCAATACAAAGAGCCGTGACTGTATCGGTCTTATCGGAACTTCATCAGGTGCGGTTTATGATATGGAGTTTAACAATATCACCATCAACAGCACCTCTGCCAACAACTTCATCGGACTTATCGGATATCAGAATGGTGGCTGCATCGGTAAGTATGATGAGGCAGATCCCGATTCCGGAAAGATTGTATTAAACAATGTAACCATAGGAACAAACGCTACAACTGCAAGTCCCTATGCAGGTGGCATTACGGGATATGCGAAGAGTAATACGATTTTCACAAATATAGATGCCACCAATGTAAATGTATTTGGAAACGGAAATGTTGGAGGAATCTCCGGAGGAGCAGGCAAGGCAAGCTTCTATAAGATCAGGGGTACAGATTTCACTGTTACTTCAAATGCCAATGCGAGAGTAGGCGGCATTGTGGGAGGTTATGAGCCAGGAAGAATGTCAGGCAAAACCGGATCCTTCTTCGCAGACGTAACCCTTAAGGGAACAGTCAGCAAAGATGCTGACGGATATACAGATACATCAACCACAACCATAAGCTTCAAGAATCCGACCACAAGCAGTACTCACATTGGCGGACTCATAGGTTACACGAATGTTTATTTCCTTGGCAAAATCAACTCTGCCGGGGCTTACAACACAAGAGTAGTGCAAACCTCACCCTATGACACCGCAGAAACCAATGTCAGCAACATGGTAGACGGCATAGTGGTCAAGGGATATGTCAATAACATTGGCGGAATGTATGGCTACTGTACAGATGACTATGACAGTCATTGCTACAACACTCTGGTAACCGCTGTTAAGGATACCACCGCAGTTTATAACTACGTAGGCGGTATCGCCGGACAGATTTCCTATATCAGCTACTATGACATGGTTAAGGGAACGAAGATCAAGATTAACAACCATGGTTTCGTAGGACTGGGATACGGCTACAAGTCCTCAGACGGTTCAATCTACTATTGTAAGGTTGAGGATTCGACGATTGAACTGAATCAGACCGGAAGCATAACGACGGAGCTTAAGAACGTCGGCGGTGTTATCGGATATGCATATTATCCTGTCTACTATTCGAGTGCGGTAAATACAACCATAGATGCGCCTAAACACAATAATGTAGGAGGCGTGGCAGGATACCTTAACAACTCCTTATCCCGATGCTTCTACTACGCGGAGCCTGAAAGCGCTGCATCGCCAAAGGCAAATGATAAATACTTCGTTTCAGGTAACAACTACGTAGGAGGTGTAGCAGGATATCACTTTACGGGAAGTGTTCAGTACAGCTACTCCAATGCAAATGTAAAAGCCGCTAATTTCTACGCGGGCGGTGTAGACGGAGCATACAGAAACGGTTACACGGTAACCAAGGTAAGCGGTAAGGACAACTACGGTTATTCAACAGCATCGCTCTTTGGGAACTATTTTGCAGGAACCGTCAGTGCAAAGGATTATGCCGGAGGTTTGGTGGGAGATATTACCATGGCCTCAAGCGAAGCAGTAACATCCCATGGCGGAAGCGGTGCGGCAGCCAATGGCGGAAGACGAGTCAATGCTACAGATTCTCTTCCCAAGACCGGTTCGGCAAACGAAATTACTTATACATACAGAAACCTTGGTCTTGCTTCGAAGATTACAGCCACAGGCGGAACCCATGCCCATGCTTTTGCAGGAAATGTGGATGGCTTTGAAGGTAAGGCTAACAGAAGCAACCAGACCAGCGGAAGCTACGGAGATGCCAAGGACAGATCGACCGTTGATAAAGCCGATATAACCTTCTTCTGGGACAGCACTGAACTTGAAACCACAGCAGGTTCTGTGAAACTGGCATTCCTTAAGAACTCCGAGGCCCCTGAATGGGCAAGAAACGGAAGTGCCAAGTTCGTTCAGTATAACGTAATAGAAGGCACCACGGATGTGGCAAGATATGTGGTTTACAGTAACGACAGAACGGGTGTGTATGACACCAAAGAGAAGGATACAACCAATACATTAAACGTTCGACTTATTACAGGAACCGACCTGGCGACCCACGGACCTTACTATACTATGTACCATGTATCCTCCAGCACAGGAAATACAAATCCCGGTTGGGCAGGACGATACTACTATGTAATTCTCACAGCTGATACAAAGACCTATTCCGGCGTTTACGCCAACGGAAATTATGGTGCAGTTTCAGGCAAGAGTTATCTTCCTCATATAAGAGTGAATAACAACACCACTGCGAATGATTTACTTACACAGTATCAGGTGAGAAAGAATATAAATCTTCCCGCACCCACAAGTTCACTCGGGAAGATAAGACTCAGGGCGGCCATGAGGATAATGCGCCCCGTAATATCTGACCCTGTGGTATATGCAAGCTCAGCATCGACAATAAATATTGAGTTTGCGGAGAATGCTTTGCAGGCAGAATCTACATATGTAAAGGTTTACTACGGAAACCAATCCGAACCTGCAGTTCAGACCCTTTTAAATTACGGTGAGAGTAATTCAAGGGTTCTGACGCTAAATTATGATTTTGCAAAGAAGATAAGAATTGAATATGGATATGCTGATGTAGGCGGATACATTGCCTCCATGAGTGAAGACGGAAAGACTCTCGGAGTTGACTATGAGATAGAAGACATTTTAGAGGATTACAGTTTCCTTGATGACTACACCATGGCCTATAAGGATGAAGACTCCCTCGAAGAGGAAGAAGGCGACGGGGGCGAGTCACTTGAGGGCGGCAATCCATATATCTATAAGCCCAGATCTCTTGCGAGACGTGTAATGACTTACGATACAGCATATTACTATGTGACAGATGGCGGCGTAGTCAAAGGCTACGGCAGCAGTGCTGAAGAGAGAGGTGAGGACGGCAAGGATCCCACTGCAACTTTGATTTCCGGTAAGTTTGTAAATATCTATGAAGGATTCGGACTTACTTCATCAGGAAGGGTTATTAATCTTTCTGACGGCAGTGTAATAGGAGATACGGTTAAGGGAATCGAACTTACCAGGAGTCCTAAAGCTCTTGAAGAATTCAACCTTAACGGAATGCCCGTATCAACATATTGGAAGTACGCGATGATAGGTGGTGCAGATGATTCCATTACCCGTGAAGCTCAGATACTAAAGAGTCGAAACGGAAATGTGAATATCATTCATTCCTCCATTGAAAATATCAAGGATTCCGCAGTCATGTATACGAAGGATGGAGACGAGTATCTGACTGTTCTTGGAAACGACGGAATTATGTTTGACCTTTATATGGGTGAAAACATAAATGCTCCCGAGGACTTTAAACGAAGCGGAATCCTATACATGTCAAATAACTTTAACACATCTGCACCCTTTATCCTCGTAGAATACGCCAACGGAGGTATAGTCGGTTACAACTACATGACAGGAGAATATCTCTTCGATAATTCCATCAAGAATGAGATGTCCCTTATCGACTACATCAAGGTTTACTTTAGCGGAGATAAATCCTTGTTAAAACCTGCGGCTTCCTCATACGGAGCAACGGGACGTGTTGCAGAACTTGCAGGAACACCTGAAAGACTTGCAACCATGGTTGTAGGCAATAATAACGGTGAACTGCTTGAAGGCAATAATGAAGGCGGTGAGACAGCCTTTGACAAGTCTACAGAAAAGGTTCTCTTTGATGAAGATAATACCGAGAAGGCAGGAGATAACAAGGCCTTAAGGAACGTTGAAGAGGACAGTGGTTTTGACATAGGAATTGATACCGACGAAGTTAAGGGAAGCGATTCCGAGAACAAGAAGAGTAATGTCGCTGACGGAATGCTCATTGTGGGCAACATGGATGAAGGAGAAGCGGCAGGAAACGGAATTGAAGGCGGCGCATCCACGGAAGGCGAAAGAAACGGAGGCGAAGCTTTGGCCATGGGCGGCACTGCGTCAGAAACCGGAGAAGAATCCCTTGTGGGAGGCTCGAAGGCAGCAGGCATGGGAGGAGAAGAGAACTCCAAGAAGGCTCACACAAATGGTGAAGGCGGAGGCAGTGGTACCGGTGAGGTTAACGAACTTGACGAACCTGATCTTGAGGGAAGTCAGGAAACTGTTGACGGTACCAATGAAACTTCAGGAGAAGCCACAGGCGGCGGAACAGGAAGGGCACCCGCCGTGGAAGGAAAGGCTTCAAGTAATGAAACTGCAGCCACGGAAAGCCTTGAAACCGACGGAGTCAACGTAGGTAAACATTCATCAAGCGTGAAGGACTTGATGGAAGTGGCGGAAGATGAGGAGACAGAAAGTGAAGCTCCCACTGACAGTGTCACCACTGAGAAGAAGCTTATGACTGTTTATAATCAGTCAACCGGAACCTACGAAATCATTGACATGGATAAGTTCATGACGGATTCAGGTTATGAGTCGGAGAATGCAAGACTCTCCATCAAGGACTTCAGTGTTTACGGAGGCTATATAACTGACAGCAAGCCGACGGATGAAGAAAACAAGAAGGGAATGGCACTTTATGTATTGGCATCCTTAGCGCTCCTTGCGGGTATAGGTGGTGCAATCTACTATCGAAAGAAGCATAAGGTCAAAATCTAATTAATCATGGGGGTGAAATAATTGAAAAGAAAGATGACGGTAACCAGCGGAGGAAGCAGTTTTGTTCTTGAGGTCAAGAGCTGTGAGAACAGCACCTGGCAAGGAACATTAACCTGGGTTGAAGGGAACAAGAAGGAACACTTCCGAAGCGTAATTGAGATGCTGCGGTTGATACGTTCTACCATGAACGTAGCCGAAGAATAACTTTTTCATATTTTCTCCGAGAGAGCCTGTTGTAGTTTGTGCCGCTACAGCAGGCTTTCTTATTGGGGCTTTTTGTGGGGCTTTCCGCTGGGATTTTTGTGGGCTTTTCCGCAGGGGCTTTTTGTGGCGCTTTTTGCAGGGCTTTTTTGCGGGTTTTCCGCGACACTTTTTGAAGAACTTGTGCCTAAGCGGGCTGTATCCTGCGCCTTAGTCACAGAATTTCCCCGGTTCCGAAACCTCAAAATCAAGCTTCTGTGACTAAAGCAGCAGCTTACCTGCCCTTAGTCACAGCTTTTTAGCAATTTACGTCGGCCCGTGGCCGGCTTATTTCCTTTTAAGCAAGAATTTGGTGACCTGATACGGCATGGTTACCCGACTTAGTCACAGGACCTCTTTTTTCGTAGTTTCGGGTATGAAGAAACCTGTGACCTTAATCAGGAAAATCCACTGATTTAGGCACAACATTGCTTTCAAAGCTTGAATCGAAATTCATGATCCACCCGTTGACACCCTATTAAATAGGGCGCAAATTAAAAGGAGAAGAAATGTGAAAAAGCCTGCGAGGTGAATGATATGGAGAAGAGTGTATTTGAAAGTATTATGACTGGCATCAACGAGGCAATTGATGATGCCAAGAGTGAGAAGCCCATTCTAAAAAGACACAAGGTAGTTGTGGAACCTGTGAAGGTGTTCGGGGCTGACGAGGGTAAAAAATACGTAATACAACCGGCATGTCTCAAAAAACATTTGCTTATTACATGGGCGTTTCCGATAAAACTGTTGAAGCATGGGAGGCAGGTAAAAATCATCCTTCCGGGGCAGCAAGCAGATTGCTCAGCATGATGGAAATGGATAAAGAATTGGTAATCAAATTTCCATTTGTAACCAATGTAATCACGCAGAAACAAATGTAAACAGTGCAGAGTATGTTGCCAAGGCTGATATGCCTTGGCATTTTTTTGAAATTTTTTTGTGATTTACTTAGGAATTTTGTCCCAGAATGACACTTAATCTATAGAGAGTAGTTGGATGACAAAAGTAGGCAAAATACTGTATATCGGCGGTTCTCAAAAAAAATCAAGATTTTTTTAAAAAATTTGAGCCACTTTTAGTTGCGCGGAAGTCTTTTAAGATGAGTGATGAAAAACGAAATGTTTTTTCACCCAAATGGCACAGTTAAAAAATTGGTATTCAATATGAAAGAGGGAAAACACATGTTAAAGAACAAAAGAGTAGTTAAAGCATTGACTATCGGATTAGCAACAGTTCTTGCTACACCTTCTATGACAGCATTCGCAGCAGAGCCTGTAACAGATGACAACATAGCTGATGTCACTGTTGATGTTAAAGAGCCCGTTGCAGTAGAGAGTGAAAACTCTGACGAAATTGCTGATGCAAAGGTTGCAGCAGGTCAGGCACAGGTTGCTGAGCAGGCTGCATATGATGAAGCTGTTAAGGATATCAAACCTGGCGATGGTTTACATGATGTTGCACTGACTGATATTGCTCTCAATGAAAGAGATGAGATAACACAAGAAGTTGTTGGCGTAGATTTCGTAGGACCTTTCATTGTTCCTGTTACTGTTGAACCAGATGATAGTGCATATGAATTTGATGGCGCAGCTAAGAAAGAACTTGAAGGAGCTGAAAAAGATCTTTCAGATGGCAAGGCTAAAGTGGAGGCTGATCTTGCTACATTAGATGAGAAGTTAAATTCAGCAGATGAAAAGATATCTGAAGCAAACACAGCTTCAGCGTTAGCTGCTGGTGATTTAATAACTGTGGATGAAGCACTTAAGAATGCTCAGTCAGCTACAACATCTGAAGCTGCTGCTGCTCAGGCAGGTATAGCAAAGACAGCATCAGAAGATGCAGATGCACAGGCTAAGGAAGCAGATACAAAGGCAAAGGCTGCGTATGACTTATATGAAGAGGCTGACAAGGCACTCGACAAGGCAAAAGCAGATGCGAAGGCAGCTAATGATGCAGCAGATGCAAAGGTTGCAGCAGGTGCAGCAGATGCTCAAAAGGCTGTTGAAAATGCCAAAGAAGCTGAAAGGGTAGCTCTTGGCCTTGAAAAAGAGATGAAGGCTTACCGTGATGAAGCTAAAGAGTGGTCTGGATTCTATGAGACTGAATTGGGCAAGGCTCAGGAGAAGTTGTCCGATTTAAGAGGAACAAGAGACACACTTAAAGGTGAATATGAGGATAAGAAAGAGGAGTACATAGGTGCGTATTCTTATTGGGAGCAGATGTCAAATGCCTTAGGAAATGCACAAAAAGAACTTAAGAAGGCTCCTTCAGAAAATGATATACGTGAGCTGGATAATAAAGTCACCAATCTTCAAAAAGAGTTGAAGAGGGCAGAGGAAGCTTTGCAGGGGCTTAAAGATATCAGAGATGGAAAACAGACTGCATATGATAACATAGAAGATCCTGAAGCAGCAGCAAGAAATCTTGTTAATGCTATTCAGGCAGATAATGCCCTTACAGATAAGGAAAAGGTTGCCGGAGTAGATATCTCCGAGGCGAAGGAAGATGCACTTGTTAAAGATAATGCTGGAAAAGTAGAAGTTACAGATGAAGAGATGGCATTAGCTAAAAGCGCAAGAGATCTTATCCTTGAAGCTTACAATGACGCAGTAGCTAAGGAAGCGGAAGCTTCCGGAAAAATAATCAAACTTGATGGAGAAATCAAGACTCTCAAAGATACTTACGGAAACGATATAGGAGATCTTCAGGAAGATATTCTTTCTGAAGAGACTACTGAAGAGGCAGAGGCAACAAGAGCACAGGCTGTTTCAGATCTTATAGGGAGAGTAGCTGGAAGTGATGTTCAGCTCGTTATCGGTGAGGTCCTTTCTGAGGAGTTCCCCAACGGCTTGTATACTACAGCCGATGGAAAATTCTATACCTATGTGGTAGGCGAAGACAACGTTATTAGTATTGTCTCCTACACAAAGGAAGAAATTAAAGGAATGGTTCCTGAGATTAAGAAGGCTGTTAGCGAGACATATTCTGAGGATGAGTACGAAGCGTTTATTGCAACTTTGGTAGCAAACAATGAAACATATATTATTACTGAGGTTGACCCTACTATAACACCTACTCAAGTTGGAACTGGCAGATATAATGTTACTTACACAGCAACAAAAGAAGTGCCCACAGGAAAAACAATTACCGTTCAGAGAGGCGAGGAGACCAAATATGACCGCGAAGGTTACGTTGGATATATAAAGGTTAATGGTCGCCGTTATGAAGCAAGGTATACAAATGCATTAATCTGGAGAAACAATAAAAGAGTTTGGGAATCTGATTGGATGGTTAATGGTTATCTGCTATGTGAATATGAGGGTGGTGACTACCTCCGTACATTAATTAATGTTACCAATGTAAAGGAAACCAAAACTGTCGAAGAGAACAAGAAAGTTGAAAATCTCAGTTATGAGGAAGCACAGGCATATGCAGGAAAACAGAACTATACTGCTACTGAGATAATGGAAGATAGTACGAAGGTTACCAAGAACTATAAGATTACCTACAATCTTCTTAAGTCTGCAGACAATATTAGTCAGGAAGCATATGAAGAACTTATTAATCAAATAGGAGAAGAAAGAGAGTATTATACAATAACTACTCCTGGCGAGAAGACAACTGTTACAACTACGGAAGTTGATGTTATCACTGAGCGAGGAAAGGATCACACATTAAATATTGGTGATGCTTCAGGTGCCCCTGAATTAGATGAGAATGGCGATTATAAGTATTTGTGCGAGATTACTATTGGTTGGCATGTATATTCAACAGCTAATGGTGACTTGAGATGGAATTCAGACACTAATAGATGGGAAATCAACTATCTTGACAGCTGGAACAATCGCAAAGGATTTGATAGTATATATGTTTATTATGACAAATCCGGAAAACATGGATATTACTGGGAATCAACAATTCCTACGCATAGAATACATCAGTATAGTGATGCCAAAGTCGAGAGAATGTCAGAAGAAGACGCGGCTAAGGTTACCAAGTGCGTTGCAAAGATTGTTAGAACTACAAGCAAGGAGATTGATACAACAACCTACACTGTTTACTATCTTAAGGAAGAAGAAACAGAGAAGACTACAGGTTACAAGTATAACAAGGGTGATAGTGAGGATATCGCTAACCTTGCTAAGAAGAATACCGAGTGTGGCCTTGCAGAAGATCTTCAGTCCAGAGCACAGAACATTATTAATTTGAAGAGTGCTTATGACACTCAACTTTCTAATTATTTGTCAGCAAGAGCTATAGCTAAGGGAGAATTAGATACTGCCAATACCGACGTTACAAATGCTGAGACGGCATTGAATAATAAGAATTATTCTAAACTCATTAGTGACGCACAGCAGGCAGCATCTAACGCTAAGCAGACAAGACAAAATGCTCTGGAGAAGGTGAGTGAGTACTCATCAAAAGAGAATATCGCTTACTGGACAGCATGGGGTAAGTACAAAGCTATGGAGTTTGCATACCAGAGATATGATGGTGCTCAGTCAGATGTTGATAACCAGAAGGCAGTAGTAGGCAGATTGAGTGGCGAGTTGAACTCATGGACAGCTACTTACAATAAGTATAAGAAGAATGCTGAGATTGCAGAGAGACTTGCTACAAAGGCTACAGAAGCAAGAGTTGCCTCAGAAAACGCAAAATTGGCATTTGAAAGAATTGCTAATTCCAATCTTGGAGCAGCTGCAATTGCAGAGGCAGATGCAAGAGTGAAAGCTACATGGGAAGCTTATCTCTTGGCTAGAGCAGCAGCTGATCAGGCTCGTAAGGACGCTGATGAGGCAGCTTCAGAGTATCAGCAGATTCTTGCTAGAGTTCAGGCTCTTATCGATGCTGAGAACGCAGCAGCTGGAGCTGGTGAAGGCGAAGGCGCAGGCGCAGGTGAGACAACAACAGGTGGAGCAGTTGTTCTTGCAACAATTCCCACAGGTGAAGAAGTTCCCGGAGCACCCGCAGCTCCCGTAGCAGGTGGCGCAGGCGTAGCAGCTAACGTAGCTCCCGCAGCAGAGGCAACATCAGTAGATATCGCTCCTCAGAATTCAGCTCTTGCAGCAACAGTTCCTGAAGACAATAAGTCAGATGACGGACTTGCAACAATCCTTCCTCAGGGACCCGCTCTTGCAGCTGATATTGCTGATACCGAGCACCTTACTTGGTGGTGGTTGCTTGTAGTAGCAGTACTCGGTGGTACCGGATACGCTATGTACAAGAAGTTCCAGACCAAGAAAGAGGAGAAAGTTACAAAGTAATTTAATCTTCAAAATAACTGTACCGGGCATTGAATAAATGCCCGGTACTTTTTTGAACAAAAAAAGAAGACTGTAATCAGTCTTCCTTTTTACCTAATGTTGAATCAATGAGCTTCATGAGCTCCAATGCACTTCTGAAGTTTTCCTTCTTTTTCCCTTCGACCCAAGTTATTGTTCCTTGCCAAGTGTAGTTTTCCTGACTTTTGACTTCGATGACAAAACTGTTGCCGATGTCTTTTTCCCTTGTTGTGTTAGTCATTATTTATCTCCTCCATCTGCTACATAATAATCGTTAACGGTCACATATAAGTCACATGGATGTAGTTTTATAAACCACATGTTGAGAAAATATGCGATTTTACCCGTAACAATATATATATCGGATTATACAAAAAAAACTTTACACTATACAAGATATAGTATATAATTTTTTTAAATAAAAAGTTCCTTTAAGAACGGTACAGAGATGCCGGCAAGGTTCAACATATAGGATTCCCGGGGATTAGTCCGGGCTTAGAATGTTAATTTGCCGCGCATAGTCGCGGTATTTTTTTTGGAGAAACAGATGTCAGCACAGTATAAAGCAACCCTGCTTGATGATGCAGCGGTGGGACGAGCACTCAAGAGAATAGCCCATGAAATACTGGAGAAGAATGCCGGAAGTGACAATATTTGTCTTGTGGGAATCAAGAGAAGAGGAATTCCCATCTCGAAGATTATCGCTGCCAATATAAAGGAAATCGAAGGCGCTGATGTTCCGGTGGGAAGCATTGACATTACCTATTATAGAGATGACATGCAGCATGATTCCGCTGAACCGGTAATCCACGAGTCACAGATTTCTTTTGATATAAATGATAAGACAGTAATTCTTGTGGATGATGTGCTTTATACCGGAAGAACCGCCAGAGCAGCCATGGAGGGGATCATGGCACATGGACGTCCGGCAGCAATTCAGCTGGCAGTGCTTATAGACAGAGGTCACAGAGAACTTCCCATAAGAGGAGACTACGTTGGTAAGAACGTTCCGACGGCCAAGTCGGAGCACATTTCAGTAAAACTTCCGCCATTTGAGGATGTAACGGCGGTTGAACTTTTTGGTTAAGAGGGCTAGACCCATTAACATAAGAACCATGGTTCGAAAATCCTCCGGATTTCCGAACTTGACGGCATTCGCCGTATGAATCCGAAGATAAATACTCTTACGAAAGCGAGCTTTCGACGAGCATTTATCTATGCATTCACATGGTTCAAAGCATAACAATATTAATTTGCACCCGTGTGTGCAGAATATGTAGGAGGAAAGTGTATGAAAATGATTTTTAATGTCGAAGACAAACCGAAATTCAGTCAGACCCTTGTGTTTGCGTTCCAGCAGCTTTTGGCAATCATGGCCGCTACAATCGCTGTTCCCGTAATCACAAACTCAGCTGCAGGCTCAAACATGTCAATTGCCGCAGCACTCTTTGGCGCAGGTGTAGGAACATTGGTATATGTTCTTTTCACAAAAGCTAAAAGCCCTGTTTTCTTAGGATCTTCATTTGCATTTCTCGGCTCAATGGCAGCTGCTTTTGCCGGAGCTGTTTCTATGGAAGTGGGTTACGCAGGACTTATCATCGGTGCTATCATGGCCGGTCTTGTATATGTAGTTATTTCCCTTATTGTTAAATTCGCAGGAGTTCTTTGGATCAACAAACTCATGCCCGCAGTTGTTATCGGACCCACAGTTGCAATCATCGGTCTTTCACTTGCAGGCAGTGCAGTAGGCGACCTTCAGAAGTCAAATGTAGAAGGCGGAAGCACACTTCTCGCAATTCTTTGCGGT
The DNA here is from genome assembly GCA_900103495.1 of Lachnospiraceae bacterium G11. GTDB lineage: Bacteria > Bacillota > Clostridia > Lachnospirales > Lachnospiraceae > G11. The sequence goes on along the minus strand of FMWZ01000008.1, from coordinate 25,176 downwards.
ATCGTAACACTCCTTGTAGTTACCATCTGCTCAACCTTTGGTAAGAAGATGGCTAAGTTAATTCCCTTCATCATCGGTATTCTTGCAGGTTATGCACTTGCGGCTATCTTTACAGCAATCGGAGCTGCCACAGGAAATACAGCTCTCATGATTGTTGACTTTAGCCCCATTAAGGCTCTTGCAGCAGACGGTGTTACACTTTCAACCTTCGTAGCACTTCCCAGATTTACATTTGTTGAAGCAATCTCTGGATTCTCCAAAGTTGACGGAGCTTACCTTGGAACATTATTTGCAGCATATGTACCTGTTGCTTTCGTAGTATTTGCTGAGCACGTAGCAGACCACAAGAACATTTCTTCAATCATTGAGAAAGACCTCCTCACTGAGCCCGGTCTTAACAGAACACTTCTTGGTGATGGAGTTGGTTCAATGGTGGGAGCATTCTTCGGTGGATGTCCCAACACAACATACGGCGAGTCAATCGCTTGCGTAGCTATCACAAGAAACGCATCAGTAGTTACAATCATGACAACAGCTGCTCTTGCAATCGTTGTTTCATTCCTTAACCCCGTAATCGCTTTCTTAAGCTCCATCCCTTCATGTGTAATGGGCGGTGTCTGCATGACCCTTTACGGATTCATCGCAGTAAGCGGACTTAAGATGCTTCAGGGCGTTAACCTTGGAGACAACAAGAACCTCTTCGTTGTATCTTCAATCCTTATCTCAGGTATCGGCGGACTTGCTCTTCACTTCGGAAACGTAACAATCACTTCCGTTGCAACAGCACTTATCCTTGGTATCATTGTTAACAAGATTCTTTCTATCAAGAAGGATGATAAGGCATCTGATGATGCAAACAAGAAGACCGCTTAAGAGAATAACCGGTATTTATTTAGAGTTGTTATAAGGGAGAGGCTTTTGCCTCTCCCTATTTTTGCAAAAAAGCAACGAATATAAACATAAATTGCTCCAAAATGTTAACTTTGATTGGTGGACTAATCTTTGCCATAGGAATAATATGATGTTAAAATAAATTGCAAAGGTGGGATAAGTATGAGAAAACACTATTTGGACAACATTCGTTGGATTACGGTTGTCATTGTTGTTATTTATCACGTTTTTTTTATGTACAATGCCGAGGGAATATCCGGAGGATTACAGAAGATTACCAATCTGGAAGTGCAGTATTACGATGCCTTCATGTACCTGGTATATCCCTGGTTCATGCCTGTTCTTTTCCTGATTTCGGGAATCGGATCAAGGCTTTATCTGGACTCTCACACAGATAAAGAGTTCATGAAATCAAGAACCTTAAAACTTTTGGTTCCTTCAACAATAGGTCTTTTTTTCTTCCAGTTCATACAAGGATATGTGAGCATGTCTCTTGGTGGAGGAATTGAAGGGCTGGCAGCTGCAGGAGTTCCGGCACCTGTTATATTCCTTATAATGGTTGCCTCGGGAAGCGGTGTGCTTTGGTTCGTGCATCTTTTATGGATATACTGTGTGGTGCTTCTTTTGATAAGGAAAATAGAAAAAGGAAGACTCCTTAAGGCGGGAGCAAAAACTCCGCTATGGCTTTTAATTCCTTTCTTTTTCCTTGTGTGGGGCGGAGCGCAGGTTCTTAATATGCCTGTGGTTTCTGTATACAGGATCGCATTCTACTTTGTGTTCTTTATGCTGGGATATTACGTTTTTTCCAATGAAGAGGTTATGGAAAAACTTAAGAAAACAGCGGTGCCTTTGATAGTAATAGCAGTGGGCTTGTGCGTTGCATTTACTATTTTGTACTTTGGTCAAAACTATGCGGAAAAGCCGGTTAACAGAGGAATCATGTATAGCCTGAGCGCTTATATCGGCTCCCTTGCAATGCTATCGGGAATGGCTCGTTTCGGAGACAAAGCAACTCCTTTCACAGAGTGGATGACAAAGCACAGCTTCGGACTTTATGTGTTCCACTATCTGGGAATCTCAACCGTAGCGCTTTTAGTTGCAAAACCTAAGTTTTTGCCTGCACCTTTATGTTATGTACTTAGCCTTATTGCGGGCTTTGCTTTCGGATATGGCCTCTATGCAATTATCTCAAGAATTCCCTTCTTCAGATGGGCAGTTCTTGGAATCAAGAAGAAAAAGGAGAAATAAATGTTCAAAGACAATCTGGTCCAAACAAGAAAATTAATGGGGTTGACCCAGGAAGATATCGCTGATAAACTGGGCGTAACCAGACAGTCAGTAGCCAAGTGGGAGTCCGGAGAATCCGTTCCGGACCTTGACAAATGTAAACAGCTTGCAGATATTTTCGGCGTTTCACTGGATGATCTGGCCAATTATGAACCGGAGGACAATCTGGGGGTGGCAGTTCCTCCCAAGGGAAAGCATCTGTTTGGTCTGGTTACTGTGGGCGAGAAGGGCCAGATTGTTATTCCTGCCAAGGCGCGAAAGATTTTTGAAATAAATCCCGGGGACCAGATTGTGGTACTTGGAGATGAAGGCCAGGGTATAGCTCTGGTAAAAACCGAAAACTTCTTATCTCTTGCAAATATGGTAAGTAAGTTAAAAAAATAAAAATAAGCTCTTGACAGTTTATCGGTTTAAAGTGTAAAATCATTAAAGTAGATTTGTGATATGGAGACAGACATGAGTATAAGTGCAATCCTTTCACAACTTAACAGCGTATTCTTTTACTTTACCCAGGCTTGCTTTTTTGCAGGCTTTTTTGGCTTTTACTTTTATTATTATCGTAATCGTTCAATAAGGGTTAAGGAATAGACGCTGGGAAATATAACCAAGATAAATTAAGGCGCTATCCTGAAAGGTTGGCGCCTTTTGTTATGTCGGGTGTAAGCACTTTTAAGGATAGCTCAAAAGAAAAGGAGATTAATTATGAGTGAATTGAAAGTGGCTTACAGCGGAATTGAAGGTTCCTTCGCAAGCATTGCGTCGGGAAAGATTTATCCCAATGAACAGTTTATAAGCTGCAAATCCTTTGACGAGGCATATGCAAAGGTGGAGAGCGGCGAATGCGATGTGGCGGTTTTGCCCATTGAGAACAGCTTTGCCGGAGAAGTCGGACAGGTAATGGACCTTATTTATGGAGGTTCCCTGGAATTCGATAACGTATATGAGTTATCCATTTCGCATTGCCTTCTTGGAACCAAAAACACCAAGCTTGAGAACATCAGAACAGTCCTCAGCCATCCTCAGGCTCTTGAGCAGTGCCATGAGTTCATTGAGGAACATGGCTTCAGAACCGTTCCTTATGAGAATACAGCCAGGGCAGCAAGACAGGTTTCCTTCGGAGGAGACCCTGAGGTTGGAGCCATTGCAAGCAAAGAAACTGCTGACTTATATGGGCTTAAAGTTCTTGCTACGGATGTCAATCAGAGCGCAAACAATGTGACAAGATTTGCCGTGCTTTCGAAGAACCCCAAGAAGAAAGAGGACCCCGAGTGCACATCTGTAATGATGTTCACAGTAAAGAATGAGGCCGGAGGACTTGCGAAAGCCATTTCCAAAATTGGTGAGCACGGCTTCAACATGAGAGTCATAAGAAGCAGACCTGAGAAGAAAACCAACTGGACTTATTACTTCTACGTAGAGGTGGAAGGAGATCTTGAGTCAGCCAAGGGCAAAGAAATGCTTGAGGACTTAAAAAAACAGTGCCAGTTTGTTAAAATAGTAGGCAGATACGAACCCGGTATTAAGATTTGAGGTAGAAATGAACGTAATCAATGTAATTACTCAAACAGGAAATTATGATATTGATTTAGGAAGCGGGTTGCTTAAGAACGTCGGTGAGCTTCTTAAGCTAAACAGAAAGGTTCTTATCGTCACTGATGACGGAGTTCCCAAGGAGTATTCCGAAGCAGTGGCCAAGGCTTCAAAGGAGCCGGTAACCCTGGTGCTTAAACAGGGAGAAGAGAGCAAAAAACTGGATAATCTCATGAAACTTGAGAAGGCCATGCTCGAGGCAGGCTTCACAAGAGGAGATTGTGTTGTTGCAGTGGGAGGAGGCGTTATCGGAGATTTGTCCGGTTTTGCCGCTTCCATATATATGAGAGGAATTGATTTCTATAATATTCCCACGACCCTCCTTTCCCAGGTGGATTCATCCATCGGAGGGAAGACAGCCATTGATTTCGAGGGAGTTAAGAACATCATCGGAGCGTTTTATCCGCCCACTAAGGTCATAATCGATACAGATACCCTTAAGACTCTTTCGAAACGTCAGATTTCAAACGGCATGGCGGAAGTGGTGAAGATGGCGGCAACCTTTGACGAGACATTCTTCTCGGACATTGAGGATAACTGCGATACAGAAGATTTTACCAATATAATATACAAGGCCATTAAGATAAAGAAGCGCGTGGTGGAGGAGGACGAGAAGGAAAGCGGATTGAGAAGAGTCCTTAACTTCGGCCACACCTTAGGCCACGGCATTGAGTCATCCCTTATGGGCGAGCTCCTTCACGGCGAGTGCGTGGGTCTTGGAATGCTTTGCATGTGCGACGAGGAAGTCGCCGAGAGGCTTGAGGCACTGTTGATTAAACTTAATCTTCCCGTGAAAGCAAAGTTTGATGAAGAGGAAGCCATGAAGGCGGTTCTTCATGACAAGAAGGCAAACGGTGATACAATTAAATGTGTCTATGTCAAGAGGCTTGGAACATTTGAAATCAGAGAGATGGACGCCGCTGAACTTACAGAGAGAATGAAAGCGGTGGAGGCATAGAAAGGATTTCCATGAAAAACACCTTTGGAAACAGCTTACAGATAACTCTTTTCGGAGAAAGCCACGGTCCATACATCGGCGCAGTCCTCGACGGACTTGCACCGGGACTTACGGTGGATGAGAATTACATAAGAGAGCTTCTTGCAAGAAGGAGACCTGCAGGGGTGATTTCAACCTCCCGTGTTGAGCCTGACGAATTTCAGATTGTCAGCGGATACTTTAATGGTAAAACCACAGGTTCTCCTTTGACCATTCTGATTCCAAATGTGGCAAAGAGAAGTTCCGATTATGAGAAGGCTGAGCGGATTGCAAGACCCGGACACGCGGATTACACCGCAAGCGTTAAATACCATGGCTTTGAGGATTTCAGAGGCGGCGGGCACTTCAGCGGAAGAATAACCGCAGCCCTGGTAGCTGCCGGAGCAGTTGTTTTGCCTGCCCTTAAGAAAAAGGGCATCGAAATCTCCTGTGAGATTAAATCCGTAGCCGGAGTTAAGGGTTCATGGGAAGAGATGGAAGATGTAATTAAGGCGGCTGCGGCAGAGGGAAACAGCGTTGGAGGCGTCCTTGAAGCGGAAATCAAGGGAGTACCTGCAGGGGTTGGAGAGCCCTGGTTTGACTCGGTTGAAAGCATTCTTGCCCATGCAATGTACAGTATCCCTGCGGTTAAGGGAGTGCAGTTTGGCATAGGCTTTGAGGGCACCACATTAAAGGGAAGTGAGTACAATGATTCCCTCAGAAACAAAGACGGAAAGATTGTCACCACCACAAATAACAACGGTGGAATAAACGGCGGTATCACCAACGGAATGCCCATTGTCTTTTCGCTGGCAATAAAGCCTACACCGTCTGTTTATGTTAAGCAGGAAAGTATTGATTTAAAGAGCGGAGAGAACAGAGAACTTCAGATAGAAGGACGTCATGATCCCGCCATTATACATAGAGCAAGAGTGGTTGTTGAAGCCATGAGCGCCATTGTCATGTACGATTTACTGGCATCAAGATTTGGCACCGACTACTTTTATGAGGATTAATTATGAAGTGGGTTAACAAATCAAATGTCCTTATTGTGGGACTTGGCCTTATGGGCGGAAGTTACGCCAAGGCCATCAAAAGAATCGGTCACCATGTTCTGGCCATCGATAAGGACAAGGAAGCCATAGAATATGGACTGGAAAACGGAATAATTGATGAGGGGGCGTCCTTTGATGACCCGGAGCTGATTAAAAAAGCTGACTGCATCATCATTGCCCTTTATCCATCCATAGTGGTTAAGTGGATTTCGGAGAACAAGGGATTTTTCAAAAAAGGAATAAAGATTACCGATGTAATGGGAGTCAAGAGTTCCTTCCTTTATAAGGTTCAGGAGGAACTGGCGGATACCGATGTTGAATATATTTCGGCCCATCCCATGGCAGGAAGAGAAGTCTGGGGCGTTAAGAATGCCTCTGACAAGATTTTCAGGGATGCCAATTACATCGTTGTACCCACCGACAAAAATACAGAGGACGGCATCATGTGGTGTGAGAATCTGGGGAGAGTCCTTGGTTTTTACCGGGTATCAATTCTAAGCCCCGAGGAGCATGATGACATGATAGCCTATGTATCCCAGCTTACTCACTGCATAGCGGTGTCTCTTATGACCTGCGAGGATTCGGTGAAGGCTAAGGATTATACGGGAGATTCCTTCAGGGATCTGACCCGAATCGCCAACATAAACGGCCAGATGTGGAGCGAGCTGTTTTTGCTTAACAAGGATGCACTTCTTGGCCAGATTGATAAGTTTATGAGCGAGATGGGCGAAATAAGAAGCATGATTGAAAAGGACGATCGAGAAGGTCTTAAAGATAAGATGAGACTCTCGACAGAGAGAAGATCTCAGTTCAATAAGGAGTAGAGAAATGAACGTAGAATTCGAGAAAAAACTGGCACTTCCCATAGAGGTTAAAGAGATTTACCCTGTGACGGGTCAGATGGATAAGATTGTCAGTGAAAAGAGAGCAGGACTTGAGGCTATTCTTTCAGGGAGAGATGACAAGCTTTTGCTTATAATCGGACCCTGTTCCGCAGACAGAGAGGATAGTGTAATCGACTATATTTCAAGACTTTGTCCCATTCAGGAGAAGGTTAAGGACAAGATTTTCATTATCCCCAGAATTTATACCAACAAACCCCGTACAACAGGGGACGGATACAAGGGAATTCTTCATCAGCCCAATCCCAACGAGAAGCCCGATCTTTTCAAGGGAATCATTGCCACAAGACACATGCATATGAAGGCTATAGAAGAGACCGGTTTTGCCTGTGCGGATGAGATGCTTTATCCCGAGAATGACCAGTATCTGGATGATTTGCTTGCCTACGTTGCAGTAGGTGCAAGAAGTGTTGAGAACCAGCAGCACCGTCTTACAGCCAGCGGACTTGCAACACCTGTCGGAATGAAGAATCCCACCTCAGGCGATTACTCCGTAATGCTTAACGGTATACTTGCTGCTCAGCATTCACATACATTTATCTACAGAGGCTGGGAGGTTCATTCATCAGGTAACCCTTACGCTCATGCAATTATCAGAGGCTACACCAACAAACACGGTGAGTCACAGCCCAACTATCATTACGAAGAGCTGGCAAGATTGTATGAACTTTACATGGAGAAGAACTTAAAGAACCCTGCAGTAATAGTTGATACAAACCATGCAAACTCAGGAAAGAATCCTTTCGAGCAGCCAAGGATTATCAAGGATGTTCTTAATTCAATGAAGAACAACAGGGACATAGCAGGACTCGTTAAGGGCTTCATGGTTGAGAGCTACATCGAGGACGGATGCCAGGAAGTTGGCGGAAGCGTTTACGGTAAGTCTATTACGGACCCTTGCCTTGGAATTGAGAAGACTGAAAAACTTATATATGAAATAGCGGATTCACTTTGAGAAATGAAAAGGGCCGGTGCTTTATTAGCACCGACCCTTATTTTTTATTCTACTTTGGGAAGCTTAGCCCAGGATGCTTCAAGTTCTGCATCTGTGGGAACATAGTCTTCCATGAGTCCGTCATGGAACTTCTCGTAAGCTACCAAATCGAAATATCCTGTACCGGTGAGGCCGAAGACGATGGTCTTTTCTTCGCCGGTTTCTTTGCACTTCATTGCTTCGTCGATGGCAGCTTTGATAGCGTGTGAACTTTCGGGAGCGGGGAGGATACCCTCAACTCTTGCGAAGGTCTCTGCAGCTTCAAATACCTCTGTCTGCTTAACGCTTCTTGCCTCCATAAGTCCATCATCGTAAAGCTGTGAAAGAGTTGTGCTCATGCCGTGGTAGCGAAGACCGCCTGCATGGTTGGGAGCGGGAATGAAGTCACTTCCCAGGGTGTACATCTTGGAGAGAGGACAAACCATTCCGGTGTCGCAGAAGTCGTAAGCATATTTGCCTCTTGTGAAGCTGGGGCATGATGCAGGCTCAATGGCGATAATCTGGTAATCTGCCTCGCCTCTTAACTTCTCGCCCATGAAGGGAGCAATGAGACCGCCAAGGTTCGATCCGCCACCGGCACAACCGATGATGACATCCGGCTTTATTCCGTATTTATCAAGGGCAGCCTTTGCTTCAAGGCCGATAACTGACTGATGAAGAAGAACCTGGTTTAATACGCTTCCGAGAACATATCTGTATCCGGGAGTGCTGGTGGCAACTTCAACTGCCTCTGAAATAGCACAGCCAAGGCTTCCGGTGGTTCCGGGATGAGCTGCCAGAATCTTCTTACCAATGTTGGTTGTCTCAGAAGGTGAGGGAGTAACGGATGCACCGTAGGTTCTCATAACCTCACGTCTGAAAGGCTTCTGCTCATAAGAAACCTTAACCATGAATACCTTACAATCAAGCTCGAAGTAGGAGCATGCCATGGAAAGAGCTGTTCCCCACTGACCTGCACCGGTCTCCGTGGTTACACCCTTAAGGCCCTGCTTCTTAGCATAGTAAGCCTGAGCGATTGCTGAGTTTAACTTGTGGCTTCCGGAGGTGTTGTTACCTTCGAATTTATAGTAAATCTTGGCGGGAGTGCCAAGCTTCTTCTCAAGGCAGTAAGCTCTTACCAAAGGTGAAGGGCGATACATCTTATAGAAGTTTCTGATCTCTTCGGGAATCTCGATGAATCTGGTTGTGTCATCAAGTTCCTGCTTAACAAGCTCATCACAGAAAACTGCAGATAACTCTTCAGCTGTCATGGGCTTTAAGGTTCCGGGATTGAGAAGAGGAGCGGGCTTGTTCTTCATGTCGGCGCGCACGTTATACCATTCCTTGGGCATTTCCTCTTCGGTTAAATAAATCTTGTAGGGGATTTCTTTTGACATTTCTACTCTCCTTTATTACTTTACCAAGTTATTACATGAAAGCGTCGTATAGGTCTACTATAATACATATCCGACAAAAAATAAATATAAAATATGTAAAAAATGCATGGTAATGCACAGTCGCAGAAGGTACAATAATATGTAGAAAGCATATGTGCAGTTTGGGGACAGGCCCATTTTGCACGGTGCAAAATGGGCCTGTCCCCAAACTGCACATAAAGAATAAATGGGGGTAAGAATATGAAGTATTATGTTGATGCTACGGCAAGATGTGACGGTGACGGTTCTGAAGCAAGACCTTTTAAGAGAATAAATGAGGCTGCAAAGATAGCTGTTGCCGGCGATGAAGTATTGGTTAAACCGGGGCTTTACAGAGAGTATGTAAATCCCGTTAACGGCGGTACAAAGGAAAACAGAATCATCTATAAATCTGTGGAGCCTTTGGGTGCTGTGATTTCCGGTGCAGAGGAAGTGAAGAACTGGAAGAAGTACAAGGGTGATGTATGGGTTACAAGAGTAGATAACGGCGTATTTAACGGATACAATCCCTATACGACTTTGGTTTACGGCGACTGGTATTTCGCAAAGACAGAAAGACACACAGGCTGTGTTTATTTAAATGACAAGGCTTTATACGAGGCAACTTCTCTTGAAGACTGCTTAAAGCCTGAGGTTTACACACCTTCATGGGAGCAGGAATGGACCAAGTATAAATGGTTCGCCCTTCAGGAAGGAAATGAGACTGTAATCTATGCCAACTTCCAGGGCAAGGATCCCAGAAAAGAGAAGGTGGAGATTAACGTAAGAAGAGAGTGCTTCATGCCCGAAAAGGAGCACGTAAACTTCATTACCTTCAGCGGCTTCTTTGTAGAAAAGGCTGCAACCACATGGGCACCTCCGGCTGCTTATCAGGATGGTATGGTGGGTCCTCACTGGGCCTATGGCTGGATCATCGAGGATTGTGAGATTGTGAACAGCAAGTGCTGCGGAATCTCCTTAGGTAAGTATTACGATCCCGAAAACGACCATTATTTCACCAACCATCACATCAAGGGTCCCACACAGATGGAGAGAGATGCGGTTTGCCGCGGCCAGTACCACGGCTGGATTAAGGGCAAAATCGGCAATCACATTATCAGAAGATGTAACATTCATCATTGCCAGCAGACAGGTATTGTTGGAAGAATGGGCTGCGTTTTCTCAACTATTGAGGACAACCACATTCATCACATCAACAACATGATGGAGCTTGGAGGCGCTGAGATTTCAGGCATTAAGCTTCATGCGGCAATCGATGTATTAATCAGAAGAAACCATATCCATAACTGCACAATGGGTATCTGGCTTGACTGGGAAGCACAGGGAGCAAGGGTTACACAGAACCTTCTTCATGACAATGATATGCCCAAAGGCAGCACCAAGCTTGAGGGTGGAATGGAAAGCCAGGATATTTTCGTGGAGGTTGGACACGGCCCCACATTGATTGATAACAACATCCTTCTTTCACGTTACGGCTTAAGAGTTGCAACGGAGGGACTTGGAATCATTCACAACCTGATTCTCGGCTCATTTACAGCGGTGGGCGATGGCGTAGACAGCGTTATCGATGGTAAAAGCCAACGCCGCTACACCCCTTATCACATGCGCCACAGAACAGAAGTTATGGGATTCAACACCATTCTTCACGGTGACAACAGAATATACAACAACATCTTTGTTCAGTATTATCCCGTTGATAATAAAGAGCATAAGGGCTCACCCTACCACCAGGTTGTGGGCACTCATGTATGGGATGAGTATCCTACTTATGATGAGTGGATTAAGCGTTTTGACATGGATGTGGAGAAGCCTGATATGATGAAACTGGCTTCCGGCCACTTCGATCACCTTCCTGTATGGTCAGAGGGCAACGTTTACTTAAACGGCGCCAAGGCCTGGAAGAAAGAGAAGAATAAACTGGTGGACAAGAAGGAGAAGGTTTCGGTTGAACTTGTGGAGAGCAAGGCCGGATACAAGCTCAAGACCAATATCTATGATATTATCGGTGATTTTGCCGACGGAATAATTAACACAGATATGCTTGGAAAGGTTTATAACCCTGAGCAAAGATTTGAGGAAAGAGACGGTTCCGATATTGTATTCAATGTGGATTATCTCGGAAATCACCGTGGAGTTTCCACAATCCCGGGACCTTTTGCAAGCAAGGAAGAGCTTAAGGAAGTTCTGTATTAGGAGAGTAAACAGTGAAAATGTAAATATTAAGAATGGTCCTAAGAATGCATCTCAGATTATTATGGGATGTATGAGAATGCCTGCACTTTCTGTTTCTGAGGCAGAGGTTATGATTAAGACTGCCATGGGGCGCGAAGCTAGGTGGTGTGACAATCCGGGGCTGTCCCAAACTGTCACATCTATGCTATACTAGTTATGGTATGGAAAAGTGGTTTGTGATGAATAAAAAGGCTGATTTCGAGGAAATCGGCAGGAAATATAATATCAGTCCGATTACAGCAAGGATAATACGAAACCGTAATGTGGTTGATGACCAAGAGATTGAAAGGTTCATTAAGGGAGACAGAAACTCCCTTTTTGACCCTCATCTTCTTTTTGGCATGGATGAAGGCTGTAAGCTTATTAAGGAAGCCATAGACGGTGGAGTCAGAATCAGAGTAATCGGAGATTACGACGTGGATGGAATTTGTGCCAGCCACGTTTTATTTGTCGGTCTGACTAAACTTGGCGGCAATGTCGATGTCGCTATTCCCCACAGAGTAAGGGACGGCTACGGCCTGAATGAAAATATGATAAAGGAAGCCCACGAGGATAAGGTGGACTTAATAGTGACATGTGACAACGGTATTGCTGCTAAGGAACCGGTGGCGCTAGCGAAAGAACTCGGGATGAAAGTGGTGGTAACGGATCATCACGAAGTTCCTTTTGAAATGGAAGGAGAAGAGAAAAAAGAAACCCTTCCTCCTGCTGACGCTGTCATTGATCCAAAGCAGGCAAACTGTAATTATCCACAGGAAGGAATCTGTGGCGCAGTGGTGGCAATGAAGGTGATACAGGCCCTTAACGAGGCGTTTGGAAGTCCGGTTAGGTCTGACGAACTTCTTGATGAGCTTTTGCCCTTTGCTGCATTGGCGACGGTCTGCGATGTTATGGAGCTTCTTGGGGAGAACAGAGTTATTGTAAAGGAGGGGTTGAGGCTTTTAAGAAGTAAACCCTGCAAAGGCATTGACGCTCTTATGCGGGTTAACAGTCTGGATAAAAAGAGCTTAAACGCCTATCACCTTGGATTTGTAATAGGTCCTTCTCTTAACGCCACAGGGCGTCTTGATTCGGCCATGAGGGCCTTCGATTTACTGAAGGCTGAGAACGATGCGGATGCAGCAGTTTTGGCGGGAGAATTAAAGAGCCTTAATGACTCCAGAAAGAGTATGACTCTTGATGGAACCAAGAAGGCTATGGAGATAATAGAAAAGGAAGGCTATGATAAGGATAAGGTCCTTGTGGTATACCTTCCGGAGTGTCATGAAAGTCTGGCGGGCATCATAGCCGGACGAATCAGAGAAACCTACAATAAGCCCACCTTCATCCTGACAGACGGAGAAGAAGGCTTAAAGGGAAGCGGTCGATCCATAGAAGAGTACAACATGTTTGAAGCCATGTGCGAGGTGAGGGATATCTTCACAAAGTTCGGCGGTCATAAACTGGCGGCGGGATTGTCCGTACCTGCCGGAAAACAGGATGAATTAAGACAGAGACTGAACGAAAAGTGTACCCTTACGGAAGATGATTTTTACAAAAAGATAAGCATCGATATGATGCTTCCCATAAGCTATGCAGGGGAGAGTCTTGCAAGGGAGCTTGATATGTTAGAGCCCTTTGGTGTGGGCAATCCAAAGCCTTTGTTTGCGGGAAAAGATATTAAGTTTATAAACATGAAGAGAATGGGGGCCGACGGAAAGTATGGCAAATACACCATTCTTGATGAACAGGGCAAGGCCAGAGAGGCGGTCTTTTTTGGAGATGCCGACGATTTTGACAGGCATATAAAAGAAAAGGGAAACGTCTCAAACATTACATATGAACTGGGGCTTAACACCTTCAGAGGAATAACTAAAGCCCAGATAATTATTGAAAATTACTGCTAAAAGCGGGGAAAGGAGTAAGAGAATGTACGCAAGCGTAATAATTGAAATTTCACATGAAAGTCTTGATCGTACATTCGAGTACAAGATTCCCGAAAGGCTTGAGGGCAAAATCGAAGTCGGAAACATGGTAAAGATTCCCTTTGGTAAGGGCAACCGAATGATTACCGGCTATGTTACTGAGATAAAGAAAACCTCCGAATATCCTCCGGAAAAGATAAAGGAACTTGAGGGCGTTGTAAAGAACACCGTATCTGTTGCAGAGAAGCAGGTGCTTCTTGCGGCATGGATGAGAAAAACCTATGGTTCTACAATGATACAGGCCCTTAAGACTGTTCTCCCCGTGAAGAAGAATGTGAAGCAGTTAGAAAAAAGAAAAGTGATTCTTGCGGTATCAAAGGATGAGGCGAGGGCCGAGCTATCGGAAGCTTTAAAAAAGAACAGAAAAGCTCAGGCAAGACTTCTTTCCGAACTTATTGAGGCGGAGGAACTTCCGGAGAAACTTATAACCGGTAAGTTAAATGTATCAAAAACTGCCATAACTGCCCTTGAAGAAAAGGGCATTCTTAAAACGGAGGCTGACAGGGTATACAGAAACCCCTTCTCGGGTAAGAATGCCGAGGGAACAGCTAAGATACTTAGCGCCAAACAGCAGGCCATAGTGGACTCTGTTATGAAGGATTTCTATGGCGGTGTAAGAAGAACCTATGTGATAAGAGGCATTACCGGAAGCGGCAAGACTGAAGTGTACATGGAACTTATCAAAAGGGTAGTGAGGGAAGGAAAACAGGCCATTGTTTTAATCCCTGAGATTGCCCTTACCTATCAGACCGCCAAAAGGTTTTATGAGAGATTCGGCGACAGAGTATCGGTTATGAACTCCACACTTTCCGAGGGAGAAAAGTTCGATCAGTTTGAGAGAGCCAAAAACGGAGAACTCGATGTTATTATCGGCCCCCGCTCGGCCCTTTTTACTCCCTTTATGAATCTTGGAATCATCATAATAGATGAGGAACATGAGACATCTTATAAGAGTGAGGTTATGCCAAGATATCATGCCAGAGAAACGGCGGAGGAACTGGCAAGAATATCAAACGCCACATTGATTCTCGGTTCCGCAACCCCGTCTCTGGAGGCGACTTACAGAGTCAAAAAGGGAATATATAAGGAATTTGTTCTTGATGAGAGATTAAACGGAGGGGAACTTCCAAAGGTAAATGTGGTTGACTTAAGAGAAGAGCTTAAAAGCGGCAACCGCTCCATTTTCTCAAGAAAACTTCAGGAACTGATTACTGACAGGTTAGGCAAAAAAGAGCAGATTATGCTTTTTATAAATAGAAGGGGATATGCGGGATTCATATCCTGCAGAGCCTGCGGTGAGGTTATTAAGTGCCCTCACTGTGACGTGTCCCTTCACCAGCATAACAACGGGCTTCTGATCTGCCATTATTGCGGATATACCACTGAAAGTGTTAAAATATGTCCTAAGTGTGGATCCAAATATGTTTCGGGATTCAAAGCAGGTACTCAGCAAATCGAAGAGAAGCTTCGCCAGATGTATCCTGCCGCAAGAATCCTTCGTATGGATGCGGACACCACCAAAAACAAGGACAGCTATGAGGAGATACTTTCTGCTTTTGCCAACAATGAGGCCGATATTCTTATAGGCACTCAGATGATTGTGAAAGGACATGATTTCCCCAACGTTACTCTTATGGGAATTCTGGCTGCCGACATGTCTTTAAGCGTGGGAGATTTCAGAAGCAGTGAGAGAACCTTTGAACTTTTGACTCAGGCTGCCGGAAGAGCCGGAAGAAGTGAGAAACCCGGTGAGGTTGTGATTCAGACATACCAGCCTGAACACTATGCAATCACTCTTTCAGCCAAGCAGGATTACGAAGCTTTTTACGAAGAAGAAATAGCATTCAGATCATTGATGGATTACCCGCCCGTAAGCCATATGCTCAGCGTTCTCATATCATCAAAGGATGAGGAGAGAGCAGTCGGTGTTGCAAATGATTTGGCTTTGGGGATTAAGAAGCAATATGAGGGGGTACATTTAATAGGTCCTGCTCCCGCAGGAATAAGCAGGATCAACGATATGTACAGATACAGGTTCTATGTGAAGGATTCCGATGAGGAAAGACTTAATGGCATGAAACTTGAACTTGAAAAGGAATTCAAAGATCCGAAGTACAAGAATGAAACCATAGTCATTGACTACGATCCAATGAACATGAGCTAAAGGAGGACAATATGGCACTTAGAAACATAAGAGAAATCGGAGACGAGATTTTATTAAAGAAGTGTAAGGAAGTTACACAGATGACTGATAGAACAAGAGAACTCATTGCCGATATGTTCGATACAATGTATGAGGCTGACGGAGTTGGTCTTGCAGCACCTCAGGTTGGCATTCTCAAAAGAATCTTTGTTATAGATACCACAGGTGAAGATCCCCACGTATTTATCAACCCCGAGATTCTTGAAACCTCAGGTGAACAGTGCGGAACAGAAGGGTGCCTTTCAGTGCCCGGCAAGAGGGGTATAGTAACAAGACCCAACTATGTTAAGGTTAAGGCTCTGGATGAGAACATGAAGGAATTTGTGCTTGAGGGTGAGGAACTTCTTGCAAGAGCAATTCTTCATGAGAACGATCATCTTAACGGAGTATTATATACAACAAAGGTTGAGGGCGAGTTAGAGGATGTAGTGGCAGAGCCCATAGAGGAAGAGCAGTAAATGAAAGTTGTATTTATGGGCACACCGGATTTCGCGGTGGGCGCATTGGAAAAAATAATAGAAGCGGGACATGAAGTTACACTGGTTGTCACCCAGCCTGACAGAGAGAAGGGAAGAGGCAAGGAAGTCGCTTTCTCACCGGTAAAGGAATGTGCAATCAAGCATGGCATCAGTGTGTTTCAGCCTTTAAAGATAAGGCTTCCCGAAAATGTGGAAGAGCTTAAAAAGTACGAGGCGGATGTGTTTGTTGTGGCAGCCTTCGGACAGATTCTCTCCAAAGAGATTCTTGATATGCCAAGGTATGGCTGTATCAATATCCACGCTTCACTCCTTCCCAAATACAGAGGAGCTTCACCCATTGCATGGAGCATCCTTAACGGGGATGAAGAGACAGGTGTAACCATCATGCAGATGAATGAGGGCATGGATACAGGAGACATCCTTCTTCAAAGAGCAATCCCCATTGAGAAGAAGGAGACTACGGAAGGTCTTTTTGACAAGCTTATGGTCCTTGGAGCCGATATGATCACAGAAGCATTGGATAAGCTTTCAAAGGGAGAACTGAAAGCCGTTCCTCAGGATGAAGCTCTTGCCACAAAGGTTGGCAAAATGGATAAGACCTTTGGGCTTATTGACTGGAACGAGGCAGCAGAGGTAATAGAGAGAAAAATCAGAGGCCTCTACTCATGGCCCAGTGCCTATACGTTTATTAACGGCAAAAGATTAAAGGTGTTTAACGCCGATGTTACAAAGGCAGGCTCAACAGGGGCTAAACCCGGTAGCATCATCAGAGTAGATAAAGACGCTTTTACCGTAATGACAGGAAAAGATGCACTTACAGTTAAGGACATCCAGATTGAAGGAAAGAGAAGGATGGCCGTTAAGGAATTCCTGCTTGGATATTCATTAAATGAGGGAGACATACTCTCAGACTGATTTATGAAAGATAACAACGTCAATTCAAGAGAACTCATTGTCACCATGCTTATGAGCATAAACGGTGGCGATGAGTATTCCCATATTTTAATAAGAAATGTCCTCGATAAGTATGATTATCTGGACAACAAAGAAAAGGCTTTCATCAAGAACGTAACCGAGGGAAGCATAGAAAGAAGAATCGAACTGGATTATATAATCGATTCCTTTTCAAAGACCCCGGCTAAGAAGATGAAGCCTTTTATTAGGGAACTCATGAGGATGAGCGTATACCAGCTCATTTTCCTTGATAAGGTGCCCTCATCCGCCATAATCAATGAGGCAGTAAAGCTGGCCAAAAAGAAGGGCTTTGTGGGCTTATCAGGCTTTGTAAACGGTGTGCTTAGAAGTGTAGATCGGGGATATAAAGAGGTTAAATACCCGCCTGTGGGCACAAAAGAATACAGGATGATTAAATACTCCATGCCGGAGTGGATTATAGATGAGTTTGACTCCTATCTGGGGGCGGATAAAAGCGACAGGGTTTTTGAAGCTTTTCTTACAAAGCGCCCGGTGGTTATCAGGGTCAGCGAGAGCCTTTCGGATAAGGAAGCTGAGGAACTTATTAAGGCTATAGGAGAGACAGGAGTCAGTATTTTACCGAATAAATACAGTAAAAGGGCCTATACTCTCACAGGCAGCGGAGGAGTTACAAGGCTTCCCGGATTTGATGAGGGGAAGTTTACCATTCAGGATATAAGCAGTCAGATTTGCGTCATGGCAGCAGGCATAAAGAAGGGCGACAGCATTATGGATGTCTGTGCGGCTCCGGGTGGAAAAAGCGTTTATGCCGCCGAACTTACAGGGAAAGACGGGGTTGTGATTGCCAGAGACCTGACCTCATATAAGACCTCTCTTATTAACGAGAGTGTTATGAGAATGGGTTTAAAGAACGTTACCGTGGAAGAATGGGATGCCACTGATATTGATGAATCCAAAATCGAAAAGGCTGATGTGGTTATAGCCGATTTGCCCTGCATGGGCTTTGGAGTCATGGGGCGAAAGAGAGACATTAAATACAACGTCAATAAGCCCCAGATGGATGAGGTGGTTAAGCTTCAGAGAAGCATTCTTGATGTGGTATCAAAGTACGTGAAAAAGGGCGGTACTTTAATTTACAGTACATGTTCTATCTCAGCGTCTGAGAACACAGGAAATGCAGAATATATAGAAAACAATCTGGGCTTTAAGCCTTCAGATATTACTCCCTATCTGAATGAGGGACTTATTGAGGATGTAAAGAAAGCAGGAGCCGAGACAGAACTTAAGAATGGGAGACTTCAGATTTTGCCGGGCTTCTATGATTCGGATGGTTTCTTTGTATCGAGATTTATAAAGAAAAGCTGATTTGACATATGGATAAAAAAGATATAAAATCATTTTCTTTCGACGAATTGAATAATGAAATAGTATCAATGGGTGAGAAATCCTTCAGGGCCAAGCAGATTTATGACTGGCTCCACGTGAAGCTTGTAAGAAGTTTTGATGAGATGACAAATCTTTCAAACGACCTTCGAGGGAGACTTAAAGAAAACTATACCCTTACCACATTGGAGATTGTAAAGGTTCAGGAGTCCAAGATTGACGGTACAAGAAAGTACCTTTTCAAGCTTCCCGACGGGAACCTTATCGAGAGTGTGTGGATGATTTACAAACACGGAAACAGTGTCTGTGTATCTTCTCAGGTGGGTTGCAGAATGGGCTGTAAGTTCTGCGCATCCACTATAGACGGTCTTGAGAGGAACCTTAGCACTTCTGAAATTTTGGATCAGATTTATGCAATAACTCTGGATACCAAGGAAAGGGTCAGCAACGTGGTTGTTATGGGTTCCGGAGAGCCAATGGACAACTACGACAACACCGTGAAGTTCGTTAAGATGCTTTCGGACGAACACGGGCTTAACATCTCTCAGAGAAACATAACCGTATCGACCTGCGGCCTGGTTCCAAAGATTTATGAGCTGGCGGATGAGGACCTGTCCATTACGCTGGCTATTTCTCTTCATGCCACAACGGATGAGAAGAGAAGGAGTCTGATGCCGATTGCCAACAAGTATTCCATCAGGGAAATCAAAGAGGCGTGTCTTCATTATTTTGACAAGACAGGCCGAAGACTTACCTTCGAGTACAGTCTCGTGGGAGGAGTCAACGATACCGATGAGGATGCCGAGGAACTGGCAGACATTTTGAGAGAAGTAAACGGCCACGTAAACCTTATTCCTGTTAACCCCATAAAGGAGCGAGACTACGTGTCTTCCACGGACAAGCGAGTCGCCGCATTCAAAAATAAACTTGAAAAAAAACAAATAAATGTTACTATTAGAAGGGAAATGGGAAGGGATATCGACGGCGCATGCGGACAGCTTCGCCGTAGTTTTTTGCAAGAGCAATGATTTCCACCCAAATTTATGAAAGGAGCCCGGGCAGGTGTTAAAGACATTTTCCATCACTGATATCGGAAAATTGCGTGAACTGAATCAGGACTATGTTTTTACCTCAGAGGAACCTGTGGGGACTCTTTCCAACCTCTTTATCGTTGCTGACGGTATGGGAGGACACAATGCGGGGGACTATGCCTCGAGGTATACTGTGGAGACACTGGTTACCGAGCTGGGCACTTCCACCGAACCGGATCCCATCAAGGATATCGAGAGAGCCATTGGTATTGCCAATGACCATATAAGACAGAAAGCCAGACAGGATTCTCATTTGTATGGAATGGGTACCACTCTTGTTGTGGCTACCATTAAAGATGACGTACTTCAGGTTGCCAATGTTGGAGACAGCCGCCTTTATATTGTCAATGACAAAATAACCCAGATCACCAGAGACCACTCTTTGGTTGAAGAGATGATTCGTATGGGTGGGCTTGAGCGTTCACAGGCAAGATGGCATCCTGACAAGAATATTATTACGAGAGCTATTGGAGCAAGTGAGACCGTTAAGGTTGACTTCTTCAAGGTTCCCCTTTCGAAGGGTGACGTAATTCTTATGTGCTCCGACGGATTAACCAATATGTTGGAGGATGAGGAAATTCTCGTAATTATGAAGGGCCAGCGAGACATTGTCGAGAAAGCCGAGGAATTGGTGAAAGCCGCTAATGATAACGGCGGAGCTGACAATATCGCAGTTGTTATTATTGAGCCCTTCGCTTAAGCAAGCAAACTAAGGAGTTTTTATATGATAAAAATCGGAATGATGGTTGGAGAGCGCTACGAAGTGCTGGAAAAAATCGGCACCGGTGGCATGTCCGATGTTTACAAAGGCAAAGACCATAAACTGAATAGATTTATCGCCATTAAGGTTCTCAAGCAGGAATTCTCTGAGAACGTTAATTTCGTGTCCAAATTTAGGGTTGAGGCTCAGGCCGCAGCCGGTCTTATGCACCCCAATATTGTCAATGTTTATGACGTTGGCGAGGAAGAGGGCATGTACTACATCGTCATGGAGCTCGTGGAGGGCATCACTCTTAAGAAATACATTGAGAAAAAAGCCCGTCTCTCCGTTAAGGAAGCTATCAGTATAGCTATCCAGGTTTCAATGGGTATTGAGGCCGCTCATAATAACCACATCATTCACAGAGATATTAAGCCTCAGAATATTATTATTTCCAAGGAAGGTAAGGTTAAGGTTACTGACTTTGGTATTGCCAAGGCTGCAACCAGCAACACCATTACATCAAACGTAATGGGTTCCGTTCACTATACATCCCCTGAGCAGGCAAGGGGCGGTTATTCCGATGAGAGAAGCGATGTTTATTCATTGGGAATCACTCTTTTTGAGATGCTTACGGGACGTGTACCTTTCAATGGCGAGACTACTGTTGCCATTGCCATCAAGCACATTCAGGAGGAGCTTCCTTCTCCCAGAGAATTTGTTCCCGAGATTCCCAACAGTGTGGAGCAGATTGTTATTAAGTGTACACAGAAGAGCCCTGACAGAAGATATCAGTCCATGGGCGAATTAATAGAAGACCTTAAGATGTCCCTCATTAATCCGGAGAGTGATTTCGTTGTAATGAACGATCCCGATGAGGAAGCCGGCACCAGAATGATTACCGATTCCGATATGGAACAAATTAAGCGTCAGTCCGGTAAATATGATTCCGATGATTCATTAAGACTCAGAAGAGATGTTTATGATGAGTACGCTGACGAGGAAGCGTATGAGGACGAAATCTATGAGGATGAGGACTCATATAACGAGAAGTACGACAACAAGATGGAGAAGATCACCACAATTCTTGCGGTGGTGGCCGGCGTCCTTATTTGTTGCAGTATCATTTTCCTGATTGGAAAGATTTTTGGTGTATTCAGTCTCGGCAAAAAGGAAACGCCCAATAACCCTGACGAGGATACAACCCAGACCACGGTTCTTGCTGATGTGGATATGATAGAAGTCGCCGGCAAGAATGTGGAGGAGATTAAGAAATCACTGGTTGCCATGGGCCTTAACCCTGAGGTCAACTATATTGAATCGGAAGCTTATGAGGCAGGAATCGTTATAAGTGCTGATGTTTCTGCCGGAGCGAAGGTTTCACCCGGAAGCACCATTAAACTTACAGTAAGCTCAGGCACAGACGGAAAGGAAGTGCCCGACACAGCCAATTTAAGCTATGAGGATGCTCTTAACAGAATAGAGCAGGCCGGATTTAAGGTAAATAAGAAGGAAGTATATTCCAGCGAAGTTGCCAAGGATTACGTTGTTTCACAGAATCCCGAAGCAGGTTCAAAAGCTCCCTCAGGCTCTGTCATTACCGTAAAGGTAAGCATGGGTCAGGAGGATACCAAGGTCAGAGTACCTAACGTTATAGGACTTACTCAGACAGATGCCACAAATGCACTTACCGAGGCGGGACTTACGCTGGGTGCCGTTACGGAAGAATTTTCAACTCAGATTGAGGCTGACAGAGTAAGCTATCAGAGCGTGGCAGTAGGTTCCTACGTTGAGAAGAATACAGCCATTGATATAAGAATGAGCAAAGGTTCAGAGCCTAAGACATACAGTTACAGCGGAAGTATTACCTCCCCTTCAATAGAGGAAGGTCCCAACTACAAAGCCGGATTATCGGTTCACGTAACTGTAAAGGGTACAGATGGCATTGTGCTTTTGGACACAGAGACATCCAAGTTCCCCATCAGCGTAAACAGCGGAAATCTTAAGTGCTCATCAGGAACCGTTACATTAGAATATAAATACACTACAGAAAGCACCACCGTTACCAATGAAGCCGGAGAGACTGTGACTGTACCCGGCGAAGAGAAGACGGAGACGGTTACCAGATCTGTTGTCTTTGCGGAAGAGTAGGGACAATACGGAGGGGTTTAAGCTTTTATGCAAGGAAAGATAATCAAAGGAATTGCCGGTTTTTACTATGTTTATACAAGTGAAGCCGGTATTCTTGAATGTAAAGCAAAAGGGATTTTCAGAAAACAGGGAGTAAAGCCTTTAGTAGGGGACAACGTTTTGGTGGAGGCTTTGCCTGATGAAGAGGGTATAGGCAACATCATATCCATTCTCCCCAGAAAGAGCGAGCTCATAAGGCCGAACGTTGCCAATGTGGATCAGGCGGTAGTTATTTTTGCCACAACCCATCCTGAACCCAGTTTCAATCTTTTAGACAGATTTCTTATTATGATGAAGCAGCAGAATCTTCCTGTTGCAGTAGTTTTTAATAAATCCGATCTGGCAGATGATGAATCAAAGGATGAGATTTTTGAAATCTATTCAAAATCGGACGTTCCTGTTTTGTTCGTCAGTGCCAAATACGGAGTCGGTATGGATGTGCTTAAGGCACTCCTTAAAGGCAAAACAACCACGGTTGCCGGTCCCAGCGGAGTGGGAAAATCCACAATCATTAACCACCTCCTTGGAGGTGAAGTAATGGAGACCGGATCAATAAGCACAAAGGTGGACAGAGGAAAACATACCACCAGGCATTCTGAAATATTTGCACTGGATGATAATACATTCCTTTTTGACACACCGGGATTCAGCTCTTTGGAAGTGTTTGACCTAAAGAAAGAGCAGCTTAAGGATTATTATCCGGAGTTTGCCGAGAGCGAGGATAAATGCAGATTCAGAGGATGTGTTCATATTAATGAGCCTGACTGTGATGTTAAGGACAGGCTTATGAAGGGTGAAATAAGCCGCGTCAGATACGAAAACTATTCCTTGATATACTCGGAACTGGCAAATAAGAAAGAAAAATACTGATAAGTATTTTCTTATATAGGAGGATTTTATGAAAAAAATATTATCAATCTTGCTTGCAGCAACTCTTGTTATGGCTGCGGGCTGCGGAGAGGGACAGGTTGAAGAAGTAACAGCCCCCACTCCCGAACCCACTGAAGCACCTGTAGAGGAAACAGTAGAGGATACCTCACTTGGTATCGACAAGGATATCGTTGTTTTGTATGTAAACGATGTTCACTGCGGAATCGAGGATAACCTTGGTTACCAGGATCTTGTAACAGTCAAGAATGCATATGAAGCAATGGGACACACAGTTATCCTTGTTGATAACGGCGATGCAATCCAGGGAGATATCGTTGGAACCCTTTCAAAGGGAGAAGCCATCATCAACATCATGAACGAGGCCGGCTTCGATGTAGCTGTTCCCGGAAACCATGAGTTTGACTATGGTATGGAAAGATTCCTTGAGCTTTCAAACAAGGCTGACTTTGATTATGTATCATGTAACTTTGTTGACAAGAATGGGGAAGCAGTTTTTGAGCCCTATGTCATCAAAGAAGTTGATGGAGTTAAGATAGCTTTTGTCGGCGTATGTACACCCAAGACATTAACAACTTCAACACCTGCATATTTCATGGATGACAATGGCGAGTTCATTTACTCCTTTGAGCAGGATGAGACAGGAGAAAAATTATATGCATGTGTTCAGGAAGCAGTTGACGGCGCTCGTGCTGACGGTGCTCAGTTTGTAATTGCACTTACACACCTTGGAACAGAAGCTGACTGCTCACCTTGGATGTCTACAGAAGTTATTGAGAACACAACAGGTATTGATGCTGTACTTGACGGACACTCTCACTCAGTATGGGTAGAAGAGCACGTTAAGGATAAGGACGGAAATGAAGTGATTCTTACTTCAACCGGAACCAAGCTTGCAAACATTGGTGTTCTTACAATCAGCAATGACAAGACTCTTCACTCTACTCTCGTTAATGATGCGGTTTCCGAGGAAGGAACCATGCAGGATGTAATCGATGCAGTTAACGAGGAGAACGAGGAGATTATTGATACAGTCGTAGCACACACAGATGTTGATCTCGTAATTGCAGATCCTGCAACAGACGAGAGAATCGTACGTGTTGCAGAGACCAACCTTGGTGACCTTTGTGCCGATGCATATCGTGCAATGAGCGGTGCTGACATCGCATTTGTAAACGGTGGTGGTGTAAGAAGCACAATTAATGCAGGCGATATCACATACGGCGATATTATCAAGGTACATCCTTTCGGAAACAGCATGTGCATGGTTGAAGCTACAGGTGAGGAGATTTATGAAGCACTTGAGATGTCAGCCAATGCTCTTCCTGCTGAGTACGGCGGATTCTTACAGGTATCAGGTCTTTCATTTACAATTGACGTAAATGTTGAGTCACCTGTTGTACTTGATGAGAACAAGATGTTTGTAAAGGTTGACGGCGATGCAAGAGTAAAGGATATTATGGTTGGAGAGGAGCCTCTTGACCTTGAGAAGACTTACACAGTTGCTTGTCATGATTATCTCTTACTCAACATGGGTGACGGATATACAATGTTCGCCGACAACAACGTGCTTCTTGACAGCGTTATGATTGATAACCAGGTTCTTATTAACTACATTGTTGATAAGCTTGAGGGAACAGTAGGAGAAGAGTATTCAGATCCTTACGGCGAAGGCAGAATCAAAATCGTAGACTAAAACCGGAAATAATAAAGGGAGCGGATGACCGCTCCCTTTTATTGTTTGCGCGCCATGGGCGCGCTCTAACGGGTGCAAGTCCCGAACACGCCCAGATAGTGGGAAGTGTATAGCTGAACAGCAAGGGTGTCCATCGTGAGGTGGAATCTGAAGGAAGCTGCAAGCAAATCTCTGGTCCGACGGACAGAAATCACATATAAGGCTAGGCTACGAGAGACAAGTTGGCAATAAGCAACGAAGTCTAATAACTATCACATTTGTAGTAGCAGAGTAAATGTGGCGGATATATGGAGAGAAAGAGCGT
>FMWZ01000016.1 GCA_900103495.1 Lachnospiraceae bacterium G11 | reverse complement strand
CATTAAAGCGGTACGCGAGCTGGGTTCAGAACGTCGTGAGACAGTTCGGTCCCTATCCGGCGCAGGCGAAGGATATTTGAGAGGAGCTGCCCTTAGTACGAGAGGACCGGGGTGGACGGACCGCTGGTGTATCTGTTGGAGACCAACTCCATGGCAGAGTAGCCAAGTCCGGCAGGGATAAACGCTGAAGGCATCTAAGCGTGAAGCCCCCCTCAAGATGAGATATCCCATTTCTTTAAGAAAGTAAGACCCCTTGAAGACTACAAGGTAGATAGGAGTGAGGTGTAAGCATGGTAACATGTTCAGCTGACGCTTACTAATCGGTCGAGGGCTTTTCCAGATAAGGTTTGTTTAGATTGGTTTAGATTGATTCGGTATCGGTTTTGAAGGTACAAATATTCCTCAATAGCTCAGTCGGTAGAGCATTCGGCTGTTAACCGAAGTGTCGTAGGTTCGAGTCCTACTTGGGGAGCTAAAAAGTGAATAATAACTTTTTAAAAATGATTATGGCTCCGTGGTCAAGCGGTTAAGACATCGCCCTTTCACGGCGGTAACACGGGTTCGATTCCCGTCGGAGTCATTTTTTTTATAGGAAGTTTTACCAGATTCCTATTTTATGGACCTTTAGCTCAGCTGGTTAGAGCAACCGGCTCATAACCGGTCGGTCCTGGGTTCGAGTCCCCGAAGGTCCACTATTTTTTAATACTGCACGTAAGTGACCACAATACGGTCACTAAGTGCTCATAACGAGGCCTGGTGGCTCAGCTGGTTAGAGCGCCGCCCTGTCACGGCGGAGGTCGTGGGTTCGAACCCCATCCGGGTCGTTTGGCGAAAGCCATCAAACTAAATATGCCGGCGTGGCGGAACTGGCAGACGCGCGGGACTTAAAATCCCGTTGTAGCAATACAGTACCGGTTCGATTCCGGTCGCCGGCAGCAAATTAAAACCCAAGGAAAACCTTGGGTTTTTTATTTGTATTTTATGAAAAATTTAGAAATGTTTTATCCTCTTTTAATGGCATTATTTATTTCCTTATGATATTCTAATCGCAAGTACATTTCCTGTGGCTTCTGCCACACTTGAGGATGCCTTTCTCGGTATTCCAATGAAATCCCTGCTTAAACATAAATATAGTGTATTGGGAGCATTGGGTGCTCCCGGAAAGGATGTATTATGAAATCATTTGATGAATTATCGTTCTCAGACAATTTTATGTTCGGAGCGGTAATGAGAAACCCAGAACTCTGTAAAAAGGTTTTGGAAACTCTTTTGCAAAGGCCAATTGGGGAACTGACAATTCCCGAAAATGAGAAGACAGTGAAGATGACAAAGGACGGTAAGGCAATAAGGCTTGATATTTTTGCGAGGGAGAGGGAGAATAACACCCAGTATGATGCAGAGATGCAAAATCTTAATAACATGTCCTTGGATGAATTATGCCTTCCTAAAAGAAGCAGATATTATCAGGCTCTTGTTGATATGAGTTCATTTAATGAGAAGGCAATGTATAGATCGCTAGGGGATAGCAATATTATCTTTATCTGTACGTTTGATCCATTTGGAAAAGGATTGCCGCTTTATGCCTTCACAGAGATGTGCGATGAGGTTCCGGGACTGGAACTTGGAAGTGGAACTCAGAAGCTGTTTTTTAACACAACGGCATGTGAGAAATCGACCTTGCCCAAGGATGTAGAAAGGCTGTATAATTATATTAACACAGGTAGGCCGGATGACGAGCTTACTGAAGAGTTGGATGATGCTGTTAGAGTCGCACGTATGGACAATGAATTGAGAGGCGAGTATATGAGGACAGAACTTTTTATCCAGGATGCAATTTATGAGGGCCGCAAGATAGGCGAAGAAGAGGGTCGCAAAGAGGGTCGCAAAGAGGCAACCGAAGAACTGAATGCGCTTTCTGCATTCCTTATCGATAATAACAGATTAGAAGATTTAAGACGAGCCACACAAGATCCTGAATTCCAGCAGGAGCTTTTGGAAGAGATGCGACAAACAATATAATATACATGGAATTATAGGAATAAGGTAACACATTTCAAATGAATTAGGCCATCGCGTTTTATGCGATGGCCTTTATTTGTTGTCTGGAATGTATTCCATTATCTGATCTACTGAGCAATCTAATATACCACACAATACGTCAACGGTATGTGTGCTAATTGGACAGTTCTTTCGAAGCCGTGACAGTTGTCCTGCACTTACATGGTAATAAGTAATCAACTGATATTGGCTAATTCCCTTTTCTTTTAAAGTATTCCACAATGGGTCATATGAAATCATTATTTTTATCATCTCCCATATTGCAATATTACCCGTTATTTGCTAATATATGTATTAGCCATAAACGGCTAACATGGAGAGTTATGCTTATTTGGGCGTTTTAAGCTATTAATTTGTTCTTGGATAAATGACAACAAAAAGCAATTTGGAGGTAATTAATGAGTGTATCGGAAAATAATGATGCAAATGTAAAAACATCGGAGAGCCCTGTGTTGACAGAAGCGGAATATATTAAGCTGGAGTTAGAAGATGCGGATTTTGTTAAGAGAGGGCGAAGGTATGCTAAAATAGCAGATTTTTGGGATGATCGATTTCATGGTCAACTCGATTTTGATATGAGCGGATTTCATGGAGTGCTTAAGGTTTTATCCATAATATGTTATTTGATTTTGGGATTAATTGTTGGAACAATCATGGGTATAAAATCTGTATTGCTTGCTGCTATCGTTGGCGGACTTATATTATGGGGTGTTTTCTTATCAATAAAATATTTGAATATCAAGATTTTCGAAGATAAAGCTAAGAAAATATGGGAAGCATTACGGGAGAAGTACACGCCATTGCGAAATAAGTACCTTGAAGAACAGGCAATTAAGTATGGATGCACAAGTGTAAATCCGGAAACAATAGAGATGAACTTAAAAGAGTGGGATATGCCCGCGCTAGGTGGATATATAAAAGGAACGAGAAATATGTTTACCTATGTATTCTCTTCTATGGATAATTATGGTGATATAGTTGTTAAATCCATCCCTCAAAAGCCTGAATCCGACTACATGTGGGATATTAAGAAAGTATTAGAGAATATGGATAAAGAATATACGGATAATGGATATACCGTTTTGGACGTTGGTGTTGATGAATTTAATGACAAGTATAGAGTTTATACGAAAAATGAGGTTAAGGCTCGTACATACTTTTCGGCATCTATGATTACAACTTTCCTTGAAAGCGGAATTGAAAAAGTGGATTACAGGATTTTTGGAAATAATATCTTTGTGAACATAGATCATAAAATCTGGGGAGATAAAATGGTGTTGGGGGAAGAGGTAATTGGAATATCACAGCAGTTGGATTTCAAGTGTACTGATATCAGATATTATTTCGATGAAGTTAGACGTTATTTTAATGCCATGCGTGACTTTAAGAATCAAATGGAGAACGAGAATCGTTTTATCTATAAATAGAAAGAGAGGATTTTTTAGTGGAAATTATAATATCAATCATCGTTTTTGTTTTGATTGTCGTTTGGATGATTAAGAAAAGAAATAGTTTTGTGAAGCTTCGAGAAAGGGTAAACGAACAGTTATCCAATATCTCAAACTATAATGAGCAGCGTTCCAGATCAATTAACGATGCAATGGGAATGCTGAGCGTAGCACATCACAATGATATCGAGGCTATTAAGCAACTTGTCGGAGAAAGCCAGACAACGGAGCTTTTGGCTTGCGGACAGAAATACCCGGATTTAAAAAATACACCTAGTTACGGAATGGCCGTTACCAAGGTTCAGCAGTGTGATGCAGAGATAGCTGCATGCAAGAATTTATTAAACATTGCAGTCAGAAAGTATAATGAGGCTATTTCCGAATTCCCCAGCAATATAGTGGCTGGAATATTCCGCTTCAAGCGAGAGGAATTTATTGACGAGGCCAATATGGCAGCCAATAGAAGCGTTGAAATCGGTGAAATCAATTTCGATAAATACAAAATGTAGCGGACAATAGATTTAATATGGGGGTGCATATGAAGTATCTTTGCACCCCCATGTTTTGTCGTTAAAACAAAAAGCAAATAGTGACGAGGCAGACAGGAGTAAATAATGAACGACATTAATAGTACAGATGAAAATAAGGTGCCTGAAGAAAACAGTAATTCTGAAAAACCAAAGAAAAAGAAACATAGAGTTCTACTTATCCTGCTGATTGGGCTGGGCATTTTCTTGATATTTGAAATTTACAAGCTTTTTTCGGGAATCAAGGATGAACAGGAATCTCGTTTAAAGAAGGAGAATTTAAGATATAGTAGTGAGAAATGGTTGCAAGGCTATAACCTTGACACCAACATTACCGAAGTGGATTTTGCTGCGGAGTCGGGAGTAGAAGGTCTTACCAATGAAGAAGCATGGAACATGGGACTTTCTTATAACTGGGATTATGAAAAAGAGTGCTATGTTGTTGGTATAGCTGATACCGATATGGACGGCATTTCCGATAATGATGAAATTAATCTTTATAAATCTGACCCGCTTAAAATGTCAACAGCCGGAGATTTATATGCTGATGGGGAGAAAGTAAAACTCGGATTAGACTTATCAAAGAAAGCTGATCGCGAAGTGAGTGAGCTCCCCAGTAGAGACTCGTTATCAAGAGAATATGTAACCTGTACTTACGAAGACTATGATGATTATTTTAGAACATACATTGGAGATATACAGCCTGGAGGAAATTTTAACTGTCTAGAATTTAAGTATGAAGACAATGGGATTTCCGGAAGCCTGGGATATTTCGATTGCAGTTACAGAAAGGGAAACAGACTCTCAGTTGATTTAACGCCATTTTTAACATATGCCAAAGAGCTTGGATTGGATGTAGATAAGAATGATGTGGCTATTGTAGTTAAAAATGGTGAAACCTTGGAATATACGGTTCCCAAACTTAGACATGAAGAAAACGCGGTTTCTTTTGATTATCCTTCTGACTATCACAGAAAATACATGAATGTTGATAATGCAATGTATCATCTGTGCTCCACAAGGGATACAGTTTATGTTTGTGCAAAAGGAGATACAGGCGTTTTTGACTCAATTAATAGTGCTTTTAAATTTGGGAAAACCTCAAATGTAAAGAAGTTCAAAGAACTTGTCGGTTGGGAAAAGACTATTGAGAAGTTTTCGAATAATCCTATCCTTGAGTATGATGGTGACTTTATAGCAATTAGTTCACTGATATGGGAAACGATGAAACAAAAGCCTAAGGCCTATATGATTCCCTCCGGAAATGAGGAAATTGATTTGGCGGTGAAAAAGGAAATTTGTCGAGCCTATAACGAAGGACAATTGGCGATTCCCGACGGTGAAAAACCTAGTGCTCATAGGGAACGTAATTATTTATATCCTGATAATGTAGAGGAGGTTACAGAGGAGAGATTTAAGACAATCAAATCCTTCTGTAAGAACATATTGCCTCCCTCAACCTACTGCACCCCTTATACAGTTGAAAAGAAAGATGAAGAGGGGCACATCAAATATAGCCGTATTTTCGCTTTCTGGTATGATATGGAAAGCTATTTATCGGACAGAAAAGATATGTTGGATAATGCCGAGCTTAATAAGGAGATACTGGTAGATTACATAAACAATAGCTGTAAGGTAACTTATGATGATTTCTTCCCCTTTGAAAACGATAATCATTGCTTAGGCTATGCATGGATTGTGGCTAATGTCTATAATAATGGAAGCATACAGCCTATTAATGATTATATTGCATCACGCCCTGATTTAGCGGAAAAGACAATGCGACAGGTAGGTCATTACTACAACGAAACTTCAGCGTTTCAAACACTGTATGATAAGGGGTTGAGAGACATTGAGGTGACACCAGAACTACAGGATTATTTTGATTTTGTATGGGCATTTGCCAATCTTAAGAATAATGAGACCTTTGACTACTGTCATCTTTCACATAGCCATCATGACTTTGCTACCGGAAAAACAATTGCAAATACAGGGTCAGTCTTGAGCCGAGACGGATATTTCGAGGTGTCAACCGAATCCGGATGTTACTTTAGTAAAGGGACAACCGGTGAGGGAGATAAACTGTACTCCTGGAATACGATTCAAAATGTTAAGAATTATATTGATCAGGATAAAATAGCCATTCTTGATATTGATTTGAACTATAATACGCAGGATATTAAGGAGGCTTTAAAGATTAATGCAGATGGAGATTTACGCTCGAAAGTTTATGGCTCAGCGAGACATTCAGTGAATGTATATGGATATAAGGACATTGAATTTAATGGGAAGGATTATGTTCTGTTCTCTGTATATGACAGTAATTACGTTGAGGGCGCTGATCAGGAATATCTTGTAGTTACAGAGGACAGCGGAACATTTGTATGGGCATATATACCATCTTGTGGATACGATAGTTATTACTTTGAAAGCACGCCATTTAATTACGTTGAGCAGGATGCTGTTGATCCAAATACCGGTGATACAGTAAGGTTTACGTGGGGATTTGATGATGATACATTTGCGTTTATGTCAGGAGAGTGCCTTTTCTTTACTGATGAACTAGTTCCTCTCAACGAGTATATTACTATACCAAATAATACAGTGTTTGTTGATGATTCAGATAGCAACAATCCGAAATATTGCACTGTAGAAAACCCTGCTGATTGGGATATGTACATAAAATATGGCGAAGAATTAGGATTTAAATATGACCCTATATATTCGATAAAGTCATATCTCAATACAGAAGGAAGCATTTTGGATAATTCGTACGAGTGTTATATTCCTCTTGCAGTGAATGAACCATACCATAGAACGCTGGACATTACCGACAAGATGCCTTCAGTTGTGCATGATACCGTTCGAAAGTATCGTAATATGGCCGGAACACATGGAGATGCGGCACTGTACAGATCCGGAATAGTATCTACACTATCCGGGTTATCGCATAGCAAGTGCAATTATCGTTATGACAAGTCGATTAAAGCAGGATTTGCCAATGAGGCTATTTTTGAAGGCTGTGATGTCTCATTCCAAGCATGGAGAGATGATGAAATGAGGCGAAACGCTATTCTTTATGTGGAAGGCAGGGAAGATGAGATAACCGATTGGAGTTTTATGGATTTAATTAAATACTATTACTCTATAGTTGGCATGGAGCAAAATAATTAAATAGTTGGATTTCGAACGCCGACTGCAAATTGAAGAGCTATAAATGCCGTGTATGCGGCGTTTATAGCTCTTTGTATTTCTGAAATTACTTGAATCCATAGTAAGAATGAATTGCAAAGCTTGGCAAATGCTGATATCATTTTGAAATGTAATGCATGAAATGAGGGAGTAGCTATGTTATCAACATTATCAAATTATTCTTTTCCAATTGTATCAGCAATTATGCTCTTTCCCACTGTTGCCTGCTTGATCACTGTTCCGTTTTTGGTTTGGAATTATCGCAAGTATAACGGCCTTTCGGCAATGAGAGCAACGGTGATTTTTTCCTTTGTATTCTATATGATGTGCGCTTTCTTCCTGACGCTTTTGCCGTTACCGACCATTGAAGAAGTGCTTAACAGTAAACCGGTAAAGTTTAATAATCAATTATTTAATAATATAGAGGCTGTCATGAGAAGTGCCGGCTTTGTGGCAGGTGATACATCCACTTGGTTTGTGGCAGCCAACTGGAAAGCAGCATTAAAATCATTCATGCTTTTCCAGATTATTGCTAATATCGTTATGCAGATTCCTCTTGGTTTTTACCTAAGATATTACTTTAGAGTAAGCTGGAAGAAGGCAGTAGGAATTGGGTTTTTAACAAGTTTATTTTATGAAATGACTCAGCTTTCCGGTGTGTGGGGCATATATCCATATGCTTTCCGCTGCCCTGACGTGGATGATCTCATGAACAATACCCTTGGGTGCATGATAGGATTCTGGATGGCGCCGATTCTTATGCGTTTTCTGCCCTCCGTGGATGATATGGATTCAGTTGCCGCAGAAAGGGGTAAAAAGCTTGGAATTATCCGTGCGTTTACAGCGTTCTCCGTGGATTGGATTGTATGTAATGTGATTAATTTGGGAGTGAATTATGTGGCATATCACTTCTTTGAGAAGTATATTTTCTCGGATATGCTTCAGGTTCAGCTTTTCAAACTTCTGATTTTGGCGGGATACTTTATCTGGCTTCCCAGACATTGGAAGAAGCAGACCATCGGAAATGCCCTTGTAAAGGTGAAGATTGTGAGCGATGCAGACAAAGAAAGAAAGGTAACCGGCAGAGAATTGCTCTACAGAAACTTGCTTCTTTATTTTGCAGAGCCTATGATGATTTTTATCTCTGCTATATTGGTAATTAATACTGCAATCAGCTATATGGCATCTGACGCAGCAAACTTTCATCGCACCGTTCTCACGGTTGCCTGCATTGTTTATTTCCCAATTTTCCTGGCAATCCTCTTAAACAGCGTTGCCAAGAAAGGCGGCTTGCCGCATAATACTTGGACCAAGACTCATTTGGAACTTGAGGAAAAACATGAGGAAATCCTTTAGGAAAACCGCACCACTCATAATAAAAATGTGATTTCTTCATTTTGTTATGCTTTAAAAAGTGTTATGTTAACTAATTCTTGCTTGAATAGCGGATAAATCAGGGGAAATCCCGGATTTATCCGCTATTTTTGCCTTATTTGGGGTAATTTGGGGCCATAAGAGCATAACAAAACGACAAAATCGGGGTTTTATTATGCGTGACACAAGAAAGTGACATCTTATGTAAACCAAAACGGCGGATAATCTAAGGAGAGGAAGAAATTTATCCGCCCAGAGGAAGCCAAGGGAGGCCCAAGGAGGCCAAGAGGAAGCCCAGGGAGAAGTAAAGAGGGGGGAGCGGGGGAAGACAACGTCAATAAAGGCAAAAAAGAACAACAACCATCAAAATTCACTTAAATAATCAGAATACTTTGCATTGTAGAAACAAATGTGGTAAAATTCCTTATATGCGATACTGCAAACAAAGTGGTACAGCAAACAATGCGATACTGCAACCAATGCGGTACCGCACATGAAATAACCCGGGGGACTTTATGGATTAAATGAATAGTTGATATAGGGGGACATATGCGATGTAGGAGGTTCCTATGAGTAGATGTATTTCTGTGATGAGTATAAACCCTGATGCAGCAAAGGCAGTGGAGGAAGTATGCGCCAAGATCGACGCGGAAGTAGAACTCCCTAAGGCTTTGCTGTTTTTTTCTAATAAGGAAATATTTGCTGAGGCCGCCAGGATGCTTAGAGAGAAGTATCCTTCAACCGTAACAATGGGCAGCACCACATATATGAACATGATAGAAGGAAAGATGAGCCACGCCGGATTATCTGTAATGGCACTGTTCTCAGGGGTTGAGATTTCCTGCGGATATCTTGAGGAGATAAACAGGCATCCCATGAACTATGTTAAAAGGGTTACGGACGCGCTAAATGCTCTTGAATCCACACAGGACACTATTTGCGTTGAATTTACCCCTGCTTTTATTATTGCTGAGGAATTTGTCCTTGATACCTTCTACGAGGCCTTAAAGGGCACAAATGTAGGGGTTATTGGCGGCTCCACAGGAGGCAAATTCGGGGACAAGGAAACCATGGTTTCATTAAACGGTGAAGTCTATAAGGATGCCACTGTTTTCATGTTCATCAGAAATCTCAAGGGAAAGATTGCTTTATACAGGGAAAACATTTATAAGCTTACGGATAAGCAGCTGGTGGTAACAGATGTAGACATTTCCGAGAGGAAGGTCTACGAGTTTAATGACAGACCGGCTCTTCAGGTTATGGAGGAAATCTTCCATGCAAACGATGATGATATAGCGAAGAAGCTGGAGGGTCATCCCATAGGAAGACTGGAAGGAAATGATGTACTTATCACCGACGTAAACACCATTAATGACGACGGTTCCTTCACTTATCTCGCCAGAGTCTACAACATGACCAAGGTTTCAATTCTTGAACTTGATAATCTTAAGAAGGTCTTTGAAAGAACCACCAATGACTGCAGGAAACTTATTAAGAGCCCTGAATTTGCCCTGGTGATCAACTGTGCCGGAAGGACCAAAACCTTCGAGGAAATGGGCGTCGTGGACGACTTCGCAGACAGGATGACCGAGAGATTTCCGACCTTTGTAACCCTTTCGGGTTTTGGAGAACAGCTAAACGAATTCCATTTCAACAAAACCATGGTTTTGGCAATGTTTGAATAATCCAGTGTATAAATGGGAGAAAAGATATGGCTAGATACAACGGCGGTACCGTCTATACCAATGAAAAATGTATAGCTTGTAATAAATGCGTTACCCATTGCCCGATTCTGGGCGCCAATGTTTCGGTTGGAACGGCGGATAAAAGGAAAATCCTCGTTGATGAGAGAAAATGCATCAATTGCGGTGTGTGCATCGACGTTTGTTCACATGGTGCCAGAAATTACAAAGACAACATCAACGAGGTTATGGAAGCTTTGGAAAAAGGCGTCAAACTCTCCTTTGTTGTCGACAGTGGTTTTTTTATGTTTTATGGGGAAAAAGCTTATCAGGCCCTGGGATACATGGCTTCATTGGGAGTAGAGCATGTGTATGATACTTCCTTCGGCGCTGAGATAGCCTTCTGGACCACAGGCAAATACTTAAAGGACAACGCTGATACACCGCCTTCGGAGAAGGCATTCATAATAAACACCTGCCCTTCGCTTGTGGATGCAATAGAACTTTATCATCCGTCTCTTGTGAAGAAAATAATCCCCGTGCATTCTCCGGTAGCCAGCACCGTTATCTATGCAAGGGAATATCTTAATGATAAAAACGACCTGGTCTACTTAGGACCCTGCGTTTCCAGAATGAGCGAGATGGAGGAGATTAAGGACAGATGTGAGGTTAAATACTTTGTATCCTCAAAGAACCTCATGAACAGCCTGAAGGATGTGGAAATAGAGCGATACGAGAGACGCTCCGACATTACCCCTAAGGGAATGGGTAAACTGTCATCTGCTCCCGGTGTATTTACCGAAGCTTTGGGACTTTTCTTCAGTATCTCCGAGAAACTGGAGTTCTATTCAGATTTAAGTCAGGAAACCTTTGACAAGCTCGAGATGTATTCAAAGCCGGAATATGAGGTAATGCAGCCTCTTGCAGTTGAGGTTCTGGCCTGCCATGACGGATGCCTTTTGGGCCCCGGTATTGATACCGAGGCTTATAACGCTGTGGAGGTTTTTTCCAGATTCGCAAATTCCAGAAACAAGGAATATGACGTCAACGACAAGCTTTCGGAAAGAGAGCAGATCTGGGAGCTAATCAACAACATTAATACTGAAATAAATAAGCTTAAATATGAAGATTTCGTCAGGAATTACGGAGATAAGTATATCCAGCCTTACAGAATCCCTGAAAGTACATACGATGAAATCTACCAGACAATGCTTAAGGATACAGAGCAGAAACGTCACATCGACTGCGGTTCCTGCGGATACAGTACCTGTAAGGATATGGCCAGCGCCATTGCCTATGGATACAGCCGAAAGGAGAACTGTATTCATTACATGAATGACGTCATGTCCAGGCGCTACATGTATAACCAGCTCACAAACCTTTATAACAGTGAGGTTTATATTGGCAAGGTCATTCAGAGGGTAAAAACCAACCCAGATAAGAAGTATTTCATCTGTGGCGGAAACGTTAATAAGTTAGGTATAATCAATGATATTTACGGGCATTCAAAGGGAGATGCTGTCCTTAGAATGGTTGCAGATAAACTAAGACAGATGGTAGGGGAAGATGGCCTCTGCGGCTATTTCGGAGGAGGTAACTTCTCAGTTTTCATGGAGTATCTTCCGGAGAATATCAACAGGCTGACGAGCCTTGAAAGATTTGACGCCAAGGCTTTGGGAATTGAACAGCCTGTAACCATGAGATTTGGAATAAATATCGTAGAAAACACGGATGAAAACATATCCGTCATGGTCAACTATTCCTTTATGGCCTCCAGAATCCAGGTTTCAGCTGCAAGAAATACTTTCACTTATTTTTCCGGAGAGTTAAAAGCGGCTATTTCTCATGAAACGGAAATGATTTCCAAAATCCAGAAGGCCCTGGTAAATGACGAGTTCAGTATTCTCTTCAGACCCAAATATGATATAGCAAGCAGAACTCTGGTGGGTGGTGAGGTTAAGTGTCATTGGGTCGATCACGAAGGAAAGACCTATGGATATGAAGAGTATGTGGCCATAGCGGAGAAAAATGGCCTCATCCAGGATATGGATATAAGGATATGGACCAAAGCTTTTGAAACAATAAGGCGTTGGCTTGATTCCAGTGTGGAATTCCCCAAACTTGACATTATGATGTCAATGAAAAGTGCCCTCGATGAGAGAATGATTGAAGAGATCTCAAAGTTAAAGGATAAGTATAAGATTTCCAATCATCATGTGAGATTTACCATTTCTGAAAAGTCACTGGAGTACGACCCCCAAAGACTTGCAAAGAGACTCCGTTTTATAAGAAATCTTGGTTATCAGGTTGCCATAAGCGATTTTGGTACAGGCCAGTCATCCCTTGATGTTCTGACTGATGGAAGTATCGAAGTTATCAGGATTGATCTGGATAACCTTACTTCCGATGAGGAAAATGAGGACAGAGGAGGAATGGTTCTTTCTGCCATTTCAAGAATGACTCAGGATCTTGATGTGTTTACAGAGGCTGATAATGTAAGAAATGAAGCCCAGGCAGGTTTCTTAAAGAGTATAGGTATAAATGTTGGTGAGGGAGCACTTTTTTCTGAGGATCTTAAGGAGCATGAGTTTGTTGAGCTTCTGAAAAATACAGAGAAGAGTACGGTTTTTGAAAAGAAGGTTTCCACAGGAAAAATAGATATCGGCAGGTTCTATGATTCATCATCCTACGAAAGCATAATGTTTGAGATGTTTTCAGGTCCTGCGGCGATTGTTGAGTATGACGAATCGGACGAGAACCTTATAATTGCCAGGATCAACAATGATGCGGCTAAGATTTTCAGCAATGAGCCTTTATCTGTAAGGGAATTTCAGGATATTTTTAATGAGTTCATTAAGGGCAGAGGAAGAGAAAACATAAGAACAATAATTGACAACATCGGTATCGAAAACGACATAGTGATTAAGTTTAGAACCAGTGAGAGAACAACCCATGCCGAAAAATGGGTACAGGCCACCATCAAGGAACTCAGCCGGGTTGATGACAGGCATATTTTTTACATTCAATTCCTGGATATAACTGACGAGCAGCTGATTAATGATGCCATAAGACTGTCAAATGCACAGATGGCCCATATCATGCAAAATGAGGGCTGCGGAAACTGTTTTATCCGTGCATGGCAGTCATCCAACGAACTTAATGAAAGGCCGAGGATGGGTGTCCTTAAAGTCAGTGACACTTTAAGCCAGCTACTTGGTTATTCCAAGGAAGAAATAAGCGGATGGAGCGAGAAGGAAATCGAAAGAGTCATTCATCCCATGGAAAGAAGAGAATTCATGAACTCTTTTGAGAAAGCTCTCCTTGATGAAAACAGCGCACACGAATTTACCAATAAGGTACAGAACAAATCGGGCTATTTTAAAAAGGTTAAAGTAGTTATGACATCAGTGAGACTGGAGGATAACTCTCACCTGGCATATCTAAACGTTGTAGGAGATTAGAGATTTGGTCATGGCAGCGGAAGTTAAAGTCAGTCATGGTGAAGAAGTTGACTTAGTGCTTGAAAGACTAAGGGCAATTCTTGATGAGACGGAGGAAACGGATATTGATGAGCTTAAGGAGCTGTGCGAGCAGCTCTTTGAGAAGGCTGCTGAGGAGCAGGCAGATGATTTGCTTGCTTCCTATTATGCTGCATATCTTAAGTATCTGGAGGTGACCGGAGCTGATACCGGCCTTGAAAGGTGCGCTCTTGAGGGCATCAACTACCAGAAGAAGGTGGGGCGAACCGATCTTTTAATCAGAACCTATCTGACTTTGGCAGAGTATGTGGAGAAGAAAGGGGATACCTTAAGACATATCCAATATCTTTATGAAGCCATGTACCTTTCCAGGGATAATAACATATACTACGGAGCGGCCATTATAGCCGACAGACTGTCACTTCTCTACAGGCGGTATGAGTGTTATGACAAAGCCGTTGAAATGAGTGATATTGCTCAGGAAAATATGGAAATGAGCGGACACTGGGATATGGACAGGGATGAGTACCCTAAATTCCTTATCAATAAGGGCTATTCATTGCTTGCCATTGAAAAGAGTTACGATCTCAAGAAATGCGTTAAGCAGCTTGAAAGGTATGTTGACTATATACGAAGTTCTAACAGAGATTATCCAGCTTTTGATATTCATACTTTTCTTGCTTCTTATGGCTATTACATGGGAGATGTGGAGTTCTTTAACAGCAATATTGCCATAGCCAAATCGAGGCTGCAGCACCTCAAGGATTACACGAAGCATGAGGATGCCCTGATATGTTTTATCGGTGTTTTGGATAAAATGAATGACAGGGAATTACTTAACGACGTTTTGGATTTCCTTATAAACATATGCCGAAACAAAGAGATTCCTATAAAGGGCGCATCACCTTTCTATAAAAAGAGAATTGAAAGTGCCATGTTTGAAGGGGATTCCCAGACGGCTTACGAGCTTGGAATAGAGCTTTTGAGTCTCTATGAAAGCAACTCCAAATTACAGACTGATGTAGTCATTAATGTGGAGGACAGGTTCAAAAAGGCAAAGGAAGAGGAAAGATACGAGCAGGAGATGCTTGAGAGAAACGAGCATCTGAGAGCCGAAGTTGAAAGGGTCAGGAAAGAAAACGAGGCAAAAACCAATTTTATATCATCCATGTCACATGAGATAAGAACGCCTATTAACGCGGTTCTTGGAATGGATGAGATGATTCTTCGTGAGAGCACCGACGAGACTGTCAGAGCTTACGCCAACGATATAATGAATGCAGGCAAAAATCTTCTGTCCATAGTCAATGACATTTTGGACTTCTCAAAGATTGAAGCCGGGAAGATGGAAATAGTTCCTCAGGAGTATGAAACCATAGGTATGATAAGAGACCTGGTTAACCTTATTATGCCAAGGATTAAGGGGAAGAATCTTAAGCTGAAGCTGGATATTGCTGAGGATGTGCCCAGCAAACTCTTCGGAGACGATGTAAGGATAAAACAGGTCATTACAAACATTTTGACCAACGCAGTCAAATATACAGAAAAGGGTTTTGTGGAGTTTGGCATCAGATCCAATCCTATTGATGAAAAGAAAACAAATCTTCTTATCACCATCAGGGATACCGGAATAGGAATGAAGGAGGAGGAGCTTGATAAGCTCTTTAAGCCCTTCGAAAGACTTGACATGAACAGAAACAGAACCGTTGAGGGAACCGGTCTTGGAATGAGCATTGTGCTTCAGCTTCTT
This sequence comes from Lachnospiraceae bacterium G11, assembly GCA_900103495.1. Classification (GTDB taxonomy): domain Bacteria; phylum Bacillota; class Clostridia; order Lachnospirales; family Lachnospiraceae; genus G11. Next base: position 91,163 of record FMWZ01000016.1, on the reverse strand, counting down.
CGACAGATGGGCAGTGACCTTACCATTGACAGCGTCTACGGAGAGGGCAGCACCTTTTCCTTTGTTCTTGAACAGGGGATAGTCAGTCCGGAACCCGTGGGCAAGGTTGATGTCGACAAACTTGAGGTGCCTGTTGAGGCAGAGAGCGAAGCCTTGTTTACAGCCCATAAAGCAAGGGTTCTTGCCATTGATGACACTGCTGTCAACCTGACTGTCGTAAAGGGACTTTTAAAGAGAACCGGGGTGATTTTGGACGTTGGAGACAGCGGTGCAAAGTGTCTTGAAATGTGTAAAGATACAAAGTACGATGTTATCCTTTTGGACCACAGAATGCCTGAACTTGACGGAGTTGAGACTTTAAGAATACTGCGATCCGAGTTTGGACCTAACAAGGATACTCCGGTGGTGGCTCTGACTGCCAATGCCATGCCCGGCATAGAGGAATATTACGAAAAAGAGGGTTTTGCAGGATATCTGTCCAAACCCATAAACGGAGCAAGGCTTGAGAGAATGATCTATAAGCTTCTTCCTGATGATAAGCTCGACACAGAGGAAGACCTTGCGCTGATTGTTGACGAGGCTGAGGGAATCAAGGCCTGCGGAAGCGAGGAAACTTACCTCCAGGTTGTTAAAGATACCGTTGATAATGAGAAGATGATAGTGAAGGAACTTAACGATCTTATTGCCGACGGTGACATAAAGAATTACACAATAAAGGTCCATGCTCTTAAGAACACCGCCAGAATGATTGGAGCAACGGGGGTTTCAAAAGAAGCTCTGTATCTTGAAAAATGCGGCGATGAGGGACGAGAAGAGCTGATATATAAGAAGGAAGGAGAACTTATTCTCCACTTTAAGAAAGTGATTGAGACCCTTAAGGAAAAACATGGTCTCGGAAATGAGAACCTGGAGCCCATTGACATAAATATGTTCAGGGAAATGGTGGAAACCCTGGTTGAGTTTGTTAAGGGCTTCGACTTTGACAGAGCGGATCAGATTGTCGCCGAAATCAAAACGTTCAAATTGCCCGGGGAAATATCAGAATCGTTTGAAAAATTGGGCAATGCGTTGTACAATTATGATGCAGACGGTGTAATCGATTATGCAAATGAATGTTTAAAAAATACATCTGTGTGAGAGGCTTAACATGAGTGCAAAGATTTTGTTTATTGGGGAGTCAATTAATTCTTATATGATTACATCAATTAAGGGATCCCTGGAACAAGCCGGATATGACATTATCACGTCTGACATGAGTTTTACCGACACTTCACTTCGCGAGGTTAACCCGGATATCATTCTCCTTATGGCAGGGGATTATATTGACGAAAACAGGGATGCTTTGAATATCCTTCAAAGCTATTGTCTGTACACCCATAAACAGATTGATATCATAGGATATAAGAATGAGACTCTCGAACTCATGAGAATCTTGAAGACCGATGTGGTTAAGGGAAGCTTTGAGAGACCTATAAAGATTGATGAAATGCTTAAGCAGCTGGAAGTTCATTCTCTGGATGCCTTGCAGATTCATGCAAGGAAACACATCCTTCTGGTAGATGATTCCGGCGCTTCGCTTAGACTGATTAAGGGATGGCTTGATAAGGAATACAGAGTTTCGGTGGCTTCTTCGGCAGCCATGGCAATAGGCTTTCTGCAGGAGAACAATCCGGATTTGATTCTTCTTGACTATGAGATGCCCATATGCTCCGGACCTCAATTTCTGGAGATGATAAGGGCAGAGGAAAAGACAGCCAATATCCCGGTTATTTTCCTCACCAGCAAGGACGATGCCGCTGCGGTCAAGGAGGTTTTGGCACTTAAGCCGGCAGGATATTTATTAAAGACTTCGCCGCCTAAGGTTATTATTGATTCGATTGCAAAGTTTTTTAATAAGCATAGATAAGGGGGCAGAGCCAAAACCGTATGATTTATAATTGCCATTACGAATATATGAGTTTTTTGCTGTGCCTGTTTATGCTTATCTTTCTTAAAACCAGGTATCTGCAAAAGCCTTCCATTAAAAATTTTGAGAAGCTTATTATAACCACCATGATCGTGACATTTTTCCACATCATGTTGGCCTATTGCGCCGCCTTTTACAATTCGACATCACCTATTTTCTGCCATCTTATAGCAGGAATTTTTCTGGTGGCTGCGGTAATGAATTTCAACAGTTATTACGCCTATTGTGTTTCTTATATCAGCAATCAGGGAAGCCATCTCATGGCAACCATTTTCTATTATGCTGCGGCTGTAGCTACTATTCTGGCCTTGATAATCAACTACACTCACCCATTCCTTTATTATTTTGACGGAACAAGACAGAACGCGCTTGTATGGCTTCCCTTTGGACATGTCAGAGAGTTTTTCCCCGTTGCTTACATGTTTATTGCGGTGGGCGCATCCATCAGGCATAAGAGTGAATTCGTCTGGAGACAGCTTTTTGCGGTAATCGGATATGCGGTGGCCATGTCTTTGGGCATTATTGCCCAGGTTTTTATTGCTCCGGATATTTTATGCGTTTATTACGCGGCATCTTTCGCCCTTCTTCTTATTCTTTTCTCCCTGGAAACCCCTGACTACGGCAAATTAAATGCGGCAATGCAGGAATTGGAGATTGCAAAGAAGGACGCGGAGCGTGCAACTTCAGCAAAGTCCGCATTCCTTGCAAGAATGAGCCATGAGATAAGAACTCCCATCAATGCCATTTTGGGATTGGATGAGATGATTATCAGGGAAAGCAGGGATAACGGCATCAAAAAGTATGCGCTTGATGTGAGAAATTCCGGACAGGTTCTCTTAAGCCTTATTAACGATATTTTGGATTTTTCCAAAATAGAATCAGGCAAAATGGAAATCATCGAGGCTAATTATGACCTGGCGGAGCTCCTTCGAGAGACGGAAACTTTGATTGTGGGAAGAGCAAAGGCAAAGGGCCTGGATCTGTACATTAACGTAGATCCTGAAACCCCCAGATATTTAAGGGGTGACGAAAACAGAATCAGACAGATTGCCATTAACCTTCTTACCAACGCGGTAAAATATACGGAAAAAGGTCAGGTAACCCTCAATGTTGGATTTGAGAGAACGGAGGGGGTTGACGATTTTGTCAATATTACCTACAGTGTTAAAGATACGGGAATCGGAATAAAGCCCGAGGACATGGAGAAAATCTTCAAACCCTTCGAGCGTATTAACGAAGCCGAGAACAGAAAGATTGAAGGCACCGGCCTTGGAATCAGCATTACTCAGCAGCTCCTGGAACTTATGGGGTCGAAGCTTGAAGTTGAGAGTGAATTTGGAAGGGGAAGTATATTCAGATTTACCCTCAGACAGGAGATTAAGGAGTGGACCTATATAGGGGACTACGAGGCTGTTGCGAGAACTCTGGATGCCACAAAGAATGCATATGAGGAAACCTTCTCAGCGCCTGAAGCAAGGATTCTTGTGGTGGATGATGTCCCTATTAACTTAACGGTTGTAAAGGGTCTCCTTAAGAACTCTCTCATGACAATAGATACTGCTTCATCGGGCAGAGAGGCATTGTTTATGTGCGAGAAGAATAAGTACGACGTTATTCTTATCGACCATATGATGCCTGATATGGACGGTCTCGAGACTGCAGCAAAGATAAAAGAGGGAGAAGGAGTCAATAAGGATACTCCTCTTGTTGCCCTTACCGCAAATGCCATTTCGGGAGCCAAAGAGTTTTATCTTTCGGAGGGCTTCAGCAGTTATATTGCAAAGCCTGTTGTTCCCATTGAACTTGAAAGAATTCTGTTAAGATATCTTCCTATTGAGAAAATCAAGGAAGCTCCTGTAGAAGAGAAAAAGGAATCTGATGGTAAAAACAGATTCATCGAAAAACTTGCTGAGATTCCGGAGATCAACATATCCGCAGGAATGGCTGCCAGCGGATCTCCTGAAATATATGCTCAGGTTGTGGAGGAATTCTATAATACTGTTGATGAGAGGGCCAGAAAAATCGAGGAAGCCTTCGGAAGCAATAATCAGACCGGATATGTTACCCAGGTTCATGCGCTTAAGACCACAGCCAGACTTATGGGCTATGTGGCACTTTCAAACATGGCAAAGGATCTGGAAGAAAAGGGTGGAAGCGTTTCCTTATACGAACTGAAGGATAAGACAGAGGACCTTTTGCTTTTGTACAGGGGAATAAAAGAACCCCTTGCGGAATTGTTCGAAGGGGATGATAATCCGGAGAAACCCCTCATAAGTGAGGAGGCATTAAAGGACGCCATAAAGACCATTTATACCTGTGAGGAGAAGTTTGATACAGAGATGGCGGAAGCGGTTTTCGACCAGCTGTCGAACTATCGCATGCCGGATGATTTTAAGCCTGTTTATCAGAAATTGAAATCTTTACTTGCGGAAGTTGCCAGAGATGATATTATATTATTACTTAAAGACTTGCAGTAGAGGTTAGGACATGAGCGAAAAAATATACTTTATCGGCAATGATAAGGCATTCATGGTTAATGCCCTGGCCGATGGCCTTCGGAGGGAGGGAATCACCTGCGATATTATTCCGTTTGATTCTCAGGCCATCGGAAAGCATATGCTGGAAGACAGATCTTTTCTTCTTCACGTAGATGAGGACGTGATGGACAACAAGATAATGCTCAACTATATGAGCAGTGCCTGTGCGGGAAGCGGTCTGGATTTGTTTGTTATAGGATATCCTGAGTTTACCAGAAGCGTAAGAGCTTTTATTCCCAATCAGTTTATACATGCCGCCATTGATCAGCCCATAGGTGCCAGGGATCTGGCGGATAAACTGAGACATGCGGACGATGAGGACACATTTAAGGACGGAAAGAAACACATCCTTGTGGTGGATGATTCAGGCCCCACTCTTCATGCGGTAAGAGGATGGCTCGCTCCGAAATACAGAGTTTCCATAGTGGATTCGGCGGCCAGTGCCATGGCCTTCTTGGGTCAGAGTAAACCGGATTTGATTCTCCTTGACTATGAGATGCCAATATGTGGTGGCCCTCAGATGATGGAGATGATCAGAGCCGAGAAAAGCACAGCCAAAATCCCGGTAATCTTCCTTACAGCCAAGGATGACAAGGAGAGCGTTCAAAAGGTTATAGCTTTAAACCCTCAGGGATACATTCTTAAATCCCTTCCTCCTGAAAAAATAGTTTCTATCGTAGACAACTTCTTCGAAAAAAATAAATAAAACATTAGAAAATCCCTTCCTTTTTTGGTAAACTGTTAATTGTGGAGAGTGTTAACGGTTTCAATATAAAGGAAGGGAAAAATGTTTAATAAAGGAGATTTTATAGTTTACGGTAACAAAGGTATTTGTAAGGTTAACGATGTAACAACATTGGCCATGGACGGAATTGATAAGAACAGACTTTACTACGTGCTGCTTCCTTCGGACAAGAAGCAGAGCATTGTTTATGTGCCTGTTGACAGCACCAAGACCGTCATGAGAGAAGTTATGACCAAGGACGAGGCTGACCATTTGATTTCCGATATTCCCTCAATTGAGGAAATTTGGGTTGATAATGACAAGGCCAGAGAGGCTAAGTATAAGGAGTGCTTAAGCAGCTGCGAGAGCCGTGAATGGGTTCGCATAATCAAGACTCTTTATACACGTAAGCAAGACAGAATCAGAGAGGGCAAGAAGGTTACAGCCACTGATGAAAGATATTTCAAGATGGCTGAGGACTATTTATATTCGGAGCTTTCTCTTGCATTGTCCATTCCAAAGGACGAGATAGAAGGCTATATTCAAAGCCATATTGAATAGGAATCGGCGAAAGCCGGGAGGTAAAGTAATGGATATTAAAGAAATCACAAGCAAAGTTGATCACACACTGCTTCAGCAGCAGGCAACATGGAAAGAGATTAAGGAAATTTGCGATGATGCGGTTACATACCAGACAGCATCAATCTGCATTCCCGCTTCATATGTTAAGCAGGCAGCTGATTATTTACAGGGCAAGATTCCCGTATGTACCGTTATCGGTTTCCCCAACGGTTATTCAACCACTGCAGTTAAGGTGTTTGAGACTGAGGATGCTGTCAGAAACGGTGCTTCCGAAATTGATATGGTTATCAACATCGGATGGGTTAAGGACGGTTTATATGACAAGGTTCTTGACGAGATTAAGCAGGTTAAGAAGGCTTGCAACGGCAAGCTCTTAAAGGTTATCATTGAGACCTGTCTTCTTACAGACGAAGAGAAGATTAAGATGTGTGAAGTTGTTACCGAGTCAGGTGCGGAATACATCAAGACTTCCACAGGATTCTCAACTGCCGGTGCTACATTTGCGGACATCGAGCTTTTCTCAAAGCACATCGGTCCCAATGTTAAGATGAAGGCAGCAGGTGGTATCTCATCTATTGCTGACGCAGAGAAGTTTGTTGAATTGGGAGCAAGCAGATTGGGAACCAGCAGAATCGTTAAGATTCTTAAAGCACAGAAGTAAATTATCCTTGACAAGCTAGGCAAACTTCGATACAATAACTTCTGTTGTAAAGATTGTGCGTTTAGCTCAGCTGGATAGAGCGTTTGGCTACGGACCAAAAGGTCGGGGGTTCGAATCCTCTAACGCACGTTATTAAAACCAAAAAGGTATGCATTTAGATGCATACCTTTTTATTTTAAAAGCGCCCTCTAACGCACGCGTACACTCTCCGGCACACGCGAATGGCCAATAAAAAGATTGATGGCCATCGCGGGAACGATGGCCATCATGAGGGGAGTATAAATAATTAATATATAAGGGTCTGCAAATAGAGGAGATGAAGGGTTAACCTCTATTTACACTAAAGATTATATAAGAACAATAAATAAAATGCAATACCCTTGAAGTAAATTTTTTAAGATTTTTTTAATTTTTTTTGGTGAGAGGCTAAAATGCGAAGATTTGAACTGATTGCACCCTGCCATTTTGGTATGGAAGCGGTACTGAAAAGAGAAATAATAGACCTGGGTTATGACATTTCTGAGATAAGCGATGGACGTGTCAGCTTCTTTGGAGACGAGGAGGCTGTGGCAAGGGCTAATGTCAATTTAAGGACGGCAGAAAGAATTCTCATTAAGGCCGGAAGCTTTCATGCAGAGACTTTTGATGAGCTGTTTGAGGGAACCAAGGCAATTGCATGGGAAGATTATATCCCGAAGGATGGAAAGTTCTGGGTTGCCAAGGCTGCAAGTGTTAAGAGCAAGCTCTTTTCTCCCTCCGACATTCAGTCCATTATGAAGAAAGCCATGGTTGAAAGGCTTAAAGGAATATATAAGATTGAATGGTTTAAGGAGGAAGGTGCATCTTTTCCCTTAAGAGTATTTATTATGAAAGACGAGGTTACTGTGGGTATTGATACCACCGGTGACTCCCTTCATAAGAGAGGATACAGACTTCTTAAGGCCAAAGCTCCCATTGCGGAGAATCTGGCCTGTGGACTTATAATGCTTACACCCTGGAATAGGGACAGAATTCTTGTGGATCCCTTCTGCGGAAGCGGAACCATTCCCATTGAGGCAGCCATGATGGCGGCAAATATGGCTCCCGGTATGCACAGAAGCTTCCTTGGAATGAGCCAGAAAGAAATAATAACGCCCTCCCTTTGGAAAGATACTGTGGAGGAGGCTGAGGATATGGTGGATCTCAACGTGGCTCCTGATATTCAGGGGTATGATATTGACCCTGACATGGTTTCAATTGCCAGGGAGAATGCGAGAAAAGCCGGGGTTGAGGATCTTATTCACTTCCAGCAAAGAGATGTGGCCTCCCTTAGCCACTCAAAGAAATACGGTTTCATAATAACCAACCCTCCCTACGGTGAAAGACTTGAGGAAAAGGAAACTGTGGGAGCTCTGTACAGAACTTTGGGAGAGCGCTATAAAGCCCTTGATTCCTGGAGTATGTTCTTAATCACCTCCTATGAGGAAGCGGAAAAAGCCATTGGAAAAAAGGCGGATAAGAACAGAAAGATTTACAACGGCATGATGAAGACGTATTATTATCAGTATATGGGTCCTAAACCGCCCAGACGGGAGAAGTAAAATATGTCCAAATCCCTGGCAAGAAAGACCTTAATATGGAGTCTTATTCTGACTGTGACCCTTATGGGCGCCATGGTCTTTTATGCTACCCGTAAAATGGTTGTTATTGCCAATTCTGCTTCTCAGTTTACGGAGGCCGATCAGGACGGCGAACCTTCAAACGTAACGATTCTGACACTGTCAAACACGGATGGAGAGACTTCGGCTTTTACCTTAAAGGTTCCTGAGACTGTTAAGGCAGAGGACGTTATTATTGATAACAAAATAGCGGACGGGGAAATCTGGATTTATGTGGACAGGACCGAAGCCCTTGATTATCCGGAGAAGTCAATAGAGGGAAATGTTTCGGGCATTATAACAGCTTATCTTCAGGAGGTAAGAGGAGGCGTATGGTTTAAGCTTAGAATGAATGGCCTCTATGAATGCTTAAGCACTCTTGAGGACGGTGTGCTTTCCATAACCATCGGAAGGCCCAAGGATATGCATGACAAAGTGGTTGCCATTGATTGTGACAGTGATGTCATAAGCAGTGACATAGCTGCCAAACTAGAGAAAAAGCTTGAAGATGCGGATATCAGAGTCTACAACCTTACCAAGGCCTCAAAGGCTATTGACGCTTCCAATAAGATTGATATTGCCAACGGCATAGATGCTGATTTTTACTTAAAGATTCAGACCGATACTGATCTTAACCCCGATTACTACGGAGTTGATTCCTATTATAATAAGGAATTCTATACTCCGGAACTTGACGGGGCCGTATTGGCTGATACAATAGAAAGATGTCTGGTACTTAAGGTTTTCACCACCGGACATGCGCCCATAGGTGTGATTGAGGACTATACCGAGCTGGATTGCGCTCAGATTCCCGCCACTGTAATGACGGTGGGCTACACCAGCAACCCTCAGGAAAGCCTTCTTCTTAATAAGGAAAGCTACAGAGAGAGAATTGCTGACGGCCTTTACGAGGGAATCTTAGAAGTTTATAACCGAGAGGAACAGTAATGAGAATTATTTTTGCCACGGGTAACGCCAACAAAATGAGAGAAATTCGCGAGATACTGGGTGAAACCGACACAGAAGTTTTGTCTATGAAGGAAGCCGGAATCGAAGCCGATATAGTAGAGGATGGACAGACTTTTGCCGAGAATGCTCTTATTAAAGCAAAGGGAATTGCAGGGCTTGTGAACGATGGCGATACCATAGTTATGGCTGATGATTCGGGACTTGTAATCGATGCGCTAAACGGAGAGCCCGGAGTTTATTCCGCAAGATATATGGGAGAGGATACCTCCTACAGAATCAAGAATAAGAACCTGATAGACAGACTTGAGGGAGTGCCTGAGGGAAAGAGAAGTGCCAGATTCGTCTGCGCCATGGCTGCATGCTTTCCTGATGGAACAACAAAGGTTGTTGAAGGTAAGATTGAAGGCAGAATAGGATATGAGGAAAGGGGAGCCAACGGCTTCGGATACGACCCCATTTTCTATCTTCCTGACAGGGATGTATCCACGGCAGAGCTTTCTCCCGAGGATAAGAATGCCATAAGCCACAGAGGAAATGCACTAAGATTAATGAAACAGGAAGTCGAAGCATGGAAAGCAGAACGAAAGTAATCATTATAAGTGATACTCATAGACAGAATGATAACTTTTTCAAGGTTCTGGAGGCGGAGAAGGACTTCGATATGATTATCCACTGCGGCGACGTGGAGGGGAGCGAGCTGACCTTCACAAGGGCCGTGAACTGCAGAGTGGAGATGGTAATGGGCAACAACGATTTCTTTTCTGCACTTCCCAGAGAAAGAGAGTTCTACATAGGAAGCAAGAAGGTTCTGGTTACCCATGGCCATGATTATTATGTTTCAATGGGCAACGGAATCATAAAGGCGGAAGCAAGGGCAAGGGGCATTGATATACTTATGTATGGCCATACCCACAAGCCTTTGGTGGAGAATGAGGGCGGCCTCATAACCATTAATCCCGGAAGCCTTACCTACCCCAGACAGGAGGGCAGAAGGCCCAGTTATGCTGCTCTTTATGTGTACTCTGACGGGGAAGCAATTGCCGAGATAAAATACCTTTAGAATGTTGACAGTGATATTTCGCTGATATATAATTTTCATTGCGATTTTCGTCACGGGGTGTGGCTCAGCTTGGCTAGAGCGCCTGGTTTGGGACCAGGAGGTCGCAGGTTCGAATCCTGTCACCCCGATTCAGATTTAAAGCCCCGAGGAACATTTCTCGAGGCTTTTATTATTTCAGTATCAATTCGCTTTTGAAGTATTCTCCCGGTACTGAGGAGAATTTAACGGAATACTTGTATTTCTTGGCTACCTGCTTTACGACCCTGATTCCCATGCCGTGCTCCGGAAGGTAGTCACTTTTTATTTCGGCGTTGAGAGATTTGATTTTTACCTCATCTGCTCCTTCTCCGTTGTCCAGAATGGTAAGCTTCGCCTTTCCGCCGGGGGCTTTCTCCAGAGTCACATCGATCTCGCAGCCCTTTTCGTTATGAAGAATGGAGTTGTTAATCAGATTGTCAATCATCCTTCGAATCAGGGCACTGTCTGCGCTAATCTTAAAGTCCTCAAGGCTTTCATCAATCTCGGGATTAAAGGTGTAATCTTCCTCGTAGGTGTTTATGTAATCACAAAGAATTTCTCTTAAAAGAGGTGCCAGGGCAATGGATTCCTTATTCCATTTGCCGGTTCCGGAATCAAGTTTATTTTCGGTGTTAAGGTTCCCAATCAGATCCCTTATTCTGAAACACTGCTTCTCGGCGGCGCTTCCTTTTTCCACAGATCCCATAACAATGCTCAAAGGTGTCCTTATATCGTGGGAGACTCCCGCAATCCATTCGGTCCTTGATTTCTCTCTGGCTTTAAGCCAATGCCTTGTAATGAGGATTGGAAGAAGAATCAGCAGGACAATGTCAATAAGGATTATAAAGGGCAGGGCACTGACAAGCCCCGTTATGGTGGTCATGCTGAAGTCAAAACGGTATTTCCAGGTGGAGTTCTTGGGAAGCCCAAGAATCAGTAATCCTTCATCTCTTATCTGGGTGTAAACCGGGTAGTCCATCAGATACCATCGGCTAAAGGAGGCCACATCCTTTAGTTCATAGGAGGAGGGCAGCTCGGAAGGACAATTATAGGACCAGACCACTTTTCCTTCATTATTAAGAATCATTGCGAAGGAGGAGTGTTCGTCGAGCTTGGATGCCACCTCGGGGTTTATGGAATAGGTGCCATTCTCATAGATGACTCCGCCTGATATATTCTCCGCGCTAAGGGCATCTTTGGTTCCCCATGGTTTCAGAACTATAAACCCAAGGACCAATATATTTGCCATGACCAATGCCACGAGAACAAGAAGCATTGATAAAATATAGCCCGATATTTTTTTCATTAAAGATATCCTCACATGTTTAATCTGTAACCAAGCCCTCTGACGGTCTGTAAGTGAGCGGGCTTTGAGGGGTCTTCCTCAATTTTCTCTCTGAGCCTTCTTACGTGAACAATCAGAGAATTCTCAAGGCCGTAGCTTCCGTCGGGCCATAAAGTGTCCATCAGTATGTTCAGGGAAACGATTTTGCCCCGGTTGTCATATAGCTTTGAAAAAAGCAGAAACTCCTTTGCAGTCAGCTCCACGTCACCATCTGGCCTGTTTACGATTCCTGAAGAAAGGTCCACCCTGACGCTTCCCAGCTCCACCACCTTATTCTCTGTAAGATGGTAGGTACGGCGAAGAACCGCCTTGATTCTTAATAAAAGTTCCTCCGGCGTGTAGGGCTTCGTAACGTAATCATCAGCTCCAAGCCCCAGGCCTTTTAATCTGCTGGACTCTTCATCCCTTGCGGAAAGAAAGATTACAGGGATGTTTAATCCCCTTTTCTGCCAGGATTCATAAAGGGAGAGACCGTCGATTTCAGGCATCATAATGTCCAAAACCACCAGATCGATTTGTTCCTTATCTATAATCTGTTCAGCCTCGTAGCCCCCGGAGGCGGTTCTTACTTTGGTAAAACCGTTATCTCTCAGCAGCTTCTCATTAAGGTCCAGTATTTTCTTTTCATCATCCACAAGAAGAATTCTGCATTCGGAAAGTACCATTTCTTTTACCTCGTTTCCTAATTTATTATACATTCTTTTCTTACAGGCAAAAAGCAAAAAGGCGTTTTGTAATGTAATCGTAAGGTAGACGTCATGTTCGCGTAAGAATTGACCTTTAATCTAAGCTTATCAACAGATTGGAGGACACAAAATGAAAGAATATGTTATAGAGACAGATAACCTGACCAAAAGATATAAGAACTTTGTGTCGGTTAACAACTTAAGCATTCATATTAAAAGAGGAAGCATTTACGGATTCCTGGGACCAAACGGCGCCGGTAAATCCACAACAATGAAAATGCTCCTTGGAATGTCCAAACCTACAGCAGGAGAATTTCTGATTGACGGAAAGCGAATACCGGAGGAGAGAATAGCGATTCTTAAGGAGATTGGCTCTTTTATAGAGTCCCCCTCATACTATCCGAATCTTACGGGCAGAGAGAATCTTGAAATCATAAGAAAAATCCTTGGACTTAAGAAGAGTGATGTGGATGAGGCGCTGGAAATTGTGGGCTTAACGGAGTTTGGGGACAGACTGGTGAAGAAATACTCCCTTGGAATGAAACAGCGTTTGGGCCTGGCCGGTGCTCTGATTGGGAAACCGCCGATTTTGATACTGGATGAACCCACAAACGGCCTTGATCCTGCGGGAATTCATGAAATCAGAAACCTCATTAAGAGACTGCCACAGATGTTTAACTGCACAATTATGATTTCTTCCCATATGTTATCGGAAGTCGAACTTTTAGCAGATGATATCGGAATACTGAATCACGGGAACCTTCTTTTTGAAGGAAGCCTGGATTACCTGAGACTTGAAGCAGGAAAACGTGGCTATGGTGATCAGAACCTGGAAGAAATGTTCCTTTCCATGATAGATGAGGACAATGCGTTTAGAAAACAGAGGGCGATAATATGATTTCTTTGGAATTAAAGAAGGAAAAAAGAACGGGTTTGACGGCGATTTTGCTGATATCAGGAATACTGGGTGCGGCATATGTGCTTGTAAATTTCGCCATCAGGGGTGATTCACTTTTAAGTATGCCTGCAAACCCCATGGATATACTTTTGACTCAGCTATACGGAATTGTGATGGTCATTAATATGTTTGCCATAGTGGTGGCCACAAGCATAGCTTACAACATGGAATATGCCGGAGCCGCTGTGAAAAAAATGTATGTGCTTCCCATAAGTATGAAAAAGATTTATTCTTCCAAGTTTTTGATTATACTGACAGCCTTTCTGGTTTCCGTGGCCTTTGAGGGCCTGGCACTGGCGTGGATTGGTGTAAACAGGCTTGGCCCGGGTGCCTTTAGGGCAGATGTATTTTTGCTTTTCATGCTTTATACATATATCACGTCCTTACCGGTGGCAAGCTTTATGCTTTTTATATCCTCACTGTCTGAAAACATCTGGGTGACGATAGGAATAGGCGTCGGTGGATTCTTAAGCGGCATGGCATTGGTTAATATGAGTGACAGCATTTTGATGATGCTCCACCCATTCATTATTATGTTCAAACCTGCGGTGGCTATGAGCGCCAGAATAAATGGGACTGTTATGAGCGCAGCAATAATTGAGACTGTTATGTTTTTCATAGCCGGAATACTTGGCTCATCAAAGAAGAAAGCAGAATAAGGAGAGAAGAGGATGTTATCTATAGAATTTGCAAAAATCAAGAGGTCGTGGATTTTTCCATTAATATTTATAGCCCCGGTTCTGGTTATTGCATCAGGCGTTGCAAGCTTAAGCAGCTATCTGACGCCTGAGTATACCAACGCCTGGGCGGCAATGTTTATCCAGAGTGCATTGGTTTATGCCTACTACCTGTTACCCTTAAGTATGATAGTGGTGTGCGTGATGATTGCGGGAAGGGAAACCCAGAATAACGGTATGTTAAAAATGCTGGCTCTCCCTGTAAGCAGAGCGGGGATGTCTCTGGCGAAGTTTGGGGTTGTATTGACCTTCCTTGCTATGGAGATAGCTGTGTTTTTCCTGGTATTTCTTATAGCCGGTATGGTGGCGATGCAGAGTAAGAGCGTTGAGGAAGCTCTTCCGATCGGGTATTTGCTTGGCAATTGCGTGAAGCTGTTTTTTACAATGCTTCCGGCAACGGCATGTATGTGGGCCATAACCGTTCTTTTCGAGAAGAAGATTTTTTCTATCGGATTGAATCTGTTCCTGGTTATTCCGGGACTTTTGGCAGCAAACACAGCCGCCTGGGTTATATATCCTTATTGTTACAGCGGCTATCTGGTTTCCTGCTCCCTCCATGCCTTTTCATCCGGAGGAAACACAGCCTCCTTTGAGCTGTTTCCATTTCTGCCCTGTGCAGTAACGGTGTTTGCTCTGGCCTTATTGGTGGCGGTGTGGAGATTCGGAAAAAAAGAGATGGCATAAGCTGAAAAAAGCGCTTGACATAGGCTGATTATTCTTTTATAATCGTTTAAGTCGAGCGCTTGGCATAAGCGTTCGCAAGCAACCAATTGCTATGTGTCCGTAGCTCAGCTGGATAGAGCAACGGCCTTCTAAGCCGTGGGTCGGGGGTTCGAATCCCTTCGGGCACGTTTGAAGACTTCGGTCTTTATGGTGGATATAGCTCAGTTGGTAGAGCGCCAGATTGTGGTTCTGGATGTCAAGGGTTCGAGCCCCTCTATCCACCCTATTCTGATTGTGTCTGTGCATTTTAGGGCTATCGCCAAGCGGTAAGGCACAGCACTTTGACTGCTGCATTCGCTGGTTCGAATCCAGCTAGCCCTGCTAGAAACATAATATTTGGGTGTGTAGCTCAGTTGGTAGAGCACTTGACTTTTAATCAAGTTGTCCCGGGTTCGAACCCCGGCACGCTCACGAATCGTCGTAGTATCTGCGACGATTATTTTTTTTCTTGTTGACTTTAGCGTGATAACATGATAAAGTTCTACCGTAACATTAATTCAATCACAGGAGACTATTATGAAAAAGATTATTACTTTAATGCTTGCTTTATGTATGGCACTTTCAATTGTTGCATGTGGCTCTAAGGAAGCTTCAAGAACAACCTTTACAGTTGGTTTCGATGCAGAATTCCCCCCTTACGGCTACATGGATGACAACGGAGAATATGTAGGTTTTGACCTTTCTCTTGCAGAGGAAGTTTGTAAGAGAAAAGGCTGGGAGCTTGTTAAGAGACCTATCGACTGGGATTCCAAGGATATGGAGCTTTCATCAGGAACCATCGATTGCATCTGGAACGGATTCACCATCAACGGACGTGAGGATGCTTACACATGGACAGTTCCTTATGTAGATAACAGCCAGGTATTTGTGGTAACAAAGGATTCAGGAATTACAACACCTGCGGACCTTGCTGGAAAGAACGTTGGTGTTCAGAGAGATTCATCTGCTCTTGCAGCTTTAAACGAGGATGCTGTTGATCTTAAGGACAGCTTCGCAAGCCTTATCGAGTATGCTGATTACAACACAGCATTCCTTGATTTCGCAGGCGGTGCTATTGATGCCGTTGCAATGGATATCGGTGTTGCCAACTACCAGATTGAGTCAAGAGACGGAGAGTTCGTTATTCTTGATGAGAAGCTCGCCACAGAGCAGTACGGCGTAGGTTTCCTTAAGGGAAATGATGATCTTAAGAACGAAGTTGAAGCAACTCTTATGGAGATGGTTAAGGACGGCACCTTTGCTAAGATTGCAGAGGAGTGGGGCCTTAGCGACGCAGTTTGTCTTAAGTAAACATTTAAGTTTGCTGAGGTTAGGTTTATGACTTTTGGAACAATACTATTTCAGCTAAGCAAAGGATTACTGGTGTCAGTCGAGATTTTCGTACTGACACTGGTTTTTTCGTTGCCTTTAGGTTTTATAGTGGCCTTTGGACGAATGTCCAAGAATCCCATTATAAGAACCATCACCAAGGTTTATATTTCAATAATGAGAGGAACACCCCTGATGCTTCAGCTTCTTGTGGTGTACTTCGGACCCAATCTTTTGTTTGGCGTACGAATCGGAGAGAACTATAGGTTCGTGGCAGTAATCATTGCCTTCTCCATTAACTACGCCGCTTATTTTGCAGAGATTTACAGATCCGGAATCGAGTCCATGCCTGTGGGGCAGTATGAGGCTGCAAAGATGCTTGGCTACAACAAAGCCCAGACCTTCTTCCTCATTATTCTTCCTCAGGTTATTAAGAGGATTCTTCCTTCGGTTACCAACGAGATTATCACCTTGGTTAAAGATACATCCCTTTCCTTTGCTATTGCTCAGGCTGAGATGTTCACCACTGCTAAACAGATTTCCGCTGCCCAGACAAGCATCATGCCTCTTATGGCTGCGGGAGTTTTCTACTACATTTTCAATGCGATTGTTGCCTGGGGCATGGAACGCGTTGAAAAAGCCTTTTCATATTATCGATAGGAGGATGGCATATGAAATTACTTGAAATGAACCATGTGCAGAAGACCTTCGATGATTTGGAGGTTATAAAGGATATTTCCCTTTCCGTTGAGAAGGGTGAGGTGGTTTCCGTAATAGGACCTTCAGGTTCCGGCAAATCCACACTGCTTCGTTGTGCTGTTATGCTTGAGAAGATGGAGTCCGGTGACCTTATCTATGAAGGCAGATATGCTGCTCGAGATGTAAACGGAAAGAGTGTATATGCAGACAAGAATGAGCTTAAGGAGATTCGTGAGATCTTTGGTCTTGTGTTCCAGAACTTTAATCTCTTTCCTCATTACAGTGTTTTAAAGAATATCACCGACAGTTTGGTCAAGGTTGATAAGCTTAGTAAGAAGGAAGCCAATGAAAGGGGCATGGAGCTTCTTAAACAGCTGGGGCTTGAGGATAAAGCGGATGCTTATCCCTATCAGTTATCAGGTGGTCAGCAGCAGCGTGTTTCCATAGCAAGAGCTCTTGCCAAGAACCCTGACATTCTCTTCTTTGATGAACCCACATCGGCTCTTGATCCGGAACTTACGGTGGAGGTATTAAAGGTTATCAAGGAACTGGCTGCCAAGCACATGACCATGATCATCGTTACCCATGAGATGCAGTTTGCAAGAGAGGTTTCCGACAGGATTATCTTCATGGAAGATGGTGTCATTAAGGGTCAGGGAACCCCTGATGAAATGTTTAATTCAGAGGACTCCAGAATACGCGAGTTTATAGGAAAGCTGTCTTGACACGAAAGGCTTCAGACGATATAATTTTCCGTGTTACGAACGCGGATATGGCGGAATTGGCAGACGCGCCAGATTTAGGTTCTGGTGGGCGACCGTGCAGGTTCAAGTCCTGTTATCCGCACTAAAAAGGGCATCAGTAGATGCCCTTTTTTAGTGCAGACGACGGAACTGGGCATTTTTAGCCTTTCGGAGTACCTGACTTTTAATCAAGTTGTCCATTTGGGGTCTGGCCTGGGGTATGCTCCTGCTTGTTCCGGCAAAATTTGATTTAGGCAGTAGGTTTTTTGGGGGTGCCTCTGCCTACAAGAAGAAGTTTGAATTTTAGCAGTAGTTTTTTTGCCGACCACTCTGCTAAATATGAGAAATTGCGATTTTGGCAGAGAGAAGAGAAGAATGATTACTGCTAAATTAATGAAATAGAGAATCCAGGCAGGGAACGCTGAATTTTTCCTACTGCCTGAAATAGAAATCGGGGCTTTTTGGCAGGTAAAGGGGCAGAATAGGAGGGAAATTCACATCAAATTAGTGTCAAATAGAAGTTTTTAGCGCTTGATTGTAAACCTTTGTGAGAAGATAGGTTGACAATCCGTTCCGAGGTGGTATATTAGTTAGGGCTCGGGCATAAACTCGAGGAATTATTAAATGTTATGGAGTAAGATTATGAAAAAGAACAGCAAGACCCAAAGAATTTGTTACATCGCCATATTAACGGCTATTATATGTGTGGTTTCCCAGCTTCCGGGAATCCCTCTTCCCGGTGGAGTGCCCATGACACTTCAGACCCTTATTATTCCTTTGGCGGGAATAATACTCGGATGGTTTGACGGATTCGTGGCAACCCTTTTATACCTGATTCTTGGAGCAGTAGGACTTCCTGTGTTCTCAGGTTTCTCAGGCGGATTCGGAGTTATTATGGGAGCTACCGGCGGATTCATTATTTCCTTCCCTCTTATGGCTTTGTTTGCAGGACTTGGAGACAGACTTGGCGAGAAAACCGTAAAGAAACCTCTTTACTATGTTTGCCTTTATGCAGGACTGGTAATCGGTGCAGCCTTAAACTATGTTGTAGGTACCCTTTGGTTTGCGAGAGTTTACCTTGGGGCCATTAATGCGGAGAACATGTCCGCAGGCTTTGCAGCATGTGTTTTGCCCTTTATCCCTACTGCCATCATTAAGATTGTCCTTGCAGGAATCTTTGGCGTGGCCATAAAGAGGGCACTTAGAAAGGCAGGACTTCTTAAGTAATGAGCCCTGAAGATAAAGCTCTTGTATTACGACCTCATCATCTCCTTTGTACCCAGGGCTACAGCGGAAAGGGTTACAACGAAGAGTTCGTGGACAACATGAATAAGGTGGTTGACCGTTTAAGAAACGGTGATGATCTCATCAGAATAACCTATTCTACAGATGTACTTTGCAGCAAATGTCCCAATAAGCTTGGGGAAGATTGCTGTGAGACTCAGGATAAGGTAAAATGGTTTGATGACAGGGTAGTTGAGTACTTCGGAATTGAAGAGAAGGAGTATCACTACCGGGAGATTATCAAAGAAATCGATGAAAAGATGACCGGTGAAATGATGGATGATATCTGCAGCAGGTGCAGCTGGTATCCCATCAGCTCATGCAGGAAACGAATCGTGCAGGAGAAATAAACAAGTGGAAGAGAACAAATCCACCAAATCACTTGTATTAAATTTGCTTAGGAAAAACGGCAGCTGCTTCACTTCAGGAGAAGACATTGCAAAGGAACTGTTCGTCACTAGAGCGGCAGTCTGGAAAGCAATTAAGACCCTGGAGAAGAACGGCTACAATATTGAAGCAGTAACCAATAAGGGATACAGAATAATAGAGGAAAACACCCTGCCCGACAGAGATGTCATAAGCGCGAAAGCCTTATCTGACGCGGAAGTGGAGCCCTTCCTTAAGGATGTGGATCTTATGGTTTATGACAGGGTTGACTCTACAAATGACCTTATCAAAACCTATGCTGCAGAACATCCCGGAAAGGATGCAATCATTATTGCAGACAGCCAGAGCAAGGGTAAGGGAAGAAGAGGAAGAAGCTTTTATTCTCCCGAAGGAACAGGAATGTATATGAGTTTTCTTATACATCCCGAGGTGAGTCTTGATAAGGCCATGAACTTTACCTGTATGATAGCCGAGAGCACCACCAGAGCCATAAGAAAGGTTACGGGGCTGGACGTTGGAATCAAATGGGTAAACGATATTTATTATAAGGGAAAGAAGATTTCCGGAATATTGACTGAGGCGGTTACTTCCTTAGAAGACGGAAGTCTTACCGATGTCATAATAGGAATAGGAATAAATCTTTACGAGCCCTACGAGGGATTCCCGGAGGACATAAAGGATAAGGCAGGTGCCCTTTTTGCCAAAAGGGATGACAGCAATTTAAAGAACAATCTTTATGCTGCAATGATTGCGGAATTCTATAAGGACTACAGGCTTCCCGAGAAGTATCCTTATCTTGATGGCTACAGAGAAAACTCCATTCTCATAGGCAGCTATGTAAAGATTTCCTCCAATCTTGATGATGAAAGACTTCCCAGGGGTTATGCCAAAGTAACGGGCATAGACGATGCCTGCCGACTCCTTGTAAAATATGATGACGGCAGGGAAGAAGCCCTTTTCTCAGGGGAAGTAAGTGTGGTAAAATACTAGGGTAGGAAACCACAAAACAAAAGTGTTGACAAAAGAAAAATAGTAATGTAATCTTAGGGTTAGGAAAACGTTTTCCTAACCCTTTTTATTGGTTTTTTGAAAGGCAAGCAAATGACTTCCATTAAAGATGTGGCCAAGGAGGCGGGAGTTTCAATATCCACCGTCTCGAAGGTGCTTAAGAATTATCCCCGAATCAGCGAGGATACAAAGAAAAAAGTTCACAAGGCGATAAAGAAACTTCATTACGTTCCCAATGCCGCCGCCGCAACCCTTTCTTCCAAGAGGTCCGGAAGAGTAGCTCTTCTTTTAAATTTAAGGACGGGAAGGCAGGCCATCGATGAAATCGACATGCAGTACATTGCAGGTGCCATCGAGGAGGCAAGCAAGGAGAAGTTAGACGTAATCACTCTGTTCTTCTCAATGATAGAGGATATGTCCACCAGGGAACTGATCGATTACTTCTACTCACAAAGCATTGAAGGAATAATCGTCTATGGCCTTGAAAAGGATAATGAAGTCATAAGCGCTCTGGTAGAAAGCAGAGAGTTCAAGATGGTTATGGTGGATGCCCCCATGGTTAACGAGTGCACATCCTGCATCTGGGTTGACCAGGCCAAGGCTCAGTACGAGGTAGCCAAGAAGACCATCACAGAGAACCTGGGTCCCAAGGAACAGGTCCTCTACATTACAGGAGATGAGGACGCTTTTGTCACAAAGGAAAGACTGGCAGGCATGATGAAGCTTCAAAAGGAGCTGGGATTTGTACTGACGGTTGAGTGCGGAGGCTTCTCAGAGCTTAAGGCAAGAGAAATTGCTATCAAGCATGCAAGAGATGTGGACATTATAGTATGTGCCACGGACTGCATGGCAATCGGAGCCATGAAGGCTCTTATGGACGAGGATGTATTCCATCCTGTCTGCGGATTCGGAGGCGTGGCGTTAATGGCCTACGCCGGCAAGCAGATGAACACTGTAAGCATCCACTTCAAAGACAATTCCGCCGAGGCGGTAAGGGAGATAGGACGGCTTTTACAAGGAGAGGAAGGAAGAAAAATCATCACTTCCCACAACCTGACCAAACTTCAATATCTGGATTTGATTAAATAACAGAAGAGGAGGAAAGAAATATGTCATTAATGGCTGATATGACCAAAGAGGTAATGCAGGACAACATCGGTACAATTATCGAGAAAATGGCAAACGAAAAATATGGCAAAGGGGTATCTGAGTGCAGCAACCAGCAGATTTACTACATTCTGCTTGATGTTACCAAAGAGCTTTTAAGAGATACACCTGTTATTGATGGCAGAAAGAAGGTTTACTACATTTCGGCTGAGTTCCTTATCGGTAAGCTTCTTTCAAATAACCTCATCAATCTTAAAATATATGACAAGGTAAACGAAATTCTTGCAGCAAAGGGCAAGAAGCTTGCAGACATTCTTGAGGAGGAGCCCGAGCCTTCACTTGGTAACGGCGGCCTTGGAAGACTTGCAGCATGTTTCCTTGATTCCATCGCAACACTTGGACTTCCCGGTGACGGTATTGGACTTAACTATCACTTCGGCCTGTTTAAGCAGACTTTCGTGGATCACAAGCAGACTGCAGTTAAGAACGAGTGGATTGAGAAGGACTCATGGCTTAATAAGACAGAGACAACATTTGATGTAGAGTTTGGTGATTTTACCGTAAAATCAAGACTCTATGACATCGATGTTATCGGATATGAAAACGGAAGAAACAAACTTCACCTTTTTGATATCGAGACCCTTGACGAGTCTCTTGTAAAGAAGGGAATCGACTTCGACAAGGAGGAGATTAAGAAGAATCTTACGCTTTTCCTTTATCCCGATGATTCCGATGAGGCAGGAAATCTCCTTAGAATCTATCAGGAGTACTTTATGGTGTGCAACGCTGCACAGTTAATCTTAAAGGAGCTTAAAGACAAGCAGTACGACCTTAGAAGAATGTACGACTATGCTGCCATTCAGATTAACGACACCCATCCTTCCATGATTATCCCTGAGCTTATCAGAATCCTTGTTAACGACAAGGCATTCACCATGGATGAGGCAATTGAGGTTGTAAGCAAGACCTGCGCATACACCAACCATACAATCCTTGCGGAAGCCCTTGAAAAATGGCCTCTTAAGTATCTTGAGAAGGTGGTTCCTCAGCTGGTTCCCATCATCAAGGAGCTTGATAAGAAGGCCAAGGCTAAATATAAGGATCCCAAGGTTGCCATCATCGATAAGGATGAGAGAGTACACATGGCACACATGGATATTCACTACGGATATTCAATTAACGGTGTTGCCGCTATTCATACAGAGATTCTTAAGAACAGTGAGCTTAATCACTTCTATAAGATTTATCCTGACAAATTTAACAACAAGACCAACGGAATCACCTTCCGTCGCTGGCTCATGAGCTGTAACCACGAGCTTGCTGAGTATGTTGAAGAGCTTGTGGGAAGAAGCTACAAGAAGGATGCGGATAAGCTTGAGAGACTTCTTGAGTACATTGAGGATGACGACGTTCTTAACAGACTTGATTATATTAAGCAGAACCGCAAGAAAGAGCTTGCTGCTTACCTTAAGGAAAAAGAAGGCGTTGACGTGGATCCCACATCAATCTTTGATATCCAGATCAAGAGACTTCACGAGTACAAGCGTCAGCAGATGAACGCTCTCTACATTATTCATAAGTATCTTGAGATTAAGGCAGGAAAGAAGCCCGTAAGACCCCTTACCTTCATTTTCGGTGGAAAGGCGGCTCCCGCTTATGTAATTGCTCAGGATATCATTCACCTTATTCTCTGCCTCCAGGATATCGTTGCCAACGATCCTGATGTAAGCCCTTACATGAAGGTTGTTATGGTGGAGAACTACAACGTAAGCTACGCAGAGAAGTTAATCCCTGCCTGCGATATTTCCGAGCAGATTTCCCTTGCCAGCAAGGAAGCTTCAGGTACCGGTAACATGAAGTTCATGCTTAACGGAGCAGTTACTTTGGGAACCGACGACGGAGCAAACGTGGAAATCCACGAGCTTGTGGGAGATGATAACATCTTTATTTTCGGTAAGGATTCAGACACCGTAATCAAGCATTACGAGAAGGCTGATTACAAGGCAAAGGATTACTACAAGAAGAGTCCTGTCATCAAGGAGGCGGTTGATTTCATCACAAGTCCTCAGGTTCTTAAGGTTGGCGATAAGGTTAACCTTACAAGACTTCATGACGAGCTCATTAACAAAGACTGGTTCATGACCCTTCTCGATCTTGAGGAGTACATTGCCAAGAAGGATGAAACCTTCGCAGCATATGAAGACAGAAGAGCATGGAAGCAGAAGATGCTTACCAATATAGCAAAAGCCGGTTTCTTCTCATCAGACAGAACCATTGCCCAGTACGCAAAAGAAATCTGGAACGTGGAAGCAGACCACTAAAGAAAAAAGAAGGCCCCTGTTCAAGCGAACAGGGGCTTTGTTTGTACCTAGAACTTCATAGTACTAAGCGTTGAGTTATGATAAGCGGTGTCATAAGTGACATCCTCGTAAAACCATTCCGGCGGAACGAAGGCTTCGGCGGCTTCTGTGCTGCCAAACTCAATCTCCGCAATAATAAGAGGATCGAAGGGAGCATCGAACACGTCAAGTTCAATGGTTAAGGTGTAATCAGCCGGTGGCTGAGGTCCACCCTCTCTGAACTTGGGGTTCTTAAGAGGAATAATGTATCTCTTCTTGGAAATGATATTTCCGTCGGCCTTGGCAGCCAGGTGATAATAGGACTCCTTGTTGAGATCCATTGTGAATTCTTCTCTGGCCATAAGGCCCTTTCCCTTATAGGTAAGGGTATATTTGTCGTCCTCTCGTCTGACCCTCACAACAGGGTCGGTATTAAGGTAAGCCTGCTCAATCTGCTTGCAGGGATATTGCGATAAATCCTCTGGAATAGTCTTAACAGTAAACTTTCGTTCTATTTCCATTTGTAACCTCCGAGTATATTCCTTAACTCAATTCAATTATACCATCTTTACCCCATATAAAAAAGTTAAAAAAGTATAAACTTAGTTGTCGAAACCTTGTTTTGAAAGCGCCTCGGATATATAATTGAAAAGTAATTTTACACTGTGAATTTAAGCGAAAAGGAGCAGGAGTATATGGCAAAAGTAGCAGCATTTTTGGCAGAGGGTTTTGAAGAGGTTGAGGCACTTACGGTCATTGATTTATTAAGAAGAGGAAATGTAGAGGTTACCACCGTTTCCATTATGGGAGACAAGCTTGTTAAGGGCGGTCACGACATCCCCGTTAAGGCCGATGCTCTTTTTGAGGATTTGAACTATGACGGATTCGACATGCTCTTCCTTCCGGGCGGAGGACTTGGCACTCAGAATCTTAAGGCTCACAAGGAACTTGCCAAGGTAATCCTTGATTTTGACAGGAAGGGCAAGAAGCTTGCAGCCATCTGTGCGGCGCCTACCGTCTATGGCGAACTTGGAATCCTTAAGGGTAAAAACGCAACCTGCTACCCCGGCTGCGAGAGCGGACTTTTAGGAGCAAATTACATTACAGACAGCGTGGTTGAGGATGGCCATTTCATTACAAGCCGCGGTGTTGGCACGGCCATTGATATGGGTCTTAAACTGGTGAGTGTTTTCAAGGGAGAAGAAGCTTCCAAAGCCCTTGGAAAAGCTATAGTTTATCTATAAAAAAATACTGGAATTTAGTATTGAATTATGCTATACTCTTACAATGACTGCGACCATGTCCGTTAGGATGTGGCTTTCCGTGTGTTTTTAAATAATATATAAATAAAGTAGAAATGATACGCTGCAAGGAGGAAAATAAATGAGCGTAAAGGTAGAGAAGTTAGATAAAAGCATGGCTAAGCTTATCATCGAGGTATCCACAGAGGACTTCGAGAAGGCAGTAGAGAAGGCTTATCAGAAGAACAAAGGCAAAATCAGCATCCCCGGTTTCCGTAAAGGAAAAGTTCCCCGTAAGATGATTGAAAATATGTACGGCAAGGAAGTATTCTTCGAAGATGCCGCTAACGAGATTATTCCCGAAGCTTACGACAAGGCTTATGACGAGTGCGGAGAGGAAATCGTTTCTTCACCCAAGATTGAGGTTGTTACTCTTGAGGCAGGCAAACCCTTCGTATTCTCAGCAGAGGTTGCTCTTAAGCCCCCTGTAAAGCTTGGTAAGTACAAAGGTGTTAAGGTAGAAGCTCCCGACACTGCAGTATCTGCAGCAGAGGTTAACGAAGCAATCGAGAAGGAGCGTGAAGCAAACGCTCGTACAATCTCCGTTGAGCGTCCCGTTAAGAAGGATGATGACATCGTTCTTGATTTCGAAGGATTTGTTGACGGTGTTGCATTTGAAGGCGGTAAGGGCGAGAATTATCCTCTTACAATCGGTTCAAACTCATTCATCCCCGGATTCGAGGATCAGCTTGTAGGCGCTAAGATCGGTGAGGAGATGGAAGTTAACGTTACTTTCCCTGAGGATTATCACGCAGAAGATCTTAAGGGCAAGGCAGCAACATTCAAGTGCACCGTTAAGGAAGTAAAAGAGAAAGAATTACCCAAGCTTGACGACGAGTTCGCAAGTGAGGTTTCAGATTTCGAGACTCTTGCTGAGTACAAGGCAGACGTTAAGAAGAAACTCGGCGAGAAGAAGGAGCAGGAAGCTAAGGCTGCTAAGGAAGAGGCTGCTATCACAGCTATCATTGAGGATTCTGAGATGGAGATTCCC
Source organism: Lachnospiraceae bacterium G11 (assembly GCA_900103495.1). Classification (GTDB taxonomy): domain Bacteria; phylum Bacillota; class Clostridia; order Lachnospirales; family Lachnospiraceae; genus G11. The sequence continues at coordinate 65,393 of FMWZ01000016.1, read as the reverse complement.
GATGCTATGCTTGAGACTCAGCAGAGACAGATGCTCGATGAGTTCGCTCAGAGAATTACTTCTCAGGGACTTTCATTCGAGCAGTACATGCAGTTCACAGGTGCTACAAGGGAAGCTCTCTTAGAGCAGGTTAAGCCCAACGCACTTCGTAAGATTCAGGCTCGTCTTGTTCTTGAAGAGGTTGTTAAGGCTGAGAAGATCGTTGCAAGCGATGAAGATTACCAGAAAGAGCTTGAGTCCATGGCTGAGGTTTACCAGATGACAGTGGATGAAATCAAGGATACTCTTTCAAAGAACGAGAAGGCTAAAGAGCAGATTATGGAAGACCTTGCAATCAACAAGGCTGTAGAGTTCATTGTTGACAATGCAAAGGCTGAAGCTAAGAAGGCTGCAAAGAAGGCTGATAAGGAAGAGACCGCAGAAGCTCCTAAGGCAGAGAAGAAGACAGCTGCCAAGAAGACAACAACCAAGAAGGCAGATGCTGACGCTCCCAAGGCAGAGAAGAAGCCTGCAGCTAAGAAGACAACCAAGAAAGCAGAATAATTCAAACGAAAGAAGGTATACAGTATGAGTTTAGTACCTTATGTCATTGAACAAACCAGCAGAGGTGAGCGTTCTTATGATATCTATTCCAGACTTCTTAAGGACAGAATCATCTTTCTTGGAGAAGAAGTAAACGATACAACAGCAAGTCTTGTTGTGGCTCAGATGTTATTCCTTGAAGCTGAGGATCCCGATAAGGATATTCACTTCTACATTAACAGCCCCGGCGGAAGCATTTCCGCAGGACTTGCAATCTACGATACAATGCGTTACATCAAGTGTGACGTTTCCACCATCTGTATCGGAATGGCAGCCAGCATGGGTGCATTCCTTCTTGCAGGCGGAACAAAGGGTAAGAGAATGGCTCTTCCCAATGCAGAGATTATGATTCACCAGCCTCTTGGCGGGGCACAGGGTCAGGCTACTGAGATTGAAATCGCAGCCAAGCACATCCTTGCTACCAAAGAGAAGATGAATCGTATGCTTGCTGAGAACTGTGGCAAGACCTATGAAGAGATTGCCAATGATACAGAGCGTGACAACTGGAAGAGTGCTGAAGAAGCATTGGCTTATGGCCTTATCGATAAAGTTATCACCAATCACAAGAACTCTAACGATAGCGAGAATAAGTAATAATGGCCGGAAGAAAAGACGACAAAATTAGATGCTCTTTTTGCGGCAAACCTCAGGAAGCGGTTAAGAAGATGATTTCCGGACCTGCAGGTATCTATATCTGTGATGAATGCGTAGACATTTGTCGTGAGATTATGGATGACATAGACCCCAATGAGAATACTGAGGAGGTCTATGACGGTTTTACCGAGGATAAGAATACCATTAAGCTTCTTAAACCTGCCCAGATCAAGGCATTCCTTGATGAGTACGTTATAGGCCAGGAGGAAGCTAAGAAGGTTCTTTCGGTTGCAGTCTATAACCACTACAAGAGAGTTAAGGCCAACAAGGAAGAGGAAGAAAGTAAGAAGCACCATCATGGTAAGCAGCAGACGGAGCCTAACCCCAATGAGGTTGAGCTTCAGAAGAGCAACATTATTATGCTTGGTCCCACAGGTTCAGGTAAGACTTATCTTGCCCAGACTCTGGCCAAGATTATCAATGTGCCTTTTGCCATAGCTGATGCCACCACATTGACTGAGGCAGGATATGTGGGTGAAGACGTTGAGAATATTCTTCTTAAGCTTATCCAGAATGCCGATTACGATATCGACAGAGCCGAAGTGGGAATCGTCTATATCGACGAGATTGACAAGATTACCAAGAAGTCCGAGAACGTATCTATCACCAGAGATGTTTCGGGTGAAGGCGTTCAGCAGGCCCTTCTTAAGATAATTGAGGGTACTCAGGCAAGCGTTCCTCCTCAGGGCGGACGTAAGCATCCTCATCAGGAACTCATCCAGATTGACACCACAAACATTCTCTTTATCTGTGGTGGTGCTTTCGACGGACTTGAGAAGATTGTTGAGGAGAGACTTGATAAGAGAGCCATCGGTTTTGACTCAGAGGTTAAGAGTAAGAACGTCAGAGAGATTTCTGAACTTCTTAAAGAGGTTACACCTCAGGATCTGGTTAAGTTCGGACTTATTCCTGAGTTTATAGGACGTGTTCCCATAAATGTTTCTCTTGACGGCCTTGATAAGGATGCGCTCATAAGAATCCTTAAGGAGCCTAAGAATGCTCTTGTTAAGCAGTATGCAAAACTCTTCGAGTATGACGGTGTTAAGCTTACCTTCGATGATGATGCACTGGATGCCATCGCTGAGAAGGCGGTTAAGCATAAGACAGGAGCCAGAGGTTTAAGATCCATTGTTGAGAACATCATGATGGATGTAATGTACGAGATTCCTTCCGATGATTCCATTGTGAGCTGTCGAATCACTAAGGCATCGGTGGACGGAACAGAGAAACCTGTTGTAGAAAGAAAATAGTTTAAAGGGCATCATCTTTGTTGATGCCCTTTATTAATATCTTCTTAAATTTATCGCAAGACACTCTTATTACGGGGGCTTCGCCCTTGTCACCCCTTCCTGATTGGTGTTATAATTCATGGGAAGAATGAGGATAACATAACAATGGTTATTAAAAATGTCAGCTTAGAAACCGTCTGTGGAATAACCAGTACACTGCCGGATAATGTGTTACCGGAGATTGCTTTTGCGGGAAAGAGTAACGTGGGAAAGTCTTCCCTTATCAATGCTCTTATGAACCGTAAGTCCCTGGCAAGAACATCATCCCAGCCCGGCAAAACCCAGACCATCAATTTCTATAACGTGAACGATGCCATTTATTTTGTGGATCTTCCCGGCTATGGCTATGCCAAGGCCAACGAGGAAGTGAAGGCAAAATGGGGCAAGATGATTGAGAATTATCTTCACAAATCAAAGCAGCTGAGGCGAGTATTTCTTCTTATAGACATACGACATGACCCTTCAGCCAACGACAAGCTTATGTATGAGTGGATACTTAAGCAGGGCTTTGAACCCATTGTTATTGCCACCAAGGCCGACAAAATTAACAGAAGCCAGCTTGCCAAGCAGGTTAAGGCTGTAAAGGAAGGCTTGAAGGTTGTCCCCGGAACTATGGTTATTCCCTTCTCTGCCACCAGCAAACAGGGCAGAGATGAGATATATGAGATTATAGATTCATTAATTGAGGAGCAATAATGAGCGATTCATTCAAGAAGTACTTGAAGGTATCATTGAATTTGATATTGGCTTTGGTAATGTTACTCTTGGTAATATTCGCATTACCGAAGATACTTGTGTTTTTCCTTCCCTTTGTGATAGGTGCACTTATCGGCGCCATAGCCTCACCTATTGTTAAGTTCTTTGAGGAAAAGCTGAAGATAAAGAGAAAAGCAGGTACGGTTTTCGTTATTGTTGCGGTTCTTGCGCTAGTGGTATTGTTTCTGTACTTCGTCATATCCATTCTCATTGAGCAGGGTATCGGTTTCGTGGAGGAATTCCCGGAACTTTGGACAAGGCTTGAAAGTGATGTGACGGAAGCAGGAAACTGGTTCTCGAAGATATTTAAGGGCTTTCCTGTACGTTCGAAGCTTAACCCTGTTAATATCAGCACATATATGGACGAACTGTTCTCGGAAATCGTTTCTACAGCAACTTCGCCCACAATCACAGCCATAGGAAATTTCGCAAAGCAGCTGCCTGCTGTGATAATAGGAATTATCTTTTGCCTTATTTCCTCCTACTTCTTTGTGGCAGACAAGAAGATACTTGGGGAATGGTTCGACAAGAACATGCCTAAGGCAATAAACATAAGATATAACATGGTAAAACGAAGCCTCTCCAGATCCATCGGAGGCTATATAAAGGCGCAGCTCATCATTGAGTTTTGGGTATTTCTCATAATTGCCGCAGGACTGGTAATAATGAGGGTAGAGTATGTGTGGATTATTGCTTTGGGTATTGCAATTCTTGACCTTTTGCCCATTCTTGGCACAGGTACGGCTCTGGTTCCCTGGAGTATCGTTTCCTTTGTAAGAAACGATTATAAGATGGCAATCGGGCTTCTTGTGCTTTGGGGTGTGAGTCAGCTGTTCAGGCAGCTCATACAGCCCAAGGTTGTGGGAGACTCAGTGGGGTTACCTACTTTTGTTACAGTCATTCTCTTATTTGTGGGATTCCAGGTTGACGGAGTGCCCGGAATGCTCCTTGCAATCCCCGTTGGAATCGTGGTTTATACCATGTACCAGGAGGGAATCTTCGATACTACCATCAACAGCGCCAAGATTCTGATTAACGGAATCAATAACTTCAGACGTCTTACCGATGAAGATATGGCCGATATAGATAGGACCGATCATGAACACAAGGAATAAAGTTTTCTATCTTCTGTTTTGGATATATCTGATTATCGCAGCAAAAATACTGGTATTCAGATATCCGCTTACAGAGTTTTATCATATCTTAAGGTTATGGGATAAGAGCATAATCACTTTTGGCCTTTCAAGCGCCAATTTTATTCCCTTCAAAACCATCAAGATGTACATAAGATACAGGTCATCATTAAACAGCTTTGCCAATCTTTTTGGCAACCTGTTTATTCTGACACCTTTGGGTATTCTTCTTCCCTTTGCCTGGAGAAAGAAACACAGCGTATTTCTCATAACCGCCATAGGCTTTTTGGTTTCCATGGCTGTGGAGACTTTGCAGCTGGTTTTGGGTGTTGGAGCTTTCGATGTTGATGATTTGATTCTTAACACCCTGGGTGTAATAGTGGGATATATCCTCTACAAAATCGGGGAATTGCTTTACAGAGCAATAAATAAAAACTGAATGGGGAACAGGAAATGGCAGTAATTAAACTTGAAAACGATGAAATCAGTGTAGGAATCGATGAGCTGGGAGCTCAGATGGTTTCTTTGGTGGATAAGAAGACCGGCAAGGATTATATGTGGGGCAGAGATACCAAGTTTTGGGGAAAGTGCTCGCCTGTACTTTTCCCCTTCATAGGACGCTGCATCAACAAGAAATACAGCTATAAGGGCGTGACATACGACATGCCAATCCATGGATTCGCTTCAAACTCAGTGTTTGAGGTGAGGGAGCAGACCAAGGATAGTGTGACTTTCAATTTGAAGGATAGTTCTGAGACCTTGAAGGTATACCCTTTTAAGTTTAATCTTGATATAACTTTTGCCATTAACGGAAGAACAATCAGGGCCGACTTTACTGTGAAGAATGAGACCGGAGAAGAGATGCTCTTCATGCTTGGAGTTCATCCCGGATTCGTTTGCCCTCTTAATGAGAATGAGAAGAGAAGGGACTGCTTCGTTATCTTCCATGACAAGGATGAGATTGTAAGCCGTGGCGTGGATTTGGAGCAGGGCCTTGTAAATGAGAAAAATACGGTTTTTGAACTTAAGGATGGATACCTTCCCATAAGTGATAATCTGTTTGACGGTGATGCTCTTATTATGGAGAACCAGGATATCAGTAAGGTTTCCATAGCGGGGGCGGACAAGAAACCCTATGTTACCGTAACCATGGAGGCTCCTGTATACGGAGTGTGGTCAGCACCGGGTCCCGATACTCCATTCGTTTGCATCGAGCCCTGGATTGGACGATGTGACAGCCTGGATGCGGACGGAGTTTTGGAGAACAGAGAGTTCGTAAATCGCCTGGAGAAGGACGGAGAGTTTAAGACTTTCTACACCATTGAGATCTGATAAAGGATAAATGATGAACAATTTACCTGAAGAGTATGTTGATAGAATGAAGGAGTTCTTTAAGGAAGAATGGGAAGCTTTTTATGCCTCTTACGAGGCAAAAGCCCGCCGTTCCCTTAGACTGAACCCCTTGAAAAAAGTGAACGGTAAGGAAGTTTCGGCGGCGGAACTTCCTTTTTCCTTGACGGAAATCCCCTGGTGCAAAGAGGGATTCTATTATGAGGAAGAAGATGCGCCCGGCAAGCACCCTTTCCATGAGGCGGGGGCTTACTATATTCAGGAAGCCAGTGCCATGAAACCCGTAACCTTACTTGACGTGAAGCCAGGCATGCATGTTCTCGATCTTTGTGCTGCTCCCGGAGGAAAGTCTACCCAGATAGGCGCCCTTTTGAAAGGGGAAGGTATCCTCATTTCAAATGAGCCAATTCCCACAAGGGCAAAGATTCTTTCAGAGAACATGGAGAGAATGGGAATAGTTAATGCCCTTACCGTAAGTGAGATGCCTGATGCTTTGGCTGAGAGATTTGAAGGTTTTTTTGAAAGAATTCTTGTGGACGCCCCCTGTTCGGGAGAGGGAATGTTCAGAAAGCATCCGGAGGCAATCGATGAGTGGAGTGTTGCCAATGTTGAAACCTGCATCGAAAGACAGAGGCAGATTCTAAAGGAGGCGTACCGTATGCTTTGCCCCGGGGGCAGACTGGTTTATTCCACCTGTACCTTTGAGTATGGAGAGAATGAGGGAAACGCAGAGTGGTTTGTGAATGAATATGAGGATATGAAGCTTCTGTCCTCAGAGAGAATGCTGCCTCACAAAGTTGAGGGAGAAGGCCATTTTGTGGCGGTATTTGTGAAGAATGGAGAGGCTGTGACCTCCGTTCCCAAGGGTGGCTATGAAAAGGGAACCCTACAGAAATTAAAGCTTGATTCAACAAGCTTTGGGGAGTTCATAGAGGACACCATAAAGAGCTCTTCCGATATATATAAGAAGATTAAGGAGGGAAACTTCTGCGCATACAAGGATATGCTTTATCTTTTGCCTGATGATTGCCCTTCCCTTTCGGGACTTAAGGTTCTTAGACCGGGCCTGGCTCTCGGAAGCTTTAAGAAGAACAGGTTTGAGCCGGAGCACGCATTGGCGTTGGCCTTGGCCCCTTCGGATGTGGTCAGATACTTCGATGTGGACATTAATGAAGCAACCTCATATATTGAAGGGCTTACGGTGAACTGCAATCCTGATTTTAAGGGCTGGGGCCTTGTGTGCGTATGCGGCATGAGCCTTGGCTGGGGAAAGGCCGGGGCAGGAACTGTCAAGAATCATTATCCAAAAGGACTCAGAAAGAAACTCGGGTAATACCGAGTTTTTTTTATTGCATTGGATTTTTTTCAGCCGTGTGACTGCCGTGTGACAAACAATACATATAATGATGACAGTTATGATGTAGAAATTGTGTGAACATACACAGCTTATAGATTGGAGAAATGGCGTGAAAAAGAAGATAGTTCTCGCAGTAATTGCAGCAGCTTTGGTACTTGCAGCAGCAATAGGAACAACATTTGCAAGCTTTAATACCGAGTCAGAGAACCCCGGTGAAGCAACAATTACATTAAATGATATGCAGGTTGCTTTGGCAGCGGCTCCCGGAGAGGAAGAGAGAGAGACAATTCCTGAGGTTGCTATGCCCGGACAGGAAGTTGAACTTAAAAAGTATGTTGTTGAGAATGCTCTCGCTACTCAGGCTTATGACATCTACACAAGAGTAATCATCGATAAGCAGTGGGACGGTGACTTTAAGGATGTACTTGATGCAGGCAAAGTAAGATTGTACATTGATGGCAAGGAACTTAATGCATCGATAGTTGGCCAGGTAATCAACGGTTGGTTTGTTCAGAGTGCTGACAGTGAGCAGGTTGTTCTTTACTATACCAGGAAGTTGACGAAAGAAGCTGAAGGCAAGTATTCAACACCTTTCATTGACAAGATTTCTTTTGACGCCGATATGGATAACTCCTACACAGACAAGGCTATTAATGTAAACATCACAGTATGTGCTGTTCAGGCAACAGCAGATTCTAAGATTTCAACTCAGGCTATGTTTGCTGAGTGGGGTGCATATCCTGTTATAGATGAAGAAACGGGCATTATTACAAGCATTGAAGAGTAAACAAACATTTCTAAAATACAGACAGAAATGAGGACCTATATGAAAAAGCAAATATGCATTTTAGGAGCTGCAGTATTACTTGCCATAACATGTGTTATGCCGGTAAAAGCAGCAGACTCTACAGTAACATTTGGAGCGGACGGAAAACTTAACACACCCAGTTCCGTAGGAAGCACTTTCAACGGAATGGCTCCCGGTGAGACCAAGTCACTTACCATCCAAGTAAAGAATGATAATAACAACACTGCTGATTTCTACATGAGCACTGATGTTGTTAAAGCTTTAGAGGAATCCAATGGTGGTTCCGGAGCAGGCTACAACGTTAAGCTTACTGCAGGCAGCACTGTTATCTATGATTCCGCAGCCGGTGGTTATACAGCAGCCGGAACAGGAAGTACAGAGGGTCTTAAGGACATTAATGCAAGCCTTAATGACAAGATTCTTATCGGAACTCTTGCAAAAGGAACTTCAACAGATGTGGTCCTTACAATAGGCCTTGACGGAGAGGGTGTTAACAAAGCAGGATATGCCGCTGCCCTTGGTCAGATCGATTTTGCTTTCAGTGCAGGATATGAAGATCCTACAGGTCCTTATACCGTATATAAAGTAGTAACCAAGTCAGGCGAGACCAAATACCTTAAGATCTTTGATCAGAAGGTTGCACTTGCAGCTCAGACCGGTGATACATTCATCTGGTGGGCGGGAGCAGTTGTGATTCTTGCCGGTGTAGTAATGGTTATTATAGGATTAAGAAGAAAGGCGGCCGGAAACAATGAGAATTAAAAGACTTTTAACCAGAATTTCCATTACGGTTGCCACAGCTTTGGCATTCACAATGGTAGCCGGTATGACGGTGCAGGCAACTGATCTTGAGAACGCAGATGCGTACACAGGCAAGACATATACAGTTACCTTCCATCCCGGAAACGTTGGTTCATTTACAGATCTTGACGATGTCGTAGCAATTTATGGAAATCAGGAAGGCGTTGTTTCTGCTGAGAGCACAACCCATAAAGCTATCAAGCTTGTGGTTAAGCCTGGTACGCAGATTACGGCTCCTATTGGCATTGAGGCAAAGGATGATTACTACTATCGTCAGCAGTGGAATGAGACAGTAGAAGGAACAGTCACAAAGAATGCTGACTATGTTCCTCAGTTCGGAAGACTTATAGATGGAATAGAGTATCAGGTTAAGTTCCTTATCAAAGGAACAGAGACAAGCGTTTATCCCCCTGTTTTCAACAGAGGTAACGTAGGAGACGAGCTTTCATTTACCGCTCTTGCTAATATTCCCGTAAGCGCAGGAGCCTTCTATGTTCTCCAGGGAGAGGCAACAAGAAACCTTGTACTTGATGCGGATCCTGATAACAATATTATTGTTTTCGAATATGTCCTTCAGGACAGATACGCAGTTACATCCGAGAGCACACTTCTCACAGATGGTGGCACAGTAACAACTGTTGAGTCAGTAACAGTTCCCGGAGCTGCAGCTCCCGCAGCAGCCGGCGGCGGTGGAGCAGCACCTGCAGCAGTAGCACCTGCGGCAGCTGAAGAAGCACCTGCTTTGACAGAAATCGATAATGGTCAGACAGCACTTGCCGCATCGGTTCCTGAGAGCCCTGAGGAAGCAACAACAACCATCGAGGAACCTGAAACTCCTCTTGATGCAAACCTTTCTCAGACAACCAATCTTCCTTACCTGGTTCTTACGGGAGTGTTGATTGCGGCTATCGCAGTTGGCTTCTATGTATACACAAAGAAGAATCCCAGAAAATCTGACTCAGATGGGGAATAATAGAGACTGAAGATTAAGTCGAGCCTTATGGCTCGACTTTTTTTGCGTGCAGGCTTACTTTACTATTGCCATATGCTATGGTAGGATAATTAATATCAGTCCGGAGGGAAAAATGGGAAAGAAATCAATTAAAGAGAACAAAAACGTATATCAGTTAGCCAGAGAAGCAATGGATTACACCAGAGATAAGGCTGCTGAGGAGATGGGATACGTTTCTTCAGATAGAATAGAGAAGATCGAGAGTGAGAAGACAACTCCTCATCCCGATGAGATTCTTGCAATGGCATCTGCCTACAAATCCCCTGAATTATGTAACTATTACTGCACGCATGAGTGCCCCATAGGCCAGAAGAATATGCCTGTTCTTGAGGTGAAGGGCCTGTCACAGATTGTGCTTGAAATGCTTGCGGGTCTTAACAGTGTAAACAAGGAAAAGGAAAGACTTATCGAGATCACTGTGGACGGAGAAATATCCGAGGACGAAATAAAAGATTTCGTAGCAATCAAGGAGGAACTTCGCAAGATTGCCACATCGGTGGACGGCTTACAGCTTTGGGTGGACAAAACTATTGCCGAGGGAAAGATTGACAAGGAACTTTTAAGTAAGATAAAATAAACTGTCATGTGTGGATAGTACATCGTAAGATGTAAAGGGTAGAATATGATTAAAATTTGTGCTTTAGGCAGTTTTGCGATTATTGATACCGACTCAGGGGTATGTCTCGATGATGATGGGCTTCGCTCGGACATGCTCAAGAAGCTGATAACCTATCTGGTTATTCACAGGGAACATCCTGTAACTGTGCAGGAACTGTTCGGAGCGCTTTGGCAGGATGATGAGACAGAGAACCCTGCAGGAGCTCTCAAGAATCTGATGTACAGGCTTCGAGCAGTTATGAAGAAGAACTTCGGAGATACAACCTTTGTTGTAACCGGTTCCGGTACATACAGCTGGAATCCTCAGGTAGAGACGGTACTTGATATTGAAGAATTCGAGAAGAATGTAAAGAGATCCAAGGCTTCAAAGGATGCTGACGAAGCAACCTGCGGCTTCGAGGATGCTTTGGAAATGTATAGAGGCGAATTCCTGGAGAATTGTGCGGATAAGCATTGGATGGTTACTTCTGCCACATATTATCACTCCATGTATTTGACCGCCGTGAAGAGATTGGCCGCTCTGTATCTGAAGGCTGAGAGATTTGCGGATGTTGAGAATATCTGTACCCATGCTTTAAGATTTGATGATGTAGATGAGCAGATTTACTGTGATCTTATCAAATCCTTAATCGGGCAGCAGAAGAATGAACTGGCCCTCAAGAATTTTGAAAATGCCAAGAAGGTTTTGCAGGATGCTTTGGGAGTCAGAGGAACAAAGAAACTTGCAGAGGTTGAAAAAGAACTTCTGAAGATGAATAAAGGTGCCGTTGTAGAGAACATCGAGAACATCTATGACGATATGGCTGAAGAGGAAGATGTGGAGGGCGTCTATCTCTGCGGATACCCTGTTTTCAGGGAAATTTACCGTGTTGAAGCCAGAAAGATGACCCGAGTTGCTGAAGCAGAACACGTGTTATTATTAACTGCTGAGCTTGGGGAGGAAGTCGATAATTCTAACGAGCACATGACAAGATTCCTTATTAAGCAGGCCATGGGTCAGCTTGAGAAGGCATTAAAGAGAACATTAAGGGTCGGAGATATTGCTGCAAGATACAGCGATACTCAGTTTATCGTGCTTTTGCCCAGCTGCACCTACGAGGCAACAAAGGCAGTTGCAAAGCGCGTTATCAACGATTTTAAATCGTTACAAAGAAGTAAGAAAGTAATTGTTAAGCCTCAGATGGAACAGGTGGAGAGCACTCCCTCTGTCCTTGTGAGATAGCAAACAGGAAAGAATTGAGATGGAGATAAATAATACAAATTACCCCGCAAATGCGTTCAGATTATGCATTGACGGAGTTAAAGACGGTTTGTCCGGGACTATTTACACCCCCCTTACAAAGGATTCAATCAATTTTGTGGGTGCAGAGTCATTCCTGATTCTGGATACTTTGTTTGATGAAGTGGGTTATCCCCAGTCCTTCCAGGACAAGAGAAGCTTTGAGAAGAAAACGGAGAAGACAAATGAGTACAGGGGCATCCCCGAAGGCGTTGTCGCTCCTGAAGATATCCTTGATAAAATGGGCAAAAAGGCCACTTTTGACATAGTTGTGACCAGCCGATGCAACACCACCTGGCAGGGAGTCGTTTTTTTGCCGGGCATGGATGGAGGCACTCCGTTCAACGGAGATTTGGAGTTGATGGAAACCATTGACAGTTTAATTTAATAAGAAAAAAGCGAAATTGGTCTGATTTTTCAGGCCAATTTTTTTTGTGTGACTCGTGTGTGACTTTGACTTGGTATAGTTTTGCTTGGGATTGTGTGAAATACTGTTTTTTTGTGCTATCAAAATTCCAAACGGAATTAAGGAGGAAATAGATGAAGTCACGTATGGTAAAAAGGATTCTGGCAACGCTCTTAGCCGTTGTATTCCTTGCTGGAGATGTTCTTCCCACAGTCGCTTCAGACGTGGAGGGCAGCACCCAGGTTATAAAAGAGGCTGAAGAGGAGGCATCATCCCTTTGGGAAGAGGTCACACCTGCTGAGGGCGAAAATAAGGAGAACGAGTCAGAGACTCCCGCGACTACAGAGACACCCGCGGCTACAGAGACTCCCGCAACGACAGAGCCTACTGAGACCGAGGAAAAAACAGAAGCTTCTACTGAGGAGACAGAACTCACAGAAATCGTAGAAGGCGAGACACCTCTTGCAGATGGACTTGATGAGGAAGATGAGGAAGAAGAGCTCGACGAGGAAGCTAAGTTAAAAGAAGGTGAAGAAGTTGTTGAGGAAGCTGGAGAGGACGAGTATGTCATTCTTGAGCATCCTGCTGTTGACGGCGTGACAGTCACAGTTAAGGCAGCTGCCGGAGTTATTCCTGAAAATACATACGTTGAAGTTATAGAACTGGATCCTATTGAAGTTGAAGAGATTATTACAACTATTACTGAGCTCGAGAATGAAGAGACGGCTGAGAACGAAGAAGTTGTAGTTAAGAGATATAAGGCATTTGACATTACTCTTTACGTTGATGATGAGGATGGCAATAAGACAGTCGTTGAGCCAGCAGACAGAGAGAAAGTTACTGTTTCATTCGCCGGCGATATGATTGCTCCTGAAGGTAAAGAGGAAGTTACTATTTACCATGTAGATGACAACGATACTTCTAACGTTGAGAAGATGGAGGAAGTATCTGTTACTACCGATGAGAATGATGAGCAGGTTGTTGAACTTGTGACAGATCATTTCTCAAAATATGTTATTACATACAGTGACACTGGATTTCTTTATACTAGCGGAACGGGTGACGTATATTTTAAGGTTGTCGATGGTTCAGGAAGAGCTATTCCAAATGCAGCGTTTTATTTATATGAATCCGATAGCAATTATTCTTCAAAGACTATTATTCCGGATGAACTGATTTATTCAGACTCAGAAGGCAATTTGCACATTGACTTGACAGAGTACAACACATCGAAGGGAACATATTACTATGTGCTGAAACAGGTTAAAACGTCAGCAGGATTAAAGAAAGCTGCGGATATTCATATCAGTGAAGAAATTGATACGTTTTGGCTCTTTGTCGATATAAAGGACACCAAAATTACAGTTGATGTAAATGATGGATCAAATACAAAATATGAGGATTATAATTCTAAGACAAATAAGATATTAATCAAAAATATTACTGATACTTCATCGGGTTCAACTGTTGAGGCTGACCCGGGAAGGCTTACTTCTATATCTAAGGAAGCAACCCTTGAGGATTGGGAAAACAGAGTATATAAGTTGGATTTGAATGCTGTAGTGGGAAGAACAATATCAAAGCCACTTCCTAAGGTAGTAGTTATAGGTGATGCATCAGGATCAATGACATGGGTAGATGTCACACCTGTTAAACTTGATTGTAAAAGCGTTTATTTTTCCAATACTTGCGGTGATGGTGCTTCATATTCGATAAGTACCACCGCCAAGACAAGAATTCTTTCTTATAGAAAATCGAATACAAAATCTGGTTATGTCATCCCCTCTTCGGGCTCATACTATTTCTATAGTGAGGCGCAAGGAGCTTGGTTTGAGAGAGGAGTTACTGACGCGTACGGATTAAGCTCAGATAATTGCTTTACACCAAAGTCAAGTGATAATCCGGTGGATATATCTGCTAAAACCTTGTACACAGACCGTGGCGATGCTTTTATCACTTCACTCAAGACCTTAGTCAGCAATCTGCCGGAAGGAACAAAAGTTGAGTTTATAAAGTTTAATGATGACGACACTGATGTTTCAAATGGATTCAAGACCATAGGAACAAACGATGCTGCCATCGAAAACGCCATTGCAAGTATGGCGCCTTCTCATCACACAGCCACATATCCCGGAAGTGCTTTTGAGAAGACATTAGACTCCTATTACCACTGGTATGAGGATAACAAGGATTGTAAGATTGTTTTCTTCGCGGATGGTGATTCTGATGGAAACGCGGATAGAGAGAAACTGTTTTCAACATTGTTACAAGGATCCGGTGTTGAGATATATTCCGTAGGGTTAAAAACAACAGGTGGAGTTTTATCCAGAGTAGCTTCTGAAGGTGATGGACATCTGTTCCTTTGCAATCAGGCTAATCAGTTGGTAAATGCCATGAAGGGTATTTCCAGTGATATCGCGGAGAAGGTAAAGGGAAGAATTGTTGACGAGATAGATTCACACTTCGAGGTTTGTACACCAGATGGAAGCGTAGATTCGGCAGCCTTAAGCGCATATTATGATGGTGCTTCTATCTCTGAAAATGCAATCACTTGGAATGAAGCTGAACTTACAGTAGGTGGCACCACCACTTATGAAGTATATGTTAAGGCAAAAGAAGACTTTGCCGGTGGTAACGTAGTTCCCACCAATGGAACATTGACAGTTTCATTAAACAATGTAACCAAAACAGCAACATCACCTTTAGTTAATGTTAAAGGTGAAGTTGATGCGAATGACCAGGAAGATACCATCAAGCGTGGTCAGACTCTTGAAGAGTACATTGAAAAGCACTTGGCTAAGGTTTGGAATCCTGAGGAGCAGGAGGCTGAAGTGGGTGAAGAGGGCGAAGAGCCTAAGGATCCCAGATTCACAACTGCCAAGTCTTCTGATTACGCCGATGTAGTAATCAAGTTCTACAGGGATAAGAATCATCAAGAGGAAATCTCCCTTGAAAATATGAAGAAGGAAGCTCCTGAAGAAGATACAACATACTATGTTGTTGTTGAAGCTGTTCCCAAGACAACGGGAGCAAATGCTCAGTCACAGGTTGGATCGGCAATGACTCAGGATGGCACCTATTACTATATGGATAGGGAGCTTGAAAATCACCAGCGCGAGGCAGTAAAAGAAGCTGAGTATAAGATTATTGTTAAGGGATACGACCTCGTTCTTATACCCGATAAGAGTGCAGATGAGTTAAGTTGGACAGACAGAACCTATACAATAACACTTTCTGCTGAATCAAGATACAAGGTAACAAAAACTATACCTGGACAGGGAGATATTGATAAACCTGCAAGAGTTGTATTCCTTTTGGATGCAAGCTCTTCAATGAGAGACGGAACCGGAAGTGGAAAACTTACAAACAGTTCCCTGAAGGCATTAGAAGGTCAGACTAAAGAATTCATCAGGGGACTTGATAAAGGTGCAGAGGTAGCAGTTGTTTCTTTCCAGAATGATGCAAGTGTACTGGTTCCTCTTACTACTATCAGTGACAGCAATCGAGAGGGAATCATTTCCAAGGTTAGCTTGCCTACAAGTGGAAGCGGAACCAGACCAAACGAAGGCTTAAAGATAATTGAGAGCAGTATTCTTCCTGCAACAGGAAAAGATTATGAGAACACATATGTAGTTTATTTCACAGATGGAAAGAACTACCCGGGTTCTGATGGAAAGTATAAAAATACTTCTGATCATGATAATAAAGCTCAAGCAAATGCTACTTTATTAAAGAATCGAGGAGTTAAAATCTATTGCGTCGGAATGGGAAGTTATGAAAAGAGCTTCTTAAATAAGATTGCAACAGACAGCGCACATGTTTTTGAAGGAAAGAATGCCAGCGAAATGGCATCAAACTTTAAGAATATATACGAAGAGGTCATAGAAGAAACAGAGACCAAAACCATTCCCGGTGCTGCAAAAGATATAGAGTTATATGATGTGCTCACTCCTTACTTTGAAATTGCTGATGTTGAAGCAGTAAGAGCAGCAGGCGCTGAGGTTGGTTACACAGAAGGCGGACTTCAGTATGTTAAGTGGACTGGCCTCGAGACAACTGAAGAAGTAAATAAAGTAACTAGAAGCTTTGTGGTTAGAGCTAAAGATACTTTTGCCGGAGGAAATGTAGTTCCTACAAACAACCTTTATAAGGTATCAGCTCCAGATCCGAATGATCCAGAAAAGACTATTGAGAAGAATTTCCCTGAGAGCCCTAAGGTTGATGTAAACTGCGTAGTAACCCCCGGGGCTGAAACGGAGACAATCTTCCTCGGTGAATCTCTTGCCGATTACTGGATTAACGGAAGAGATGAGGTCGTAAAGAAAGCCATGATTAACACCGGTGCTTATAACGACTTTTCTTTCTTCCAGTCTGACAGAGATGTGAAGTGGTACCGAGATGAGGCTTGTACAGAAGAGATTACTGATATGACCTTGGAGGCTCCGGTTAAAGATACTGTATATTACGGAAAAGTAATCTTGCAGCCTACCAATGAGGGAAAACTTAAGGTTGAGCAGACAACTGTCAAAGGAACTTATACTATTACGGTTCTTAACGGCAAAATCACAGTAACCAAGACCATCAACGTTACTGAAGCTGAGAAGAAGCTTAAATATGATGGACAGCCCATCTTCACATTCAATCTTAAGAAAGATGGACAGGTTGTTCAGACCAAGGTAATTTACTTCGATGATTTTGCAACCGGAACCAAGTCAGTTACATTTGACAAGCTTGGTAAGGGTACTTACACAGTTGAGGAACTTAAAACCGCTGGTTGGGAACTTACTTCAAGTGATGGCGACAAACCGGTTCTCATTAGTTCGAGAAACGACACTGGTAATTTCTCATTTACCAATAAACCCGTTAAGCAGAAAGCTTTTGCTGATAAAGATGTGGTTGTAAACTCAATCACCAAGAACGAAGACGGAACAATTAGTTTCAACAAGAAAAAAGGCAGTAACTAAGGAGGCGGAAGAAAATGAAAGAAATGAAAAACATTAAAAAGACCGCCCTTATAGTTGCAGCATTTATAGCGGTTCTTGGTATATCGGTTGGCGGTACATACGCATGGTTAACTTCCAGGACTACAGCGCTTGAAAACACGTTTGAGGTCGGAAGTGTTGAAACTATCGTAGAAGAACCGGATATGGAATTAAACGGCTCTGTGGTTTATAAGAAACCCAGCATAAAGAATGTGGGAAAGAATGATTGCTATATAAGAGCAAGAGTTGAGATCTCACCTGCAGATGCCGGAATTACCCTTGGAAGTATCGGAACCGGATGGAAGCAGGTCGGAGATTACTACTATTATGAGACACCTGTAGCTCCGGATGCTTCAACCACAAACCTTTTTGAACAGGTGATTCTTCCAAACAATTGGATTGTAAATGGAGTAGCAACAGAAGAATTTAAAGACTTTGATGTAATAGTGTATCAGGAAGCTGTACAGGCTTCGCTCTCTCTTGAGACAGGGGTTGAAAGAAATTATAATACTATTTGGACCGCTTACGGCCTCAAATAATATAACCCATAACACGAGAGGAAAGAGAAATGAAAGTTTTTAAGAAAATCTGTAGCTTTATCAACATCCTGATTATTATTGCACTTGCTGTATTGGCGTTGTATCTGATAGTTCCCAGAGTCCTTGGGATGAAGACCTTCGCAGTTTTGTCAGGAAGTATGGAGCCCGAGATTCCCGTTGGCTCGATAGTTATCACAGAGGAAGTTGATCCCGCAACCATTACACCGGGGCAGATTATCACCTATCAGCTTGAAGGTGACACAATGGTAACTCACAGAGTTGTTAAGAACGACAAGAACAACAAGCAGTTTACAACGAAGGGTGATGCCAATAATGTAGAGGACGGAAGTCCCGTTCCCTATGAAAAAGTAGTAGGACATGCAAAAAGCAAACTTCCCTATGCGGGATATGTAGTTATGTACATAAAAACTCCCCTTGGAATTGCTTGCATATGCGGACTCCTATTTATCCTGATTCTTCTTACATTCTTACCGAATGTATTGTCAAAAGATGGGGATAAGAAGGGGACAAAAGAAGAGTAACTAATTAAATGCATATGACCACCATGTGACCGTGGGGTTTTATGATAAAAAAGTACCAAAACACAAAGGAAAACACAAAAGGAGAATGCTTAAAATGAAAAAAAGTTTAATCACAATGTTAGTAGCACTTGTATTAGTAGCTGCTGTAGGTGTTGGAGCAACACTTGCTTACTTAACAGATTCAACAGACGTTAAGATTAACACATTCAAAGTTGGTGATGTTGACATTGATTTAACAGAGACAGCTGATGCTAACGGTACAGCTGCAACTGTTACAGCAACAGAGGATGGTTTTAAGTTCGAAAACCTTCAGCCTGGTGACGTTGTTGGTAAGATTCCCGTAGTTACCGTTGCTTCTGATTCTAATGATTGCTATGTATATGTTAAGGTTACAGGAGATAATGACACTCTTAAGACAAATATGAGCAGCGATTGGGTAAAAGTAGCTGATAACATTTTTAGATACAAGAGTGGAGATGACGCTGTGTGCACAAAGAATCAGGCGTTAACTGTTTTCACAACTGTAACAGTTTCTACTGGAGTCGAAGAACAGCCTGAAGGAGGATTTGATCCTATTACTGTAAAGGCATGCGCTGTTCAGGCAGCTAATATTGCTATAGCTGATGCTGATGCTCAGGCAATTGGCATTTTCAACAATAACAACTAATTATGGAATTAATTACGGTTCATAGTTAAGGAGAATATTCGATGAACAAGAAAAGTTTAATTACAATGCTTGTTGCTCTTTGCCTTGTAGGCGCAGTTGGAGTTGGAGCAACTCTTGCATACTTCACAGATCAGGACAGCAAGAACAATACAGTTGTTATGGGCGCTGTTGATATTACACTCAATGAGGCTACCAGCGATAGAATGGGAACAGCAGGAACCTGGAAAGAAGATGAGACAGGTCTTGAGTTTGCAAATGTAGTTCCCGGTGAAGTTGTTTCAAAAACAGTTAGTGTTGAAGTTTCTGATGAAAGTCAGGAATGCTACATCAGAGTTAAAGCGGACTTCGAGTGGCTTAATGCTGAGACTGCAGATGCTATTTTACCTGAGGTTAGCGTAGCTGAAATCAGTGATTATAAGACTAACAAATGGTTCTATAACGAAGAGGATGGATATTTCTACTTCAAGGATGTATGTGATGCCGGCGAGACATATTACCTCTTTGACAGAGTTACAATTCCTGTTGAATGGGATAATAACGTAGCTAATCAGGGATTTAACATCAATTTGGTTGCTGAAGCAATTCAGGCTAAGTATCTTGAAGATGGTATGATTGTTAAGGGTGATAACGACATGATTACTTCATGGAACCTTGGTAACAATCAGATTCAGGAATACAACACCCCTGCTGTTGAACCCATTGGTTAATGACTAATAGAGTTTAAACAAACATACAAAAATGGCTCGAGGTAACTCGAGCCGTTTTGCTGTATAATAGGATATATGAAGAAAACAATATCTAAACTAATCAGTACAATAGCGACAATAATAATAGTATTAATCATCCTTACCCTCATTCCGCTGACAGTGCCGAAGGTATTTGGCATCAAGTTATACGGAATCATGACGGAAAGTATGTCACCCCAATATAATGTTGGGGGCGTGGTGTATGTCAAGAGTGTTGAGGCATCAAGTATTAAGATTGATGACGTTATCACCTACAGAACCGGTCGTGGTGAAGAGTCTGTAACCCATAGGGTTATCGGTATCGAGGGCGATAAGTTCGTTACAAAGGGTGATGCGAATAATACTGAGGACCCCAATCCTGTATTATTTGGACAGCTGGTGGGTAAGGTGGTATTCTATGTGCCTTATCTTGCCAAGGTGTCTGACTATGTGGGAACAACCAGGGGATTGCTTTCGGCCTTCTGCGTTATTCTTGTGTGCATACTTATGTGGCTTGGAGCCGGAATCCTGGCAAGGGACAATGCCCCTAAGAATCAGACAGGAGCAGAAGAAATAAAGGAATCAAAAAAGAAACCAAAGTCAGGGGACAATCTTTTGATTATCGGCGGAAGCCTTTTGGTAGTAGGGGCTCTTATTTACCTTACATACGGATACTTAAGCTACCACAGAGCCAATGTAATCTATGATGACTTTGAGGAGATGGTAACCCTTGATGAGACCACAAATGAGACTGTGGATATAGAGGACAGTGCCGTTGATCCCAAATACAGAGATGAGGTTATTCTTAAGAGAATTAACAAGCTTCACGTGACCTATCCCGATCTTATAGGTTTCATAACGATTCCCGGAACGAAGATTAACTATCCCATTATGCAGGGTGAAGATGATGAATTCTACTTAAGCCATGCTTATAATGGTGAGGTTAACAGCTCGGGAGCCATTTTCCTTACTGCCTACAATAACATTAACTTCAGCGAGATATATCAGATACTCTACGGCCACAATATGAGAGTGGGAACAATGTTCGGAGGCTTGCATAAGTACGAGCAGGAGGAGGATTATCTTAAGGAACATCCAAGTGTATATATTTATACCCTGGATAAAGTCATGAAGTATGATATCTTCTCCTACTACAACGTGGATGCGGCTGATGAGATATACAACATATTTTACCAGACAATAGAAGAATTTGAGCCGGTATTTGAGAAGATGGTTAAGCGTTCCGCGGTGCAGAGCGAATTGAAGCCCGAATACAGCCAGGGAATTCTTACCATGTCCACCTGTAACGGCTCCACCGGAAGAAGATTTGTAGTCCATGCGGCGAGGGACTGGACGTATTAAAATGCAAAAGACGCCAAGATTTTTCAAAAAATGACATAAATAGCAATACGAATTCTCCTTTTAGGCCAATATAATTTTATTTAGAGTAAGGTTTTATAACTTTTATTGTGCCTAAGAGGAGGAGACAAATATGCAATACGGACATTTCGATAATGAAATGCGAGAATACGTGATTGACAGAGTTGATCTGCCTACATCCTGGACCAACTATCTTGGAGTTGAGGATACATGTGCAGTAGTCAATCATACAGCCGGCGGCTATATGTTCTATAAGAGCCCCGAATTTCACAGAATAACAAGGTTCCGCGGCAACGCTATCCCCATGGATCGCCCCGGTCACTATGTATACTTAAGAGATAAGGAAGACGGAGATTACTGGACCATTTCCTGGCAGCCTGTAGGCAAGAGCCTGGATGAGGCCAAGTATACATGCCGTCATGGAATGAGCTATACGGTATACGAGTGCGATTACAAGGGTATCAAGGCCAGCCAGAGGCTTACAATTCCTCTCGGAGAGGCGGTTGAGCTTTGGGATGTCACACTTGAGAATAAGACTGACAAGACAAGAACCTTGGATGTTTTCTCCTATTGTGAGTTTTCATATCACTCAATTAATATCGATAATCAGAATTTCCAGATGAGTTTATATTGCGCCGGTTCTTCATATGAGAACGGCATTATCGAGCATGACCTTTTCTATGAACCCGACGGATACCAGTTCTTTACTGCCAATTTCGATCCCGACGGTTTTGACTGCTTGAGAGATTCCTTCATAGGCTTATACCACACCGAGGATAACCCTGTTGCAGTTATTAACGGCAAGTGCTCAGGTTCCTACGAGAAGGGAAACAACCACTGCGGTACTCTCACCAAGGCATTTACTATTAAGCCCGGTGAGAAGGTAAGATTCGTATTTATGCTTGGCGAAGGCAACCGTAAAGAGGGTGCCAGAATCAGAGCAAAGTATATGGACCTTAAAGCCGTTGATCAGGCTTATGAAGACCTTAAAGCATTCTGGGAGAATAAATGTAGTAAGCTCCAGATTAAGACTCCTAATGAGGGCATGAACACCCTTATTAACACTTGGACACTTTACCAGTCCGAAATCAATGTCATGTTCTCAAGATTCGCATCCTTCATTGAGGTTGGCGGAAGAACAGGACTTGGTTACAGAGATACGGCACAGGATGCCATGACAATACCTCATTCCAACCCTGCAAAGTGTAAACAGCGTCTCATAGAGCTTATGAGAGGCCTTACCACCACGGGATACGGACTTCACCTTTTCGACCCCGCATGGTTTGAGGAGGGAAATGACGAGGAAGAGTTCGATTCACCTACAGTTATTCCCACTGCAAAGTCCGACAGAGTACACAGCTTAAAGCATGCCTGTGCAGATGACGCATTATGGCTTGTAACAAGTGTTGTTCACTATGTTCGTGAGACAGGTGAATATGATTTCATCGACAAAGAAATCAGCTACTGCGATGGTGGAAGAGGAACGGTTTACGAGCATCTTACAAAGATTCTTGATTTCTCAACCGAGCAGGTTGGTGCCACAGGTATCTGTAAGGGCTTAAGAGCCGACTGGAACGACTGCCTTAACCTTGGCGGAGGAGAATCCGCAATGGTTTCATTCCTTCATTACTGGGCTCTTGATAACTTCCTTGATCTTGCAAAGTTCCTTAAGAGAGACGCAGATGTTGAGAAGTATACAAAGATTGCCGAGAAGGTTAAGAAGGTATGTGACGACGTACTTTGGGACGGTGACTGGTACATAAGAGGAATCACCAAGAACGGTAAGAAGATTGGTACCAAGACCGACAAGGAAGGCAAGATTCATCTTGAATCCAACGCATGGGCAGTTCTTTCAGGCGCATCTGAAGGAGAGAAGGCTGTTAAGGCTCTTGACAGTGTTCATAAACACCTTGCTACACCCTGGGGAATTATGCTTAATGCTCCCTCATATACAGTTCCCGATTCAGATATCGGATTTATTACAAGAGTTTATCCCGGTCTCAAGGAGAACGGCTCCATTTTCTCACATCCCAATCCCTGGGTTTGGGCTGCTGAGTGTAAGATAGGAAGAGGCGACAAGGCCATGGAGTACTATAATTCCCTTTGCCCCTACTATCAGAATGATAAAATAGAGATAAGACAGGCTGAGCCTTACTCATACTGCCAGTTTATCTCGGGCGTAGACCACTCCACATACGGTCGCGCACATCATCCTTTCATGACAGGTTCAGGCGGATGGTCATATTTCTCGGCTACAGAGTGGATGCTTGGTATCAAGCCTCAGCTTGACAGCCTCTTAATTGATCCCTGCATTCCTGCAGACTGGAAGGAATTCTCCGTTAAGAGAGTTTGGAGAGATGCTGATTTTGACATAGAAGTAGTTAATCCCGACGGAGTAATGAAGGGTGTCAAAGAGGTATACTTAAACGGAGAGAAAGTAGATAAGATTTTGCCTCAGGCTAAGAATAGCCGAAACACTGTAAAGGTTGTTATGGGCTAGGAAAGGGTAGAAATGATTAAATTTGGAACAGGCGGCTGGAGAGCCGTCATCGGAGACGAATTTATTAAGAGCAACATTCAGCTTCTCGCCACGGCTATGGTGAAAAAGATGAAGCAGGAAGGTGTGGCTGACAAGGGTATTGTCATCGGATATGACAGACGATTCCTTTCAAAAGAGGCCATGCAGTGGTGCTCGATGGTTTTTGCCAAGGCGGGAATCAAATCCTATCTGGTTAACAAGTCATCACCGACGCCGCTTATCATGTTTTACACAATGAAGCATGATTTCCCCTACGGAATGATGATTACCGCAAGCCATAACCCTTCTCTCTACAACGGTATCAAGGTGTTTACCGCCGGAGGAAGAGATGCGGACGAATATCAGACCGCTGAAATAGAGGGCTATATTGCCGAAACAGACCCTTCCGAAGTTGAAGAGATGGAATATGCAGAAGGCAAAGAGAAGGGCCTTATTACGGAGATTTACCCCCTTAATGAGTACCTTGACAATATTTTGAACAGTATTAACGTGCAGGCTATCAAAGATGCTAATTTAAAGGTTTGTATTGATCCTCTATACGGCGTCTCAGAGACTTCACTTTCGACAATTCTTTACACGAGCCGCTGTGAGGTTATCAAGATTCACGATAACCATGATACATTGTTCGGACGTAAGCTTCCGGCACCCAGCGCCGATACTCTTCGTGACCTTCAGAATAAGGTTTTGGACACGGAGAGTAACATCGGACTGGCCACAGACGGAGATGCCGACAGAATCGGAGTTATCGACGATACGGGAAGATTCCTTCACCCCAATGACATTCTCGTTTTGTTGTATTACTACCTGGTTAAGTTTAAAGGATGGAAGGGCCCTGTGGTAAGAAACATTGCCACAACCCACATGCTTGACAAGGTGGCTGAGAAGTTTGGGGAGAAGTGCTACGAAGTACCTGTAGGCTTTAAACACATTTCGGCAAAGATGAACGAGGTTGACGCGGTTATCGGCGGAGAATCCTCAGGCGGACTTACTGTAAGAGGCCACATTAAGGGTAAGGACGGTGTTTACGCCGCAGCCCTCCTTGTTGAGATGATTGCCGTAACCGGAAAGAATATCTCAGAGATTTACAGAGATATCGAGAAGGAATGCGGCCAGATATTCATGGAGGAGAGAAGCTACAAGTTCAGTGCCGACAAGAAGGCAGAGATCTTTAAGACTCTCATGGAGGAGAAGAAGCTTCCTGAACTTCCTTACATTATCGACCATGTTTCCTACCTTGACGGCTGTAAGGTATACTTCAGAAACGGTGGCTGGGTAGTAGCAAGATTCTCAGGAACCGAGCCTCTTCTTCGAATCTTTTGTGAGATGGGTTCAGCCAAGGAAGCTGCCACAGTGTCTGAGCTGTTTGAAGAGTATTTGAATTTGAAATAAGAATGCAGGTGCAGTTTGGGGTCTGTCCCCATTCTGCACCTTTAGTGTATAATAATAGCTATGAAAAACCCCTTCAAGAAAAGAAACAGAAAGTTAATATACAGTATGTCCATGATGGTGGTTTTCTGCTGGCTGATTCCGCTTCTTATTTTTATGGCGGTAATGGTTATGATGGTAACCAGGCGTTTAAATTCTCAGATTGAGAATACCATCGTGACTACATCAGATAAGGCAATGGAAATATGTCTGCTTCAGCTTGATGATGTTTCCACGGCCTCCAAGAATGCGTCTTATTCTACTGTTATTGAGGACGCATACAAGAAGTACAGATTAAATAACAGCCGTTCTGAACTCTATAATTCTGTCAAATCATATTTGGATACCAACTACAAGAATAATCCTTCAATTAAGGATGTTTTTCTTGTATTTCTTGATGATCCCGACAACATTTATTACACATATTCGAACTCACACCCTTTAACCAGGCTGGATGTCAGTGATTTCTCCGGGAAATATGAGGAGGATGTGCTTAAACAGGCGTCGGAATACGGTACAGGTGCTCATCTGATTCTTAGCAGTAATCGTGTATTCATGATAAGAAACATGCTGGATCAGAACTTTGAAACCTACGGAGTTCTGGTTTTTGAGCTGGATGAAGATGTTCTTTTCGAGTCCTTAAACAGCATCTGGGGTGCCATCGGTTACAGGGTTTATATCGATGATTCCCCCATTATTTTCGACGGCTCTCTTGGAAATTCGGAAATCAGGAATTTCCCCGCAATATACGGTAATGCCTGCTATGAGAATGCAGTTTATTTTAAAAACAGCGATAACTACTATGTGTATAAGAATATAAAACTTGATAATGAAAAAATCAGCCTTCTCGTCAAACTGGCCAAGAATGCCATTTTCGACGAGATGTCGGTGGTAAGAACCCTGGAGTTTTCCATGGTGGCTGTGATGATTGTTCTCTTTGGAATGCTGTTTATATTCCTAAGATCAAACGTTACGAAGCCTGTCAGGACCATAGAAGCGGGAGCAAGAGAAATCACCCAGGGAAATTACGGTCATCAGATTTCCGGCACCGGCGGAGGCCAGGAATTTGCCAGCCTTGAGAATTCCTTCAACGCCATGTCTGCGGAATTAAAGCATCAGTTCGAAACCATTTATCTGGAGGAACTGGAGTTAAAGGATGCCCAGATTATGGCACTTCAGAGCCAGATTAATCCCCATTTCCTAAACAACACACTGGAGATTATCAACTGGGAGAGCAGAATGAATGGAAACATTAAGGTTTCCAGCATGATTGAAGCTTTGTCCGTCATGCTTAATGCCACCATGAACAGGCGTAAACAAAGGATGATAGCCCTGTCTGAGGAATTAAGCTACGTGGATGCCTACCTTCACATAATCAAGCAAAGGTTCGGCACAAGGCTTCAGATTAAACAGGAAATTGACCACTCACTCCTATCTGTGGAGGTGCCCAAGCTTATTATTCAGCCCATCATCGAGAATGCGGTTGAACACGGTATGGACAAGAGAAACCAGGGCGTAGTTGAGCTCAAGGTCTACAGAGTGGATAAGAAGCTTTACATAGATGTTATAAACAACGGAAAAATGTCTGATGAAGACAGAGAGCGAATAGATTATCTTTTGGGCGAAGAGGTCGACGAAGATAAGGAAAGAAGCGTGAGCCTCGGCATAAGAAACGTAAACCGTCGAATCAAGATTATTTACGGCGAGGAATACGGGCTTTCCATTTACAGCAACGAAGAGGGAAATACGGTAAGCTCCATAGTTTTGTCCACGGATTTCACTGAGGAACCCAGATATGAAAAGGAAACTGATATCGATAATTAGTATAATAGCCATGGTAACACTTCTTTGCGGATGCCAGATAATAGAGCCCGCCAAGAAGCAGGCTCCTGTTGCCAAAAAGGTGACATTAAACGTTACCACCACCTGGTCAGGGAGAAATATTGCGTCTCAGAACTATCAGAAGTTTGTTTCTGCTTTTTCCAAATCCACGGGAATCGACATTGTAGATTCGTCGGAAACTGCGGATGAGGCCTTTAAGCAAAGAATAATTGCGGACTTCCAGGTAGGTGATGAGCCTGATGCCATGTATTTCTTTACAGGAAATGATGCCGATGCCTTAATTAAGGCAGGCAAGGTTGTTTCCGTTAATGAGATAAGGGAGATTTATCCGGATTTTGCAAACAATATTGAGGATGAGGCCTTCCAGGTTTCTGAATATGATGGTAAAATCTACAGCGTTCCCACCTATGGCTATTGGGAAGCAATGTACGTCAATTTCGATGTGTGCAAGGCAGCAGGAGTGGAGGTCCCGGACGAGAACACCACCTGGGACGAGTTTATGGATATATGTGAGAAGATTAAAAAGGCAGGATATATTCCCATAAGCGCCTCCATTGCCAGTGAGCCACATTATCTTTTCGAATACTTTATATACAATAATTCCGTTAACGGAAGCCAGGGGGAACTGCCAAAGGAAGTAGGGGATGATGCCTACAAAGCCTGGGAGGCGGGCCTTACTCAGTTCAGGGACGTATATCAGGCCGGATATTTCTCGCCGGATGCACTGTTTTGTGATGATGCCACCTGCTTTAACAGATTCCTTAACAACGAGGCGGCTTTCTGCATAAGTGGGTCATGGATGATTCCTACAATTCTGGCGGAGAAATCCAGTAAGGCAACAGGCTATGGCGTAACCTTTGTTCCGGGTACTGACGCAAGAAAGAATACGGAAATGATAGGCGGCTTCTCATCCGGCTGGTACATTTCAAAGAAGGCCTGGGATGACCCCGGCAAACGGGATGCTGCGGTCAAATTCGTTGAATATATGACCAAGAATTCAATTATAGAAAGCTTTGCTACAATAACTTTGGGGGCCACATCCTTAAAGGGAAAGGCCCAGTATATCGACACAACTTATTCCACTATCCAGAAGTCGGCTGCCAGCATGCTTGAGAAGAAGACAGGGCTTGTTCCGGCAGTGCAGGATAAGGTGGATGCCACAGTTCGTTCCCCTTTAATGGATTCGATTCAGGATATTGTTTCCGGAAAAACACCGGTAAAGAGGGTTCTTGACAGATTCATTGAGAGTGAAAAGAGGATAAATTAATGTATAAGGTTGTAATCGTAGATGATGAACATATAATTGTTGAAGGTCTGTCCAAGGGAATCGATTGGGCCAAGTATAACTGTGAGGTGGTAGGTACCGCAGGAAGCGGTGAGGAGGGCATGGAGCTCATAAGAGAGCTTTCCCCCGACATCCTTTTTACGGACATTTGTATGGGCGAAATGGATGGCCTTACAATGGTCGCGGGAATAAGATCCGAGTTTCCCAATCTTCAGGTGACGATTCTTACAGGCTACCGAGACTTTGAGTATGCTCAAAGGGCCATAAGACTTGGGGCTTCCAGATTCCTTTTAAAGCCTTCAAAGATGGAAGAGTTAATAGAGGCAATTGGCGGCATGACAGCCAAGCTTGACCTTATTAAACCGGGGGTTGCTCCGGATGAGGGCGATGAGGAAACCGACGCAGCAGCATCCAGCTATGTGGTTACCAGAGCTTTAAACTACATGGAGAAGAATTACAAAGAGAAGCTTCGTCTTGTGGATGTGGCGGAGAAGTGTTTTGTGAGCCAGTGGCACTTAAGCAAGCTTCTAAATAAGTATGAGGGGATTGGCTTTTCCGATGCTTTGAACAGGATTCGTGTGAAGAAGGCTGAGGAGTTATTGATGGATCCGACTTTGAGAGTAAGCGACATAGCCGAAATGGTGGGATTCATAGATATGGCTCATTTCTCCAGAGTGTTTAAGAAGTGGGCAGGGTGTTCCGCAAATGAATATAGAAATAAGCAAAAATAATGTGCAGCCCATTGGGCTGCACATTTTTTATAGGTTCTGTTTCATATCGGCGATTACCCAGTTTCCGTTCTCTAAAACGTAGTAGTAACGCTGGTTGGTAACGTCGACTCTGTCTTCTCCCGTACGTGTCAGGTGGAGGTTCTTCTCGAAGTAAACATCTACGTAGAAGAAACTGTCTGTTATAGGAGTGTAATTTGTAACTGATTCGTTGGCAAATACCGGCTCGGTGTGAGCGGAGTAGAAGCCCATATCTTCGCATCTGTAAATTTCAGCAGGTCCGAAGAAGTAAGAATCGCTTGTAAACATGGGTCTCAGACAATTGATGGATGTAAAGCATCCGGGAAGGTCGCCTGAGAAGAAGTTTGTGTAGTCTTCGGCATACTTAAGAACCAGAGCCTGTAAGTCTGCAGGCATATCGGCTGTAGCGAAGTCGGCCGTGTAGGTTGAGCCATCGAGTTTGCTTTCAACTTCGTTTCCTGCCGCATCTGTAATCTTAACTTCAGGTGCAAACATAAGACCGTCAACTCTGTATTCCGCCATGGTGGGTACTTCCACGTAAGCGGCAACGTTCTCGAAATCTTCAATCTGAGCGCTTGCATCCACAAGTTCGGATTCGGCAAGCTCAATTCCGTTAACGTAAACCTTATAATCTGAAGGAACCTTAATGGTAACTCCCGTGTCACCTGTTTCAAAGTTGGGGGTAACATTCTCGATAGCCCAGGTCTGGGCAGTAAGCAGAAGCATCATGGGCTCCTGTGAAGTTGCCTTAAGGGTTACTGTTCCGATGGATTTATCCCCTGCATAGAGATTAAAGATGGGGCGGGTTCCGGTAGAACCTGCCGCTTTTTCAAAGGTAATCTCTTTGCCATCAAGACTCTTAAAGTACGTATCCTTGAGGATGGTTCCGGATTCAAAACGTGAACCGCTGCCAAAATCAAAGTTTTCAAGTTCTCCGCTTGAAAGCTCCTTTGCGATATCTGCAATTACGTTCTCGGGCTGAGAAGCCTCGTATTTTACCAGGCATTTCTTACAGTAGAGAATGACTGCAAGCCAGCCGCAAACCATAAGGGAAATGAAAATGATATATGCGGGCCAGAATACGGATTTCTTCTTCTTTGGCGCATCGATATATCCGTAATCCCTGCCGTTGTATCCGTTATTTCTGTTTCTTTTCTTTCCGGATTTCTTTCTGGGGCGTTGCTCCTCGTAGTATTCCTCTTCGTAGTATTCCCCGTCGTTTTCGTTGTAGTATTCGTCTTCGTAGTACTCGCCGTCCTCGTAATACTCACCTTCGTAGTATTCGCCGCTTTCCGCATAGGAGGGTTCTTTATCGAAGTCGATCATATCCATGTCGTCATCTTTTCTCATCTTTCACAGCTCCTTTCCGATTACTTTGTTACCACAAAAGCTGTGGGAAGACGCCAGGATGAGGTGGAGTAGTAAAGGGTTACACTGGTCATCTCATACTGTCCGTTATAGTACATGGAGGAGGAACTTCCGCCGTCTAAGTTGGCAGCGTTTACAGCACCGTAATCCTGCATGATTCCGATGACATCGGCAGCGGTTGCACCAAGGTGTCCGCCGGCGCCTCGACCGTCACATACAAGGAATAAAACCGCACCGTCGGCACGCTGTCCGATGGCGGTTCTGGGGTTGGCTCCGGAACCGGAACCTGTAATCTGTGTGGCTTCTCCGTTGACAATTAACTTAGTAAAGTGGTTGTTGTCTGTTCCGTTAAGATCCTTGAAGCAGACAGCGTCCATGATCTCGTTTTCTTCTACAACCTTCTGTGCGTTCTCGGGAGAGAAGTTTGAGATATCTTTTATAACAAGTTTGTGCTCCTTGGAAAAACCAACAAGCACATCGCCGTTCTCAGGCTGGTTAAACTGAATTTCGCCCTGGCATACAACAACGCCCTTGGGACGTCCGCCCCAGTTTCCTGAGGACTCGTATTCACCACCGTTTATACCTGCAAGGTAGTCACCTTCGGTAACAAGCTCTTCGAGAGTCTTGCCATCCTTGCTGTGGTTAAGATCGGACCAGGGATAGATGGTGGTGGAAGTAACTCTTGAAGGATCCTTGATAACCATCATCTTGGCGAAGAATGTACGTCCGGTAATCTCATCGATTCGGATACCGTTCTCGTCGAATTCTTCCTCTGTATCAGATGCTTCGGGGTCATCGGAAATCACGATAAGATCCGTATCAACCTCGGCATCGTTATGAATCATTCCGTTGGACTGGGTGTACTGCTCAATCTCCTCCTCGGAGAAATACCATTTGGCAAGGAACTTAAGAGCTCCTGTCTCAAGCATTGTGGTTACAAACATCTGCTTGGCGCTTTCGCTGGGACCATTACAGATTGTATAGAGTGTAAGATGTGCACCTAACGCAGTAACGACAATAAAACTTCCCAGAACAAGGAAGATTCTTCCTATTACTTTTCCGGCTTTCATTGATATATTTACCTCACTGATTACATTTATTACTTATTTAAATACCCATTCCTGCTGAATCCTGAAACTGAACAGGAAAAGAAGAATGTCCACGATAAGCTTGAGTACAGCCTCAAGTCCGGTACCGGCATCAAACACTGTGCTAAGTAAGAATACCAGTCCGTAAGAAACGCTCACCTGACAGATGGCCAGGATGTAGTAGCGCAGCATGGAGCGGCGCTTCTTTGTCTTTGATTTGAAGACGAGCTTTCTGTTTACCGTGTAATTATATAAGGAAGATACCGTTCTTGCAACGAAGGTTGCAATGAAGAGCTTAGTACTCTTTGGCATCGTAGATGTAAGCATTATATTAAGGAAATTAAAAATTCCGTAGTCAATGGCAAATGCCGACATGGAACTTAGGAAAAACCTGAAAATGTTCTTAAAGATAATGCGGTAAATCTTAAAGGAATCCCTGAAGGGATGGAAGTGACTTGATGCATTCTCTTCTATATATACTGTCTCAATGGTTTCCTCAACCCACTTAAGTCCTGCTCTGTCCAATGAGAAAAACATCTCGGTCTCATATTCGAACCGGTCACCCTTGGTCTCTATGAGAACAGGAAGGAAGGACATGGGAAAAGCACGAAGACCGGTCTGGGTATCCGTGATTTCCATTCCGCATAAATGCTTAAATACAAATCTTGTTATCTTATTTCCGTTCTTGCTCTTGAAGGGAACGGAAGGATCGTTGAAGTCTCTGCAGCCCAGGACCATCTTGTCCTTTTCGGCTATAAGGCGCCTGGAGCAGTTGGCCATATCCTTCGGGGTGTGCTGGTTGTCACCGTCAACGGTGATGGCACCGGCCATATCGGGAAGGTTTGCCAGTATATATTCAAAGGCCGTCTTTAAGGCACGACCTTTACCTTTGTTAACCTCATGGGTAAGTACAGTGACCTCGGGATGCTTTGCTGCCTCCTCAAAACGGGCCACATGATTTTCGTCGCTGCCGTCATTTACCAAAACCAGGTGAGTGAAGCCTTCATTAATGGCTCCGTCTACAACCATGTTTAGCTTTTCATCCGGGTTAAGGGATGGTATAATGACAACGACGCTTGATATATCACTCATCAATTGTTTCCTCTTTATATGTGTAACATTTGGTGCATTGCCGTCATGCAACAGTATAACAAATTCATTTCAAAAGTAAAAGTATGAAAAACGTAGGATTTTCTTAATTCTTTTTCGAAATAAATGTTGACAATGACGATTCGAAGTGTTATTCTATTCTAGCGTGTGAAGCGTGAAAACAAAGCAGAGTATCCACTCTCACCTTACGGCAACAGGGCTTGTAAGCGTTAACATTGAAGATATCTCGTGATTTTTCGGGTTTATTTTTGGTTTGGTGGATAATTTGCTATCCACTTTTTTTTATTCATTTTTGGAGGGTACGACAATTAGCGAAACATTAATTAATGAACAGATTCGTGAGAAGGAAGTGCGTGTTGTAGGCGCAGACGGAGAGCAGCTCGGAATTATGTCCGGCAAGGAAGCTCAGAAGCTTGCAGATGATGCAGAGCTTGATCTTGTAATGATTGCTCCCACAGCTAAGCCGCCTGTAGTTAAGATTGTTGACTACGGTAAGTACAAATATGAACAGCTTCGTCGTGAGAAGGAAGCAAAGAAGAAACAGCACACAACTGAGGTTAAGGAGATTCGTTTGTCTCCCAACATCGATACCAACGATTTGAATACCAAGATGAATGCTGCAAGGAAGTTCCTTACAAAGGGTGACAAGGTTAAGATCACTCTTCGTTTCAGAGGTCGTGAGATGGCTCACATGAACAGTTCCAAGCACATTTTGGATGACTTCGCCGAAGGCCTTGCCGATATCGCAGTAGTTGATAAGGCACCCAAGGTTGAGGGAAGAGCAATGACAATGTTTTTAACTGAAAAGAGATAACTTTTGTTCTCAACAACAGTTAAAATAGATTAAGTTCAGTACAGGAGGAATATGTTATGCCCAAGATGAAAACCAGCAGAGCAGCTGCAAAGCGTTTTAAATTAACAGGAAATGGAAAGTTAAAGAGAAACAAAGCTTATAAGAGCCATATCCTTACCAAGAAGACAACAAAGACAAAACGTAACTTGAGAAAGCCTGCTATGACAGACGCTACCAACGTTAAGAACATGAAGAAGATTTTGCCTTATCTCTAAGATAGGGTTTTACGATTTTGGATTAAGGAGGAATAATTATGGCACGTATTAAAGGCGGTTTAAACGCTAAGAAGAAACATAATAGAGTATTAAAGCTTGCAAAGGGATTCAGAGGAGCTCGCTCCAAACAGTACAGAGTTGCTAAGCAGTCTGTAATGAGAGCTCTTACATCCAGCTATGCAGGCCGTAAAGAGAGAAAGCGTCAGTTCAGACAGCTTTGGATCGCACGTATCAATGCAGCAGCAAGAATCAACGGACTTTCATACAGCAAGTTCATGTATGGTCTTAAGCTTGCAGGTGTTGATATGAACAGAAAGATGCTTGCTGAGATGGCAGTAAATGATGCTGATGGATTCAAGACATTGGCAGAGCTCGCTAAGAGCAAGATCGCTTAATGATGAAAAAAGAGCAGGGTACATACCCTGCTTTTTTTATGTGCAAAATGGGGACTGTCCCCAAATTGCACCTATTCGGTGTAGATGGACCCGGATTCGGGTGATTCAAATATTCGCCGACCGTCCCTGTAGACCATGAGCTTTGATAAGGGAAGAGGTGTCCAGGATTCTGTGACGACAATGTCGTCAAGATCGTGGAGAGCCTTTAGCGGAGCGGTGGAGAAGAGAGTGGCAGTGTTGTCGTTTCTCTTAACCGTGGCATAATAAAGGGTTGATTTCATGTTAGTATGCACATATGTGTTAGAACCATCATAAAACATGAGATTGAGCTTATTATTCGGTGTCATGGCCCTTATAGTGTCCGCCAGGACTAAAGAAAGGCTTTCATCAGGCACATCATTGACCACGTCAGTCAAATACCATAAAATACGTTCACTGTCGGTGCTTCCAAGCTGTGATTCCTTATAAGCATCAAGTCGTGGAAAATCAAAGACAGTGCCGTTATGCATAAAGGTCCAAACCCTTCCTGAGGCGTCTGTCTTTCTGAAAGGATGGGCATTTTCATAAATCATACTTCCCTTTGTGGCCTGTCTTATGTGAGCAAACATATTAGTGGCCTTATAGGGAGAGGAGATCAGCTTTTTTACCAGAGAACTCTCGTAGGCGGGGAGAGGTTCCTTGATTATTTCGTCCTTATCTATATTAAATATGCCCCAGCCGTCGGGATGCTCCGTGGAGTGGGAAAAGAACTCCTCTAAGCAGGGGGTAAGGTTTAATTCAATTGTTCCGTTTAATCCAAATAGTTCACACATGGGTTTATCGTAGCACCCGCCCCTATGGAAATCAAGAACAGAAAATGTTATAATTTTATGTTGAGTGAGATAACTCGAAATAAAGTTTTACTGAAAGGATTGCTATGGGAAAAATTTCGGATTTGGAACCTAAGAAGGTGTTTGAGTTTTTTGAGAAGCTCTGCAGCATCCCTCACGGTTCCTTTAATATTGACAAAATGAGTGATTATCTGGTGGGTTTCGCAAGCGAGAGGGGCTTGAAGGTTATACAGGACGAAGCCAAGAACGTTATTATATTTAAGGACGCCACCCCGGGCTATGAGAAGGAAGAACCTGTTATTCTTCAGGGCCACATGGACATGGTGGCGGTTAAGAAGCCTGATTGCGACATCGACCTTGAAAAGGACGGGTTAAGAGTTACCCACGACGACAAATATGTTTTTGCCGAGGGAACCAGCCTTGGAGGAGATGATGGAATAGCGGTTGCCTATTGCCTGGCAATTCTTGATTCCGATGACATTCCTCATCCTGCCCTTGAAGTTGTTATTACGGTTAATGAGGAAGTGGGTATGGACGGAGCCAAAGCTCTCGACTGCACTCCGCTTAAAGCCCGCAGAATGATTAATATCGATTCCGAGAGTGAGGATGCTTTCTGCGTAAGCTGTGCCGGCGGTGCAAGAATTGACTGCCGAATCCCCGTAATCTGGAGCCACAATAAGGGCGTTCCTTACATGATTGTTGTAGGCGGCCTCGTTGGCGGACACTCAGGTGAGGAGATTAACAAGGAGCACGGAAATTCCAACGTCCTCATGGGAAGACTTCTTTATAAGCTGGTAAAAAACTGCGATATCTCCCTTTGCAAACTTGAGGGTGGTCTTGCGGACAATGCCATTCCCAGGGAGACTGTTGCCAACGTTCTTATCAAGTCCTCCGATATCGAAAAGATGGAAGAAATCGTCGCAGATTTCGGCGAGGAGATAAGAAACGAGCTGGGGGACAAGGATCCCGACGTTACCGTTACCTGCGGAATCGTTTCCGGAGATATGGAATATGAGAGAAGCGTGGGAAGAGAAAGCCTTCGTACCGCTCTTTCCTATATGAATATAATGCCTAACGGCGTCATCAGTTACAGCGCTGAGTTTAAGGGACTTCCTGAGACATCCCTTAACATGGGTATCCTTAAACTGGATGATTGCCTCTGCCCTGAATTCTCAGTTCGAAGCTCAGTTGGAAGCGCCAAGGACAATCTTCTTACAAGACTGTCAGCAATTACCGAGGCTTCCGGCGGAAGCGTTACCGTAAGGGGCGAGTATCCCGGATGGCAGTACAGAAAAGAATCTCCCTTAAGAGATAAGATGGTTCGTATATATAAGGAAGTATTCGGTCACGACGTTAAGGTTGAGGTTATTCACGCCGGTCTTGAGTGCGGTGTAATCTCTTCCAAGATCGATGATTTCGACTGCGTATCCATCGGACCCAACATGCTTAACATTCATACCACTGAGGAGCATTTGGACATAGCTTCCACAAAGAGAATGTGGGAGTTCCTGCTTAAGGTTTTGCAGGAAAAAGACTGAATATAATCGATTTTTTGAAAAATAAAACAACTTTTCAAAAATACTTGATTTCACGCGAAAGGTATTATATAATAAATTTCGCGTCACGGGGTGTGGCTCAGCTTGGTTAGAGCGCCGTCTTAGGGAGGCGGAGGTCGCGAGTTCGAATCCCGCCACTCCGACGACAAGGTCTTGAACTTCTTGTTCAAGACCTTTTTTATTGCTATGTGCAGTTTGGGGACAGCTTTTTGCACCTTGACGCATTCCCCCGTGGGTTAGTAAACTATATAGTGGTGTTAAATATAACTTGGGGGTTACAGTTATGTTTCATAAAATTGGCAGGCGTTTGATGGCCTGTTTATGTCTTTTTACAGTTCTTTTGCTAGCTATGGGCTGTCAGGGGGGTGAAGAACCCCAGAACGAGCCTGCGTTGCTTTTGGGCTTCAGCCAGGTAGGATCAGAGAGCGCCTGGAGAATGGGCAATACCAGGGATATTGAGAATAAGGCTGAAGAGTGCGGAATCGGCCTTATGCTTGAGAATGCCAATCAGAAGCAGGAGAACCAAATCGCAGCAATCAGGCGTTTTATCGCCTATCAGGTAGATGTTATCGCTTTTTCCCCAATTGTTGAGGAGGGCTGGGATAACGTTCTTTCAGAGGCTAAGGAAGCCGGAATTCCCGTAATATTGGTTGACAGAGATATCAGCACCTCAAAGGAAGGCCTTACAGCCTGCCTTATTGGCGCGGATTTTTATAATGAAGGAGTTATGGCTGCGGAATACCTTATCAGAAAGGCGGACAGCCTGGGGCTTGAGAAGGTAAACATTGTTGAGATAACAGGAACCGAGGATTCAACGCCCATGCGTCAAAGACAGGCGGGCTTTATGGATACCATCAAAGACGATGAGAGGATGGTTATTTTAGAGAGCATTAATGGTGATTTCTTAATAAGTCGCGGAAGAGAGTGCATGAAGTACCTGATTGAGAAGTATGGGGACGAGATAGATGCGGTGTACAGCCACAATGATGAAATGACTTTAGGTGCTCTTCCTGAGATTGAAAAAGCAGGCTTTGCTCCGGGAGAGGATATGATTATCATCTCCATCGATGGCGGACAGGATGCCATTAATGTCCTTAAAGAGGGAAAGATTAACTGCGTTGTCGAGTGTACTCCCATGCTTGGAGAAGAGCTTATGGAGACAGCCAGAAAGCTTAAAGCCGGTGAGGAAGTAGAGAAGGTCATTCACCCTGAGGAACAGTATTTTTCCGATGAAATGGATTTGACCGGGCTTGCTCCCAGAGGATACTAGGCCATGGAAAAAGTTAAAAAGGAAAAAAGCATAATCGGGCAGATAAACGATATGTCCCACAAGCTTGTGTTTTTGCTTGTGATTCCTATTTTCATAAGCCTGGTACTTATGCTTGTTTATGCCGCAAAATATAATAATGCCATTGCCAGAATGGAAACCATTGCAAGCCTCAAAAACGTAGTGTCAGAGGAGATTCCCGGCAGCGTCTGGAATATTGTCAGCGGACGGGACACCATAAGGGAAAGCGGAATTTATTCCACCATTCATAACGTGGAGGATACCATAGAGGCGGTAACGGCTGATACAGGGCAGGAAAACAGCCTGTCTTTGGTGATTGCCGGACGAACCATGAAGACTCTGGAAAACTATGTTGATATGATAAGGGACAACATTGAAGCAGAGGTTCCGGTGGTTGAGAACGAGGAAATCCTTAATGAGATCAGGGACGTTTCGACACTGGTTGACAGTATGCTAAACGACTACATCGCAGGGGAGATTGACTCCACCGGAAGAATGAGTCTTACCTTAAGACCCATTATTTTCGCAACAGCTCTGGCTGAGTGCATTATCGTAGTTCTTGCCCTTATTATAAGAAACCGGGCAATGAAGAAGACGGCCAACTTTGTAAGAGGCCCCATCGAGAGTCTTGAGCAGGTTTCAGAGAGGCTGGCGGAAGGTGCGCTGGAGGCTAGAATTCCGGCCACTGAGGTTACGGAGCTTCGTAACCTGACCATTCAGGTTAACACCATGGCGGACAGACTTGAGACCATGATGAAGAAGAGCCTTCAGGATGAAAGAAACCTGAGAAAGGCAGAGCTTAGGACTCTCCAGGCTCAGATTAACCCACACTTCCTGTATAACACTTTGGATGCCATCGTATGGAAAGCGGAAGCCGGGGAAAAAGACGAAGTTATCTCCTTAACAAGCGCTTTAAGCGACTTTTTCCGCATAAGTTTATCCTCAGGTGCAGACTGGATACCCTTAAGCCAGGAGAAGAAGCACATTGAGGGATACTTAAGAATTCAGCAGACCAGGTACAGAGATATTATGCGCTATGAGATTGATATCCCTGACGAAATCGGTCATTACTATATATTAAAGCTTCTTTTACAGCCTTTGGTTGAGAACGCCCTTTACCATGGAATCAAGGGTAAAAGAGGGGGAGGAACAATTAAAGTCAGTGCGAGACTTGAGGATGATATGCTCCTTTTCTCGGTCAGAGATACGGGCCAGGGCATGACAGAAGAACAGATTGAAAGCTTAAGGGAGCGCATGAAGAAGGGACAGCCTTCCATCAGCGAACATTCCGGAGGCTTCGGCCTTGTAAACGTCAACCTTCGAATCAGACTTTACTATAACCAGGTTGACGGTTTAATGATTACAAGCGACGCAGGCGGCACAGAGGTAAGCTTTAAGGTGCCCAGTCGTACAAGAGAAGGGATTTTGGAACATGAAAGTATTTCTGGTTGATGATGAGATTGTTGTGAGAGAGGGTATAAGAGAGTCCTTTCCTTGGGATGACAGCCCCTACACCTTGGTGGGAGAGGCTCCCGACGGCGAAATGGCAATCCC
The DNA here is from genome assembly GCA_900103495.1 of Lachnospiraceae bacterium G11. Lineage (GTDB taxonomy): Bacteria > Bacillota > Clostridia > Lachnospirales > Lachnospiraceae > G11. The sequence goes on along the minus strand of FMWZ01000016.1, from coordinate 26,416 downwards.
CATGATAAGAGACACCAACCCTGACATAGTTATTACAGATATTAAGATGCCATTTATGGATGGAATTGAGCTTTGCAGGCTTTTAAGAAGTCAGCTGCCCTGGATTGGAATCATTGTCCTAAGCGGCTATGACGAGTTCGAGTACGCCCGTCAGTGCATCCAGCTTGGAGTGAGAGAGTATCTTCTAAAGCCCATAAATGCCGAGGATTTAAGGCAGGCCCTTGATAAGGTAAGCGGCCTTTTAAAGGAAGAGAGACGCACCAGAGAGCATGCGGAAAGCTTAAGGGCTCGCACGGAAAGCGACACGAGATTTCTTAGGGAAAAACTGCTGGGATCTCTTTTCTCGGAAGACGCCATGGAGGAGGACGCTGTCAGCGCCCTTGAGCAGTTAAGAACCATGGGCTATTCCGTTCATGCACCTTTCTATGTCGTTATTGATGCGGCTTTTTCCTCTGTTGACAAGGGTCAGCCCATATCTGAGGATCTGGCTTTAAGCAGTTCCGGAAGTATTTTTGCCACAAAAAGCAGAACCGGATCCAGAATTCTGGTTCTCGGGGACACAGTGGCAGATGCGGAGGAAAGAGTTTATGCCGCTGCCACATCTCTTGCCCAGGAGCTTGAGCGTGCCGGATGCGAGACCATAAGAATCGGTATCGGTGACATCGTGGATAAGCCCGGCGACATTTTCAAAAGCTTTAAGGCAGCTAGACATATAAGACATATTCTTGTGGAAAAAAATGATGCGAAAGCTCTTATTTTTGGCACCCGTGAAATGGGTGATACTCCAACAGACAAGAAGTCTTCGGCGGTTATAAGTGAGGCAAAGCTTTATATGTCCAAGAACTTTACTGACTCAAACCTCATGCTTCAGGATGTGGCCAAGGCGGTAAATATGAGCAACAGCCGTTTTTCCACAGTATTCTCCCAGCAAAACGGCCAGACCTTTACTGAGTATCTTATTTACTTAAGGCTTAAGAAGGCCAAGGAACTTCTTCGAACAACTGATAAGAGAAGCTCGCAGATTGCCTTTGATGTGGGCTATAATGACGCCCATTACTTCAGCTATATTTTCAAAAAGAATGTGGGAATGACACCCTCGGAATACAGGGCACAGAATTCCTGACAAAATAAAAATTAACCTGAATAAAATAATTCTTAACCTTCTCAAAAAAGTCAATATAATTTTGAACTTTGTCAAAATGAATATTGATTTACTGATAAAAGCAAACTCTGTAACATGTTATCTGTAAGCGGTCAATAGTGACCAAAGATTAAAAGGAGGAGCTTTTATATGAGAAGGTTTTCTAAAGTAGTAGCATTAGCATTGGTACTCGTTATGGCGCTTTCACTTTGCGCATGTGGTGCCGGGGGCAAAAAGGCGGGCGGAAAGATTACAGTTGGTGTAGTTAACAATCCCCCTTCAGAGTCAGGTTATCGTGAAGCCAACGTTAAGGACATGGAGTCAGTGTTCTCAGAGGCTAACGGATACGAGCTTAAAGCTTTCTACAGCATAAAGAATGATGAGCAGCTTCAGGCAGCTCAGGGCTTCATCACAGAAGGTGTTGATTATCTCCTTATTTCAGCAGCTGAGACAACAGGCTGGGACGAAGTTCTTAAGAAAGCAAAAGAAGCAGGTATTAAGGTTTACCTCTTCGACCGTATGATCGACGTTGACCAGAGCCTTTACGAGGCAGCAGTTGTTTCCGACATGGCTAAGGAAGGTGAGACAGCAGTTAACTGGCTTCTTGACCAGAAACTTCCTGAGTACAACGTAATCCACATTCAGGGTGCTATGGGTTCTGACGCTCAGATCGGCCGTACAGGCGCTCTTGATGCTCAGTTCGCAGCAGGCACAATGAAGAAGGTTGTTCAGCAGACAGCTACATGGGACGAGGCAGAAGCTAAGAAGATCGTTGAGTCAGTTATCAACAGCGGTGAAGACTTTAACGTAATCTACGCTGAGAACGATGGTATGGCTAAGGGTGCTGTTGCAGCACTTGACGAGGCCGGCATTACTCACGGTGTTGACGGTAAGGTTGTTGTTATGGGATTTGACTGCAACAAGTGGGCTTTAAGAGAGCTTCTTGCTAAGGCATGGAACTACGATGGACAGTGTTCACCTTTCCAGGCTCAGATCATCAGCGATTTGATTAAGAGCGGCAACGCACCTTCATCCAAGATCATCATCAACGAGGAGAAGGGCTTTGATGCAACCACACTTACTCAGAGCGATATCGATACCTACGGTTTGGGTGAATAATCCTTTAGATTGATCTAATGGCGCAGCCCGGTTGAATACAAATCGACTTGGCTGCGCTTTTTGCTAAGTGAATTCCGCAAAAGGAATTCTAATCAGACGAGGAGGTAACAGTATGCAGGATGAATGCTTACTGAAACTGCGTGGAATTGAAAAGAGTTTCCCGGGTGTAAGAGCATTGCACAATGTGGATTTTACCTTGAGAAAAGGTGAGATTCATGCTCTCATGGGCGAGAACGGCGCAGGCAAATCTACCCTGATTAAGATTCTTACCGGCGTATATCAGATGGATGCGGGCAGCATTACCATTGAGGGGGAGAGTGTAAATATCCACTCGCCGCAGGATGCGCAGAATAAGGGAATCAGTACAGTTTATCAGGAAATAACCCTTTGCCCCAATCTGACGGTTGCAGAGAATATGTATATCGGCAGAGAGAAGAGCAGTTGGGTAAAACAAAAAGAGTATGAGACCAAGGCAGATGAGATTCTAAAGAGCCTTGGAATACCCGCAAGAAGCAGTCAGCAGCTCGGAAGCTGCTCATTGGCGGTCCAGCAGATGGTTGCCATCGCCAGAGCAGTGGATATGAACTGTAAGGTTCTGATTCTTGACGAGCCCACTTCATCTCTTGATGACAAAGAGGTTAACATGCTCTTTAGTCTTATGAGAGATTTGAAGTCAAAGGGCGTAGGAATTATATTTGTTACCCATTTCTTAGAGCAGGTTTATGAGGTCAGCGACAGAATTACCGTATTGAGAAACGGTGAGTTCGTTGGTGAATATCTTACTAAAGAGCTTCCTCAGGTACAGCTTGTTGCCAAGATGATGGGTAAGGAACTGGATGAATTAAACAGTCTTTCAGATGCCGAAGACCGTGAGGAAGGTGTAGGTGAAGTGCTTTATGAGGCTGAGGGCCTTTCAAGTACAGAAACCAATCCCTTCGACTTCAAAATCAGAAGAGGAGAAGTTAACGGTTTTACCGGGTTATTGGGATCGGGCCGAAGCGAGAGCGTAAGAGCTATCTTTGGTGCCGACAAGGTCAATTCCGGCAAAGTCAAAATCAACGGCAAACCTGTTAAGATTACAAAACCCATTGATGCCATGAAAAACGGTATCGGCTATCTGGCCGAGGACCGCAAGCGCGACGGCATCATTCCGGATTTAAGTGTTAGAGAGAATATTATCCTGGCATTACAGGTTATGAACGGCTTCTTTAAGCCTATAAGCCGAAGCGAGTCAGAAGCTTTTGCGGACGAGTATATTAAGGCACTGAACATCAAGACAGCCAGCGCGGAGACCCCTGTTGGATCTTTAAGCGGCGGTAATCAGCAGAAGGTTATCCTTGCCAGATGGCTTCTCACACATCCCGATTATCTGATTCTCGATGAGCCTACCCGTGGTATTGACGTAGGTACCAAGCTTGAGATTCAAAAGCTTGTTTTAAAACTTGCCAAGGAAGATGTGAGCGTAACCTTTATTTCTTCCGAAGTGGAAGAGATGCTTCGAACCTGCTCACGCCTTATTGTTATGCGCGACAGACATATCGTCGGAGAACTTAAGGGCGCGGACCTTAATCAGGCCCAGGTTATGAAAACTATAGCGGGAGGTGAGGCATAATCATGAAGGAAAATAAGAAGAGATTCCTTAAGGGCGGACTGGGACAGCTTACGATTCCCGTTATTGCAGTTGCTCTTTTGGTGATTTTTAACCTCATTAGAGATCCCGGATTTTTCAGTATCAGCATTACCCACAACAACTACGGTAACGCGGTTCTTGCGGGTAACCTTATAAGTATTATCAATGGCGCCAGCGAGCTTGCCATTCTTGCAATCGGCATGACTCTCGTTACGGCGGCAACAAAAGGACAGGATATCAGTGTGGGTGCGGCAGCAGCCATTGCCGGAAGTGTGTTTGTTAAGGTTCTGAAGTCTGCATCGTCTATATCGGTGGGAACCGTTATTCTTGCGTTCCTCTGTGCTGCCGTTGTGGCGATGCTCTTTGGTGCCTTCAACGGAACACTGGTTGCGGTATTTGGCATTCAGCCAATGATAGCCACATTGATTCTCTATACCTGCGGACGTTCCATCGCCTACTGGATTAACGGCGGTGCAACTCCCACGGTGGAGAGCCCCATTATTTCCGCAATCGGAAGCTTTGCACCGGGAATTCCCATTCCCATGCCGGTTATCATCGTCATTGTTGTAACCATATTGTTTAAGCTTTTGTTCCACTTCACATCTCTTGAAATCCTCACTCAGTCGGTTGGTATCAACCAGAGTGCAGCGAGATTAAACGGTATCAACACAACTTTCATTAAGCTGTTATCATTTATTCTCCTTGGAGTCTGCGTTGCGGTTTCGGGATGTATCGGAGTAAGCAGACTTGGACTTATTAACCACGAGACTTTGCTTCTTGATGTGGAGATGGATGCCATCCTTGCAGTTGCCATCGGCGGAAACAGTCTTGGCGGCGGTAAGTTTAAGATCAGCGGAAGTATTATCGGTGCTTATGTAATTCAGATGTTAACCATCACTCTTTATGCAATGAAGGTTTCATCCACCGATGTTAAAGCCTACAAGGCAATCGTCATTGTTCTTCTGGTTGTTATCGGTTCACCGGTTGTTAAACAGCGCTTCCAGAAGTTCATGGGAAACCTTAAAAAAGGCAAATCTGAGACGAAGGGGGTGGAAGGCGCATGAAATTCTTTAAGAACAAAAGAAAAGAACCTTTAACAGACACCCAACTTCTAATGACCATTACCATCTGCATATTCGTTGCAATGTATTTATTGGCAATGCTTCTTTTGCAGGGCGGATTCTTACATGCACAGCAGATATTTGACCTGTTAAATGATAACGCAAGTCTGATTATTGTTTCCTGCGGTCTGACCATAGTAATGATCGGAGGCGGCATCGATATCAGTGTAGGAGCGGTTACCTCCCTTGTAACCATGAGTTCAATCCTATACTTAAACGGCGGAGGAAATGTGTTTATGTCAGTTCTTCTGTCCCTTGGAATCGGGCTTGCCTTCGGTCTTGTACATGGATTCTTAATCAGCTACCTTGAGATTCAGCCCTTTATCGTAACTCTTGCCGGAATGTTCTTTGCAAGAGGTATGACAACAATACTCTCAGTTAACCCTCAGAAGATTGATAATGAAGCTTTCAATGCAGTAAGAGAATCCAAGATTGAAATTCCCTGGCTTGGTTATGTAGCCAAGAACGGAAACCTTGTTCCCGCAAGAATGGAGCTTGGCGTTGTAATTGCTCTTGTATGTGTGGCCCTTGTATTTGTGCTTTTGAAGTTCTTAAAGCCCGGACGTAACCTCTATGCAATGGGCGGAAACCAGACAAGTGCTCTTATGCTTGGAATTAATGTAAAGAGAACTCGCTTTATGAGTTACATCATAAGCGGCTTCTTAAGCGGAATTTCAGGATTCGTCCTCATGCTCCACACCGGAGCCGGAAACGCCACCAACGCAGCAGGAATGGAAATGAACGCCATCGCTTCATCAATCATTGGCGGAACCCTTCTTACAGGTGGTGTAGGTAACGTAATCGGAACCTTCTTCGGAACCCTTACACTTACTACAATCAAGAAAATCGTTGTATCCAGCGGCCTTAAAGATCCCTGGTGGCAGAGTATCACCACCGGCGGCATGCTTTGCTTTTTCATCCTTCTTCAAAGTATCGTTTTGAGCCGCAGAAATAAAAAATAACCCATTATTCAGGAAGGCACCGGGGGCCGCAGGCCCCGGTGCCTTTTTGATGCGGCTTTTGATGAGCAATTTTTAGGGTTTTGTACCCAGGCGGGGGGCGTATCACTTGATTTAGGTACAAGAAAATCAAATCGAACGTACTATTTCTTGGAAAACTGTACCTAAATCAGGTGAGCAAGAGAGTTTTAGGTACGGTTTTAAAGCGGACTAAAGCTAAATTCGCTTGATTTTCCTCAAAAAGTGTACCCAGGCGGAGGCCTGAATTGGGGTTTTAGGTACAAAAAGCAAAAAACGGGATGCATTGTGATATACTAGCTGTATGGAAAAAAATAACAGCAAACAAACGAAATCGGCTTGCCCGGTGGTGGGACAGTGCGGGGGATGCACCCTTCTTGATGTTCCATACGACAAGCAGCTTGAAAACAAAAAGAAATATTTGAATAAACTCCTTGGCAGTTACTGCAAGGTTGATGAAGTCATAGGCATGAAGAATCCGTTCCACTACAGGAACAAGGTTCATGCCGTTTTTGGCATGAGCAGGAAAAAGCCTGTCTGCGGTATCTACAAAGCAGGCTCCCATGACATAATCCCCGTAAACAACTGTCTTATCGAGAACGAGAAGGCGTCCGCAATCATCAAGACCATCGCAAAGCTCTGCCCTTCTTTCAAGATAAGAAACTATGACGAGGATACCGGCTACGGGCTCCTTCGTCACGTTCTTATAAGAGTGGGTCATAACAGCGGCGAAATAATGGTCACTCTGGTCATTGTATCTCCTGTTTTCCCCTCCAAGAACAACTTTGTGAAAGCTCTTACTAAGGAGCACCCGGAGATTACAACCATTGTCCTTAACATAAATGACCGCAGAACCAGCATGATTCTTGGTGACAGAGAGCAGGTTATTTTCGGCAAGGGCTATATCGTTGACAGCCTTTGTGGTAAAACCTTCAAAATCTCATCTAAGTCCTTCTACCAGGTTAACTCCACCCAGACAGAGGTGCTGTATAACAAAGCCATGGAGTTTGCCGGGCTCACGGGCAAGGAAAAGGTGCTTGATGCATATTGTGGCACAGGAACCATCGGCCTTATTGCTTCCGATAAGGCAAAAGAGGTAATTGGCGTGGAATCCAACAAAGATGCCGTCAAGGATGCTATTAATAATGCTAAGCATAATGGCGTAAAGAATGCCAGATTCATTGCTGCAGATGCCGGTAAATTTATGGTTGATGCTTCTGCTAAGGGAGAAAAGTTTGATCTTGTATTCATGGACCCGCCAAGAGCCGGTTCAGATGAGGCCTTCCTTTCTTCCCTTGAGAAACTTGCTCCAAAGAAAATTGTTTATGTCTCCTGTAACCCTGAAACTTTGGCCAGAGACCTGAAGCACCTGACAAAGAACGGCTACAGGGTAATAAAGGCTGTGGGCGTTGACATGTTTTCACAAACAGAGCATGTTGAGACGGTAGTACTTTTGAACAACAAATTTGCCAAGGCAAAGGATTTTGTTCAGATTGGAATAGATGCGGAAGATTATTACAGAATAAAGGATGCAAAGAAAGGTAAGTAACGTATGGATTACAGCACCAGAATATCAGAAAGAATGTGGAACCAGCCTGATAAAGGTGAACTTGAAGCGGAACGCGAAAACACATTCATTGATGACATTGTACAGAAATCACACATAGAAAAGGAACTGTTGTCAAACCTTGATGGCATAGAAACCGTCTTTGACGGTGGAGCGGGATGCGGGCGTTTCTCTATACTTCTTGCAAAGCAGGGACTTAGGGTAACACACTTTGATATCTCCATTCCAATGATCGAAAAAGCGAAGGAAATAGCTGAAAAAGAAGGTGTTCTTGACAGGATCACATTTGTACAGGGAGCATTGGAAGATCTGTCTGCTTATGCGGATAAATCTTTCGATCTTGTTATGTCTTTTGATTCTCCAATCTCGTACACGTATCCTCATCAGGAGAAGACGATCAGTGAACTGGTCAGACTTGCCCGTAAGCGTATTATGATAAGTGTATCAAGCCGATTGGGGGCTCTGCCATATCTTGCAAACCCTATCCAGAAGAATCAGTTTATTCTCGATAAGGACTGTAAAGACGGATGGGTGCAGTGGTGCTTAAGCAGCCGTGAACAGATGATCGAGCAGTTTTCTTTTTCAAAAGATTCGATCATGAAGACATATGAAACGGGGCTCTTCGGGGATATTGAAGAGAGCAAGAAAGCGTATGACAGAGGCGAGGCACCATGGAGTATCTCGTATCATTTCATGCCTGACGAACTTAGGGGGATTCTTGAAAAGAACGGTGTAAAGAATGTTGAACTGGCAGGTCCCGGTGCTTTTGCAAGGACGATTCCCAATGAGATACTTGTTAAGATCGTGAATGATCCTGTGCAAAGAATGCAATTTCTTGAGTTCTGCCACATGTATGACAGCAATCCTTATGTTTGCGGGATGGGTAAAGATAATCTTTTTGCAAAGGGTGAAATATGAATATATGCGAAAAAGATTAAGGTGGATATGGACGAGCTGGATCTGACCAGCGCAGAGGCTAAGGCTATTGAGGATGATAATTCTCCTCCGGGTTGAAAATATTCTCTTAACAATCGAAAGACAATTTATAAAGAATCGATATAATAAGAATATAAGTAAATTTGCAGTGCATGCAGCAACGCAAGAACTTGGAGGTAATTATGTCCAACTTGAGATTAAGAATTGCGGAACTACGTCGAAAAAAACATCTTTCACAGCAGCAATTAGCTGATGTCATCGGCGTTTCGTTTCAGACAATCAGCAAATGGGAAAACGGCAATGCGATGCCTGACATCACAAATCTCCCTATATTGGCGGAATTCTTTGATGTTTCAGTAGATCAGTTACTTGGTCTTGTTCCTCTTCAGGAAGAAACATATCTTCCGACCTCCACCGAGTCGACAGAATTTTGGACTGAAAAACTGGATTATCTGATTCGATCGCGTAAGAATTCATGGAATGACGATTATGCTCGTTTCTTGATTGAGACCGTATGGAAAATAGAAGATCCTGTAAAAGTTCTTGACTGTGGCTGCGGTCTGGGATATCTTGGAAAGCTTTTTATGCCAATTCTTCCAAAGGGTAGTTCCTATACTGGAATTGATGTTACTGAGAAACTGACTGAGGTAGGTAAAACTCTCTTTTTGGATGCTGATTACCCTGTTCATTTCATTACGAAGAATGTAATGGAGTATCACGCAAGGGAGAAATATGACCTTGTGCTCTGTGAGGCCGTATTAAGACACTTGAATGATCCTAAGGCATTTCTTGCAAAGATCATTGAGTTTGCGAAGAAGGATGCACTAATAGTCTGTATTGATTCCAACCGTGAGTTGGAGTGTAACGGCCTTTATGTTGACGGTATGGATTACTTTGAATTGTGTAATCGCAACGGTTTGGAGAAGCATTGGAAAACTGAGCTGGAACAGCAGGGGCGTGACTATGCTGCGGCTATCCGCACGGCTCACATAATGCGATCACTTGGTCTGCGTGAAGTAGATGTCAGAATGAATGACAAGGTAAATTTTGTTACGCCTCAGCTTGATGACTATGAAGAAATAAAACAGGATTTCTTAAACTATAATGATTGGAACGCAGGACTTTCACCAAAGCAGCGTGAAGACACAATCCGCTTTTTTACTTCACATGGAATGACACGTCAGGAAGCCGAACGTAATATTGACCGCAATATTGAAATTTCAAAGTTCTTTAGTGAGCACCCCGATGCCGGGTACACTTTCTTCAAAGGAACCATGATCTCCTATGGTAAAAAATGATTTGCAGAGGAGGCAGATGAGATTTATGAATCATACAGAGTATATTTTAATTGATTTGTACGGTGTGATAATAGAGGAAAGTAAGGGATACTTTATCCCATATACATACGAACACTTTGCCGAGTCTGAATATGAAAGAATTACAAAAGCTTTTCGCGAAGAAAAGATATTCAGTAAAGCACAGATAGGCGTACTTTCATCAAATGAGTTTCTGGAGTATCTCGGATACGATGAACCGGAAGCTGCAATGAAGGATTATCTTGAGAATTATCTTACATTTGATGCGGGGTTCAAGGGTTTTGCGGAGAGGATTGGCAGTAAGTGTAAACTGGTGTTGCTTTCAAACGATGTTTCCGAATGGAATGAATACCTGATGAATCTTCATGGAATTAACAAGTGCTTCTTCGATAAGGTCGTAAGCGGTGATGTGGGGTTAAAAAAACCTGATCCCGAAATCTTCGAACTTACGTTGTCACGTTTGGAATGTCGTGCGGAAGATTGCATTTTTATCGACAATAGCGTAAATAATCTCAATGCAGCAGCCGAATTCGGAATCAGACCGATTCTATTCAACAGAGACGGCGTCACATATGATGGTACCATTGTCAATAACTTTTCGGAATTGGAAGCTGTATTAACAGATAATAGGAGAAATAAATGATTAAAGAGGTACGCCGAGAAGACATTCCGGCATGTGTCAGTTTAATAAAACAGAGCTTTATGACTGTGGCAGATGAATTTGGATTTACGGAAGAGAATGCACCGAGATTTACTGCATTTGCAACAACCGAAGAGAGATTAATGTGGCATATGGACGGAGAACATCGTCCCATGTATGTCTTTGAGGATGACGGAGTTCTTTGCGGGTATTATTCTTTGCTGATTCAGGAGAATAACGAGTGCGAATTGAATAATGTTGCGGTCTTACCGGATTATCGGCATAAAGGTATAGGGAAAAAGCTGATTGACCATGCTTTTAGTATGGCGAAAGAGCTTGGTTGCAATGTGATGAATATTGGTATTGTTGAGGAAAATATCAGGCTGCGTGAATGGTATGAAAAAGCAGGGGCAGTACATGTTGGGACTCATAAATTTGACTTTTTCCCATTCACATGCGGTTACATGAAAAAGGAACTTTAAGCTTTATATATTTTAAAATATTTCTCTAGGTTGTATAAAGCAGACTTGACAAGTGACCGGTCGGTAACTATAATATGGTTACCGATGGGTCACTTTTCTTTGCCAAGGGATATCGAAAACAACATGGAGAAAGTATGGAGATGAAAAGGAAAAGAACTAAAATGATAACATTAACCATAGCGAGCATTGTCATATTGGCTTTAGCAACAGATTTTTTGATGGTCAGGAAAGCTGCTTTGAACAGATTCGCGGTTTATGAGGCAAAAGCAGAAACCATAAACAGCTCATATGGAAAGGTCAGTTATATAGATGAGGGCCAGGGCGAAGCCTTTTTGGTCTTTCATGGAATCACAGGAGGTTATGATCAGGGCTTTGACGTGTTAAGCGGACGCACAGATGATTACAGGGTTATTGCACCATCCAGATTCGGATATCCGGGGACAGATATGCCGGAAGGTGCTACAGTAGATATGCAGGTGGAAGAATTTACCCAATTATTGGATTCACTTGACATAGATAAAGTTTTTGCTGTGGCAACAAGCGCCGGAGGGACAGTTGCACAGAGATTTGCTTTGATGTATCCGGAAAGATGTAAGGGCCTTATTCTGTATTGCTCCGGATATCCGGCAACGGAGAAACCTACTGAACCTGCTTCCGGAATGACAGGACCACCGGAAGCGGCTTGTAACGACTTTGTCATGTGGATGATTAGCCCGTTATTCAAACCGATTATGGGAATGGAAAGAAGCGTTATTAAGCAGATTATTCCGTTGAAAGAGCGCAGGGCGGGCATAGTTTTCGATGGAGATGTGGTGAACAAGGATCATACCAATCACTATGAGAATTATGATTTAAGAAATATTAAAGTACCTGTTCTCATTATTCATTCTGACGATGATAAACTGGCCAATCCGGATAAGGCAAAGCTTTGGAGTAAGGAGATTCCCGACTGCACATCTGCTTTCTTTTCGGGCGGAGGTCATTTGATGGCGGGTAACAGCGAAGAGATAAATCGTGTACTAGATGAGTTCGTGGAGAAGAATAGATGAATACGAAAGAATTGATTCTTGAAGAGGCGCTTAAACAGTTTTCAAAGAAGGGATATGATGGAACATCCATGAGTGATATTGCCGCTCCCTTAGGAATATCGAAGGCTGCTCTCTATAAACACTTTGCAAGTAAACAGCAGATTTTTGACCGAATCATAGTAGAGTCCGAGGAAAAATATAAAGATTTTTTTGAAAAGCTCTCGGTTCATCTGGGAAATGGGAAAAATGTGGAACTGAATAAAAAAGATGTGGATGTATACACCGGCATTTCAGCAGAAGGATTAAGCGAAAATGTTTTGACATTCGTCCGTTTTTCAATGACTGATGAATATTCAAAGCAGGTACGCCAAATGATGACAATATCCCAATTCCAAAGTAAAGAATTGGGTGAGATGTATACGAAGCGTTATGTTGATGCTATGCTTGGGTATGATGAAAAGCTGTTTGAACAGTTGATCCAAAACGGCGCAATAAAAAAGGGAGATCCTAAGGTGCTTGCAGCGATGTTTTATGCACCGGTTATCATGTATATGGGAATCTGGGACAGAGAACCGAACAGGGCAAAAGAGTGCGAAAAAGCAATTAAAAATCATGTAGAGCAGTTCTTTCAAATGACAAGAAGCACTGGATGAAAGAAAAGAAAGAGGAAAAGGATAGGGAACTAAGTGAACCTCTTCAACAGCTCAATATAGCGGAGGGTCAGGTGTGAAGGACGTATGGAGGTAGGAAGTACGTATCCTATTTCCATGTGGTCGTCCACATCCAGGGGTCTGGCCACGATATGGGGGCCGTTTAATTCCTCGCTGATAATGCCGCTGCATATGGTATATCCGTTAAGGCCAATAAGCATGTTAAAAAGGGTGGCCCGGTCGCACACCACCAGGTCCTTGTCGCACTCCAAGGTGCTAAGGATTTCTTCGGAATAATAAAATGAATTATGGTTTCCCTGCTCGTAAGACAGACGGGGATAAGGTTTAAGGTCCGCTATGCGGATCTTTTTCTTTTGAGCAAGTGGATTGTCCTTGCCGAGAAAAACGTGGGGCTTTGCGGTAAAGAGGGGCTCGAAGGAAAGATTGTTGTCTTTAAGAGTCTTTCTGATTACCGTCTCATTAAATGCGTTTATATATAGAACCCCGATTTCGCTTCTTAAGTGTGACACATCGTCGATGATATCGTAGGTTTGAGTCTCTCTCATGTGAAACTCGTATTTCTCGCCGCCCTGTTCTTTAAGAAGCTCCACAAAGGCTTCCACCGCAAAAGAATAGTGCTGTGATGAAACGCAAAAGCGCTGCTTGGTCACTGACTTATTGATATAGCGCTCGTTCATGAGGTTGGTCTGATCAAGAATCTGTCTGGCGAAGCCTAAGAATTCATCGCCTTCGGGGGTAACTTCAATTCCTTTATTGGATCTTGAGAAGATGGTAATTCCATATTCTTTCTCCAGCTCGTGGATAGAGGAGGTAAGACTGGGTTGTGCAATGAACAGCTTTTTGGCTGCCTCCGTCATGTTGCCGGTTTCTGCTACGGTTACCGCATACTGAAGTTGTTTTAAAGTCATTATCTCTGCCTCCACGATAGAATTACAACTCATTATAACATCAACCATAGATTAAATCTATGAAAAACCGTATATTATCTATATTTTACCCATCGAATTGGTAGGTTTATAATCTCCATTATCGAAAATAGATATGGAGGACGTTTTTATGAGCAAAATTTCAACACCTTACAGATACGATTTCGTAGGAAGTTTCCTAAGACCCCAGGTGGTTAAGGACGCGAAGGCTTCATTTCAGGAGGGGAAAATCAGTAAAGAGGAACTGGATAGTGTAATTAATGAGGAGATTACCAAGCTAGTTGCCAAACAAAAGGAACTGGGATTCCACGTGATTACAGACGGCGAATTCAGAAGAACCTTCTGGCATCTGGATTTCATGTGGGGATTTGAGGGCGTAGCCCACGAGCACACAGGAAAGGGCGTGCAGTTTAACGGAGTTCTGGCAGTCCTTGATGATACATATTTGGTTGGAAAGATTAAGGCCAAACCTCATCCCTTTGTGGAGTACTTTAAGTTTTTAAAACAGTTTGAAGATGAAAACACCGTGGCAAAGTACACAATACCTGCTCCTGCACAGACTTTCCAGCAGATGATTGTTCCGGCAAACTTTGAAACCACCAGAAAGTTCTATCCCACAAATGATGAACTTATAGAAGATATTGCCAAGGCATACCGTGATGTCATCAAGCAGTTCTATGATGCGGGATGCCGTAACTTACAGCTGGATGACTGCACATGGGGTGCCATTGTAGGGGATGCCGCAAAGCAAAGATATCAGGCTTTGGGAATTGATCTTGAAGATGTAAAGGCTCAGATTCTTAAGGTTAACAACCTGGCTCTTGAAGGAAAGCCGAAGGATATGGTTATTACATCCCACATCTGCCGAGGCAACTACAATTCCGCGTATTTTACAAGCGGTGCATACGATACAGTAGCGGACTACGTTTTTGCCAAAGAAAATGTAGATGCCCTCTTCCTTGAATATGATGATGAGCGCTCCGGCGGATTCCTGCCTCTTCAAAAGGTGTCGGAGGATAAGAAAGTTGTATTGGGACTGATTACGACCAAGAAACCTGACCTGGAGGATAAGGATAAGGTAATCGAAAGAATTCACGAGGCAGCTCAGTATATTCCTCTTGAGAGACTGTGTTTAAGCCCCCAGTGTGGCTTTGCATCCTGTGAGATTGGCAATAAACTTACGGAAGATGAGCAGTGGGCAAAGCTTAAATTGGTGAAAGAAATCGCAGAAGAGGTGTGGGGCAACTAGAAAAATTCGAAACGGACCGAGGAAAAAGGATAAATAATGTATAAAAATACTATTCCAATTTAAATTTATTCATGCTACACTATGGTAGTGTGATAAAATCATATAATTGGAGGAGAGATTATGAACACATTATCCTTTGTCATCATGGTGACCATCGCTGTTTATTTATTGATGATGCTTGCCATTGGATTTATTTACAGTAAGAGTAACAACGACTCCACTGATTTCTATCTTGGAGGTCGTAAGATGGGTCCTTTGGTAACCGCTATGTCAGCCGAGGCATCAGATATGTCATCCTGGCTTCTGATGGGTATCCCCGGACTTGCTTACTTTAGCGGAATCTGTGAGCCCTTCTGGACTATTTTGGGACTGGGCGTCGGAACCTATTTAAACTGGCTTATTGTTTCAAAGAAACTCAGAAGATATTCTTATAACATTGATGCCTACACAATTCCGCAGTTTTTCTCAAAGAGATTTCACGATGAGAAGAATGCATTAAGCGCCATTGCGGCCCTTGTTATTATTATATTCTTTGTTCCTTATACTGCTTCGGGCTTTGCTGCCTGCGGTAAACTTTTCCATTCACTCTTCGGAGTTAATTATGTGGTAGCCATGGTAGCTTCAGCGCTTATCATTACAGGCTACACAATCATGGGCGGATTTAAGGCCGTATCTACCACAGACTTTATCCAGAGCTGCGTTATGACAGTGGCCTTGGTGGTTGTACTTGGATTCGCAATCAACGTAGCAGGCGGATGGAATGCAGTTATGGATAATGCCAAAGCTTTACCCGGCCACATCAGCCTTTCTCTGTATCATGATGTTGCCAATAATACTGCGGCAAGCTACGGCGGTGTTATTGCCATAATCTCTACCCTTGCATGGGGCCTTGGATATTTCGGAATGCCCCACATTTTACTTAGATTCATGGCCATTGAAAATGAGCAGAAGCTTTCTTTATCAAGAAGAGTGGCTACAGTCTGGGTTTTCATTGCCATGGGACTTGCAATGATCATCGGTCTTGCGGGACTTGGAGTTACAGCTACAGGCAAAGTTGAATTCTTAAACACAGCAGCATCCGCAGAGACAATTATTGTTAAACTTTCAGATTTGATTTCACAAAACGGCGTGTTCGCAGCAATCGTTGCGGGTCTTATCCTTGCAGGTATTCTTGCGGCCACAATGTCCACTGCTGATTCCCAGATGCTTGCAGCGGCTTCGTCCGTTTCAGAAAACATCATGGGTGAGTTCTTCAACGTTAAGATGGACGAAAAGAAGAAAATCCTTGTGGCAAGAATCGCAATTGTAGGAATCGCAATCCTTGGCGTAATCCTTGCTCTCGATCCCGACTCATCGGTATTCAGAATCGTATCCTTCGCATGGGCAGGATTCGGCGGAGCCTTTGGACCTGTAATGCTTCTTGCACTTTTCTGGAAGAGAACCACCAAGCAGGGTGCACTGGCCGGAATGGTAAGTGGCGGCGCAATGGTATTTATATGGAAGTTCTTAATTAAGCCCATCGGCGGAGTCTTCTCAATATATGAACTTCTTCCCGCATTTATCGTGTCACTCATCTTCACAGTAGTGGTTTCACTTCTTACGAAGGAACCTGATAAGAGCATCATCGAGGAATTCGAGAAGGCTGCCAACTAGATTTAATAAATCAAAGCGAAGAGGGAAACTTCTTCGCTTTTTTAATGTATAATATAACTGTTACTACATTTATGAAAGGGTGTGGGGAAGATGGATGAGTTTAAAGTTTTGATGGTGGATGACGATGAGGTGATTGCTCAGTCTACCGCAGAATACTTCAATATGTTTGATGTGAAGACGGCTTATGTGACAAGCTTCGAGGAGGCTGTAACCTTCCTTAGCCGCCATGAGGTTTCTCTTCTTCTTTTGGATATTAATCTTGGCGACAAGTCGGGCTTTGACCTTTGCAAGAAGGTGAGAGAAGATTTTGATATGCCCATTTTCTTTATCAGTGCCAGAACCAGCGATGACGACGTGCTGATTGCCCTTAACATCGGCGGTGATGATTATATTAAGAAGCCCTATTCTTTGAATGTGCTTCTTGCCAAGGTAAAAACCACCCTTCTCCGCTATGAAAAGGCCAAGGAAGCCGTAAAGGAGCAAAGCAAGACACCGGCAAAGATTACGGATGAGGTAAGCCTTGATGTGAACTCCTACAGCTTAAAGAGAGGCAATGAAACAGTAAGCCTTAAGGCCATGGAGTTTAAACTCCTCAAGTATCTTCTTGAGAATTCCGGCAGAGTAGTGACCAAGGACGAACTTTTGTCAGAAGTATGGGGAGATGAGTTTGTGGGTGAAGGCACCCTGGCGGTTCACGTAAGACATTTGCGTGAGAAAATCGAAAAGGACTCCAACAACCCGGAAATCATAAAGACGATTTGGGGTGTGGGATATATGATTGATGCGTCAGCCATTGGGAAATAACCATGAGAAATTATTACAGATTCGTTGCATTTCTTGCGATACTCTTTATTCTTGGAATTGCTGCCTTTACTTTATGGGGCAAATACGGAATCAAGGGTTATACCAGAAATGATGAGATAACAGTACAACTGAATGAGATCAAAACCGATGCGGAAGAAGCCTGGGATAATCTCGATAATCTGAGGGAAAGAGACTATGAGGCGGATTATCTTATCCTTGATATGCAAAATCAGATTCTTCTCATGAATGCAAAATCATCCGGAGAATATGAAGATTTTACCCTGGAAAGGGCAATTAAAGAGGGCTATCCCTATGCTTATGCCATGATAGACAACAAGGTAGTTGGAAGCGTAATTCTGCTTACTGACCCCGTTGGCTCATACGCAAAAGCAAGAAGCACCATTATCATCGGAGTAAGTATTCTTGGCCTTATCTTTATCGGAGGGGCTTTGGTTTTTGGCAAATATGTGGAAAACCGGCTGGTAAATCCATTTGAGAGAATGAAGGAATTTGCAGGCCTTGTGGCTGAGGGCAAACTGGATGAGCCATTGATGATGGACAGAAGCAATATTTTTGGCGCTTTTACCGAAAGCTTCGACATTATGAGAGAAGAGCTTGCGGAATCAAGAAAAAGGGAAGTGGCCCTTCAGAAGAAGGAGAAGGAGCTGGTGGCTTCCCTAAGTCATGACCTGAAGACCCCTATTACGGGAATCAAGCTTACCACAGAACTTTTGCAGGCCAAGCTCATGAGGGATGGGGAGACTAAAGGTGATAATGGGGAAATTCTAGAGAAACTTGGCAACATAAGCAGCAAAGCCGAGCAGATAGACGCCCTGGTAGGAGATCTTTTTGCCTCCACCTTGGATGATCTGGGAGAGTTTAAGGTTTCCCTTAAGGACGAGGAGTCCCTTGTAATTGGGGACATTGTCAGAAAGTACGATGACAGGGGGCTTGTAAGTGCCGGAGAAATCCCGAAGACTCTTATAAACGTGGATACAAAGCGTTTGGGCCAGGTAATCGGAAATATAATCTCCAATTCTTATAAGTATGCGGAGACGAAAATTGACATAACCTACGACATCCTTGAGGAGTTTCTGGAAATGCGCATCAGAGATTATGGCCCCGGGGTTCCGGAGGATGAGATGAGTCTTATTGCCAACAAGTTTTACAGAGGGAAGAAGTGGGCGGAAAGTAAGGAGGAAGGCAGCGGCCTGGGACTTTACATTGCAAAGACCCTCATGGAGAAGATGAAGGGAGAGATGCTTCCTGCAAATACGGAAGACGGCTTTTGTATTACTCTTCTCATCCCTTTAAGTTAGGAATATTGTAATATTCGGAGATACAAGTTAATGAGAAAAATCAGAATTTCGCCAATACAGCTGATACCTTTAAGCTTCCTTTTGCTGATAGTGGCCGGAACAGGATTGCTGTCACTGCCATTTGCAACAGCCAAAGGGGAGAGCACGGGAGTATTGACGGCTCTTTTTACCGCAACAACCAGCACCTGCGTAACGGGGCTTGTTGTGGTGGATACTTATGCCCACTGGAGCGTTTTTGGGCAGTTTGTAATTCTTTTATTGATTCAGATAGGCGGATTGGGTGTTGTTGCTGTGGCATCCATGATAATGATAATCGGAAAGAGAAAGTTTTCATTAGGAGACAGGCTCTTGCTTGAAAATTCCTTAAACGTTGAGAAAAACAGAGGACTGTTGACCTTCCTTACAAGGGTTTTCAAAGCGGTATTTATAGTTGAAGGAATCGGTGCAGTTCTTTTTGCAATAAAGTTTATACCAAGATTTGGCTTTGGAAAGGGCCTTTGGGTTTCCCTGTTCCAATCCGTGTCTGCATTCTGTAATGCGGGAATGGACCTGATTGGCCCAAGCAGTTTAATTGAATATAACGATTCACCTTATGTGATGATTGTCACCATGGCGCTGATTATTCTCGGAGGCCTGGGATTTGTGGTGTGGTTTGATTTCTTTGATGGAGTGAAAGCGGGTATCGGCAAACGATATTCTACATCCCGAATCATCAGCAGGTTTTCTGAACACACCAAGCTGGTGCTTATTATAACCCTAACGCTTCTTCTTTTTGGAGCAATAGTGGTTTTTGCCGCAGAATACAATAACCCGGAGACCATAGGTAATATGGGACTGGGCTACAAAATTTTGAACAGCCTTTTCCAGTCAGTAACCTTCAGAACCGCGGGCTTTGCAACCATCCCTCAGGGGGGGCTTACGGATATAAGCTGTATAATAGGATACGTTCTTATGTTTGTCGGTGGTTCGCCTGTTGGTACCGCGGGAGGTATCAAGACTGTTACTGCTGTGCTTTTCTTTCTGAATGCTCTTTCCTATATAAGAGGTAAAGACGAAACAGTGGTTTTCCACAGAAGAGTATCAGAAAATATGATGAGAAAAGCTTCTGCAGTAGTTCTGGTCAGTCTGATGACGGTTTTTGTCACATTGATGCTTCTTATGTTTGAAGGCGGAATTGGTTTGACGGATGCCGCATATGAGGCAGTAAGTGCCCTGGGAACGGTGGGATTATCAAGAAACATTACGACTACTCTTGATTCTGCCGGAAGGATTATAATTATAATTGCCATGTACCTTGGCAGAATCGGACCAATATCCATGGCTTTATTTTTCACTAACGAGAATAAGACTGAAAACATGATAAAACATTCTGAAGGTCAGTTTTACGTAGGCTAATAGGGAGGAAAAAGATGAAGAAATCAGTTGCAGTTTTGGGACTGGGCAAATACGGCAGAAGCATTGCGGAAAACCTTTATAATATGGGAGCCGATGTTCTTGCAGTGGATGAGGATGAGAACGTTATTAATGAGATTTCATCCAAGTGCACATCTGCAGTTTGCGCCAATCTTTCAAACGAAGATGAGGTTGCTGCTCTTGGATTAAAGAATATGGACATTGTGGTTACAGCCATGGGAAGGAGCCTGGCAGCCAGCATTATGTCTGTATCTGTAGCCAAGGAACAGGGAGTTCCAATAGTTGTCTGCAAAGCTTCGTCAGACAGAATGGCATCAATCCTTAAAAAGGTTGGTGCAGACAAGATTATAGATCCGGAAGGAGAGGGAGGACTGCGCTCAGCGAGTATACTCATGTCCACATCTTTCAAGGAATTCTTTGCCCTTGATGAAAACATGTACATGATAGAGATGAACCCCAAGAAAGAATGGATTGGGAAGAATCTTAGGGAATTGGAACTTCGTAAAGTCATGAACTTAAACGTTGTTGCAATAAAGGAAAAAGGGAAAAACTGGACTCACGTGGATCCTTCCGTTCCCTTCTCCGCAAGCAGCATTTTGCTGATCGTGGTTGAGAGGAAAGACATTAAGAAGTGTCAGTAGCTACCACATCAGTTAAGAATCAGTTAAGAATTTAATAATACTCAGACAAAGAAGTCTTTTGGGAGACCATATATAATTCAAGTCGTAACATGGAAAATCATGAACGAAAGGATGAATTATATATGGCTTCTTTTATTTTACAGACAAATAAACTTTGCAAGTCCTTTTCAAACGGAGGCACCTTGCAGCACGTAATAAAGAATCTGGATTTAGAGATAGTAGAGGGTGACTTCACAGTAATAATGGGTTCTTCAGGTTCAGGTAAATCAACACTTCTCTATGCTCTTTCCGGAATGGACAAGCCCGGCATGGGAAAGGTTATTTTTGACGGCAAGGAGATCCAGGGTTTTTCCAATGATGAACTGGCCGTATTCAGAAGAGGAAACTGCGGATTCGTTTTCCAGAGCATTTATCTTTTGGAAAATCAGACGGTTCTCGATAATGTGCTTACAGGTGCACTGATTGTTCAGAAAAACTCCAAAGAACTGGTGGATAGGGCCAAAGAGCTTCTTCTTAAGACAGGACTAAAGGAAGAGGACTTTAATAAATACCCCAATCAGCTTTCAGGTGGTGAGGCTCAAAGAGTTGGTATTGTAAGGGCGGTAATAAATAATCCCAGGATTCTTTTTGCAGATGAACCTACGGGACAGCTTAACTCCGCTTCCGGTAAGGACGTTTTGGATATTTTCACAGAAGTCCACAAGAACGGGCAGAGCATCGTTATGGTAACTCACGATATCAAAACTGCCTTAAGAGGCACAAGAGTTTTGTACCTTCGAGACGGAGGAATTGTTGGAGACTACAGAATGTGCCCCTATGGGGAAGACGACGAGAAGGAAAGAAGAGCAGGTTTAACTGAGTTCTTGGATAAGATGGGGTGGTAGGAATGAAGATACTTAGACTTTCCTTATTCAATTTAAAGAAAAACAAGAGAGAAGCAATCGGTATCATGGTGCTCACATTTTTCACCGCATTCATGCTCATCATTGCTCTTTCTAACAAGATAAAGGTAGATACTGCTTTCGATGAAAGCTTTGAAAGGTCCGGAAGCACAGAATATGCTGTGCTCTTCAGGGGAGAGAAGTACAGGGACGGGTTTAGACACATCCTTAATGAAGATTACGGTATCACAGATGTGGCCCAGGGAAGAATGCTCTGGGCTGCCATGGTGGATGCCTATGCTTCGGATGGGGATACAGTGTCCTATAATTTCAGCTTCGTAAATGAGAATACAGAGCGTAAGCTGGAGAGCTTTGTGAAGGGAGACAGGCTGTCTGATGAAGATATAGAAGCGCTGGAGCACCCCTTATGGCTTCCTACAAATTTCCAGATTGTTAAGGGACATAAACCGGGAGATGAGTTTACGATTATCGCCGGAGGAAAAGAATATCCCTTTACTATTGCGGGTTTCTATGAAACCGGTCTTATGAGCAGCGATGGCTACGGATTCAAGCTGATTCTTTCTGATGAGGATTATGAGAGGTTTACCAATATTTTCACAACATCCTTAGACTGTGAGGGAGTTATGCTTATGTTTAACCCCTCAGCAAGCTTTGATTATGATGAATATATTGACAAATGCAGTGAGGCCGCCGCTGAGGATCTGGGAAATAACGTAAGAAATAATTGTGTGGGGGACGAGAAAATCAATGAAACCACATTCTTAAGCATCTATGTTCTTATGATTGTGGCCCTTTCAGCTGTAACTTTTGTTTCTTCTCTTTATATGATAAGACACAAAATCTCCAATGACATTGAAGACCAGATGCAGCAGATCGGTGTTCTCGAAGCCCTGGGTTATCGCTCAAAGGAGATTTCTCTTGCCTATCTGTACGAATATATTATTGTAGGAAGCATCGGAGCCATAATGGGAGCGGTGGCTGATATCGCTCTGACACCCGTAATTAATCACGGCATGAGTGTGGTGCTTGGACGAAATGTGCGTGGCAGCAGCGATTTGCTTCTCATTGCTTTGATAACAATTCTTATAATCTTAGCGGTGGTAGCCTTTGCACTTTTAAAGGCAAGAACGGTGAAGAATTTCCCTCCGGTTGTGGCTTTAAGAAAAGGCATCAAAACCCACAGCTTTTCAAAGAATCTCCTGCCTCTTGACAGAAGCAGACTTGGAATCAACCAGTCCCTTGCTTTTAAGGGCCTTTTGGGAAATCTTAAATCCTGTATCGGAATTATTATATGTATTGTTACAGCCGGAACTGCGCTTCTTTTCTCGGCTTTGACCTTTAACTCCTTCAAGGACGGCGCAGGGGGATTGATCGCCATGATGGGTACGGATACAGATATCCTGATGGTGAACCTCATGGGAAATGCGGATCCCGAATCAACCAGAGAGGAAATATTGAAAATTCCCGGAGTCAGAAAGGTCTTAATACGCCATGACGGGGATTATCTTTCAGTTAAAGGCTCGTCCAATCCGGCTGTAGCTACGGTTTTTGGTGATTTTGGCGATGCAGAGAATATTAAGCCTTATCTTGGGAGATTTCCTGAGAGAGATAACGAGATAATGATTGGCCTTAGGAGAAGTCAGAGTGAAGGCCGGAACATTGGAGATTCCATCTCTTTGGAGCATAACGGAATCGAGAAGCAGTATATTATAACGGGAATAATAGGCAGCCTTCATAATGGAGGTTCCACGGTTTACCTTACCACTAAGGGCTATGAAAGAGTGGTTATTAACAGTGAGCCAAGACTTCTGGCAGTTTATCCCGATAAGGGAGTAAGTCTTACAGAACTGGAGAAGACAATATCCGAGCATTTTGGCGGAACAGCCAAGGACGGAGCCACAGATGAAGAGGGACCCAAAGATCTCGATGAAAGAATAAAGGCAGTTGCCGATGAAAAAATCGCGGTTCTCCTTTCACAGTACGGGGTAACGGATTTTGATTATGCAGTAAGAATCGGAGACAGGTTAATCAGAGGAAACAGCCGATCATACATAATTAAAGATATAGGTTCCTATGAGGGAATCATTAAAACTCAGCTGGTTCCCATAGGAGAAACCACCAGAACTTTTACCTTCATCGCGCTTTTCCTTATTTCGGGAATCGTGGGTGTAATTTTATCAATCATTTCTGCGTCGGAGGTAAGGCGACAAAGACAGAGCCTTGGCATTATGAAGGGCCTTGGATACTCATCTAAGGATCTTATGACCCAGATTGCTCTCAAGTTTATGCCGGTAATTATCATAAGCGTAGTGGTGGCATCTGTAGCTGTAGTGTATTTAAACAGCTTTTTCTGGGGAGCTATTTTTGCAACAATTGCAAGCACCAGTATTCCGGTTATTATCATCGGGGATGTTTTTCTTATTGTTTTCTGTTACTTCGTGACATATTTAAGCGCAGGAAGAATCAGAAAGATATCTGTAAACGAGCTGATGACGGAATAAAGGAGGAAAAGATGAGAGATAATCGTTTTTTTACCATAAATAAAGCACTCCTTTTGGGATGCCTTGGTCTTATGTGTACGGCAGCCTTTGCAGGATTAAAGGTCAGTGCCAAAGAATTAAATGATGAATATGTTTACTGCGTGGGCTCCGTCAGCAAGGTTTACTCCACGGCAGCGGTGATGCAGCTTGTGGATGAGGGTAAAGTTTCCTTGGATGCCCCTGTTACTGACTACATTCCGAATTTCAAAATGGCGGATTCAAGGTATAAGGACATCACGGTTCGCATGTTGATGAACCACACCTCGGGAATTCAGGGAACCACCTATGTAGGGCCTTTCCTTTACGGAAAGGAGAATGCTTTCCATGATGAGGTGGTTTTTGACACCTTGGCTAAACAGAGGTTAAGATGCAACCCCGGAGAATACAGTGCCTACTGTAACGACGGTTTCGATCTTTTGGGTGTCATAGTGGAAAACGTAACCGGCATGTCTTTTGGGGATTACGTGGCTCGGTATTTGGCAGCCCCCACCGGCGGAACATCCACATCCACGGGAGATAAGGCCTCTTTAATAGAAAACCTTGCTCCGGCCTTCTCAGCGGACGGGGTTCGCTTTGAGAATGATGTAATTATGAGCATAGGAGCGGGTGGCGTTTATGCCACAGCTTCTGACACTGCAAACTTTGGCGCTGCTTTCTTTAGAAACGCGGATGAGCTTTTATCCGAGAAAGCCAAGTCTGACATGGAAACACTCTGGCAGAATACGGACGATTTTAAGGACAGAAACGGCCTTGGTTGGGATTCGGTAAATGACAGAGAATATGAGAATACAGAGGTTAAAGTCCTTGGGAAGGGCGGAGATGTAGACAGAAATCACGCCTACCTTTTGGTTGCCCCGGAAGAAGAAATCAGCGTTGCTGTGCTTACCAACGGCGGAAACAGCACATTAAATCAGCTGGTGGCGGAAGCTATTCTTGATGCCTGCCTCGAGGAAGAGGGATTGAAGCTAAAAGAGGAGGGAACTTCGGATTTTGACATAAGTCTTGATATTCCTTCATCATACGATAAATATGAGGGTGACTATGTGATTAACAGCGGTCTTGGCTGGGATAGCGTGAGAATTTCGTTCCCTGACCATGAGTACGTGCATGTGGAGAACATCGGGCCCTTAAGATCCGGTGGAACCGATTACGGATATACAAAGGACGGAAGCTTTGTAAAGCTTGCTTACGAAGTGGCAGACAGCGGCATTAACGATATAAAGCCTGCTTCAAATCCGGAGGTTTTGAGGTTTGAAGAGGGGACGGATGGCAAGGTATATATCAAGATTGAGAGAAAAGAAAACCTGCCTGAAGTTGGTGTGAGCGAAATAAGTACTTATTGCGGAGAGAAAATGGAGCCTAACCCCATAAGTGGGGAGTTGATGGCATTCTGGTCAGGGGTTTGTGCATCGGAGTATATGCTTTCAAAGGATGCCTACAACTCTCAGACCTTTGATTTCCCCATCGTGAGATTGATAGTTTCAGAGGATGTGCCGGGATATCTTTACTGCGTAACAGGCATGGGTACAAGAATCCTTAAGATTGTGGATGAGGAGAATGCCGTGGCTTTTACCACAATTCCTTCAAGCCGCAACAGAGATCTGCTGGATATTAAGGCTGAGGCAAATGAGGGAGGAGTTACCCTTTATTGCAGCAATGGCTGGGAGTTTATTTCTGATGAGAGCATTCCCACATTTGATGATGGCGTAGGGGAAGTGAATTTAAAGGCGAATGAGGCAGTGTGGTTTAATATCGGAGAGACCAGGGTGAATACGGATGTGATTGTGGCTTCCCGCCCGGAAGACAGTGTAGTTTACGTCTACAACAAGTACGGCGAGCCTGTGTATTCCTCGCATATTATAGGTGTAAAGAATAGTCTTCCCATGCCGAAGGATGGAAAAGTCATGTTCATCGGCGGCTCTGAAGGCAAAGTGATTTTGAATTAAGGATATATTTTGCTAGGTGCAGTTTGGGGACAGGCCCCAAATTGCACGGTGCAGAATGGGGACAGCTTGGTTTGTCAACCAAGTGCAACACTTTCTGAATAAACTTCAGCTGGTGTTTTCCACCCCAAGCACCTTCTTGGCCTATTGTTAATTAAATCGACTACTCTTTGGAATTCTTCTTCGGTTATTGCTCTAAAATCGAAGCCTCTTTCAAAGAAGAATCGTAAGATACCATTTGTATTTTCATTGGTTCCACGCTGCCAAGGCTTGTGAGGCTCGGCAAAGTAAACCTTTGTTTTTAGTTTTTGCTCTATGGTATGGAATTCCGAAAACTCCACGCCATTGTCAAAAGTGATACTATGTACCGGATGATCCTTTAATACATTGGCTATTGC
>FMWZ01000009.1 GCA_900103495.1 Lachnospiraceae bacterium G11 | reverse complement strand
ATATAGACTTCGTATGTGTATTTGGAAGCATTGGAAAACTCCGCAGAATAGAGCTAAGAATTTGATGAAGCTGGAGGTACCAAGATGGGCAGCATATAAGATCGCCTATTGTGGAGACAAATATGCAAGACTCGCTCACAATGGATGGGTACAAAAGGCTATAAGTACAAAGAGACTAACCTCATTTGGATTAGTCTCAATGTTAGATTACTACACCGAAAAGTGTGTTACTTGTTAAGTTGATTGAACCGCCGTGTACCGAACGGTACGCACGGTGGTGTGAGAGGTCGGGGGATTAATTAAATCTCCCTCCTACTCGATTGCTAGTATACGTTCCTAATGGTATAATAAAACGGAATGTGATTTTTGGAGGAAATCTTATAAATGGGATTAAAAAGTATAATTAAGAACCGCGTAAAATCCGTCATAGAGCAATATGAAGATGAATATTACGAGGACGAGGAATACGAAGAAGAGTACGACGGGGAATATGAGGACGAGTACTCTGATGAAGAATACGAAAAAGAAGAATATCCTGAGGATTATCCTGATGAGGAAATGTATTACGAGGAGGGCTCCATTGGAGAAGAACTCGGAGATTATACTTCAGAGATAGTTCTTACGGATGCTGATCTTGAAGGCACCTATTCTGAAGAGTATACAGAAGAATATCCAGAGGAATATGAACCCGAGTATTCAGAACAGTACAATGAAAAATATCAGAATAGTTACAACGAAGAGTATGACGAGTATTCTGACAGAGCATACACTGACTACGATGAACAGTACGATGATTATGTCGAGGATGATGACGACTATTACTATGAGGATGAAATAAGGGAGAACTTTTGGGATAAGTTTACCCGAAAGATGGACAACATGGAAGGCGTTGACAAGGCTCTTATCTTCGGAGGCATAGCAGTTGCGGTCATGGTGGTCGTATTAGGCGTAGTTTTCTTTGGAAAGAGAAATTCCACAAAAGTTGTTAACTTCGAAGACAATGTTGGCGCACAGCTTATGGATGTCCGTGAAATTGGTGGAGGGAATATTCTTGCCATTGGTAATGCTCTTGTTATGAGACAATCTGGTGGTGAACTTGAAGTTGATGCCGGAGAGCCTGTGGAGATTCCTACTTATGAGGAAAAAGAAGTTTCTGATGAGGTAACAGTAGCTCTTAAGATGAGCTCCATCGTAAAGGATTTAAAGATTAAGTTTGTCAACAAGAAGACGGGCAAGCTTATTTCAAGTAATGCATTTGAAGTAACTGTTACTACACCTAATGGCTCGACAGAGACTTGGACCGATTCAGACAAAGACGGAATTATTTACAAGGAGAATATCACTCCCGGACAATATACTGTTTCAATGAAGGCCATTACCGGAAGCGAAAAGTATGTAAGTGCCTCAACTAATGAGACAGTAAATGTAAAGGCGAACCTTGACTACCAGAAGGTAGATGTATCTGACGAGATTAAGAATGAAAAACAAGTTGATGTATCTAAGGAGGATACATCTAAAAAGGGAGATGTTGAGTCTAAGCTTACAGACACCGTAGAGTGGGTTGAGAGTACATCAACTCCTATTGGAGATGGCAACTACAACAAACTCAACAAGGGATCTGATGTTCTTGATCCTTTCTCTGCCATTGCGAGCCCTGCACTTTCATCATCAGGAGCTTCAAAGGATAACTTGACGGTAAGTTCCATTTCTGTGAACAGTTACACATCACAGCTTAGTGTTAATATAAATGATTTGGCAAAAGATGATTCTGTCAAATATAAATGGTCGATAACTTCCGGATCTGCAACCCTTGCAAATGCGGATAAGCAGACTCCTACAATTACAGTCACAAACGGCACAAACTCTAAGCAGACGGTTAAGGTTAAGGCTGAGGTTACTATTACCAGAGTGGTTGCTACGCCCACCCCTACCGCTTCACCTACACCGACTGCAACTCCGACACCTACGGAGACGCCTACACCGACACCTACGGATAAACCTACGGAGACACCTACAGAGACTCCCACAGAGACTCCTACGGAGACACCTACAGAGACTCCCACAGAGACTCCTACGGAGACACCTACTCCTACAGGGCCTGCAGTTGCGGTTCCAGGCGTACTGATTCTTTCGGGTAATACGGCGCAGACAACCACGATAAACAGAAGCATCGAAATTGAGATAGCGGTTGCAGCTAATCCTCAGTACGATACAAGCACACCCCTTAAGGATAAGAATAATAACCCTGTATATGTAAAGAGCGGCAATGGTTATGTAGAGGCTAAACGCTCAGATTATATTAAGGGTGATGTTTATACAAAAACAGCCAGCGGATATAAGTACACTGGTTGGCAGTCAATTAACGGAAACACCTACTTCTATGATAAGAATGGTAATCCTGTAACCGGCGCTCAGGTTATTCAGGGTGCACAGTACAGTTTTGATTCCACAGGTAAGCTGGTAAGCAGTAGCGGTATCCTTGGTATTGATGTATCAAGATGGAACGGAAATATAAACTGGCAGCAGGTTAAGAACTCAGGTGTATCCTACGTAATTATCAGATCAGGATATAGAGGTTCAACTCAGGGTGGCCTTATTGAAGATACAATGTTCAAGACCAACATCCAGGGAGCTATCAATGCCGGACTTAAGGTCGGGGTATACTTTGTAACCCAGGCTGTTAACGAGAGAGAGGCTGTCGAAGAGGCTTCAATGGTTCTTTCTCAGGTGTCAGGATACAGAATCTCTTACCCCATCTTCCTCGATGTTGAAACCAGTGGAGGACGAGGAGACAAGATAGATAAGGCCACAAGAACCGCAGTATGTAAGGCTTTCTGCCAGACTATTGCCAATAATGGTTATACAGCGGGTGTTTATGCTAACAAGACCTGGTTCAGAAATTATATTGATCACAGTCAGCTTGGCGGATATAAGATATGGCTTGCTCATTACGTAGGTTCTACAGATTTCGGAGCAAGACATGAACTTTGGCAGTATACCTCAAAGGGTTCAATTGCCGGAATCAGCGGTAATGTTGACCTGAACTTATCATATTTAGGATACTAAACGTATATGAGAAAAGGGACCATGATAGCGTTGCTTTCACTGGCCTTGACATCTTTACTATTGATGGGATGCTCAGGTACAGTGAAAACAGCATCAGATTCTGAATACAAAATAAACTACAAGGGCGGCGGTGCTAAACCGGCTGCCCTGTTGCTGTTTTCATATATGGGAAATATTTCGGGTGAAAACAGAGATTTTAATCTTGTTTTGGAAGATAAAGGGAAGGATGAGACTCCTTTCCATGATGTGAAGATTGATTCTGAGACGATTACATTTACTGCCAATACCGAAGAGGAAATGGCCAGGGCGGTTAATGCATTTGCAAACACGTATTTGGGATATCAATTTGCCGGTACTGACAGGCAAAAGACTAATCTTTCAAATACCACGCCCCAAATTCCTGATGGCGGAGGAATTGATACTCTCTGGATGGAAAAGCGTGAGCCTATAGTTACCCTTTGGAACGTTAATAATCCAAGAGGTGTATTCCTCAATGAAGCCACCAGCCTTAAGGTGGACGTTATGAGTTATTCCGAAGAGGAACTCTATTCCTACGTTCGCATGATGAAGCATCTCGGATTCACTGGAATTCAGGTGACGGACATGTGCTCCGCCTGGGCAGGAGCCGGCGGAATAGAAAGCGTTCATGATAAGATTCGTTTCATGGCAGATGCAGTCCACTCGATGGATATGGATTTCACTCTTTGGGTTTGGGGAGCGGAATTTACAGGCTATGGCTGGGTAGACAATTCTGTTACTTATGACTGTGGCGATTATGGTGTGGCAAGAAATAACCCTGATGTAATCGCATGTTTTGAGAAATACTATGATTACTATGCGGAGCTTGCTGATGTATCTGACAGAGTAATAGCACATTTCTATGATCCCGGAAATCTTGGGGATGCCAATGATGTGGCATATTTTTCCGGGATGCTTAGGGATAAGTTTAAAGAAATAAATCCTGACATTGACTTTGGAGTCAGCTGTTGGGTAGACCAATTTGATAAGAACATTCTGGTTTCAAACCTTGGTGATGATATTACCCTTTACGAGGGAATGCAGCATAACCACAATGAGAATTACGCGCCTTTCAGACAGACTGTAGAAGGCCTTGGATGTCGCCTTGGAATGTGGGAGTGGAATGGCTGTGAGATGGAAATTGACCAGCTAGCACAGATGAATTTCCAACCCTCAATCCTTAAGGAGAACTATCAGACTTTAAGAGAGTATGATGGCGTGAAGAAACCTGAATATTGGAGTACAATGGATTCATACCATGTACTTAATGTGTTCTCGTTGTATTGTGCAGCAAGATTGCAGCAGGATCCGGATTTGGATGTTACTGAACTTACTGATGAGGTAGCAAGGCTTGCGGTTGGAGATGAGTATGCGGATGATTTTGCAGAAATGCTTTCACTTTTAGAGGAAGCTCGTTCCGGATATACATGGAATGATTTCTTCTGGGATAATCCGAATTATCTCATAAAATCAGATAAATATCCCTATGAGGACATAATAGAGAGGTTTGACAGGCTTTATCCTGTGTTAAATAAGATGATTGACGAGGGTATTGAATCGGCCGGATTGCCTCTTCCTATTCCTCTTACAGATGTATTAAAGCTATTTAGAAGCCATTTGGTTCAGATTGATTCTTACGCCCTCTTCAGACGTGATTTCGACGGATTTAAGGAATTGTATGAGTCCGGTGAAGCAGATGACTGGTGGGTAGAAGAAAAACTTGTTGAGCTTTCTGACCCTATCCCCGATTATGATGCGGTAATTGGCCTTTGGGGGCAGATTGAAGGAAGAGCTCAGAGAGAGCTGATCGTAGAGTGGTGTTTGGAACATGACATAGAGCCCCCTGTAATTGACACCTTGGACTATACAAGAAAGCAGATTATTTATCAGTACTTTGTAATGTATCAGAAGGGCCATGAGGAGCCAGTTATACAGTACCCTCCTTACTTCCAGTATGGAGCCGCTTTTAACGAATATGATACACCGCGTCTTGTGGAAGACCTGGTTATTGACGGGGTACTTACTGAGGATGAAAACGGCGGCGTTTACCTCACAAACTTTGACGATTATCGCTTTGCGTTTAATTGATACTATTAACTTCAGGAGTTTTAGAGAATGTTATTTAATTCATTTTCATTTCTGATTTTCTTTCCGATAGTGGTCTTGGTCTACTATCTCATACCGAAAAAAGTACGCTATATTTGGCTGTTGGTGGCGAGCTATTACTTCTACATGTCATGGAATGCCATTTATGCCATTCTTATAGCCGTTTCCACTCTTGTCACCTGGACAAGCGGAATTCTTATTTCAAGAGCAGAAAGCACAAAGGAAAAGAAGAGTTTTGTGGCGGGAAGTCTTGTTATTAACCTTGGAATCCTGTTCTTCTTTAAGTACTTTGATTTCACAATCGATAACATCAACGCTTTCCTTGGAAAGCTTCATATGACTGCCCTTAATCATCCCTTCGACATCATCCTGCCTGTAGGTATTTCTTTCTATACCTTCCAGGCTTTAAGCTATACCATTGATGTCTACAGAGGAGAGATTAAGCCTGAGAAGAATTTCTTCAGATACGCTCTTTACGTATCCTTCTTCCCACAGTTGGTGGCAGGTCCTATTGAGAGATCTAAGAATCTTTTACCCCAGATCCAAAACATAGAAGAGAAGAAGCCTCACTTTAAGGTCATCGTAAATGGCCTTATTCTCATGCTTTGGGGACTTTTCATGAAGATGGTTATTGCGGACAGAATTGCCATTCTGGTTGATAAAGTCTTTGAAGATATGTACATGTACGGAAGCATTGAACTGATTGCCGGAGCAATTGGATTCGCACTTCAGATTTACTGTGACTTTAACGGATACTCAACTATTGCTGTTGGTGCCGCCAAGGTTATGGGCATCGATATCATGGAGAACTTCAATACCCCTTACTTTGCAGTAAGCGTATCTGATTTCTGGAAGAGATGGCATATTTCCCTTTCAACCTGGTTTAGAGATTATGTATATATTCCTCTTGGCGGAAACAGAAAAGGGAAGGTTAGAAAGTATATAAACCTTATGATTACAATGCTTGTTTCAGGTCTTTGGCATGGTGCCAACTGGACCTATGTAGTCTGGGGTGGCTTGCATGGTTTTTATCAGGTTGTCGGAGATTTACTGAAGCCTGTTAAGGATAAGGTTCATACTTTCCTTGGAACAGATAAGAACGCTGCAAGCTTTAAGATTGGACAGGTTATTATCACTTTCTGCCTTACAACTTTCGCATGGATATTCTTCAGAGCAGAGAGCCTGAGAGGCGCATGGTTTTACATAAAAAGAATGTTTACCAGATGGAATCCCTGGTCAGTTCTTGACCTTAGCATCTATGACTTAGGGCTGGATGTCCTTGAGATGAACATTCTTGTTATTTCACTTGTGGCACTTTTGCTGGTTGATGTTATCAAATACAGAAGAAGAGTGTCGGTATCAGACGTTCTGATGAAGCAAAATATGTGGTTCAGATGGGCTATAGTAATCTGCCTTATTGTTGCAGTTTTAGTATTTGGTGAATATGGAATTAACTTCGATTCCAACAAATTCATCTACTTTGATTTCTAAGGAGGCGCTCTTATGGATAAGAAATTATATTTAAAAAGAGCCATAAGTGTTATCGCCTTCATCGCGATACTTTGCCTGGTTCTTTACAGAGTATATGAGATTGTTTCTTGGAAGGATACAGAAGGAGATTATTCCTCCACAATGACGGAACTGTATTCTACTCCAAAGGATACTATGGAGCTTGTATTCGTCGGAAGCAGCCATTGCTACGGCGGAATTGACACAGAGTATTTCTGGAGTAATTACGGAATTCCGGCATTTAATATGTGCTGTTCCGGACAGGATAAGGATTCAGCTTACCATCAGCTTAAGGAGCTTCTTAAAACTCAGAGCCCCCAGATGGTAGTTGTTGAGGCATATGCGTTCCTGTTTGAGAGACAGGAGCACATCGGAAACGCATACAGAAACATGCTTTCCATGGATTTCTCAAAGAATTCAAACGAGTTAATTCGAAAATATGTGGAGAAAGACGACCAGCTGGATTATCTTCTTCGTTGGCCCATAGTTCATACAAGATATAAGGAACTCCAGAAGTATGATTTCGTTCAGTATGAGCCAAGTGCTTTCGGACGTGGCCATACCTATAATCTTCATACCCAAGAAGTCGGGTTTGATGCAAACATCTTCTATGAACCCATTGTTACGGAGATTTCTGACCATAACAAGGAGTGGATTGATGAACTTAAGACTCTTTCGGAAGAGGAAGGGTTTGATTTGATGTTTGTCCAGATTCCAAGTGATGTTTCATCCGATCAGCAATATATTTTAAATGGCTGTGAAGAGTATCTGAATTTACTTGGGATTCCTTATCTTGATCTTAATAAGAGAATGTCAGAGATTGGGCTTAATCCCAAGACTGATTTTATAGATTTTAACCATGTTAATTACTACGGAGCCGAGAAGACCACCAAGTATTTGGCAGATTACCTACTGGAGAATTACTACTTTGAGCCCCATGATGGCGAGGATGAGTACGAACTCTGGGATAAAAGCGCGGAACTCGGGTACCACATTGTTTGGGCCTCGGAACTTGTTCCCATGGAAAGGGACGAGTATTTAAAGGCTGTTACAAAACAGAAGGATGTCATTACGGTTCTTTCCCTCGACGGGTGGTATTCGGTAACGGGCTCTGATTGGCCGGTAGTTCTCGGGGGATTAGGCCTTCGTGAGGACCCTGCAAATATTGCTGATGGTGGAACGTGGGTGTTTAGAGACGGTAAAATAATAGCATATATACCCCAAGGTGATGACCAACCTCAGTGGGCATTGGATATTAATGATACAGACACCTTGGTTATCAAGAACTATATTCGCGATACCAAACAGGTTACGGGCATCTATATCAATGACGAGATTAAGTGCGGAAACAATGATGGGCTTAATGTTTTTGTCTACGATGAATTATCCGGAAGTGTTATTAATACGAAGCACTTTGACTGATTTTTCTTACAGTTATGATGCATTGAGAATTTATGATTACACCTGTAAATGAGGTGGGGTATTAAACCCTAGAATGAACTAAAGGAAGGATATTATATGAGAACATACCTTGTAACAGGAGGCGCCGGCTTCATCGGTTCCAACTACATTCATTACATGTTTAACAAGTACAATAACGACATCCGTATTATCAACGTGGATGTACTCACATACGCAGGAAACCTTGAGAACCTTAAGGATATCGAGGGCAGAGATAATTATACTTTTGTCAGAGCAAATATCTGCGATAAAGAAGCAATCTCCAAGATTTTTGCAGAGAATGACATCGACAGAGTAGTTCACTTCGCAGCAGAAAGCCACGTTGACAGAAGTATTAAGACTCCTGAAGTTTTCGTACAGACCAACGTACTTGGTACAGCAGTAATGCTTAACTGTGCCAAGGCTGCATGGGAGCTTCCCGACGGAACATTTAAGGAAGGCAAGAAGTTCCTCCATGTTTCAACTGATGAAGTTTACGGTTCCCTTGAAGAGGACGGAGGATATTTCTATGAGACAACTCCTTATGCTCCTCACAGCCCTTATTCAGCAAGTAAGGCAAGCTCAGATATGCTTGTAAAAGCCTATATGGATACATATAAGTTCCCTGCAAATATTACAAACTGCTCTAATAACTACGGCCCTTACCAGTTCCCTGAGAAGCTTATTCCCCTTATTATTAACAATGCACTTCAGGGCAAGAAGCTTCCTGTATACGGTGATGGTAAGAACGTAAGAGACTGGTTATATGTTATGGACCACGCCAAAGCAATTGACATGGTTTGCGAGAAGGGAAGACTCTTTGAGACATATAACGTTGGCGGACATAACGAGAAGCAGAATATCGAGATTATCAACATTATTCTTGAGACTCTTCAGGAGATGCTTCCTGATTCAGATCCCAGAAAGAAGAATGTCACAAAGGACCTTATCACCTACGTAGAGGACAGAAAGGGTCACGACAGACGTTACGCAATCGCACCCGATAAGATTAAAGCAGAGATTGGCTGGGAGCCTGAGACCATGTTTAAAGAGGGAATCAAGCTTACAATTAAGTGGTTCTTTGAGAACGAAGAGTGGATGAAGAACGTTACCAGCGGAGACTACCAGAAATACTACGAAGATATGTATGCAAACAGATAAGCAGAACATTGAACGGAGGTTTACATAATATGAAAGGCATAATCCTTGCCGGCGGATCCGGCACAAGACTTTACCCCCTTACAAAGGCTATCTCTAAGCAGATTATTCCTGTTTACGACAAGCCCATGATTTATTATCCCTTATCAACTCTTATGTTAGCAGGGATAAGAGAGATTATGATTATCTCTACCCCCAGGGATTTACCTGTATTTAAGGAGCTCTTTGGAACGGGTGAACAGTTGGGACTTAAGCTTTCATATGCCATTCAGGAGGTTCCCAGAGGCCTTGCAGATGCATTCATCATCGGCGCAGAGTTTATCGGAAAAGATTCTGTAGCACTTGTACTTGGAGATAACATCTTCTATGGCCAGAGCTTCTCCAAACTTCTTATGGAAGTTGCCAGAAGAGAAAAGGGTGCCACAATCTTCGGTTATTACGTAAGAGATCCCAGAGAGTATGGCGTTGTTGAGTTCGATGAGAACGGAAAGGCCTTGTCCATAGAAGAAAAGCCCGAACATCCCAAGAGCAACTACGCTGTACCTGGATTATATTTCTATGATAACGACGTTGTTGATATTGCGGCTAACGTTAAGCCCTCTGCAAGAGGCGAGATAGAGATTACCAGTATCAATAATGAGTATTTAAGACGTGGAACTTTACACGTTGAAACAATGGGCCGAGGCTTTGCCTGGCTTGATACCGGAAATCCGGACTCAATGCTGGATGCCACAAACTTCGTGGCTGCATTCCAGAAGAGACAGGGACTTTATATTTCATGCATCGAGGAGATTGCCTACAAGAAAGGCTTCATAGATAAGAACCAGCTCCTTGAGCTTGCCAAGCCCCTGATGAAGACGGACTACGGCAAATATTTGACAGAGGTTGCAGATGGACTCTAGATTGAGGACAATAACCATCGCCATTTGCGTTGGCGTGGTTCTGTTTGTGCTTGTCATTGTTTTCTATCTTAACAGAGATGTATTTGGAGGTAAGGGTACCCGTAAAGATTCAGGTGCCCTCATTTCTGCGTCTGAGGATACCGGCGAAAAGGCTGTTGTCCAGAAAACCGATGACGGGTATTGGATAGGGGATGACTTGTATGCCTTCAGGGAAGATGAAGGGTTCTTTGACAAGCAAGCAACCAAATATGATGAATATGTTAAGAAACATAAAACCCTTTCAATGATAACCACATCGGTTGAAAAGGACCTTAGAATAAAGATTGTGGATTATGACGGCAAAGTCCTTGAGGATAAGGAATTGTCAGTAACAATCGAGGGAAAGGGCGATTACAAAGATACAGATAAGGATGGAATAATTTATATTCCGTATATTAAGGCCGGAGAGTATAAGGTGACCCTTAATGAGGTTGAGGGTTACACTGTTCCGGAAGAGCCTTTAATTGTAAATATCAAAGCTCAGGTTGAATATGTTCCGATTGATGATATCAAGGCTTTGATTAAGACTGAGGCGGAGATTGATCCTTCTGAGGATGATAAGGATTATCTTGATATGGACGCGGATACGGATAAAACGGAGATAACGAAGCTTTTGACAACAGCAGAAAATGCTACGCTGGGAATAGACGTATCAAAGTATCAGGGTGAGATTGACTGGAAGAAGGTTGCGGACGCCGGAGTTAAGTTCGCCATCATAAGATGCGGATACAGAGGTTATTCCACAGGTTCTCTGGTTATTGATCCCTACTTTGAAAAGAACTTAAAGGGAGCTACTACAAACGGAATAGACGTGGGAGTTTACTTCTTTTCCCAGGCAATGAACGAAGTTGAGGCAGTGGAAGAGGCTTCCATGGTTCTTAGTCAGATTAAGAGAGCCTATGTGAATTATCCGATTTTCATCGATTCTGAAGCATCGGGCGGAGACGGAAGAGCGGATAAACTAAACGTCGAAAACAGGACGAAGGTATGTAAGGCCTTCTGTGCCACAATAGAAAGCGAAGGTTATAACGCAGGAGTTTATGCCAGCAAGAACTGGTTTAACAATAAATTGACGGCCAAGGAACTTGAAGATTATATCATCTGGCTTGCGGAATACCGTGAAGCACCTACCTACGAGGGAGTCTATAACATGTGGCAGTACTCCTCAAAGGGTCAGGTTGACGGTATCGAAGGAAATGTTGATTTGGATTTAAGTTATTTGGAGATTAAGAGATAGAATAGGAGTTTAGGTTCATGGGAAAGTTAACTGTCGAGACATGTGAAATTGAAGGATTGAAGGTTATTACACCAGAAGTCAGAGGTGACAACAGAGGTTACTTCATGGAGACATATCAGTACAATGATTTCAAGGAAGCGGGAATTCCTGAAGTATTTGTACAGGATAATCAGTCTGCATCTAGAAAGGGTGTATTAAGAGGACTTCACTTCCAGATTAATCATCCTCAGGATAAGCTTGTAAGAGTTATAAGAGGAGAGGTTTACGACGTTGCAGTAGATTTAAGAGAGGGATCAAAGACCTACGGTAAGTGGTTTGGAGTTCTTCTTTCAGCAGAGAACAAGAAGCAGTTCTTTATCCCTAAAAACTTTGCTCACGGCTTCCTTGTATTATCCGATGAAGCTGAGTTCTGTTATAAGGTTACAGATTTCTATCATCCCAACGATGAGGGCGGAATCATGTACAATGACCCTGCAATCGGTGTTGAATGGCCTATTCCTGAGGGGATGGAGCTGGTTTTATCAGAAAGAGATACAAAGTGGCCCCCTTTTAAGGGTTAATAGTTTATGAGAGAAATCATTAAGAATCGAAAGTTAATATGGAAGCTGGCCAAGAACGACTTTAAGAAGCGTTATGCCGGATCATACCTTGGAACAGTATGGGCGATGATTCAGCCGGTGGTTACAGTTCTTATGTATTGGTTTGTCTTCGACAGACTTGGATTCATGAGGGATTCAGGGGACGTTCCCTATGTTTTGTTTCTTACGGCGGGATTGGTGCCCTGGTTTTTCTTTTCCGAGATGATGACAAATGCTACGGCTTCTTTGACGGAGTATAACTACCTGGTTAAGAAGGTGGTTTTTAACATCGACATTCTGCCTATTATCAGGGTAGTGGCTGCCACATTTATTCATGCTTTCTTTGTGTGCGTGCTTCTTATTATTGCCTGCGTGTATGGGTATTATCCGACTTTGTATACTTTGCAGGTTATATTCTATAGCTTTGCATTGATGTGCATGACTTTGGGGATTTGCTATTTCACCTCAGCTGTAGTGGTATTCTTTAGAGATTTGGCACAGATAATCAATATCTGCTTGCAGGTTGGT
Organism: Lachnospiraceae bacterium G11; assembly: GCA_900103495.1. Classification (GTDB taxonomy): domain Bacteria; phylum Bacillota; class Clostridia; order Lachnospirales; family Lachnospiraceae; genus G11. The sequence goes on along the minus strand of FMWZ01000009.1, from coordinate 160,456 downwards.
ATGTGGGCAACACCGGTTCTTTGGAATATTGATTCCATTAATCCTGCATGGGCGAAATGGCTTAAGATTAACCCTTTATGCTATGTGGTTCAAGGGTACAGGGGGGCTGTTTACGGAAAGAATACCTTTATAGATCAGGGATGGTATAACCTTTATTTCTGGGGACTTACGATAGTGTTCTTCGTAATCGGCAAGTTTGTGTTTAAGAAGATGAAGCCACACTTTGCGGATGTATTATAAATTGTAGTTTACGGGTAGATTTATGTCAGTAGCTATTAAAGTTGAAAATCTTCATAAGGTATATAAACTCTATGCCAAGCCATCAGACCGTCTTCGTGACGCCTTTGGTTTGGCTAAAAATCGTTATACAGAGCATCATGCGTTAAACGGAGTTGATTTAGAGATTAAGAAGGGTGAAACTGTAGGAATTATCGGAACCAACGGCTCCGGAAAGTCTACACTTCTTAAGATTATTACAGGTGTATTATCGCCTACATCGGGTGATGTTTCTGTTGAGGGACGAATCTCAGCGCTATTAGAGCTTGGTGCCGGTTTCAACATGGAATACACGGGAATTGAGAACGTGTATCTTAACGGAACCATGATTGGTTTCTCTAAGGAAGAGATTGATGCTAAGTTACAGGATATTTTGGACTTTGCGGATATCGGAGACTATGTTTATCAGCCTGTAAAAACCTACAGTTCAGGTATGTTTGTGCGTCTTGCTTTTGCTGTGGCTATAAACATTGACCCTGAGATACTTATTGTTGATGAGGCGTTAAGCGTAGGAGACGTGTTCTTCCAGGCTAAGTGCTATCACAAGTTTGAAGAGTTTAAGGCTATGGGCAAGACCATAGTGTTTGTAAGCCATGATTTAAGCTCTATTAGCAAGTACTGTGATAGGGTAATACTTTTAAACAAGGGTGATAAGCTTGGGGAAGGTTCTCCCAAGGAAATGATAGATGCCTATAAGAGAGTCCTCGTGGGTCAGTATGAGACTGAGGATCCTTCTAATGCCAAGACTATAGATGAGCTTAGTTCCGATGAGAAGAGTTTACTTTACGGAATTAATCCTGAAACTCTTGAGTACGGAACAGGGGCTGCGAAAATCGAGTCATATTACGTGGAAGATGAGCGTGGCGTAAAAACTACTGCCATCATCAAAGGAACGTCCTTTACGGTCAAATTCAGGGTGTCTTTTTCCGAAGACCTGTCTGCTCCCATCTTTGCGGTTTCTTATAAGAATCCAATCGGTGTGGAGATAACAGGAACAAATACAATGTTTGAAAAGGCCTTCTTAGAGCCTGTAAAGGCCGGAGAGACCTACGATATAGCCTTCACACAGCAGATGGATTTGCAGGGGGGCGAATATCTCATATCCTTTGGTGTAACGGGATATGAGGGTGATAAGTTTGAAGTTTATCACAGATTATATGATGTACTTAACATTACGGTAATCTCGGACAAGAATACCGTGGGATATTATGATACCAACTCAAAAATTACGGTAAATAAAGTTTTATAACAGGTGATATATGGAGAAAATAGGTGGAGTAAATCTGGATTATACTTTTTATCCGGGTGAAGATTTATATAGTGATGGTGAGATAGAAGACAAGATTCTTGATATTGCAAAGAACTTCTCTCCTGTAGAATTTCAGCAGAAAATCGAGGAAAGCGGCGAATGGCCGGTGCTTTATCACCTCTCACCTCAAAGAGAAAATATAGTTGACTGGATTCCCATTAAAGAGAATGCCAAGGTTCTCGAGATTGGTGCCGGATGTGGCGCCATAACAGGGTCCCTTGCAAAGAAAGCAGGGTCAGTAACCTGTGTTGATCTTTCCAGAAAGAGAAGCCAGATAAACGCTTACAGACATGAGAATTACGATAATGTAACCATTACTGTAGGTAACTTTAAAGATATAGAGCCTGCTCTTGGCGAGTTTGATTATATCTTCCTTATTGGAGTTTTTGAGTATTCAGAGAGCTATATGAATTCAGAGACTCCCTTTGAAGATATGCTTAAGATTGTTATGAAACATATGACTCCCGACGGAAGAGTAATCATTGCCATCGAGAACAGACTTGGAATGAAGTATTTTGCTGGCTGTAAGGAAGACCATCTTGGAACGTACTTCTCAGGAATAGAAAACTATCCTGATGGCGGAGCTGCCAAGACCTTCTCAAGACGTGCTCTTGAGAAGATATTTAAGACCTGTGGTGTAGTTAACTACAGCTTCTACTATCCTTATCCTGATTATAAGTTCATGACAACGCTTTATTCGGATGTATATCTTCCGGGTAAAGGGGAATTATATAACAACATGCGAAACTTCGACAGAGACCGCATGCTTTTATTTGATGAAACAAACGCTTTTGACAGTGTTGTGGAGGATGGATACTTCTCAGTATTCTCCAATTCATATCTTGCAGTAATCGGTGGAATACTTGATGTAAAGTTTGCAAAGTTTTCAAACGACAGGGCACCTGAGTATCGAATCAGAACCGAGATAGTAAGAACTCCCTCAGGAGAAATAGAAGTTAGAAAGTTCCCTCTTTCTGAGGAAGCTAATGAGCATATCAAGAACATGCAGGTGGCTTATGAACTTCTGAAGGAACGTTATGAAGGCAGTGGACTTGAAATCTCCCCTTGTACTTTGACAGAAGGAAAGATCCCATATGTAAGTTTCCCTTATATTCAGGGACGCACCCTTTCTGAACTCTTTGACGAGTGTATTGAGAAGGGAGATATGGATAGATTCGGTGAACTTTTTGATGAGTACATCGAAAAGATTGGATATAACGAGAGTTATCCTGCGTCAGACTTTGATGTGGCCTTCTCAAATGTGGTTATAAATAAAGGAAAATGGACTCTTATCGACTATGAGTGGACCTTTGGTAAGGAGATTCCTGTAAGGGAGTTGGCTTTCAGAGCAATCTACTGTTATTTATTGGAAGATGAGAAGAGAAATAAATTAAATCTCGATTTTGTCCTCAGTAAATTAGGGGTTTCCGAGACTGAGGCATCTGAATTTAGAAAACAGGAGATGGATTTCCAGAAGTTCGTTACAGGACAGCGTAAATCCATGGCCGAAATCCGCGAATTAATCGGTAACAGAATCATTACTCCAAAGGGCTTAACCATGGGAAATGATGATTCTGAGTTTGTTAATCGAGTTCAGGTTTATAAGGATACAGGCTCAGGTTATAGCGAGGAGAATTCTGAGATTTTGCCTGACGCATATAAGTCTGACAGTGAGATTGAGTTTGATATGGATGTAACCGAGGATGTAGTTAATCTTCGAATCGATCCGGCCTTTGCCTGCTGTATGGTGAAAGTCAGAGAACTTACTCTTAACGGATTACCTATTCCTGCAGCAAATAAGCACATCGTGGTAACTAATGGTGTGACAATTAAGGGCGTGGATGATAAGAATCTTCCTACATTTGTTTTCAATAATGATGACCCCAATATCAATATAAGAATCAGTAACCTTAAACCTGAGAGATCCAATCTTCTTCATGTGGAATTTAAGGTTCAAAGAATATCGACAGAATTTGGCAATGATATCGTAGGATAAGTGTATGTCAGTTAAAACTCTTCTTAAGAAGCCTCTCTACATAAAACTTCATAAAGAGTATAAGAAAACTATTGCTTCCAGACATATGACCTATGAGGAATATATGGAGGCTTATGAAAGTGAGCTTAACAGGCCGGGGCTTAAGAAGAAAAAGAAGTATGCTGATGCGGAAGTTAAGGCAGTTATGGAAGATGTCCTCTTCCTTACTTCTTCTTCCGGCGTTATTGATGCGAAGGCAAGAGAAAAGTTTGCCAAGGCTTTCATCGATAATCCCAATACCATGATTGCTTATTGCGATATTTTCGAGGGTGATACTCCTGTTTTAAGACCAGATTGGTCTCCTGACAGGTTTCTCGATTGCTTCTATTTTAGGGGCCTGGTGGCAATCAGAAGCAGCATCTGTAATATAAAGTGTGGCGAAGATATGGTTCCTGATAAGGATGAAGAATTCTCCGAGTCCATGCTCTGGAATCTTTGCTATAGAATCCTTAAGCATACTGATGCTTTTGGTAAGAGAAATAAGAAGATCTTGCCCATTGTTCATGTTCCTGAGGTGCTGTTTAGAAGTGAGACTTTGCCTGAATATATAGGAAAAGAGCACCTTAAGGGAGTGGTTGAAACTAGAATTAAGAAGTTGCAACCCTCCGTTTCTGTGGTTATTCCTTCCAAGGATCAACCCATCTTAGTTAAGAAATGTATTTCGTCTCTTAGAGACACCTCACCCGAGGTGGATAAGAGCGAATTAGAGATAATTGTTGTGGATAATGGCAGCAATCCCGAGAATAAAAAAATGACGGAAAAGCTGTCAAAAGAGCTGGATTTCAAGTATATCTATGAACCACAACCATTCAATTTTGCGAAAATGTGCAATCTTGGAGCGGAAAATGCGTCAAAAGACTTCTTGCTGTTCTTAAATGATGACATTGAGTGTACCTCTTCAGGATGGCTTGGAAGCATGATGGAGGAGGCAGCCAAACCTCGTATAGGAGCCGTTGGATTAAAGCTTTTGTACCCTGATAGAATCAGGATTCAACATTGTGGTATATCAAATTTACCTATTGGACCGGTGCATAAGCTGCAGTTCTTTTTAGATGAGAACAGAGCCTATGATAACTACAATCATGGAATCAGAGATGTGATTGCTGTGACAGGGGCTTGCCTTATGATGAGACGAGCTTTGTTTGTTGAGTATGGCGGATTTAAAGAGCAGTTTGCTGTGGCATTTAATGATGTAGAATTGTGCTTCCGTTTATATGATGCCGGCTACTATAACGTGGTTTCTTTGGATTACCACCTGATTCACCATGAATCAGCATCCAGAGGAGCTGACGAATCATTGGAAAAATGGGAGAGGCTCATGCAGGAGAGAAAGCTTCTTTACTCTCTTCATCCTGTTTTGGATGGTTTCGATCCTTTCTATAACATACATCTTAACAGAAATGGTCTGGATACAGGTATAAGACCTGCCTTTGAAACGGGTATGGAAATACCTGACCATGTGGGAGCCAGAGATTTATTCCCCATGGAATTAGGAGAACTTGACAGATATCGCCTGGACCCTTGCATGCATGTAAGATTCGAGGTTTGCAGAGATTATCCTAACGTCGTACTTCACGGTTATGGAGTGGTGCTTGGCTCCGATAATTCGGCCTTTGATATGGAGCTGATATTCAGGAATGTCAAAGACCCTTCAATCGCATTTGCATTTACTCATACCAGACAATACAGGATTGACTTGGAAGAAAATATGCCTGATCAGGTGAATGTAGGTTTAGGCGGTTTTGCCGTAGAATTCGGAAAGAATGCCCTTCCGGTTGGTGAATACGAAGTCGGGATGCTGGCGTCTGACAGAACGTCTAAACTGAAGGTATATTGGTTTAGCGAAAGAAAGATAAGAGTCGGAGTTCCCCAGGCAAAGGCCAGAGCAAACGCTTCGGTTGAACGGAGACGAATAAAGAGAAATATTGAAAACAGAGGAAGACAGATAGATGAAAAAGATATTTGATAAGGATAAACTCTTGCCGGCAGGGATTGCCACATTCTTATTTTTCTTTATGTGGTTATTGTTTGGCCCTTCAGAGGTTTTCTTTGCAAATAAAACTGAGTTTCCATTCATATATCAGGATTTTGTTGGTGGAATGGCAGTGTTTATGATTGCCTTTACTATTGTGGTGACTTTCATCCTTGCTTTGATTCCCGGAAAAGGCCATAACATAGCGGTGTCACTTATATTTGCTTTTGGTGTGGCAGGTTATATTCAGGTCATGTTTCTTAATAAGGGTTTGGATCTTCTTGGAGTTAATCCTGAAGGGTATAAAGCGGAGACCTCAACTGTCGTAATAAACTCGATTGTATGGGTTGTTATTATAGTGGCAGTAATTGCGCTTGCAATCAAAAAAATTGATATCTGGAGGAAGGTGGTTACTTACCTTTCGGCTTTCCTTATTCTAATTCAGCTGGTGGCCTTGGCGTCACTTGTTTTTACTGCAGATAAAGATGCCTATAATTATCCCGAAACGGAAGTCCATTTATCGGGAGCCGACCAGTTTACTGTAAGTTCAGATGAGAACGTGATTGTACTGGTTCTTGACTACTTTAGTAATCAATATTTAGAGCCTATGGAGAAGGCTTACCCCGGATCCACCGATTTCCTTCATGATTTCACTTATTACAGCAATATGGATTGCGTTTACTTTGGCACATACCCTTCACTTCCCCATATGCTTAGCGGAGAACCCCTCGATATGAGCATTACCGTTAATGAGTGGACGGAACAGATATGGAACGGAGAGAACTGCACATATTTTTATGAGGGGCTTAAAGAGAATGGGTGGAAAACAAATCTCTATACTTCAGATACCAATATTCTCTGCGGATTAAACGGAGTTGAAACCTTAGAGGGAATTATTGACAACGTTAATGATGAACCATTAGAGAGAATAGTCAGTCACAGAAGGCTGTTTAGCACTCTCGCAAGAATGTCAGGATACAGAATGTTTCCTCAGATATTAAAACCTTACTTCTATACCAACATAGATGAGTATGGAAAGATTGTTGCCGTTGCTGAAGATGGAATACAGCACTTTAATTATGATTTTGATAACAAACTTCTTGCAGATGGGCTTAAAATCGATAGCGAGAAGAAATACTATATATTCCAGCATCTGATGGGTGCACACCTTCGTGACACCGATGAGAACTGCGCTCCTAAAGAAAATGCAAGTGTTGAAGAATGTACAAAGGGTTGTATGAAGCTCGTTGAAGACTATCTGAATGAGCTAAAGAGAGTCGGTGCTTACGATAATTCAACAATTATTATTACTGCCGATCACGGTGGCCCCATTGATTCACAGGTCATTTTCTTCATAAAGGAAAAGAATGAGCAGCATGATAAGCTGATAGAGACCGCAGCTCCTGTAAGCTTTGACGAATATATGCCTACTATAGCCAAGGCTTGTGGACTTGAAAGTGAACCCCTTGGTCAGACTATATATGATTTCGCTGAGGGAGACAGCCGTCAGCGAACCTATTGGCTCAGAACTTTTGATCCTGAGCATCCTGCAGTTATGTGCTACCACGGGGAGAAATACGGTGATTCCAATTCATACTATGGATATACCTATGATGGTGACATCAACGATTTGATGGAAAAGATTCTAAATGATCAGGTGGATGAGATAATTCTTACACCAGATTCGTATTTTTAGAGTATATTTTATTAAAAAGGAGATAATATATATTATGAAAAAAGCGTTACTTCAGATTGCAAAGTTTTCTTATTTCTTTATTTGCTTCTTCATGCTTCTTGGAATGCATGCGAAGGCATATATTGATCCTTCAGCCGTAACATACATTATTCAGGCTGTAGCGGGTGTACTTATTGCCGGCGGTGCTGCTCTTACAATCTTCAGACATAAGATTTTCAAGAAGTTTAAGGGCGATAAGAAGAACGAGGGTGAAGCTGAAGAAACCATCGAGTTCAAGGATGAAGAGAAATAAATGAGCGTTATTACAGACCCCATTGTCAACGGACTTGTATGGATTATTAATGCCTGCAATTCCGTGTTTGGCAATTATTGGATTTCCATTATAGTATTTACGCTGATTACTAAGATTATTCTTTTGCCCTTGTCTATTTGGGTTCAGAAGAATTCAATTAAGCAGGTTGTAATGATGCCTGAAATTAACAGGATTAAAGCAACCTACATGGGTAACAGTGAAATAATATCAGAGGAGCAGGTAAAGATATTTAAAAAATATAATTACAGTCCTCTGATTGATTTGATTCCTCTTCTTGTTCAGCTGGCTCTTCTTATGGGCGTTGTGGAGGCTGTTAAGAAGGGAACAGAGTTAACTCAGATTCCTGTTCAGACAGGTGGAGCAACTTTGATTGTTCCCATAGTTGCGGCAATTTCTGCTTTTGTTATGTGCTATGTGCAAAACAGGGCAAATGTATTGCAGTCAGAGCAGGGTAAACTTAATAAATACGGAACCATGGCGTTTTCCGTAGCATTGTCCTTGTACCTTGGATTTTTTGTATCTATCGGTGTAGGACTATATTGGATTGCAAGTAATCTTTTCTCTACCTTGCAGTTACTGCTTTTAAATGTTTGGATTAATCCCAAGAAATATGTGGATTATGAGGAACTTGAGAAGAGTAAGGCAGAGCTTGAGGATGCAAAGAAGTATATGACGGCTTCCTCAAAGAAAAAGGGGAAAGACCCATATGCTGCCAAGGAGAAAGAGGATTATAAGCGCTTTAATAAGCTTGGACATAAGAAGATCGTTTTCTATTCTGAGAGAAACGGTTTTTACAAATATTATAAGAATATAATTGAGGAGATTATAAAGAAGACCAATATTACGGTTCACTACATCACTTCGGACCCTCAAGATGAGGTTTTCGGCATGGAGAGCGAGCAGTTTAAGTCTTATTATATCTCTGATAATCGCATGATTGTGCTGATGATGAAGATGGAGACGGACATTATGGTTATGACCACTCCGGATCTTGATAATTATCAGCTTAAGCGTTCTTATGTGAAGAAGGATACGGAGTATATTTATGTGCCTCATGACGTAAACAGTTCCAATCTGACATTCCATAAGAATGCGTTAGACCACTTTGATACCATATTTACTTCAGGGCCTAAGAATGAGGAAGAACTGAAGGAAAGAGAGGAGAAGTTCTCTCTTAAAGCGAAGAATCTGGTACCCTTTGGATCATGTGTAATCGATAACATGACGGCTTCTTACGAGGAGATGAACTTCAAGAGCGGTTCCGAGAAGACGGTTCTTATTGCGCCTTCATGGCAGAAGGATAACATCATGGATTCCTGTGTTGAGCAGTTGATTGATTTGCTTAAAGGCACAGGAAACAAGATTATCGTTCGCCCTCACCCTCAGTATGTTCGCCATTATGGGGCAAGAATTGAGACTTTGAAGAGCAAGTATGAGAGTAATCCCATGGTTGAGATTCAAAGTGATTTTTCCTCAAATAAGACAGTATATACAGCGGATGTTTTGCTGACAGACTGGTCGAGTATCGCGTTTGAGTATACATTCTCAACTTTGAAGCCGGTGTTGTTTATCAATACCCCTATGAAGGTGGTTAATCCGGATTATAAGGAACTTGAGTCTGTTCCTATAGATATTGAATTAAGGGATAAGGTTGGTATTTCCGTTGACCTCGATAAGCTATCAGAGGTTCCTGCGGCAGTTGACAGGCTTCTTAATGATGCAAGCTTTACTAAGGATGCTTTAGGGGCTCTTAAGAAAGAGTATATCTTTAATAACGGCACAAGCGGAGAGGCGGGAGCTGCCTACATTATAAAGAGACTGGTGGAGTACCAGAACAAGAGGAAGAATAATGGTTAAAAGAAATGTGTTGTTGAATCCCGGTCCTGCAACTACGACAGACACAGTAAAGCAGGCACTTATTGTTCCCGACATCTGCCCCAGAGAGGAAGAGTTTGTTGGGGTTATGCAGGAGGTTTCTAAGGGACTATTAAAGATAGTTCATGCGGACCCTTCGGAGTATGCTGCTGTTTTGTTCTGCGGCTCGGGAACCATAAATATGGATATTTGCCTTAATTCTCTTCTCCCCGAGGGAAAGAAGGCACTGGTTATAAATAATGGGGCCTACAGCTCACGTGGAGCTGAGATTTGTACCTATTATGGGTTGGATTTCATCGATTTGAAGCTTCCAATTGATAAGCCTGCGGATTTAGGCGTTATAGAGGAGACTTTAAAGGCTAATCCTGATGTGGCACTGGTTTACACAACACATAATGAGACGGGTACGGGACTTCTTAATCCCATTAGAGAAATCGGCGCTTTGGCCCATAAGTATAATGCGATATTTGTGGTTGATACCACTTCCACATATGCAATGAGACCTATTGATGTCAACAAGGACAACATTGATTTCTGTATGGCATCTGCTCAAAAGGGTATCATGGCAATGACAGGATTATCCTTTGTTATTGGTAAGAAGTCGATAATCGAGGCTTCAAAGGACTATCCTAAGCGTTCATACTACTGCAACTTATATATGCAGTATGATTACGCAAGAGCTCACGGAGAGATGCACTTTACACCGCCCGTTCAGGTTATCTATTCGGCAAGACAAGCACTGAAGGAGTACTTTGCCGAGGGTGAGCAGGCTAAGTGGGATAGACACTACAGGGTTTACAAAGCTATTGTTTCGGGACTTAAGGAGCTTGGATTTAAGGTTCTGATTCCTGATGAGATAGCTACGGGACTTGTGGCAGCAGCCCTTTATCCTGATGATTCCAATTGGGATTTCAAGAAGGTTCATGATTACTGTTATGAGAGGGGATTTACCATTTACCCCGGAAAAGTTGAGAAACGCGGAATGTTTAGACTTTGCTCACTGGGAGCAATTGATGAAACTGACATAAAGGATTTCTTTAAGGTGTTCGGGGAAGCACTCGACAAGTTTGAGGTAAGCGTTCCCGTGAAATATGAGGTGTAGAATGAAAACTGTATATACATGTTTTTGCACGGATATTATCCATGAAGGACATCTGAATATCTTAAATGAGGCGAAGAAATACGGCCGTGTTGTGGTGGGAATCTTAAGTGATGAAGCTATGGTACGTTTCAACCGTTTCCCTACCATTTCTCTTCAGGATAGGGTTTCATTGGTTGAAAACACCGGACTTGCCGATGAGATCATTATTCAGGAAACCATTATGTATGACGGCATTTTCGAGAAGATTAAGCCTGACTATGTAATTCATGGTGATAACTGGCTTGATGGGCCTGAAAAGTTAATCAGAGAAAATGTTGTTGGATTATTGGAGAAGAACGGGGGCGAACTTATTGAAGTTGGTTATACCGTTAATCCCAACGTTAAGAAGGCAGACGACAGAATAAAAGAGAAACTTGCCATGCCCGAGTATCGTAGAAAGAGGCTTCGCCAGCTTCTTACTATGAGACCTATTGTTAAGGCATTGGAGGTTCACTCCGGACTTACCGGTTTGATTGCCGAGAAGACCATTGTAGAGAGTAACGGTGAACTTGATCAGTTCGATGCCATGTGGATTTCAAGCCTTTGTGATTCAACGGCTAAGGGAAAACCCGACATTGAACTTGTTGATATGTCTTCGCGTATAAGAACAATCGATGACGTAATGGATGTTACCACAAAGCCAATAATATTGGATGGCGATACAGGCGGACTTGTTGAGCACTTTGTATACAATGTCAGAACTCTTGAAAGAATGGGAGTTTCTGCTGTTATTATCGAAGATAAAACAGGATTAAAGAAAAATTCCTTATTTGGAACAGAGGTTGAGCAGACCCAGGATTCCATCGAGAATTTCTGTGAGAAAATCAGTGCAGGTAAAGAAGCGCTTAGAACTGATGAATTCATGATTATTGCCCGTATTGAGAGCCTGATTCTTGAAAAGGGAATGGATGATGCTTTGAACCGTGCCTTTAATTATGTGAAGGCAGGAGCAGATGGAATCATGATTCACTCAAGGAAGAAATCGCCTGATGAGATTGTGGAATTCTGTAAGTTATTCAGGGAGAAAGATAAGGCAACGCCTATAGTTGTGGTGCCTACATCTTTTAATGCGATTACAGAAGAGGAACTGGCTGAGGCCGGTGCAAACATCGTTATATATGCTAATCAGCTGACAAGAAGTGCGTTCCCTGCAATGCAGAAGACCGCTGAAACTATTCTTAAGAATCATAGGGCTAAGGAAGCTGATGAGAGCCTTATGCCTTTTAAAGATATTATTCGTTTGATTGAGGAAATCTGATTTTCTATGAAAGAAGTTGCAATACTTATGGCAGCGGGCCTTGGGAGCAGAATGCGTCCACTGACGAAAACCATGCCTAAACCTTTGATTAAAGTCCATGATAAGCCTATGATTGAAACTGTGATTGAAGGGCTTTTGACCCGTCCGGTGGATGAAATCCACGTTGTCACAGGGTATCTGGGAGAGCAGTTCGGGTATTTGCCTTCGAAGTATCCTTGCGTGCATCTGATTGAGAATAAGGACTATTTGGTTAAAAATAATATTTCATCCGTGTATGCCGCTAAGGATGTACTGGCGTTGGGGAATTGCTTTATTTGTGAGTCGGATTTGTATGTGAAAGATGCTTCTATATTCAGGAAGAATTTGGATGGTTCCGGCTACTACGGAAGAATGCAAAAGGGACATTCCGAGGATTGGGTTTTCGAGCTTACAGGTGATTACATCAGTCGTGTAGGTAAGGTAGGCGATGACTGCTACAATATGGTAGGTGTAGCTTATTTTAAGGCCGCCGATGCGTTGACATTAAAGAAGTGTATTGAAGAAGCCTATGATATCCCAGGGAATGATCAGATTTTCTGGGATGATGTTGTAGACAGAAATTTAGATAAGCTTAAACTAAGGGTTGAGCCTGTTGAAGAGGGACAACTGATAGAAATAGACACTGTGGAAGAATTGGAGAAAGTAAATGCTTGCTTCTGATTTTTTGGATATCTTAAAAGAAAACGGAATAGATGTTGTTACCGGAGTTCCGGACTCAACTCTTAAATCCTTATGTGATGAGATAAATGCAGGCGACAGGTTCAAGCATTACGTGGCTGCCAATGAAGGAGCGGCTGTCGGAGTTGCAATGGGCACATACCTTGGTACCGGGAAGCCTGCATGCGTGTATATGCAGAATTCCGGTGAAGGAAATGCGATAAACCCTTTGGCATCACTTGCCAATAAAGAAGTATATGGGATACCTATGCTTTTACTTATTGGCTGGAGAGGCGAACCCGGTGTTCATGATGAGCCTCAGCATGTATATCAGGGACAAATCACGTGCGAATTGATGGATTTGATGGGAATTAAGTATTCCGTTGTTGACAGAGATTATACCACAGGGGATCTTGATAGGATTCTTAAGGTTGCCAAGGGTGAATTTGAAAAAGGAAATCAATTTGCACTGATTATCAAGAAAGATGCGCTGACGAAATCTTGTGATTTTAAGTGGGATAATGGATTCCGGATGGTTCGTGAGGAAGCTCTTGGAAAAATTCTCAAAGTTCTTCCTCGTGATGTAAAGATTATTTCTACCACAGGTAAGATTTCAAGAGAGTTATATGATCAGAGTAATGCCTTGTTTGGGAATCATGACAATCTCTTTATGACTGTGGGTGGAATGGGTCATGCGTCCATGATAGCCTTTGGAGTTGCCACCAACAGGGCTGATTTGAAGATTGTATGTGTAGATGGTGATGGAGCAGCATTAATGCATATGGGTTCAATGGCGTTTTTGGCGGATAATGCGCCTAAGAATTTCTATCACATTGTTATAAATAATAACGCTCACGAATCTGTGGGTGGAATGCCTACGGGCTGTATGAATGTGGATTTTGCAGCTGTGGCCAAGACTTTGGGATATAAAAAGACGGTTAAGATTACGTCTTTAGATGAGATTGATGTTATAGGTAAAGATGTTTCAGATGCCTTGGAAGGTCCAATTTTGTACGAAGTTATGGTTTCTTTGGGAGCCAGGGCGGATTTATCAAGACCGAAAGAGTCTGCAGCGGATAATAAGAAGAGTTTTATGAGAAATATGAACGTATAACATACGACATTTAATTAAGGATAGTACATGGATAAGTTAAATCAGGATTTTGAAGCCGCATTTTTAGAGGAACAGGCCAAGGTCTTTGACCTAGCAGGGCGTGTGGCTGAACTGGAAGAGAAAAATGAAGAATTGAACTTCAAACTGGAGAGAATTCATAAGAATCCCCTTTGGAAGGTGACAAAGCCTTTAAGGGTTCTTATGCATTTTGCTTTGCGCCAGTTTAGAAGAGTCAAGAATCTTGGGGGCCCCAGAGGGATTATTGCCAAGATAAAATATAAGAAGAGAGAAAAGCTTGCCATGAAGAATTATGGCACGTTATCTTTCCCCACACCTGAACGCAGGAAGGAAGAAGAGGAGACTGTTTTTGCCAATCCGGTGAAAATAAGTATTCTCGTTCCTTTATATAATACTCCTGAGAAGTTCTTAAGGGAGATGATTGAGTCCGTTCAGGCCCAGACTTATAAGAACTGGGAATTGTGTTTGGCTGATGGCTCTGATGATGCTCATAAGAATGTTGGAGAGATTTGTAAGAGCTATTATGACGCAGATTCACGCATTGCATATAAGAAGCTCGAGAAGAATGAAGGTATTTCGGGGAACACTAACAGGTGTTATAAAATGGCAACCGGCGAGTATATCGGCTTGTTTGACCATGATGATGTGCTTCATCCCGAGGCTTTGTTTGAGTATGTGAAGGTTATTAATGAGAAGGGTGCAGATTACATTTATTGTGATGAGACCACCTTTAAGGGTGACTCCATCGACAACATGCTGACTATGCACTTTAAGCCTGATTATGCGCCGGATAACTTAAGAGCAAATAACTATATTTGCCATTTCTCGGTGTTCGAGAGGGCGTTATTGGAGGGTACTGATTTATTCAGACCCAAGTTTGACGGAAGCCAGGATCATGACATGATTCTCAGACTTACGGATAATGCCAAGTGCATTGTGCATGTGCCTCGTCTTTTGTATTATTGGCGCTCCCATGCGGGAAGTACCGCTTCCAATATAAATGCCAAGACTTACGCTATTGATGCGGCAAAGGGTGCTGTGGCTGACCATCTTCGTCACCACGGATATGAGCATTTCCATGTCAGCAGCACCAGGGCGTTTGAGACAATCTTTAGAATCAGATATGAGATTAAGGGTAATCCTTCAGTCTCTATTGTGATTGCAAATAAGGACCATTATGACGACTTAAATCGTCTTTTAACTTCCATAGAAGACCGCTCAACGTATACATATTTCGAGATTGTAATAGTGGAGAATAACTCTACAGAAGAGAGAATCTTCGAGTACTATAGTGATTTGCTGGGTGTTAAGTATGATCCGTCAGTTGAGGTACAGAAGAGCTCAGGAGATGGTGCCCTTCTTGGCAAGATTCCTGTAACAATTGTTACGTACAAGGGCAAATTTAACTACTCAGCAGTTAATAATCTGGGAGTCAAGTATTCCACAGGGGAATATTTGCTTCTTCTTAATAATGATATGGAAGTTATCTCCGTTGACTGGATAGAGGAGCTTCTTATGTATGCTCAAAGAGGCGATGTTGGTGCTGTAGGCGGAAAGCTTTACTATGCTGACAGAACCATTCAGCATGCCGGCGTGGTTATAGGTCTTGGAGCCCACAGAACAGCAGGACATACCCACTATAAGCAATCCAGAGAGAACTTAGGTTATATGGGACGCCTTTGCTATGCCCAGAATGTAACCGCGGTCACAGGAGCTTGTTTAATGGTAAGTCGTGAGAATTTCGATGCCGTTGGAGGACTTGATGAGGGCTTTGAGATTTCACTTAATGACGTGGATTTTTGCCTGAAACTTCGTGAGAAGGGCCTACTTAATGTATTTACGCCTTTCTGCGAACTGTATCATTATGAATCTGCCTCCAGGGGACTTGATGATCAGGGCGAGAAGCTTGAGAGATATAATAAGGAATCGGAGAAGTTCAGGGAGAAGTGGAGGACTCAGCTTGAGGCAGGAGATCCTTACTATAATCCGAATTTCTCACTTGACAGAAGTGATTTCTCACTAAAGGTATAAGTATGAAAATAGCAATTCTTTCAAATGTGAATACAGATCCCGTAAATAGACTCCTTAAGGGCAAAGTGGGAATAGAGGTATACGAAAGCAGAGGCTTTGGTAATGAACTTGGTGTGCTATTAAATGGCAATTCTCCTCTTTATGAGTTTAATCCTGACGAGGTATTCATGGTTATGGATTTGATGGAAGTAATCAGCCATAGCCTTGACTTGATTGTTGCTAAGGATAAAATCGACGAGTGGTTCGGAAACTTTGAAGCTTCGCTTGATGATAACAGGATTTATTATGTTTCCGATGCTTATCTTTATGGCAAGGAAAACAAAGCATGCTCGGATGTTCTTTTAAAATCTGATTTGGAAAGTTGTTGGAATAATGCGCTTAAATCGTTAATGGGAATCCATTCCAATGTTCGAGCTTTCGCATATAGAAAACTAATTGAGAATCTTGGAGAGGATAAAGCTTTTTCCGATAAAATGTGGTATATGGGCAAGATTCTCCATTCTACAGATTTCCACAGAGCTTTGGCTGCTGAGATTGTTTCTGCGATTAATAAAGACTCAAGGGTTCCTAAAAAAGCACTTTTACTTGATCTTGATAACACACTTTGGGGTGGACTTGCAGGCGAGAATGATATTACACCTATAACTCTGTCAGATAGTGGTGTAGGGCTTGCTTATAAGAACTTCCAGCGTGTAATCAGACAGATGCGATTTGAAGGAGTGGCTTTAGGAATTGTATCAAAGAATAACGATTCCGATGCCCTTGAGATAATAAATAGGCATCCTCACATGGTTCTTCGAGAGGAAGACTTTTCAATTTTAAAAATCAATTGGCAGGATAAGGCAACAAACATTGCAGAGGTTGCCAAGGAATTAAATGTAGGATTGGATTCACTGGTTTTCGTTGATGACAATCCGGCAGAGAGGAATCTTATTAAGGAAGCATTACCAATGGTAACAGTTCCTGATTTTCCTGAAAAAGCTGAGGATTTAGCTGATTTTGCTATTGATCTTTATAATGATTATTTCGCCAAAAATGTAGTTACATCTGAGGATAGGAAGAAGACTGAGGATTATAAAGCAAATGCCAAAAGAAATGAATTAAAAGCAGTGGCTGTTGATTTCAACTCATATCTTGAAGGCCTTGAGATGAAACTTATAAGAGTTCCTGCGTCAGATAATAAGGACAGGTTTGAACAGCTTGTTAATAAGACCAATCAGTTCAATCTGACAACCATGAGATTTTCTGCTTCTGATGTTTCTGAAGTGTTGTCTGATAAGGGAAAAGAGGTATTCCTTTATAAGGTGGTTGATAAGTTTGGCGACAATGGAATCGTGGTTGTAGGTATTTTGGATTTTGCCGAGAAAGCAGAGATTACGGAATTTACCATGAGCTGTCGTGTTATGGGAAGAAATATCGAAAATGCCATTGTGGAAGACTTCGAAAATGCAGCGAGAAAACGCGGCTATGACGAGTTGCACGCCAGATATATTCATACTGCCAAGAATAAGCCTGTGGCTGACTTATACGATAAGCTTGGCTACGAGGCCCTGGAAAAAGAAGCCGATGGAAGTGTAGAATATAAGATAGATTTAAAGAAGAATATAGCCAGAGAATACAGGCTGATTAGAGAGTAGGAGATATATATGAGAGAGAAGATAATTGAATTAATTGAGAGAAATCTGAACTTGGAGCCCGGAACCATCACAGAAGATACTCGTATAGAGGATGTTGAAGGCTGGGATTCTTTGGCACATGTTCTTATTATAGGAGATCTTGATGCTGACCTTGGAATTTCCATTCCTCTGGACCAGGCTATCGAGATAGAAACTGTAGCTGAACTTTTTGAGAAAGCGGGAGTATAAAATGGGAGTTACTCTTCGAAGAATAACTGAAGATGACCTTGAAATGGTTATGAACTGGCGGATGTCTGAGTCTGTCACAAAATATATGAACACCAATCCTAAACTTACATTGGAGGGGCAGAAGAAATGGCTCGCCGCTCACAATGATGATAAAACAGTGAGAGATTGGCTTATTTTGGTTGATTCGGTTCCTGCCGGAGTAATTAATCTTGCGGATTTGAGACTATCGGAAGGTACCACATCCTGGGGATATTATATTGGCGAGGATAGTCTACGATCCCTTAAACTTGCCATTTCCCTTGAAATGAGCCTTTATGATTACTGCTTTGATATTTTGGGCCTTGAAGAGGTACATGGTCAGATTTTCAAATTAAACGAAGGAGTATGGAAACTTCATGTAGCTTGTGGATGTGAGGTGGTTGATGAAGTTGAGGGAGAAGTGGAAAAAGAAGGCGTTAAATATGACGTCGTTCATACCTCTATCACAAGGGAGAAGTGGCTTAAACTTCGTGAAAGTAAGAAGTATGACAAGATAAATTTTGACTGTTTTAATGACCCGATAGGTGGAATGAAGGTCCATCACTTGGGGATTGCAGTTTCCAAGATGGATGATTCCATAAAGACCTATGAAGGGCTTGGATGGGTGATTGAGGGCAGTATTACAGATGATGAAGTAAGAAACGTTCGTATTGCTTTTTTGAAGCATGGTATTACCGGAGAGATGATAGAGTTAATAAGTCCTAATGGGGAGGACAGTCCTGTTACGGAAACTTTAAAGAGCATGAAGAATGTGGCAACACCTTATCATATTTGTTATGAGGTGAGAGACTTTGATAAGGCCATTGAGATTCTTAAGGGAAGACGTTTTGTTTTGACAGATGGAGCAAAGCCTGCGCCCGCAATAGATGGTCGACGTGTGGCATTCATGCTTCACAGAAATGCAGGTCTTATTGAACTTTTGGAGGAGAAGTAATTGAATCACGAGATTAAAATCGGTAATCGAATTATAAACAAGAATTCAGGAACCTATGTAATTGCTGAGATGTCCGGAAACCATAACATGGACTATAACCGTGCCATAGAAATAGTGAAGGCTGCGGCAGAAGCCGGGGCAGACGCAATAAAGGTTCAGACCTATACTGCGGACACAATTACACTGGACTGTAACGATCCTTGTTTCCAGATAACTCAGGGTACACTCTGGGATGGGACAACCCTTCATAAACTGTATGAGAAGGCATACACTCCCTGGGAGTGGCAGCCTAAGTTGCAAAAGATTGCTGAGGATTTGGGACTGGACTTTTTCTCATCCCCTTTTGATTTTACAAGCGTGGATTTCCTTGAGAAGATGAATGTACCTGCATATAAGATAGCTTCTTTCGAACTTACGGATATTCCGCTGATTAAGAAGGTTGCAGAGCTTGGGAAGCCTGTGATAATGTCCACAGGTATTGCCTTGCCTGAGGATATTGAACTGGCTCTTGAGACCTGTAAAAAGGCAGGAAACGAGAACGTTATTCTTTTAAAGTGCTGTTCAGCTTATCCCACACCTTATGAGGATATAAATTTAAGAACCATGGTGGATATGGCGTCTAAGTATGACTGTACTATCGGTCTTTCGGATCATACCATGGGAAGTGCCGTTTCTGTTGCCGCAGTGGCAATGGGGGCTAAATTAATTGAAAAGCACCTTACTCTTGCCAGAGCCGATGGTGGAGTGGATTCTGCTTTTTCCATGGAGCCCGCCGAGTTCAAGGAAATGGTTGATAACATCAGAATCGTAGAAAAAGCAAAAGGAAAAGTGACCTACGACCTGGCACCCAAGCAGATGGCTGAGCGCGAACACGCGAGATCACTGTTTATAGCGGCAGATATAAAGGCCGGGGAAATATTGACTCCGGAGAATTTGAGGTCTGTAAGGCCGGCGAATGGGCTTCATACTAAGTACTACGAAGAGCTGCTGGGCCGGAAAGTCGTAAGGGATTGCAAATATGGCGAGCCTATGAGTTGGGATATGGTGGAATAGGTGCAGAAAGGGGACAGGTCCCAAATTGCACCTATTTTACCAAACATCAATTATTTTAGATCCAATGAATCCCATATTTGGCGAATCTTCTCTACATAATTTTCTAAATCATGATATATTCCCAAGATATAGACCGTATCATCAGTAATCTTGAATATAATTTTGTAATTCATCCCATGTAAAACTGCTTCGTGATAGGTCAAAGCGGCCAGAAAAGGATCTTCACTTATTGAAACTTATAGGCCATACTTACTCCTTATACTGTTGAGAGATTCTTTTGCGTCACGAGTTCTCCCTTCTGTAATCTGTTTTTCTGATGTAAGTAAGCTCTGATACATTTTCAATGCAGCAGAAACGCCTTCGAAAGTTTCCATGCTCATTAGAACCATGTCTCCATAACCATTTTTTGTAACATATATTGGTTCATCCACACTATGAGCTAAATCAGATACTTCGGATGTGTTTTTCAGATTCTTAATTGGAATTATCTGCGGCATATTTATTACCTCCAAATTATTATGGGATAATTATACCATGTTTATACCATTATTTCAAACATATGAATAATATGACAATCTGGGACAGGACATGGAGGCTAACATAACCACAAATTCGGCGGATAACGAAAGAATAATACGTGGTTTATCCGCTGATAAGCAGGATTGAACAAAGCTATACTTCGCTAAATCGAGATAAAAATATGCGATTTAGCGAAGTATATTTTCCTCGCCCATCAGCCATTCTTTCTTAATGTTATTAAAATGATAAGATTAAGAAAAAGAGAAATGAATAAAACCTTGAAATTTCTCGAGAAATGCATTAGAATTTACTTAAAGTGATGAAAATATGAACATTAAGAAAGGATGAAACATGATAACCGGAAGAGATAAGGAACTGGAGAAACTTAAAGAAATAGTTAATGATGACAGTTCACATTTTATCGCCATATATGGAAGACGAAGAATCGGAAAGACCTTTCTTATCCGAGAGGCATTTAATTATAGATTCACTTTTCAGCATGCAGGTCTGTCAGATGGAAGTTTGAGAGATCAAATTTTTGCCTTTGAAGCTTCAATTAAGGACGCAGGAGGAGAACCCGGCAAAGGAAGAAGAAACTGGCTGGAGGCATTTGAGGATCTAAAAGATTTGGTAAGAAATTCTTCTGAGAAGAGGAAGGTAATCTTTATAGATGAGCTGTCCTGGATGGACACCAGAAACAGCGACTTGATTTCTGCTTTGGAGAATTTCTGGAATGGCTGGGCTTCTGCCCGCAAAGATGTAATTCTTATTGTGTGCGCGTCAGCCACATCTTGGATGATGTCAAAGGTTATTCATAATAAGGGGGGCTTATACAACAGGTTAACGGAGCAGATTGCTTTGAAGGGCTTTACGTTGTCTGAGTGTGAAGAGTATGTAAGGCAGAGAGGTTTGGCTCTGACCAGGCTTCAGATTCTGCAATACTATATGATATTTGGAGGAGTCCCGTTCTACTGGGGATTTCTGGAAAAGGGAAAAAGCGTTGAACAGAACGTGGATGATATTTTATTTGCCGGAAACGCTCCTTTAAAAGATGAGTTCGGGTTTTTGTATGCTTCTATCTACAGAAAGCCTGAGGTTCATATGAAGATAGTAGAAACTCTGGGCACTAAGAAGGCTGGAATGACACGAGAAGAGATAATAGAGCATTCCGGATTGGATAATTGCGGAAACCTGACCGCAAAACTCGATGAGTTAGAGAGTTGTGGTTTTATCCGAAAATACTATGCCTTTGGAATGAAGAAGAAGAATGCGGTTTATCAGCTGATTGATAATTTTACGCTATTCTATTACCAATTCATGGAAGGTAGTCATGGGGACGAGCATTTTTGGTCCAACCGGATTAATAATCCATCGGTAAACAGCTGGCTTGGATTGGCTTTTGAACGAGTGTGCCTGGAACACGTGAAACAGATTAAAAAGAAACTTGGAATTTCAGGGGTTCAGACGGGGGTAAATTCGTGGTATTGTAAAGCTGATAAGGAGGCAGGAATCAAGGGGTCTCAGATAGATTTGCTGATTGTCAGAAGAGATCAGGTTATAAATCTTTGCGAGATGAAGTACTCTGCGTCTGAGTATGCTTTGGATATCAGTGAAGATACAAAAATAAGAAACAGAATTTCCGATTTGGTTAGGGGAACGGGAACAAAATATGCAATTTTCCCAACATTAATTACTACCTATGGACTGGTTGATAACCAGTATGCCGGAAATATTCAGTCGACTATTGTTTTAGATGATTTATTTGAAAAATAATTGTGAGGTATGAAAGATGAAAACAATTGCGATTATTACAGCTAGAGGTGGAAGTAAGAGGATTCCGAGGAAAAATATTAAGGAGTTCTGTGGGAAGCCTATCATGGCCTATTCAATTGAGGCGGCTCTTGGAAGCGGAATATTTGATGAGGTTATGGTATCCACAGATGATGTTGAAATTGCTGATATAGCTAGGGCGTTTGGAGCAAAGATCCCCTTCTACAGGAGTGATGAAACATCTAATGATTTTGCCACTACGGCGGATGTTATTTCTGAGGTGTTGGATAAATATGAAAAGACGGGCCAAACTTTTGATTATGCTTGTTGCATTTACCCCACAGCTCCTTTTGTTACGGCCGAGAAGCTTAAAATCGCCATGAATAAACTAGAGGATGAAGATGGTGATGCGGCAATGCCTGTGGTTAAGTTTTCTTTCCCTCCACAGCGAAGCCTCATAATAAATAATGGAAGCCTGGAATATAAATGGCCAGAGAATACCAATAAGAGGTCTCAGGACCTGGAGCCCTTCTATCATGACTGTGGACAGTACTATTGCTTTAAGGTGTCCTCTTTCAGGAAATTTGGTCAGATTGTGGGAGGCAAGGTCATCCCCATAATCACTCCTGATACTGAAGTTCAGGACATTGACGAGATATCGGACTGGCAGATAGCCGAATTAAAGTATAAATTGATGTAGAAAATACAGCTTGTTGCATAAAAATCAAGATTTGCCTTGATTTTCTATGTGGCAGGCTGTATTATTATACACATTAGGAGATAAAATTATGAAAGTATTTATAGACGGTTCCGAAGGAACCACAGGCCTTAGGATATACGAAAGATTCGAGAACAGAAGCGATATAGAGCTTATAAAGATAGATCCGGAGCTTAGAAAAGATCCGGAAGCAAGAAAGAAGTGCATAAACGAGTCGGAGGTGACTTTCCTTTGCCTTCCCGATGCGGCATCAATTGAGTCTGTATCTTTATGCGAGAATGAGAACGTAACAATTATTGACACATCAACGGCTCACAGGGTAAATCCCGATTGGACTTATGGCTTCCCGGAATTAAAGAAGGGACAGCGTGAAGCTATAGCCAAGTCCAAAAGAATTGCTGTTCCGGGATGTTACGCCACAGGTTTCATAAGCTTAGCTCATCCTTTGATAGCTTCAGGAATCATGAGCCCTGACTATCCGGTAGGTTCCTTTGCAGTTTCAGGTTATTCCGGAGCAGGCAAGAAGGCTATTGCGGTGTATGAAGGTGATGAGAAACCTGATGATTTTAACTCACCAAGACAATATGCCCTGACGCAACAGCATAAGCACCTTAAGGAGATGAAAGCGATTTCGGGACTTAATAAGACTCCCCTTTTCAGCCCCATCGTTGACGATTATTACGCAGGAATGTTTGTAACCCTTCCTTTATATACAGAAATGCTTAAGGGGGTTAAGGGCCCTGAGGACGTTCATGCCATGTTTGCAGAATACTATAAGGGAGAGAAATTCATCCACGTAATGCCCTTTGGAGCGGAAGCGGAGAGTAATGGTTTTATCCCGGCAAACGTAAAGGCAGGATGGGACGATCTGGAAATCTTTGTAACGGGCAACGAGGAGCGCATCCTTGTGACTTCCAGATTTGATAATCTTGGAAAGGGCGCATCCGGTGCGGCAGTGCAGTGCATGAATATTCACATGGGAATCGACGAGGCCACAGGCCTTAATATAGTAAGCTAGGCCGAGGGAAACGGCCGAAAGGCAGGATAAATTGGAAGATATCATAATTTCAGTAATGACGGCGGATGACTACGAGGGCGTTGCGGGACTCTGGCACACCATCAAGGGTTTCGCCATAAGAAGCATAGATGACTCATACGAAGGGGTTGCCAAATTTCTAAGAAGAAACCCCACCACCAGCGTGGTTGCAAGGTATAAGGGCGAGGTTGTTGGCGCCATTCTTTGCGGTCACGACGGCAGAAGAGGCTGCCTGTATCACGTTTGTGTCCGTGAGGACATGCGAAGAAAGGGCATCGGAAAGGCCATGGTTGTGAAGTGCATGGAAGCTTTGAAAGCAGAGGAAATCAGCAAGGTCTCCCTCATTGCTTTCACCAAGAATGACGTGGGAAACGCCTTCTGGAAGGAAATCGGCTGGACCGAAAGACTTGATTTGAACTATTATGATTTCACTTTAAATACCGAAAATATCGTTAGATTTAATTCATAGCGCTAGTTTACATAACAACAGGAGAGACAAATCAATGAAATTAATCGAAGGCGGAATTAACGCCCCCTTAGGCTTCGAAGCCGCAGGGGTTGAAGCTGAAATAAAGTACAAAAACAGGCTTGATATGGCCATTATCTATTCAAAGAAGCCCTGTGTGGCTGCAGCGACTTTCACCAGCAACGTGGTAAAGGCGGCTCCCGTCATGTGGGATAAGAAGCTGGTTGAGACAAGCCCCTTCGTTCAGGCAGTTATCGTCAATACAGGTATCGCCAACGCTGCAACGGGCAAGGTGGGAATGGGTTACTGTAAGGATACCGCAAAAGCAGCAGCCGAGGTTCTCGGAATTCCTGAGAACGCCGTACTTGTGGGCTCCACCGGCGTTATCGGCGCGCAGCTTCCCATGGATAGAATTAAAGCCGGCATCACTAAACTCGTGGCTGCAAAGTCTGCTGACAAGGCCGATGGCACCAAGGCTTCAAAGGCCATAATGACCACCGACACCGTAAATAAGGAGCTGGCCCTTAAGGTGGAAATCGGCGGCAAAACCGTAACCTTCGGCGCCATGAGCAAGGGCTCTGGAATGATTCACCCCAACATGTGCACCATGCTTGGCTACGTCACCACCGACGCTGTGATTTCAAAGGAGCTTCTCACCAAGATCCTTAAGGCTGACGTGAAGGACACCTACAACATGATTTCCGTTGACGGCGACACTTCAACAAACGACACGTTAATCGTTATGGCTAACGGAGAGGCCGGAAACCCCGAAATTAAGGAAGGTACTGAGGAGTGTGAAGTTTTTACCAAAGCACTTCATTACATAAACGAGACCCAGGCCAAGAGGCTTGCGGGGGACGGCGAGGGTGCCGAAGCTCTCATCGAATGCAAAGTCGTGGGGGCTGACACCAAGGAGAACGCCCGTATTCTGGCAAAATCCGTCATCTGCTCATCTCTCACCAAGGCTGCAGTTTACGGCCACGATGCCAACTGGGGCCGCGTGGTTTGCGCTCTTGGATACTCAGGGGTACAGTTTGACCCCGAGAAAATGAGCCTTTTCCTTGAGGCCGGAGACAAGTCCATGTTAATCTACGAGGACGGCGCGGGCCTTGATTATTCGGAGGAAGAGGCCAGCAAGCTTCTTTCCGAAAAGGAAGTAAGATTTTTGGCAGATATGAAGATGGGTCACGAGGAGGCCACGGCATGGGGCTGCGATCTGACTCTTGATTATGTGAAAATTAACGCGGATTATCGGAGCTAGAGGAGATTTTACCATGGAGAAAAATATGGAAGAAATACTTAAAAAGGCCGAGGTCTTAATCGAGGCTCTGCCCTATATTCAGAAGTTCAATCGTAAGATTATTGTGGTAAAATACGGCGGTTCCGCCATGTCTAACGAGGAGCTTCAGAAGAACGTCATCGAGGATGTGGTGCTTCTTAAGCTGGTTGGCTTCAAGCCCATCATCGTTCACGGTGGCGGCAAGGAAATTTCCGGCTGGGTCAAGAAAGTGGGCAAGGAGTCAGAGTTCGTTAACGGACTTCGTGTCACCGACGAGGAGACCATGGAGATTGCCGAGATGGTCTTAAACCGCGTAAATAAGCGCCTTGTAAACATGGTTAATTCTCTTGGAGTCAACGCTGTGGGCATTTCCGGCAAGGACGGTTCTTTGCTGAATGTTGATAAGAAACTTTCCGGCGGCCAGGACATTGGTTTTGTAGGTGATGTAAAAAACGTTAATCCTAAGATTCTCCTGGACCTCCTTGAGAAGGATTTCCTTCCAATTGTGGCGCCCATCGGCTTTGGAGATGATTTCAATACTTACAATATAAACGCCGACGATGCGGCCTGCGCCATCGCAAAGGCTGTAGGGGCGGATAAGCTGGTTTTCCTTACTGATGTGGAAGGCCTTTATAAGGATTTCGAGGATAAATCCACATTTATTCAGAGAATTACCGCGTCGGAAGCCAATGAGCTTATCGATGGTGGAATTATCGGCGGCGGCATGCTTCCTAAGCTTGCCAACTGCACTTCAGCTGTCACAAACGGCGTAAACAGGGTGCATATCCTGGACGGACGTATTCCCCACTGCCTCTTACTTGAGGTCTTCACAAAAGAAGGTGTGGGAACCATGATTCTTAGGGATGAGGATGAGGAATAGATTATGAGTTCTAGTGTTGATATGAAGACTTATATAGATGAAGCTGAGGCTGCTTTATTGCATACTTACAACCGTTATCAGATTGTGTTTGATAAGGGCGAGGGCGTGCACTTGTATGACATTAACGGCAAGGAGTACTTGGACTTCTGCGGAGGAATTGCGGTTTTTGCATTGGGATATAGTAATTCAGCATACAAAGAGGCGCTGAAATCCCAGGTTGATAAAATCATCCACACCTCCAACTACTTCTATAACGTGCCGGCTGTCGAAGCGGCGAAGGCTTTGAAGAAGGCTTCCGGAATGGATAGGGTGTTCTTCACCAATTCCGGCGCCGAGGCGGTTGAGGGCGCATTGAAGGCGGCTCGTAAATATGCTTATCTTAAGGATGGCACCACAGATCATGAGATTATTGCTTTAGAGCATTCCTTCCATGGTCGTACTTTCGGTGCTTTGTCCGTTACCGGAAATCCCAAGTATCGTGAGGCTTTCGAGCCCATGATCGGCGGGGTTAAGTTTGGAAAGATGAATGATCTGGAGTCAATTAAGGCTCTTGTTAATGATAAAACCTGCGCAATTATTATGGAGACAGTGCAGGGAGAGGGCGGGATTTATCCCGCTGAGCCGGCGTTTCTTGAGGGTGTGCGTGCGCTGTGTGACGCTAACGATATCCTCTTGATTCTTGATGAAATTCAGTGCGGCATGGGTCGAACCGGCACCATGTTCGCATGGCAGAAATACGGCGTAAAGCCTGATATTATGACCTCCGCCAAGGGTCTTACCTGCGGTGTCCCCGGGGGAGCGTTCCTGATGACGGAAAAGGTCGCTCAGAACTCTCTTAAGGCAGGAGACCACGGCACCACTTACGGCGGAAACCCTCTGGCAGCCATTGCCACGGCTACGGTGCTTTCTGAGTATGAGAGACTTGATGTGTTAGGTAATGTGCGTGTGGTTGGGGCGTACTTGTATGACAAGCTTGAGGAATTGGCATCTCGCCTTGGCCCCAGCGTTATCGCCGGCCATCGTGGTGTGGGTCTCATGCAGGGCCTTGAATTCACTTCACCCGTGGGCCCCATCATCGAGCGCTGCATGTCCGCCGGCCTCGTTCTCATCAACGCCGGCTCCAACATCATCCGCTTCGTCCCGCCTTTGGTCATCACCAAGTCCGACGTGGACGCAATGTTGTCAATTCTCGAGAAATGTATCTAGGTGCAATTTGGGCCTGTCCCCATCCTGCACCGTGCAATTTGGGGACAGTCCCAAATTGCACCTAAAACTGCATACATCGTACTCCTTAGATAGCGGCGAGCAAAGTCAATCCTGTGGGCTTTGCTCGCTGCGTTTTTATGTGGAAGTTAGTGATTGGGGGTGCGGCGCATAATGGAAGCTGTTTTCTTGCTTTCTGTTATGATGTTTATTAGAGTTTCCAGGGGCTTTTTACTTGAGGCTTTCCCGGAGATTTTAGACCTGGACATAATAGATGAGAATTTCTTGTTGTTTATTATGAGATTTTCTGAAATTATGTAAACTAATCTATTACTCCACGCATAATGACAAGAAGATTTCAAGGATTTATTATGCTTTACCTCTATATTATGTCAACTAAATCCAACCGCTTCGCTATTTTCCGGCATAATAAACTTCTTCTTTTGGGAAAATCTTATGCCTCTCCCCTAATTTGCATCATTCAAGAAACCAGAAAAACCCGGAAAGGGACGAAAAGTTATGTAAACTTTTATACTACAAGTTCAATGACAAGCAAACTTTGTGGAGATAAACTTTTGTCAAGCCCTGAATAAAAGGGGCTTTTTGAAAAAAGAATCAGGATGAATGTTTGACAATACATCAAAAATGATGTATTGTTTTATAAAGGGAGCAAGGATGGAAATACTGGACTATGCGACTTCAGGTGGTAAAAACCTAATAACCACTTATATTGATGGTCTTTCCAAAGCAGAACAGTTGGAACTATACGACATTCGTAGAGAGATAAAGAAAAATGGACTTGATGCATTTGAGAAGCTGAACACGCGACAATTACGTGGAAAACTCTGGGAGATTAAAGTATCTCAAAGCAGGATTATGTACGTGATCATTAATGAAAAAAGTGTGGCTTTTTTGCATATCTGCAAAAAACAAAAGGGGAAAGCTGAGAAGCAAGAACTGGAGAAGGCTATACAGAGAGCAAAGAAGGAAGGTTTATTATAAGGAGCCATTATGCTGGTAAAACGAGACGATGAACGCGAAGAAAGAATAATTGAGGAATTAATTGCTGAGGACGATGAACTTCGTAAACAGCATGAAATTTTTGAGGCAGAGATGGCATTTAAACAAGAATTAATTGATGCCAGAAAGGCAGCTGCACTTACTCAGATGGACTTAAGTCGAATGACTGGTTTATCTCAACAAGCGGTAAGCCGATTGGAAAAGAGTGCAAGTGGCACTATTGAAACAGTGATAAGATACTTGAATTCAATGGGATATACCCTTTCGATAAATCGTAAGAACTGAGTGATGAGATTAGACCGGAACTTTTGAGGAGTAAACAGTATTATAATAATTGCCTAGATAGCGGCGAGCAAAGTCATTTCTGTGGGCTTTGGTCGCTTTTATTTTATGAGTTTTTTGAAGTTATGTAAACTTTTATACTACAAGTTCAATGACAGGATGATACTCATCAGTTACGCTAATAATAGACATATTTTTGATGAGGGGGTGATGGTATGCAACCATCAATTGAACAAATGGAGCAGGAGTTAAACAGGCTGTACTGGCTAGATAGTCGAAGGTACCTGGAGAGACTTAACATGATTAAGGGAATGGGATACAAGGTGCTTAGAAATGCCAGGGGAAGGCATAAGATTGAGACGGATTTCTCCTCTGCATTTGGAGGGATATTTGGAGATTTCTTCAGATGATCTTATAAAACAAGTTTTGAAATGCATGTGATTGCAAAGACATTGACACTAAACAGAGGATGTGACTGAATGGGTTATGAAAGAGATGCGGTTAGAATGATATCATTACGGCTCAATGAAGAGGAAGCTACTCTAATAAAGAATTGTGCTACATCGCATAATATTAGTGTTTCAGATTTGTTTAGACAGGCAGTTTTAGAAAAGATAGAAGATGAATATAATCTCCGACGTTATGAGGATGCAGTAAAAAAACATAAAGCTGATCCCAAGAAATATTCATTGGATGACGTGGAAAGGGAACTCGGATTAAAGCGATAGATAATTATCTTGAGAAAAGAGAACAAATTGATGCCTTAAGGGGGATTGAATGACCCAAGCTCATCCTGTATGATTGACTGAAATAAATGATTTTCAGGATTATGGAAGGGTTCTAATGAGGAGAGCATATCCCACAATTGACATGAAAGCCACAGGCAGAAACATTAAGAGAATAATGAGGGCGAAGGGTATTTCAGTAAAAGAGGTACAGAAATACCTTGGACTTTCTGCGCCTCAGGGTATATACCACTGGCTTGACGGACGTAGCATGCCCACTGTTGACAATCTATATGCTCTCAGCGACTTATTTCGGACGCCGATGGACGAGATTATTTGTGGGAATCGTAGGTATAAGCAATGCGAGACTCTAGAGGATCGACTGTTTACCTATTGTGACAGGTATCTTGAATTGAAGGCAGGATAGTATATGCTTGAATATAGTATTTGATGAGCTGTTTCCGAGAAGGAAGCAGCTTTTTTTATACTACAAGTTCAATGACAGGAGTAGAACGGTAATTTACAATTATTATATGGGGATGAGACAAGAATAGAAAAAAGAGGTAGAGGAATATGAAAGTAATAAGTACAGGAAGCAAGTATAACATTTATCCGGATGATTTGAAGAGTTATGATGTGTTGCCGGCGGACTACTACGTTGTTAGGTTCTCTGAAAGAGAGGGATTCTCATTACAAAAATATGTTGAATTTGAAATAACAGATTCAAAAGTATATGGTATTCACATCAATAAAGCTGAAAAGGTTATGAATTCATTTAAGCTGTTCAAACGAAACCTTGGCGTTATATTGAGCGGTGATAAGGGAATTGGGAAGTCACTGTTTTCCAGACTGCTGGGAAGAATGGCTGTAGAAGCTGGGATCCCGGTCATCATCGTTGATGCATATATAGAAGGAATAGGAAATTTTCTGGACAGTATACGGCAGGAAGTAATGGTACTGTTTGACGAGTTTGATAAAACTTTTTCTGAAAAGGAGCATGGAAGCGATGCTCAAGCAAGCATGCTTTCTCTTTTTGATGGCGTGGCACAAGGGAAGAAATTGTTTGTCATAACGTGTAATGAACTAAGAGGGCTGAATGATTTCCTTGTAAATCGTCCGGGAAGATTCCACTATCACTTCAGATTTGAGTATCCGTCTGAGGCAGATATAAGAGAATATCTTATGGATTCACTTAAGCCGGAATATACTTCTGAAATAAATAATGTAATAGATTTCTCAAAGAGAGTAGCATTGAATTACGATTGCTTGAGAGCAATTGCATTTGAAATAAACAGTGGATTGCCATTTTCTTCTGCGATTAAGGACTTGAATATAGTAAATGTGTCTGAGGAAAAGTTTAGATTCCAGGTATTCTTTAGAGATGGATCGAGCCTTCTTAACAGGTGTGTATACATGGATTCCTTTAGCACAAATAATAAGAATATCAATCTCTACGAATTATCAGGCGGATATGCGGGCGAAATCACTTTCTGTCCTGCTAAGATTAAATATAATACTTCAACCAGAGAATTATATTTAGATGCGAAGGATACACGCATTGATTTTGATAATTATGATTACGATGATGAAGAAAACAAAGAGAAGAAGCAACTTTTAATCAACCGAGGGTTGGATCGGGTTGTTATTACCAGGGTTGTTGATAATATGCTTCACTATGCGGTATAAAATGGAAAACAATATGCTGCTCTGAGTAGCAGCATATTTTCCAGTCCTCAACTTGTTTGAGTAATATTACTCAAGGAAGAGTCAAAACTGGGAGAGGATAAAGTCAAACTTGCTCGAATCAAGTATAGGGGAAAAGGCAAGTACATAGATGAGATATTGACTTGAGCCCTTGCGGAGGTATGGAAATAATGAAAAAGATTGATACAGATGGTTTGCTTTTATGCAAAATGCAGGCACAGACTTTTGAGTCGTCTATTTCAAAATATACAACAAACTCTGAAGTGTTTATAAGAAGATTTATGTACAGCCGTATAGCTAAGGAATTTGACAGCCTTGTTTTTCTGGAACAGAATATAGGAGAGAAGGAAATCTTTATCAGACTTGATGAAGAATATGGCAAATCAAATTACGGCTCCAAGAAATATACAGCTAATGAAATGTATTGGATAGGCTATATTTATCGATATTTTTCTTACACGAATGATATGTCATCAATCAGAGTATATAAGTTAATAAAACCTCGAGAGCTTAGAGGATTATTTTTATCCTATCACACCTTAGATCCGGCGCAGGCCATAGAGCGGATATTGGAGGCAAAGGGAATAGGGACTTCTGAAGAAGATGAGTTAAAAAGACAGTATCGCATATTTTGTAGAATCCGTAACCAAGGATGAGAAAGGAACAAAATGATTGACAGTATAATCGCAGTTGCCAGGGCGGCAGGAGACATCATGCTTAACGCACTTCGTCCCAAAATAATGGAGAAGGCGGGGCATGCAAATTTTTGCACCGAGACCGATGAGAAGATTCAGGCGTTTTTAATTGAGAAGCTCTCGAAGGTTCTCCCGGATGCTTCCTTCCTCGGAGAGGAGGACGGCCAGGACGTTTTCGAGGCCAAGATGAAGGAGGGCTACTGCTTCGTCCTAGACCCCATTGACGGAACATCCAATTTCATTTATGCATACAGGCCGTCGGTGGTTTCCATAGGACTTTTGAAGGAGGGAAAGCCCCACATGGCCGTGGTTTACAACCCCTATGATGACATGATGTTTTCGGCCATAAAGGGCCAGGGCGCCTACATGAACGGCGAGAGAATCATGTCATCCGAAGTCCCTTTGTCTGACAGTCTTGCGGTATTCGGCACTGCGCCTTATTATACTGAACTTCAGGACAGAACCTTTGATATAGCCAAAAAACTTCTTCCTCTTTGCGTCGACCTGAGACGATCCGGCACCGCAGCCTGGGACATGTGTTGCGTTGCCCTTGGAAGATGTGGTTTGTATTTTGAACTGAAAGTACAGCTGTGGGATTATGCCGCAGCAGCACTCATAGCCACTGAGGCCGGATGTACGGTCACCGACATTGAGGGCAAGCCACTAAGCTATAGCGGCCCAACATCTGCTCTTTGCAGAGCAAAAGGAGTGAAGGAGATACCCGAGTGTTTTAAATAAATAATTATATGTTTCAAATGGACTGCTTCCGAATGGGAAGCAGTTTTTTTATACTACAAGTTCAATGACAGAAGGAAAAGACCACAATAGAATGATATTAGCAGGGGGTTTGGCCACAGGATAGCACAAGGGTTATACACAAAAAGTGTGTACAATTCGTATAGAGGAGAGTATAATGAAGCGTAGGGAACTGATAAAGAAACTTGAGAAAGCCGGCTTTGTTTTTTCTCGACATGGGGGGAATCATGATGTATATACTCGCGGTGACGATGAGGAGATGATTCCCAGACACAAAGAGATTAACGAAATGCTGGCAAAAGGAATAATTAAGAAATGGAATCTGTAATCATTTCAATGAATAAGGATGGAGGTGTGGGTATGACATTAGTTTATCCTGTTATTTTTACTGCAACTCATGATAAGAAAGACACATATTTGGTATATATACCGGATTTAAAGGGAATGACGGAAGGGTATGGCCTGGAGAATGCTATACATATGGCCAGGGACTATATGGGGCTTGCGCTGTTTGACAGAAATGATAGTGATATACCCGCCGCAAGTGCGCTTAACGAAATTAGTATTTCGGACAGTGAATTTGCTGATTCAGGTGAATCGTTTGTAAATTTGGTTGATTTAGACTTGGACGCCTATCGCCGCAAAATGAACAAAAAGGCGGTTCGCAGAAACGTGAGCATTCCTGCTTGGCTTGATAAAGCTGCAAGTGAGGCACATATTAACGTGTCTCGTTTGCTTCAGGAAGCTTTGATGGATAAGTTAAATATATGATAGCAAATAATACTCACCTTTTGCTATAATGATGGTATGTGTGCAAAGGTGTTTGAGAAAATTGCAAATCGACTGATAGAAGTCCTCTCGGGGCTTCTTTTTGCAGTGCTTGCCGTGGCAGCAGCCTTTGTGAGCGTGGTTAGAGTGGATGGATACGCGGAAAGCTACTGCTTTGCGTGGGATAATCCGGTGGTTAATGTGCTCTTTGCTGCGGCGATGGCTGCTATTTTTATGCTCATTGCGAAATGGGTCCGCAAGGATTTAGAGAAAAGAAGGAAGATTCTTCTTATTATAGAGATGACTTTGGCCGTTCTTGGCGGTCTTGCCTTCGCGGCGGTGAGCAAGTGCTTCCCAACAGCCGATCAGGCCAGCGTTTACTACGGCGCCAAGCATTTTGCCACGGGTTGGTTTGCGGACCTTGCGGAAACCGGCAGCTATTTCAGCGTCTATCCCCACCAGATGGCCCTGGCACTGGCCCAGGAAACCATCATTCGCATCGCCCACACCGACAGCTACCACGTGCTCCAGGGGGTCAACGCCCTTTGTAACGCCCTGACAATCTGGGCTCTCTACAGCATTTCGGACACATTATTTGATGATAAAAACGTCAGTATCTACACTCTTTTATTAACCTTTTTTGCCCTGCCTCTTTTCTGGTACACGCCCTTCGTTTACGGAGATTTGGCTTCAATCGGGTTTAGTTTGCTTGGCTTAACATTGCTATTAAAGGTCCTTTTGAAAGAAGATCTTGGGAAAAAGTGGCACAAACCTGCCCTCTATGCAGGAAGCGTTTTATCTCTTTTTATCGCAACCCTGGTTCGCTCCAATACCTTGATCTTTGTGATTGCGGTGGCTCTTTGCCTTCTGGTTTACATAATTCGAACAAAGAAACCATTACTTCTTATATACATTGCGGTAATTGCAATCCTTTGCGGAACCGTGAATAAGGGTGCCATCAAATTCTACGAGTGGCGCTCAGGCAATGAGATTAATGACGGCATGCCCTCAATCTGCCACATGGTTATGGGACTTCAGGAAGGCCCCATGGGCAACGGCTACTACAATGGATATAACTTTGACACGTATGTTAACAGGGCTAATTATGATCAGGAGAAAGCCAAAGAATTAGCGAAAGCTGATTTTACCGAAAGAATAGATGAATTCAAAGCTGACCCTGCCTATACTGCAGCCTTCTTTAGAGACAAATTCTTCGGTCAGTGGCTCAGTACTGATTTTGACTGTTATCATTTCACTTGTGGCGCTTATTACGAGAGATGGCCTGTGGTTGAGAGCCTCTTCTCAGGAACTTTATATAAGGTCACAAGCTTTTATATGGATAAATATGGATTCTTTGTGTATGCGCTTACGGCTTTTGCTGTGATTTCTTCTCTCATCAAGGGCTTTAGAAAGAGCGAAACTGATGAGAAGAGGGGAATCCTTTGCTATATTTTGTTGACGGCCATCATCGGCGGCGCCATCTTCTCCATCATCTGGGAAGGCGCCGGCAGATACGTGCTGCCGTACTTTGTATTCGCCTTGCCCTACGCCGGATGTGCAATTTGGGGCCTGTCCCCAAATTGCACATCGGCCCATCAACTGAACCGAAACAGGAGAAAATATGAGAAATAAAATAGTCACCTTCCTCACGGAAGCCTTCAAATGGATATTCTTCGCATTGATGACCGCCATGTTCATATGCGGTTTCTTTGTGACGGGCATTCATCAGAAGTTTGAAAACGGCGGAATCGATGAGTTTGTAATAATAGGAAAGAACAACCTTGGAATTTCGGCTTTGGTGGTAATCGCAGGAATTGCCCTTGCCTGGGGCGTCTTCAAACTGGGGGACATCCTGACAAACGACAAGGCAAAGCACAAACTTAACATGAACCTCTTTGCAGGCATAGTCTGCGCCGTAAGCTTCATCCTTGCTGTTGTCTGGATCAACATCCTAAAGGTAGTGCCCGGCGCGGATCAGGAATTCTGCGTAAACTACGCCGACGCCATGAATAACGGGGACTTCACGTGCCTGGAGCAGGGCCAGTACCTGGCAAACTACCCACACCTTTTGGGCCTCATCGCCTTCCTGCGCCTTTTATTCAGGATTTTCGGCGAGTCCAACTACGACACCTTCAGGTACTTTAACGCCATCTGCATCCCCATCATGATCTACGCTGGCTACAGAATCGTGAAGAAGTTCACCGACGATGATGGTAAAACCGAATTTTTCTACCTTCTTGCTATGCTTTTCAACATCCCGGTTTACGCCTATGTTCTCTACATTTACGGCGACCTCGGGGGCCCGGCCCTTGGAATTGCAAGCTTCTGGTTCTTCTACCAGTGCCTTGATAAATTGAGCCCCAAGAACATTGCAGGCTTCGTGCTTTTCACCATCGCATCGGTAACCATTAGGAAAAACATGCTTATCTTCGCAATCGCAATGATTGTGGTACTTATAGTGCGCCTCATAGCAAAAGTAACCAGGAAAGACCTGGTCCTTTTGGCGATAGTTGCCGTAACCACCCTGTTTTCCATCAAATACGTGGAGTGGCTCTACCTTCCTGAGCGCCCCACCACCGAGTACGCGGTTCCCGCAATCTGCAACATCACCATGGGCCTCAACGACGACCAGGGTTACGCCGGCTGGTACAACTATTACGAGCTGGTGGTTATGGGCGAAAACGGCTGGGATCCCGAAGCGGCCTCCGCTGAATCCATGGAAGCTATCAAAAACGTCTACATCCCATTATTCCTCCATAACCCGGGCTATACCGCAGACTTTTTCTTCAGAAAAATCAATTCCCAGTGGCAGGTGCCCCTGTATCAAAGTATCGTAAGTAACATCCTTCTCTACGGGCCTCAGAATGACTTTGTAATGTCCGTATACTTTGGTACCTGGAACAGGATTTTTGACTGGTTTATGAAAATATATCAGATGGCCATGTACTTACTTATCGCCTACCTTTTATTTGCAGACCGCAAAGAGAAGAAACCCATCGAGTACTACGCAATGCTTATAGCGGCCTTCGGAGGCTTCCTACTTAGCTGCGTTTGGGAATCCAAGGCCAGATATATTTTCCCTTACTTTTTGATAATGATTCCTTTCATGGCATTTGGTGCCAAATTGATGTATGAGAGGCTCAAAATAAGAATTCGTGCTACAATAGAGAAGAATTAGATTTTACGAAAGAAGATAAACATATGGACATAATGACTAACCGCCTTGACAGAGGCTTTTATATGTATCAGGAAGAGTTCGAGAAGAAGGCCATTGAGGTCTTGAGATCCGGCTGGTACATCCTTGGAAAAGAAGTGGAAGCGTTTGAGAAAGAGTATGCCGCTTACATCGGGACCAAATATGCAGTGGGTCTCGGAAACGGCCTTGATGCTTTATACCTTGCTTTCAGGGCTCTGGGAATCGGAGCGGGCGATGAGGTCATTGTCCAGGGAAATACATACATAGCAAGTGTTATGGGCATTACCATGAATGGAGCAACACCTGTTTTTGCAGAACCGGATGAGTTCTACAACATCGATGCAGGGAAGCTCGAAGCCCTTATAACTCCTAAAACCAAGGCGATTCTTGTGGTTCACCTTTACGGTCAGGCTTCAAATATGAAACCTGTCACAGCACTTTGTAAAAAGTACAATCTCAAACTGGTAGAAGACTGTGCTCAGTCCCACGGCGCAAAGTTTAACGGCCAAATGACGGGCACATTCGGAGATATCGGATGTTTTTCCTTCTATCCCTCAAAGAATCTGGGGGCTTTCGGCGACGCCGGAGCAATCACCACCAACGATGAGAAAATCGCAGGGGACATCAAGATGCTTCGAAACTACGGAAGCCGCGTCCGCTACTATAACGAGAAGGTGGGGGTCAACTCCAGACTTGACGAGATGCAGGCGGGACTTCTTCGTGTGAGACTTCCTCACATGGACGAGTTAATCAAAGAGAAGAGAGAAATCGCAGAGAAATACCTTCGCGAATTACATAACGACAAGTTCATTCTTCCCACAGTCAGAGAGGGTGCAACCCACGTCTGGCACCAGTTCGTAATAAGATGCGAGAAGCGGGACGAGCTTATCAAATACCTTAAGGATAAGGGAATCGGCACCATTATTCACTACCCGGTGCCTCCTCATCTTGCGGAGTGCTATGAGTATCTGGGCCACAAAGCGGGAGACTATCCCATCACTGAGAAGTACGCAAACACGGTGCTGTCCATACCTATGTATAATGGCATGACCGCAGAAGAGCAGGACTACGTAATCGCCGCCTTAAACACTTTCTAGGTGCAATCAAGGGCCGGATGTGCAGTTTGGGGACAGTCCCAGATTGCACATCCTTTGGACGTGCAATCTGGGACTGTCCCCAAACTGCACGTCCGGCCCGAAACTTAAAGGAGAATTAATGCAAATAGATCAACAATACAAAATAATCGAATTCAAGGAGCTGGGGGACGAGCGAGGAAACCTGGTGGTTATTGAGGGGGACGGCATGGACATTCCCTTCGACATCAAGAGAGCCTTCTATATCTATGGCTCCGATGCCACGGTGGTGAGAGGCCAGCACGCCAACAAAGAGACGGAGTTTCTCCTTGTAAACGTCAGCGGCAGCAGCAAGGTAAAGATTGATAAC
This sequence comes from Lachnospiraceae bacterium G11, assembly GCA_900103495.1. Classification (GTDB taxonomy): domain Bacteria; phylum Bacillota; class Clostridia; order Lachnospirales; family Lachnospiraceae; genus G11. Next base: position 122,371 of record FMWZ01000009.1, on the reverse strand, counting down.
GGCAGGGAGCAGGTCATCATTGAACTTAACAAGCCAAGGATGGGCCTTTACATTCCGGCCATGCTTTGGAAGGATATGTATGATTTCTCCGCCGATTCAGTGCTTCTGGTTCTGGCAAGCCGCCACTACGATGAGAAAGAGTACATCAGAGATTACGACGATTACCTGAAAATAATAAACGAAAACAATTGAGACTAACGAGAAGGCTGAAAGATTATGAGTAAGATTTCCATAGTTGTACCTGTATATTATAACGAAGATACGTTAATGGACCTTTACGAGGACATGAAAGCCAAGATTCTGCCCACCATCGGTGAGTATGAGCTGGTTTTTGTTGATGACGGCTCGGGAGATTCCTCCTGGGAGGTCATGAACAAGATTAAAGAGATGGATGATAATGTCCACCTTGTAAAGCTTTCCAGAAACTTTGGTGAGCACGCAGCTTTGCTTGCGGGCTTAAGCGTCTGCACCGGAGACTGCGCCGTGACAAAGCAGGCGGATCTTCAGGAAGATTCCACCTTAATCCTTGAAATGTACGAAAGCTGGAAGCGTGGCAACAAGGTTGTCCTTGCCGTCAGAAGATCAAGAGATGAGAGCAAGGTTAAAGTATTCTTTGCCAACATGTACTATAAAATCATCAGAAAGCTTGTTAACGACAAGATGCCTCCAGGAGGCTGCGACTGCTACCTGGTGGACCGCAAGGTTATTGAAGTTCTGGAGAGACTTGATGAGAAGAACTCAAGCCTTACCCTTCAGGTTATGTGGACAGGCTTTAAGACAGAGATGATTCCCTTTGACAGAAAGAACCGCGACAAGGGCAAATCCCGCTGGACCTTTGCCAAGAAATTTAAGCTGGTTTTGGATTCTGTCATGAGCTTTTCCTACATGCCCATCAGGTTCATGACCTGGGTTGGAATCCTCTTTAACATAGGAGCTTTGGCGCTTTTCATAAGCGTTCTTGTGGAGTATTTCACATCCGGAACCCCCATCGCAGGCTGGGCATCCTTGATGTGCGTGGTTTTGATATCCACAGGCCTAATCCTTACGACACTTGGAATTCTTGGGGAGTACCTTTGGAGAACCCTTGATGCCTCCAGAACCCGCCCTGCATTCATAATTGACGAGGACATAAAAGCCAAAAAGGATGAATAGACAACATAACGGTAAAGAGAGGACAGAATGTCCTCTCTTTTTTTATCTGACCATTGACGCAATTAATTCCCTTGGTTATAATGAAATTACTTGACGTACGTCAAGTAATGGAGAGACACAATGGAAGATATTATATATGAAATCCGGGATTTGAAATATTTGAATTGGGCCAGGGTAAGGAAATCCTCAGGCACTGCAGGCTCGTTTCTTAAAGCATATGACGATTCCATGAGCATAAAGAAGTACTACAAGCTTTCTGACTATAACGAGAGAGAGGGAGTAGTGGGCCATGAATGCGTTAATGAGATTATTGCGCAGAGAATTCTCAGTCATCTTGGATTTGATCATTTGAAATACAGATTGATAAATGCGAAGATCCTTGTTGATGGACGGGAACTGACAACATTTGCCTGTGAATCGGAGGATTTTAAGAGAAGCGGCGAGAGCAAAATATCTTTCGAGGATTATTACGAACTTTGGAGGAATGAAAGGGAATATGCCCTTGATTTTTGCAGAAGAATGGGATTCGAGAAAAGTGCATATCAGGCACTGACTATTGATTTTTTGATTCTAAACAGGGACAGACATGGTGCCAACTTTGAGGTGCTTCGTTCAAGAGACAATAAGAGTGTAACTCCGGCGCCACTCTTTGACCATGGATTATCTTTTTTGTGTAGATGCCATACTGCGGAGGAAGCTGCAGCTTTTGATGTAATGGAAGACAGAAAGGTACAGTCCTTTCTTGGAGGAAGCAGCGCTAAAGGTAATCTGTCACTTGTTCCGGTGGAATTTTTAAGGGATCTTCCGCCTGTTACAGACGGGGATATCGCCATGTTTACAGAAGGCCTTGAAGGCATATTGGATAATACGTTTTTGCTAAAGATACAAGAGATGATAAGAAGGAGGTGGGATTACGTTGAAAGTATTCGAAATTCGTGATTCTTTTCCTGATCCTGCCAATTCCAAGCTTTTGGGTTATCTTTTTTACTACGAGGCCAAGAACAGCTTCCATACTGAACTGTTAAAGGGATTGGATGAGTGGGAGGCTCCTTTTATTTTCCAAAAAAGTATACATGATGGCAGGTACAGCATAGGAAGCGGCCTTTCCGCTAAATTTGTGCTGCAAAGAATAGTTCCAAGAGAAAGACAGAATTTGGGGGAAATTCTAAGAACCAACAGATTAAGGGGCTATGATGAATGCAGACTATTGACCATGAGTGAAGGCCGATGCGCTCAGGATGATTTGTTTTTGGTCAAAATAGAGGAGGATTTAATAGAACCGGAGATTAAAGAGCGGATGCAAAAGAAAATCAAGGAGGCGATTCCCCTTTCATCCGGTCGAGTGTTGGTGTTTTTTATTGATGGAAAGTCTAGAATTGTAGATATCAAGGAAAATAACAGTGAAGATTTGATGATTGAGAGGGTTCTTAAGTACAAGGAACTCTTTGAAAGACTGCATATTACTCCGGGAGGCAACGATATTCAGTGGGCGACAGGAAGGGGCTTTTCGGCAGAAGAAATGTATGAGGCCGGTGAGGAGACCAATATAAAGCTGGAAGATATGGTGGATTTTGTTACCAATCGTCTGGTTGATACAACCGAAGCCACCAAAATTCTCGGATGCTCCAGACAGTACATTAATCAGATGGTCAAAGAAGGCAGAATAACGCCTCTTCGCAGCGAATCCAACAACCGTCTTTTTCTCTTAAGTGAGATTGAATCCTTATAGCTTTGGGACTATCGTACTATTGACAGATTTTTTCAGGGTGTGTACAATGGCACATGTTTGTTTAAACTTTTTTTGAAAGAGGAGATTTAGAAATGAAGAAAAATGTTATGAAGGTTCTTGCAGCCGTTCTCGTATGTGCTTTTCTTGTAGGCTGTGGTACTGCAAATCTTGAGAAAATCATGAACTCAGCTGAAGGCCAGAAGATGATCGCAGATCAGAAGGATCAGATTGTTAATGGTTCTGCATTCGGTGGCGTTTACAGCGATTTCGATATCGAGACAGTAGAGAACGCTCTTACTTACAAGTATTACTACTCAGCAGATTTCGATGCTGATCAGATCGAGTCAATCAAGGCAGAGCTTCCCAATTCTGCTGACTGGTCAACAACAATCGCAGGTGTTAAGGATGAGATCGAGAATTCATCAAAGATTCGTCCTACAAGCGTTACATTCGCTTACTACACAGCTGACGGTGAGGAAATCTTCACAGTTACTGAATAATTTCCATATTTGGTAAAAGCGACGGCTTCGACTTTATGTCGAGGCCGTTTTATTTTGCAAATAATGACCGATGTGCAATTTGGGGACAGTCCCCGATTTGCACATCCGAGGACGTGCAGATCGGGGACTGTCCCCAAACTGCACGTCGGTCTCGAGGCCGTTTTTTTGCGGTGGGGAGTTTCACAATTTTTTTGCAAAAAATCGTGAAAAAGTCTTGCAATATATTTACAACTGTGCTACCATGATACTAAGTATAAGTGTAATTAGGCGTGGTAGTGGGCCCGAATGGAGTCGGGGCACGCCTGATGTCAATTAATTAGCATCCCGCAGCGTACTCGAAGGTACGTAATTTCATGGAAGAAAGGAGGGGCGGTATGGCTAATAATCTAGTGCTTGCACAAATATACGATCAATACCTTACCACATATTCGCCCCAAGGGACTTCCGCAGCGGATACCCATAAGAAGAGCGAGCTTCGTGGTGTATACAACTCCATCGTTAAGATTAATAAAGAATCTCCGTGGGTTTTACAGGACAGATCTGTAGAAACTCGTGATTTTGCTGTGGGCGTAAAAGAACAGGCAAGAGAGCTTAAGAACACCATCTATTCCGTAGGTGGCGGCGATGACGTGCTCCAGAAGAAGGCAGCTTTCTCCGAGAATGAAGGAATCGTTACTGCTGAATACATCGGAAACGGAGCAGAGGATGAGACCCAGGCAATTGAGATTAAGGTTAATGCTTTGGCTTCCCCTCAGGTTAACCTTGGCGCCTTCCTTACATCCGAGGAGCCCACACTTCCTGCGGGAACCTATTCCTTTGACATTAATCTTCCCGATATGAGCTATGAATTCCAGTTCGGAATCGCAGAGGGCGAGTCCAACAAGGACGTTCAGGAGCGTATCGTAAGACTTATCAATAATACAAATATCGGACTTCAGGCCAACATCATCGGTGATGACAAGTCCAGAAGTGCCATAAGAATAGCTTCGGTTTCAACAGGCATAAGCGATGACAGAGAGCTGAATTTCTCCATCAACGACAGCAATTCAGCCAAGAGAAAAGGCGCAGTTGATTACTTTGGCCTTAACTACACGGCGGTAATGCCCAAGAACGCCGAGTTTGAAGTAAACGGCAAGCCTCAGGTTACCAACTCCAATATCTTCACCATCGATAAGACCTTCGCCGTAACCTTAAAGGGCGTAAGCGAACCTGATTCCGAACCGGTTAAAGTAGGTGTGAAGACGGATCTTGAGTCCATGGCCGACAACATCCACACTCTCGTTGACGGTTACAACACCTTCATAAAGAACACGGAGACCTTTGCCAATGCCTTATCAAGAGGCAGGAAGCTTATGACGGATATCCACAAGCTCTCCGTATATTATAAGGAAGACCTGAACACTTTAGGTATTTCCACCAACGACGACGGAACCCTTACGGTTAACGACAAGACCCTCAGAGAGAGCGCTTCCGAGGACAGCCTTAAGGCAGTTAAGAACTTTGCCGGAAGCCTTCTTCGTAAAACCAACCAGATCTCCATTAATCCTATGGAATACGTGGACAAGACGGTTGTAGCTTACAAGAATCCCGGAAAGAGCTTCGCATCACCATATAATACAAGTCAATACAGTGGAATGATTTTCCAAGGTTACTGCTAAAAGCCTTTGATATGATATAATAGTTCATGTCGGAGGCTTTTTTAATGCACTATGATTATCTGATTGTGGGCGCCGGACTCTACGGCGCCACTTTTGCGAATATAATAAGTAAGCAGGGCAGGACCTGCCTTGTCATTGAGAAGAAAAATCACATTGGCGGCAATGTCTATACAAAGAACATTAACGGCATTAACGTTCATATGTATGGCGCCCATATTTTCCATACCTCGGATGAAGAGGTCTGGAATTATGTAAACCAATTCGCAGATTTCAACAATTACATAAATTCTCCCATAGCGAACTTTAAGGGGGAACTTTATCACCTTCCTTTTAACATGAATACCTTTAAGGAAATGTGGGGAGTGGAAACGCCCGAGGAAGCAAAGAAGATAATAGAAGAGCAGAGAGCCAAGGAGGGAATCGACAATCCCACAAACCTTGAAGAACAGGCCTTATCCCTGGTTGGCCGTGATATTTACGAGAAGCTCATCAAAGGCTACACCGAAAAGCAGTGGGGAAGAGACTGCAAGGATTTGCCTTCCTTTATAATAAGAAGACTTCCTTTAAGATTCGAGTACAACAATAACTATTTTAACGATAAATATCAGGGGATTCCCATTGGGGGCTACACCGGTATAATCGAAAAAATGCTTGAGGGAATTGAAGTAAGGCTTGGGACTGACTATAAAACTTTCCTTGCTAACGAAGCTGCAGGCAAGGACATTACCTTCGACTTGGTTCTCTATACCGGTCCCATTGATGAGTACTTTGATTACAAGCTTGGGCAGCTGGAGTTCAGATCCCTTTGTTTCAAAAACGAAATCCTCTCAGAAGTCGATGATTATCAGGGAAATGCGGTTATGAATTACACCGACAGGGAGACTCCCTATACAAGAATCATCGAGCACAAGCACTTTGAGTTTAATAAGTGCAAGGGAACTGTGGTGACCAAAGAATACCCCGCGGCATGGAAGCCCGGAGATGAACCCTACTATCCCATAAACGATGAGAGAAATAATGCTCTTTATGAGAAGTATCGGATTTTGGCAGAAAAAGAAGAGGGAGTTATCTTTGGCGGACGCCTTGGCTCCTACAAATATTATGACATGGATAAAGTGATTGCGGCGGCCATAGATGCTGCCCGGGCGGAGTTATAGATTAATGCTTTTTAATTCATATTTTTTCATATTTTTGTTTCTGCCTGTGACTTTGATTGGTTACTTTGGCTTAAACAAGATTAACAACCGAATTGCCAAAGCCTTTCTTGTGGCTGCTTCTTTATGGTTCTACGCCTACTTTAAGGTGGCGTACCTGCTTGTAATTATCGGAAGTATCTGCGTAAACTTCGGCTTTTCCAGATTGTTTAAGAAAGAGAAATATCATAAAAAGTGGATTTTTGTATCGGGCATTGTTTTTAACGTTGCTCTTATTTTCGTGTTCAAATATCTGGACTTTACGGTTTCGAATATTAACGCCATTGCGGGAACGAACCTGCCTTTGATGCATATCCTTATGCCCCTTGGAATCAGCTTTTTCACCTTCCAGCAGATTGGATATCTTGTGGATGTGTGGAATGAGGAAACTGAGGACCATGATTTTTTGGAGTACAGCCTCTTTGTTTCCTATTTCCCCCAGCTGATAGCTGGGCCCATCGTATCTCTTTCCGAGATGCTTCCCCAGTTTAAGGATGAGGAGAAGGGACGTTTTGACTGGAACAATTTCACCGACGGAATTTACATTTTCTCCTTCGGCCTTGCAAAGAAGGTGTTGATTGCCGACACTTTAGGGCACATGGTGGATTTCGCCTATCCTTTGTACGAAACCCTCACAGGACCTGAGGTCATTGCCTCTGCTGTGGTTTACACCCTGCAACTCTACTTTGATTTCAGCGGATACTGCGACATGGCAATAGGTCTTGGGCGGATGTTTAACTTTAAGCTGCCAATCAACTTTAACTCACCCCTAAAGGCCACATCCCTTCAGGAATACTGGGATAAGTGGCACATGACTTTGGGGCGTTTTCTTGAGAAATACGTATTCATGCCAATAGCTTTCTCCACACTCGGCATGAAAATGAACGCAGCCCAGAAAAAGCGCGGCGTCAAAAAGCCCCAGGCCTGGACCGTCATCACCATGATTCTCACCTTCCTTATAAGCGGAATCTGGCACGGCGCCAACTGGACCTTTATTCTCTGGGGTCTATGTCATGGCCTTGTTAGAGCTTTTCAGCACCTGATGGGCAAAAAAAGAAAGAGACTTCCGAAGGCCCTTAGGTGGACCACCAATACCATTTTTGTGGTTTTTGCCATGGCACTGTTCAGAGCAGATTCCCTAAAGCAGTTCTTTACAATGCTTGGACGTCTCGGCACCGGCTGGAGTGAAGGAATTCGAATCGGAATCCTTAATTGCTTTGATGTGACGGAACTTGTGTACATCGAAAGACACATTCCTTCCTTATTTATACTTTCAAGGAAGGCCCCCTGGATTAACATGGCTTTGATTGTGGCCCTTGCGGCTTTCATAGCCCTGGTTCCAAAGAACCTTCACGAGAAACCCATTAAGAAAACGGCTATCACAGCGACTCTGACCTTCGCACTTTTTGCCTGGTCACTTATTTCGCTTTCAAATATGGCAACATTTTTATACTTTAACTTCTAAGACATTTAAGACATGAATAAAACAATCAATCCGAAAAAATGGGGCATAACGGTTCTTGCCCTCATAATAATATTCGTCATTGCAGTGGGAGCGGCTGTTTATTACGTGGATCCCTTCTGGCATTTCCACGGTCCGACGGCGGGCTTGTCATACCCCTACGTTGACGAGCGCTACATGAACGACGGCATCGCAAGGCATTTCGACTACGAAGCAATAATCGCAGGCACCAGCATTGCGGAGAACTTTAAGGTTTCCGAAGTGGAGGAACTGTGGGGTTTTACCACAATTAAACAGACCGCGGCCAGCGCCACCTTCTACGAGCAGGACGGCTACGTAAGAAGGGCGCTTTCTCACAATCCGGATGTGAAGCTGGTGATAAGGAGCCTTGACGCCACCAGGCTTGTGACGGGGCCCACGGATGAAAGCTACGACGATATCCCCAAGTACCTCTACGATGAGAATGTGTTCAACGACGTAAGATATCTTTATAATAAGGATGTAATTCAGAGGGTGACGGAGGTTATAAATTATACCAGGGCCGGCAACGTCACCAAAAACATGGACGAGTACGGGGTCTGGTACCCCTACGCCACCTACGGAAGGGAAGAGGTGCTAAAGGGTCTCATCGATTATTCCGCCTTTACTGAGGAGATGATTTTCACGGATGAGGACGCGGAGGCCATCACACTTAATATAGAAGAAAACATTCTAAAGACCGCAAGGGAGCACCCGGACACGGAATTTGTGTTCTTCATTCCGCCCTACTCAGCGGCCTACTGGTACGGCATGGTAAAAACGAAACAGCTCTCCTATACCATCGAGGCCTACAAACTGGCGGTTTCCCGTTTGCTTACGGAGGGAAACATCAAGGTTTATGACTTCTCGGATAAGGTTGACATAACAACGAATCTCGATAACTACATGGACACACTTCACTACGGGGAGTGGGTGAATGATGAGATGCTTAGGTGGATGCATGAGGGCGAAGGGGAGCTGACTGTGGATAACTACGAGGCTCATCTTGATAAAGTTAAAGAAATATACGAAAATTTAGAGTATGACTACGAATAGAAACTTACGGAGCAGACTATGAGAGAACTGGAATTTCCTTTTAACGGCGAATACATTGTGACTAAGAAGAGGGCCATCAAGAGACAGCTTCTTGAAAGCGGCGCGGCTTCCGGCACACCTAAAAAGATTGCAATCCTCGGAGGCAGCACCACAAGCCATATCAAGGACTGCCTGGAGCTTTTCCTTCTTGATAAGGGGATACCCTGCGAATTCTATGAGTCCGAGTACAACAAGTACTACGAGGATCTGATGTTTGACAACCCGGAGCTTAAGGAGTTTGGGCCGGATGTGATTTTCATTCACACAACCTTCAGAAACTTAAAGAACCTGCCCACCCTTGCGGATTCAAAAGAGGACGTGGCATCTAAGCTTGATGCGGAGTACAAAAAGTTTGAGACCCTTTGGGTTCGGGCCAAGTCAGTTTATGGCTGCGTTATGATTCAGAATAACTTCGAGCTTCCTTATATAAGAAACCTCGGAAGCATCGACTCCACGGAGTATCGTGGATATATAAGATTTGTAAATGAGCTGAATGCCAGATTCGCAGCTTATGCTGAGAACAATGAAGGTTTTTGGCTAAACGATATTAATTATGCTTCTGCATGCTTCGGCCTTGATAAGTGGGCGGAGCCTTCCTACTGGCAGCTTTATAAGTATGCGGTGGCGCTTCCGGCCATTCCTTACATGGCTTTCGAACTTTCCAATTTAATAGGAAGTATTTTTGGCAAGCAAAAGAAGGTGGTCTGCCTTGATCTGGACAACACCCTTTGGGGAGGCGTCATCGGAGACGATGGCCCCGAGCGAATCGAGATTGGTCAGGAGACTGCCCTGGCGGAAACCTACAGCGAGTTCCAGGAGTACCTTAAGACCCTGGCTGCAAGAGGGATTCTTCTTACCATCAACTCAAAGAACGAAGAGGACGTGGCTTTAAAGGGCTTCGAGCGTCCCGACAGCGTCTTAAAGGCTTCGGACTTTGTTGCCAAAAAGATTAACTGGAATCCTAAGAGCGAGAATCTTGTAAAAATGGCTTCTGAGCTTAACTTGCTTCCCGAGAGCTTTGTTTTTGTGGACGACAATCCTGCAGAGCGTGAAATTGTAAGGCAGCAGGTAAAGGGCTGCAGAGTTCCTGAACTTACAACTCCCGAGACCTACGCCTACATGATAGACAGAAGCGGCTACTTTAACCCCGCCGCAATCTCAGAGGACGACTTAAAGAGAGTGGGCATGTATCTAGAAAATGCCAAGCGTCTTGAACTGGAGGAAAGCTTTGCGGACTACGGCGAGTATCTTAAGTCCCTTGAGATGGAAGGTGAGATCGGACCCTTCAAGGATATTTATTTCTCAAGAATCGCTCAGCTCACCAACAAGAGCAATCAGTTTAACTTAACCACCAAGCGATTCTCTGAAAACGACATTATAAACATGGCTTCTGATGCTAATCGCATCACCCTCTACGGCAAACTCATCGACAAGTTCGGCGACAACGGCGTAGTAAGCGTGGTGGAAGGAATCATCGATGGCGACACCTTAGACATCGAACTCTGGCTCATGAGCTGCCGCGTCCTTAAGCGCGACATGGAATACGCAATGCTTGATAAGCTTGTGGCCGCCGCCAAATCCCGGGGCCTTACCAAACTCACCGGCCATTACTACCCCACCGCCAAGAATAAGATGGTGAGGGAGTTCTACGACGGCATGGGATTTACACTGGTGGGGGAAGATGCGGAAGGAAACCGCAGCTATTATTTAGACATTGCTGATTATGAAAACAAAAACAGATACATAAAATGTTAGGGCTGAGGCCGATGTGCAATTTGGGGACAGGCCCAGATTGCACGCTTCGTGTGCATTCTGGGCCTGTCCCCAAACTGCACGTCGGCCCCAAACTGCACCTCCGGCCCCGCCGGCATTCTGCACCAAGAAAGGAATAGACTATGACAAGAGAAGAGATATATGAAAGAGTAAACGACGTCTTCCGTGACGTATTCGACGACGACTCCATCACCGTGACGGATGAAACCACCGCGGAGGACATCGAGGGCTGGGACTCATTGGAGCACGTAAGCCTTATGATGGCAATCGGCACAGAGTTTGGAATCAAGATTCCCTTAAATAAGGTAAACTCCATGCAAAATGTGGGTGAAATGGTAGATTTTATCGCCGAAACTTGCTAAAATAAATTGTGTAGTCAATTTTTGGTTTTCGGAGGAATAGCATGACAGCATTCTCGTTGTGTATAATCGGCAGAAATGAAGAGGAGCACCTTGAAAGGCTTTTTGAATCGGTGAATAAGGCTTTCGGAGACTGTCCTCATGAGGTTCTTTTTGTGGATACCGGTTCGGCCGATAATACCAAAGAGGTGGCAGCAAAGTATGCGGACAGAGTCATCGATTACAAATGGAACAATGACTTTTCGGCAGCAAGAAACTTCGCAATGGAAAATGCCGCCAACGACGAGATTCTATTCCTGGATTGTGACGAAGAAATTACCTATATTAATATAGAAGAATTTGCCAATGCCTTAGAGGACGATGACGCCATCGGCATGGTAAATGTGAGAAACATGTATGTGCTTTTGGGAGCAGAGGATGCCTACATCGAGAAGCGTCCCAGAATCTGCAACAGGACCAAGCACAAATTTGAGGGCTCCATAGGCGAGAAGATTATTCGCCGCAAGGAGAACACGCCCCTTGTGTACCTGGACATTAATATGACAGTTTCTCACTATGGATACTTAAGCATTGAGGAAGGCAGCCTTAAGCGAGTTGAGAGGAACCTGCCGCTTTTACTTAAAGCAGTTGAGGATGAAGAGTTTGTAAAAGACACCGCCCTCTACTTTATGTTAGGACAGCACTATGCACTCCTGGGTGAGAACAAGGAAGCGGCTAAGTATATGAAGAAGGGCATGGATGAGTGCGAAGATATCGATGAGACCACAAAGCTCCTTTTGGCTCTGGGCTTCGGATACACTCTTCTTCGAATGAACAATCACTCGGATGCCATTGAACTTGTGGCATTATCGGATAAGTATAAGAACTCCGGAGATTTTACCTGCCTTATGGGCATCGTGTACTTAAGAAACGGCATGATTGACAAGGCCATGGATGCTTTCATTAAGGCTAAAGAAACCGAGAAGGTTATCGTTGAAGGAGCCAACACATTTATTCCTTCATTTAATATGGCATGTATCCACGAACTTTACGGTGAGATGGACGAGGCCATGGAGCTTTATGCAGAGTGTGGCGAGTACGAGCCCGCCATCGAGCGTCTGGCACAACTGGAGCAGGACTATTAATAGGAGGTTGCTATGGATTACGATTTTCTGGAACTGGCGCCTATAGTAGCACAGCTTATTGAAAAATATAATGCGAAGAAGGGGACAGCCCCTGACAAGAAGCAGACTGAGGAATTCATGCAGGCCATTACCTTCTGCATTGATGAGGTAATTGCCAACGGTGATGCCTGTGAGGTTGCGGCGGAAAATATGTCCGCAGCCCAGTCCTATGTGGACGGATTGAAGCTTGTGACTGAGAAACTCAAAAACTCCGCTTCCTTATATAATAAGGAAATGGCAGATTTTAATGATTACGGAAATCCCAACTTAAGGAACTTCTTTACAGGCGAGCTCAGAACTTTTTTTGAAAAATACGACCCGATCTTCAAACCGCAGGACAGTGTCGTAAACTTCTCCTATCCAATGTTGGTGAATCTTGGTGATTGCCGCGGCATCGATCTGGTTTCTGAGATGCTTCGGTTTTTGACAGAAGAGCAGAAGTTCTTAAGGTCATTGCCTGCCACCTACGTGGAGACGGCACTGAAGGCATATAACTCGGATGCCGCTTCCATAAAAGAAAACGTTATGGGCATAGTCGCCAGAGACATTGCAATTCATGCCCTGTGCGCAAAGCCCATCAACAAGCCCGAACTTCTTGAAGCCGACTACAGGAAAGCGAAGCTTATGGTGAAGCAGGACGGCCCCAAGAAATGTACCGACAATGCTTTGATGGTTTTAAATCTTCTTATTAAAAAGTGCTTTGGAGAAGAAACTGATTTTACCGAATATATAATGCCTGCCCTTGAGAAGACAATGGCGGATTTGGCAGGATAAAAATTCCTTGTTGACGAAGACCTAAATCCATGCTATATTATTCTAGCGAGATGAGATTTAGGTCTTTTTTTTATGCTTAAAATTCAGTAGCAAACGTTTTATTTTGTTTTATAGATTTCGGAGGTGGAAAGGCTATGCGTACTAAGATCACATTGGCTTGCACAGAGTGCAAACAGCGTAACTACAATACAATGAAGGATAAGAAGACACATCCCGATCGTATGGAAATCAAGAAGTATTGTAGATTCTGCAAGACACATACTTTACATAAGGAAACAAAGTAATTAGGTCCCCGGAAGGAGTAATTATGTCAGATTCTGTTGAAAACAAGAAGCCCGCATTTTTTGCAGGTGTTAAATCAGAACTCAAGAAGATTACATGGCCCGACAGAGAGGACATGCTTAAGCAGTCAATCGCTGTAGTAGCAGTTTCCATAGTTACCGGTGCCTTCATCGCACTTCTGGATTTTCTCATTCAGTACGGTGTTGAGTTCTTAACAACATTTTAAGAAAGGCTGGTTATCACATGGAGGAAGCTAAGTGGTATGTAGTACATACCTATTCCGGTTACGAGAATAAGGTAAAGGCTAACATCGATAAGACCATCGCGAATAACGAGTCATTAAAGAAGGACATGCTTGAGGTTCGTGTTCCCATGCTCGACGTTGTTGAGGTGAAGAATGGTGCCAAGAAGACAGTCCAGAAGAAAATGTTCCCCGGATATGTTCTGGTAAACATGGTTATGAACGATGACACATGGTATGTTGTCCGTAATACCAGAGGCGTAACAGGTTTCGTTGGACCGGGAAGTAAGCCCGTGCCTTTGACCGAAGCCGAGATGAAGTCCCTTGGTATCCACATGGAGAACGTTACCATCGACTTCGAAGAAGGAGACACAGTTGCAGTTGTATCCGGTGTTTGGAAGGATACAGTGGGTGTTGTTTCCAAGGTTGACTTCAACAAGCAGACAGCTACAATCTCAGTTGAGATGTTCGGTCGTGAGACCCCTGTAGAGATCAGCTTCGCAGAAGTCCGCAAACTCAACTAGGTATTTACGAATAGTAAATATATGTAACACGCAGAAAGTTCATACGAGCATGTATGGGCTGTGGGAGCAATCGATACATGATTGTGCCTAACCACATTTTTAGGAGGTGCCACAATGGCAAAGAAAGTAGAAGGATACATTAAGTTACAGATTCCTGCCGGAAAAGCTACACCGGCTCAGCCTGTTGGTCCTGCACTTGGACAGCACGGCGTTAACATCGCAGAGTTCACAAAACAGTTCAATGCGAGAACAGCAGACAAGGGTGACGTTATCATCCCTGTTATCATCACAGTATACGCAGACAGAAGTTTCAGTTTTGTTACCAAGACTCCCCCTGCTGCAGTACTTCTTAAGAAGGCTTGCAACCTTAAGACAGCTTCAGGCGTTCCCAACAAGAACAAAGTTGCTAAGATTTCAAAGGACAAAGTTCGTGAGATCGCTGAGATGAAGATGCCTGACCTTAACGCAGCAAGCATTGAAGCTGCAATGAGCATGATCGCCGGTACAGCACGCAGCATGGGTATCGAAGTAGTTGACTAATTAACAATATAGTTAAAGTGGGAGACATTAAGTCGCTTGAACCATAGGAGGTAAAAAATGAAACACGGAAAGAAATATACAGAGGCTGCCAAGTTGGTAGACCGCGCAACATATTATGAGCCCGAAGAGGCACTTGCACTTGTAAAGAAGACAGCTACAGCTAAGTTCGATGAGACCGTTGAGGTTCACATTCGTACAGGTTGTGACGGACGTCACGCTGAGCAGCAGATTCGTGGTGCTGTAGTTCTTCCCAACGGAACAGGTAAGACAGTAAGAGTACTTGTTTTCGCTAAGGGTGACAAGGTAAACGAAGCAGAGGCAGCAGGTGCAGATCACGTTGGTGGTGAGGAGCTCATCCCCAAGATCCAGAATGATGGATGGCTTGATTTCGACGTAGTAGTTGCTACACCTGATATGATGGGTGTTGTTGGTCGTCTCGGTAAGGTTCTCGGTCCTAAAGGATTGATGCCCAACCCTAAGGCCGGCACAGTTACAATGGACGTTGCTAAGGCAATTGCTGATATCAAAGCCGGTAAGATCGAGTACAGACTTGATAAGACAAACATCGTACATGCACCTATCGGTAAGGCTTCCTTCACAGAGGAACAGTTAAGCGAGAACTACAAGGCTCTCCTTGATGCAATCCTTAAGGCTAAGCCCAGCTCATTAAAGGGACAGTACTTAAAGAGCGTTACTGTTACATCTACAATGGGCCCCGGTGTAAAAGTTTCAACAGCTAAGTACGCATAAGTAAAACATGGTTGACAAGAGTATTACATTTGTGATATTCTTTCAAAGGTTTCGTGAGAAACCATACAATATCGCCGAAGACAGTGAGTGACCGAAAGGTCGTAAGCGTGTGAACCGCTCACCGAGGAAAGAGTTTAAGATTAATTTGCTCCTCTTTGTCTATTCGGCAAAGAGGAGTTTTTACATTTAATAAACTCCTTTCGGCAAAAATAATATAAGGAGGAAGAAAATGGCTAAAGTAGAATTAAAAAAGCCCATCGTTGATGAGATTTCCGAGAACATTAAGGATGCCGCTTCCGTAGTCGTAGTTGATTACCGCGGACTTACAGTTGCTCAGGATACACAACTTCGTAAGGAACTTCGTGAAGCCGGTGTTGTTTACAAAGTTTACAAGAACACTCTTATGAACTTTGCATTCAAGGGAACAGCTTGTGAAGAACTTGCACCTTACCTTGAAGGACCCAGCGCAATTGCAATCTCAACAAGCGATGCAACAGCACCCGCAAGAATTCTTGCAAAGTTTGCCAAGACAGCTGACAAGCTTGAGATCAAAGGCGGCATGGTTGAGGGTACTATCTATGATGCAGCAGGAATCGGCACAATCGCTAAGATCCCTTCAAGAGAAGAGCTTCTTTCAAGATTGCTCGGCAGCATGAAGAGCCCTATCACAAACTTCGCTCGCGTTATGAATCAGTTGGCAGAGAAAGGTGGCGCATCTGCAGTAGAAGCGCCTGCTAAGGAAGAGGCTCCCGC
Source organism: Lachnospiraceae bacterium G11 (assembly GCA_900103495.1). Lineage (GTDB taxonomy): Bacteria > Bacillota > Clostridia > Lachnospirales > Lachnospiraceae > G11. Next base: position 106,405 of record FMWZ01000009.1, on the reverse strand, counting down.
TGAGGAAGCTCCCAAGGCAGAGGCAGCAGCAGAAGAAGCACCCGTAGCAGAAGCAAAAACAGAGGAAGCTCCCGCAGCAGCAGAGGCTGAGGCACCTGCAGCAGAAGAAGCTCCCGCAGCAGAATAATCAATTACAGGAGGATTTTTAAAATGGCTAAATTAACAGCACAGGAATTAATCGACGCTATCAAAGAGCTTAGCGTATTAGAGTTAAACGACTTAGTAAAAGCATGTGAGGAAGAGTTCGGCGTATCTGCAGCAGCAGGCGTTGTTGTAGCAGCAGCTGGCGCAGGTGATGGCGCAGGCGCAGCTGAGGAGAAGGATTCCTTCGATGTAGAGCTCGCAGAGTGCGGCGCTGAGAAGGTTAAAGTTATCAAGGTTGTTCGTGAAGTTACCGGTCTTGGTCTTAAGGAAGCAAAGGATCTCGTTGATGGAGCTCCTAAGATGCTCAAAGAGGGCGCAACCAAGGAAGAGGCTGAGGACATCAAGAAGAAACTTGAAGAGGCTGGCGCTAAGGTTAACCTTAAGTAATTTAATTACTGACTATCGAGAGGCAGGTTTTGTACCTGCCTCTTTTTTGTTGTTTGCGTACATGCGGTGCTATTGTCAGAATATTTCAAGCTGGGCGCACAACTCCAAAATGATACTCTTAGTTGCATATTATTAATTTTGCAAAATCTATATTGACAGTACAAAACCCTAAATGTACAATCGGATGTACACACAACTTGTGTGAAAATGTTTTCCCAGAAGGTAACTCCCTACAATGACCGGAAGCGGGTTCCCGTCCCGTTCCGGTTGAAGATAGAATCTTCCAAAACACATGTAAAGGCAGGACACCCATCCTGCCTTTACTATTGCACAAAAAATCCCCCGAAAAAAGGAAAAAATTTTCCTTGACTCGCTTGAAAAAATGTAGTACTATGGATGATGCATTATTGTGCAGAACCATGCGAATTTTCTGATACAATAGCGACAAAATCATAAAGAACGGGGTGAAATGTCAATGGAAAAAAACAGAATACGTCCCACCTCATCAGGCAAGGGAATACGTATGAGTTATTCGCGACAGAAAGAGGTCCAGGAAATGCCCAACCTGATCGAAGTCCAGAAGGATTCCTATCAGTGGTTTTTGGATGAAGGCCTCAAGGAAGTATTTGACGATATTTCTCCAATCGCGGATTACAGCGGACACCTTAGCCTTGAGTTCGTAGATTTCGAACTCTGCAGAGACGACGTTAAATATTCTATTGAAGAGTGTAAAGAGAGAGATGCCAACTATGCCGCACCTCTGAAAGTGAAAGTTCGCCTTAATAATAAGGAAAAAGAAGAAATTTCAGAGCATGAAATCTTCATGGGCGACCTTCCTCTTATGACAGAGACAGGTACATTTATAGTTAACGGTGCAGAACGTGTAATCGTTTCCCAGTTGGTTCGTTCTCCCGGCATTTACTATGAAATCGGTCATGATAAAATCGGTAAGAGACTTTTCTCCTGTACCGTAATTCCCAACCGTGGTGCATGGCTTGAGTACGAGACAGATTCTAACGACGTATTTTATGTACGTGTGGACAGAACCCGTAAGGTACCCATCACTGTGCTTGTTCGTGCTTTAGGAATCGGTACCAATGAGGAAATCCGTGAGCTCTTTGGCGATGAGCCCAAGATTGAGGCTTCCTTCACCAAGGATATCGCAACTACCCGCGAAGAGGGCTTACTCGAATTATATAAGAAGATTCGTCCCGGCGAACCTTTGAGTGTTGAGAGCGCAGACAGCCTTCTTAACGCTATGTTCTTTGACCCCAGAAGATATGATTTAGCTAAAGTCGGTAGATATAAATTTAATAAGAAGTTAATGCTCAGAAACCGTATCCGCCATCAGATTCTGGCTGAGGATGTTATCGATCCCACCAGCGGAGAGGTTATTGCTGAGAAGGGCACCAAAGTAACTGCTGAACTTGCTGATTCCATTCAGAACAAGGCAGTTCCCTTTGTGTACATTCAGACAGAGGAGAAGAATGTTAAGGTTCTCTCCAATATGATGGTAGACATTACAGAGTTCGTAGACTGCGATCCTGCAGAGCTTGGCGTAACCGAGCTTGTTTACTATCCTGTTTTGAAGCAGTTAATCGAGGAGTACGGCGATGATGCCGAGAAGCTTGGCGAGGAGATTAAGAAGAACATTCACGAACTTATTCCCAAGCACATTACTCGTGAGGATATTATCGCTTCCATTAACTATAACCTTCATCTTGAGTACGGCCTCGGAAACAAGGACGATATCGACCATTTGGGCAACCGTCGTATCCGTGCCGTTGGTGAGCTTTTACAGAACCAGTACCGTATCGGTTTATCAAGAATGGAGAGAGTTGTCAGAGAGAGAATGACAACTCATGACGAGGACAACATTTCTCCTCAGTCACTTATAAACATCAAGCCCGTAACTGCAGCAGTTAAAGAGTTCTTCGGATCTTCACAGCTGTCACAGTTCATGGACCAGAACAACCCTCTTGGTGAGCTTACTCATAAGAGACGTTTGTCCGCATTGGGACCCGGCGGTTTGTCAAGAGACCGTGCCGGATTCGAAGTTCGAGACGTACACTATTCTCACTACGGAAGAATGTGTCCTATCGAGACACCCGAAGGTCCTAACATCGGTTTGATCAACTCCCTTGCAAGCTATGCACGTATCAACGAGTATGGCTTTGTTGAGGCGCCTTATAGAAAAATCGACAAGTCCGACCCTGAGAACCCTCGTGTTACAGATGAGGTTGTTTACATGACAGCCGACGAGGAGGATAACTACCATGTGGCTCAGGCGAATGAGCCTTTGGATGAGAAGGGTCACTTCGTAAATAACAACGTTTCCGGTCGTTTCCGTGAGGAGACACAGGCATACCCCAAGGCTATGTTCGATTACATGGACGTATCACCTAAGATGGTATTCTCTGTGGCTACAGCGCTTATTCCTTTCCTTGAGAACGACGATGCTAACCGTGCCCTCATGGGATCAAACATGCAGCGTCAGGCAGTGCCTCTTCTTGTTACCGAGGCTCCTGTAGTAGGAACAGGTATGGAAGTTAAGGCTGCAGTTGACTCAGGTGTCTGCGTTGTTGCCAAGAAGGCAGGTACAGTTACATATGTATCTTCCAATCTTGTTAAGATGGAATACGACGATGGCGAGAAGGAAGAACTTCACCTTACAAAGTTCTCCCGCTCCAACCAGTCCAACTGCTACAACCAGAAGCCCATCGTAGAGAAGGGTGAGCACGTTGAGGCAGGACAGGTTATCGCTGACGGTCCTTCCACAGCAGACGGAGAGCTTGCTCTTGGTAAGAACCCTCTCATCGGTTTCATGACCTGGGAAGGTTACAACTACGAGGATGCTGTTTTACTTAGTGAAAGACTTGTACAGGATGATGTTTACACATCCGTACATATTGAAGAATATGAAGCAGAAGCCAGAGACACCAAGTTAGGACCCGAGGAAATCACTCGTGACGTACCCGGTGTCGGCGACGATGCCTTAAAAGATCTTGATGAGCGCGGTATCATCAGAATCGGTGCTGAGGTTCGTGCCGGTGATATCCTTGTTGGTAAGGTAACTCCCAAGGGAGAGACCGAGCTTACTGCAGAGGAGCGTCTCCTTAGAGCAATCTTTGGTGAGAAGGCAAGAGAAGTAAGAGATACTTCCCTTAAGGTTCCTCACGGTGAATACGGTATCGTAGTTGATGCCAAGGTATTCACGAGAGAAAATTCAGATGAATTATCTCCCGGCGTTAACATGGCGGTTCGCATCTACATTGCCCAGAAGAGAAAGATTTCTGTTGGTGATAAGATGGCTGGTCGTCACGGTAACAAGGGTGTCGTTTCAAGAGTCCTTCCTGTTGAGGATATGCCTTATCTTCCCAACGGTCGTCCTCTTGACATCGTACTTAACCCTCTGGGCGTACCTTCCCGTATGAATATCGGTCAGGTCCTTGAGATTCACCTCTCACTTGCTGCTAAGGCCCTTGGCTTTAACGTAGCAACACCTGTTTTTGACGGTGCAAACGAGAACGATATCATGGATACGCTTGACCTTGCCAACGACTACGTAAACCTTCCTTTCGATGATAAGGAAGCCAAAGAGTGGGCAGCTAAGGAAGGCAAAGAGTACGACAAAAAGGCTGATACATTTACTTCTAAGCACAAAGCCGAGCTTTTGCCTGAGGTTATGGATTACCTTTCAGAGAACAGAGATCACAGATCACTTTGGAAGGGCGTTCCCATTTCAAGAGACGGTAAAGTAAGACTTCGTGACGGACGTACAGGTGAGTTCTTCGACGGACCTGTAACCATCGGCCACATGCATTACTTAAAGCTTCACCATTTGGTAGACGATAAAATCCACGCACGTTCAACCGGCCCTTACTCACTGGTTACACAGCAGCCTCTTGGCGGTAAGGCACAGTTCGGTGGACAGCGTTTCGGTGAGATGGAGGTTTGGGCCCTGGAGGCATACGGCGCATCCTACACCTTGCAAGAGATTCTTACTGTTAAATCCGATGACGTTATCGGACGTGTTAAGACATACGAAGCAATCATCAAGGGTGATAACATCCCTGAAGCAGGTATCCCTGAGTCATTCAAGGTACTTCTTAAGGAATTACAGGCACTCGGTCTTGATGTGAGAGTTCTTCGTGAGGACAACACAGAAGTCGAGATTTCCGAGACAATCGACTACGGCGACACAGACTTCCGCTACGAGATGGAATCTGATTCCAGAAAGTATGACGGCGGAGAATCCTATGGCAAGCACGGTTATCAGACTCAGGAGTTTGGTGACGACGGCGAGCTCGTAAGCACCGAAGAAGAGTTTGAAGAGGAAGCTGATTTCGAAGCAGAAGAAATGGATTTTAACGAATAAAACGCATTGGAAGGAGTGCCAAAAATGTCAGAATCAACCAATGAAGTATACCAGCCCATGACATTTGATGCCATCAAGATTGGGCTTGCATCACCCGAAAAGATTCGTGAGTGGTCAAGAGGCGAAGTTACAAAGCCTGAGACCATCAACTATAGAACACTTAAGCCTGAGCGTGACGGACTTTTCTGTGAGAGGATCTTTGGACCCAGCAAAGACTGGGAGTGCCACTGCGGTAAGTACAAGAAGATCCGTTACAAAGGCGTTGTCTGTGACCGTTGTGGAGTAGAGGTCACAAAGGCAAGCGTTCGTAGAGAGCGTATGGGACACATCGAGCTCGCAGCTCCCGTATCCCACATCTGGTACTTCAAGGGTATTCCCTCCCGTATGGGACTTATCCTTGATTTATCACCCAGAGTACTTGAGAAAGTATTGTACTTTATCTCCTATATCGTACTTGATCCCGGAACCACAGATCTTCAGTATAAGCAGATCCTTTCCGAGAAGGAGTATCAGGATGCCAGAGAGACATGGGGCAACAAGTTCCGTGTAGGTATGGGTGCTGAGGCGATTAAGGAGCTTTTACAGGCTATTGATCTTGAAGCAGAGTCTAAAGAATTAAATGAGGTATTAAGAGATTCCACTGGTCAGAAGAGAGCAAGAGTTATCAAGAGACTTGAGGTTGTTGACGCATTCCTTGAGTCAGGTAACAAGCCCGAGTGGATGATAATGGATGCAATTCCCGTTATTCCCCCCGATCTTCGTCCTATGGTTCAGCTTGATGGCGGACGTTTCGCAACATCCGACCTCAACGACCTCTACAGAAGAATTATCAACAGAAACAACCGTCTTTCCAGACTTCTTACCCTCGGTGCGCCCGACATCATCGTACGTAACGAGAAGAGAATGCTCCAGGAAGCAGTTGATGCATTAATCGACAACGGCAGACGTGGCCGTCCCGTAACAGGCCCCGGTAACAGAGCTCTGAAGTCACTTTCAGATCTGTTAAAGGGTAAGTCAGGACGTTTCCGTCAGAACCTCCTTGGTAAGCGTGTAGACTACTCAGGACGTTCCGTTATCGTCGTTGGACCCGAACTTAAGATTTACCAGTGCGGACTTCCCAAGGAAATGGCTATCGAGCTCTTCAAGCCCTTCGTTATGAAGGAACTTGTTGCCAAGGGAATCAGCCAGAACATCAAGAATGCCAAGAAGCTTGTTGAGAAACTTGACTCACAGGTTTGGGACGTTTTGGAGGAGGTTATCGCTGAGCATCCCGTTATGCTTAACCGTGCTCCTACACTTCACAGACTTGGTATCCAGGCATTCGAGCCCATCCTTGTAGAAGGTAAGGCAATTAAGCTTCATCCCCTTGTATGTACAGCGTTCAACGCTGACTTCGACGGTGACCAGATGGCTGTACACCTTCCTCTTTCAGTTGAGGCTCAGGCTGAGTGTAGGTTCCTCTTACTCTCACCCAACAACCTGCTTAAACCTTCAGACGGTGGTCCCGTTGCCGTTCCTTCACAGGATATGGTCCTCGGTATCTACTATCTGACCATGCATAAATACGCTGACTTCTCCAATGATCCCAAGATCGTTGAGCAGGTAAAAGCTGAATTTTCCTCCATTGACGAGGCACTTGAGGCTTACAACAAATATCAGGAGAAGAAAGCAAAAGCTGTAAAGGGCAAAGAGGGCGATGCTGCCAAGAAGGCAGTTGACGCCATCAAAGATACTGCTCTTGAATCCGAGACCTTCGTTAAGGTTTGTGTTGACCCTGAACGTAACAGAATCATCACCTGCCGTATGATCGACCTTCTCGGAAGATACTTCAACTCCATGAACGAAGCTATTCTTGCATACGAGAACGGTGAGATCACTCTTCACCAGTACATCTATGTAAGAAGAAAAGCTACATTCGAGGGTGAGGAAATCGAAGGCGTTATCAAGACAAGTCTTGGCCGTCTCATCTTCAACGAGATTCTTCCTCAGGACCTTGGCTTCGTGGACAGAAGCAAGAAAGAGAATGCTCTTTTACCTGAAATTGATTTCCATGTAGGTAAGAAGCAGCTTAAGAAAATCCTTGAGAAGGTTATCAACACCCACGGTGCATCAGTAACCGCTGAGGTTCTTGATAACGTTAAGGCTACAGGTTACAAGTACTCAACAAGAGCTGCAATGACAGTTTCAATTTCCGATATGACAGTTCCCGCAAGTAAGCCCGAGCTCCTTGCAGAGGCTCAGGAGACTGTTGATAAGATTTCACGTAACTTCAGACGTGGTCTTATTACTGAGGAAGAAAGATACAGAGCAGTAGTTGAGACATGGAACGAGATCGATGGACGTCTTACCAAAGACCTTCTTGACGGTCTCGACAAATACAACAATATTTACATGATGGCAGACTCCGGTGCCCGTGGTTCCAACCAGCAGATCAAGCAGCTGGCCGGCATGCGTGGATTGATGGCCGATACATCAGGTCGTACAATCGAGTTGCCCATCAAGTCAAACTTCCGTGAAGGTCTGGACGTACTGGAGTACTTCATGTCAGCACACGGTGCTCGTAAAGGTTTGTCCGATACAGCTCTTAGAACCGCTGACTCCGGTTACCTTACACGTCGAATGGTTGACGTATCACAGGAGCTCATCATCCGCGAGGTTGATTGTGCCGAAGACAGACCCGAAATCCCCGGAATGTATGTCAAAGCCTTCATGGATGGCAAGGAGACAATCGAGGGACTTAAGGATCGTATCGTAGGTCGTTACTCCTGCAACGAGATTAAAGATACTGACGGCAATGTAATCGTTAAGGCTAACCACATGATTACACCCAGCCGTGCAGAGAAGATTTTGGCTAAAGGTCTTGATGAGAACGGTAAGCCCTTCATGGCAGAAGATGAAGAAGGCAACATGCGTGACAACAAGGAATCCAAGGGTGTCAAAATCAGAAATATTCTCACTTGTCGTTGTAAACTCGGTATCTGCTCAAAGTGCTACGGTGCTAACATGGCAACCGGTGAAGCTGTTCAGGTAGGTGAGGCTGTAGGTATTATCGCAGCACAGTCTATCGGTGAGCCCGGTACACAGCTTACAATGAGAACCTTCCATACCGGTGGTGTTGCTACAGCAGACGATATCACTCAGGGTCTTCCCAGAGTAGAGGAGCTCTTTGAGGCAAGAAAGCCCAAGGGACTCGCAATCATCGCTGAGTTTGCCGGTAAGGTAGAGATCAGAGATACAAAGAAGAAACGTGAGGTTGTTGTTACCAACGACGAAACCGGAGAGAGCAAGGCTTACTTAATCCCTTACGGTTCCAGAATCAAGGTAACAGACGGTCAGGTTCTTGAGGCCGGCGACGAGCTTACAGAAGGTTCAGTTAACCCTCACGATCTCTTAAAGATTAAAGGTATCCGTGCCGTTCAGGATTACATGCTCAGAGAAGTTCAGCGTGTATACCGCTTACAGGGTGTTGATATCGCAGATAAGCACATCGAAGTTATCGTTCGTCAGATGCTTAAGAAGATCAGAATTGAGGAGAGCGGAGATACAGAATTCCTTCCCGGCTCACTTGTAAACGTTCTTGATTACGAGGATGTTAACGAAGAGCTTGTGAAAGAGGGTAAGACTCCCGCAGACGGAAAGCAGATCATGCTTGGTATCACCAAGGCAGCTCTTGCTACCAACTCATTCATGTCAGCTGCATCCTTCCAGGAGACAACCAAGGTTCTTACCGAGGCTGCCATCAAGGGTAAGGTAGATCCTCTTATCGGTCTTAAAGAGAACGTTATTATCGGTAAGCTTATTCCTGCAGGTACAGGTCTTAAGAGATACCGTAATACAGCACTTTCTACCGATGCACTTATCGCAGAGCAGGAAGCAGCAAGAAAGGCTCAGAAGGAAGCAGAAGCAGCCGAGAGAGCCAAGAGAGCTCGCGAAGAGGATGAAGAAGACTTCGAAGAAGAAGTAGTCGAGGCAGAAGAGGTTGTAGAAACCGAAGAATAATTGTAATACAAAAGGGCGATTTCACTTAAGAAATCGCCCTTTTTTGCGTTTACATTTGATTTTTTTTGGCATATAATAAAGAAGCAAATATTTTTGCCAGGCACAGGCACAGTATTAAAGTGACAGGGGGACATATGAAAAGCCAGAACGAACATCACGCGTCCTTGCGAAGGTTCAAGCTTATTCAGCTTGCAATTCTTTGCGTAGTTGACGTTGCATTTTTTCTCATCATTATTTTAAATCCCACTTTGCGAGAGAAAATCTATTCCAATCCGACAGTCATCACTCTTTTTGTATTTACATGGTTGATGATTATAGCCGGTATGGTTTTCCTTGCCATCGATTTCACAACCTTAAGAAATCTTGATAAGGAAAGTCACAATCTTGCAAAGCTGGCGTATCTTGACAGCCTTACCGGTATTCCCAACAGGTACAGCTGTGATCTCGTCTTTGATCAGTACGACACACCACAATCAGTTGAAAAAATATCCTGTGTTCTTATGCAGATAAGAAATCTTCAGGAAGTTAACGATAGTCTCGGCAGGAAAAGCGGAGACAAGTTGTTGCGCGATTTTTGCCGAATCCTTGAGACCATCGGAGATGAGTATGGTTTTGTGGGACGTAACGGCGGTAACGAATTTCTTTGTATCATCAACGATTCTACAAGAGAGAAGCTTCTTGAGTTTTTAAACAAAACCGAGGATGCCATCAATGAGTACAATCGTGAGCATGAGGATTCACCCATTGTTACCCATAACGCAACAGTATATAATCCCGATGCCAAGTTTGACAGCTTAACCGGTATTATCTCAAAGGTCTACAGTGACCTTTACAAACGTGTAGATTGACAGGAGTTCTTTAGGTTATGAGGGAACCGGATTACGAGCAAATAGGGCAGCTGGTTCTTCTGTCACAGCAGAACAACTCCGATGCTTTTGCAACCCTTTATGCTCTGACCTACAACAAAGTTTATAATTACGCCTGTCACTATCTTCGGGACACGTATTTAGCCCAGGACGCAGTGCAGGAAACCTTTATAAGGGCGTTGAAAAATATCCACTCAATCAACGAGCCAAAGCTTTTTGTCTCCTGGTTGAACAAGATTGCATTTAACGTTTGTTTTGACATGGTTCAAAAGAGCGGAAACGATGCAACCCCTACAGATGACGAAATCATCAGCCAGATTCTGGATCCGAAGGAAAGCAGTAATCCTGAGGTTAATACCCAGATGAAGCATGAATATAAGAGGCTCCATGAAGCCATTGACGCGCTTCCCTTTAAGGAGCAGCAGGCCGTTAAGATGAAGTTCTTCAACGGCATGAAACTTGAAGACATTGCCAAGACCCTCGGGACAAGCCGTAGCAGCGTAAAGCGCTACATATCCCAAGGAGAAGAAATGCTGCGACGCAGCATGAAAGATTAGGAGGGTCTGAGATGTCACTGTTTAAAAAGAAAAATGAATTTAAAATGGATGTCAAAGCGGCGGACAGAATCCTTCAAAATGTTTTTGAAGATGCAGGGGAGAAGCCAAACACCGTTCCCTTTGACAAAATACTGTTAAGATGTAAATACAACGGGATGGCCTATGATATCTGTATCATGGTTACAGTAATCCTCTTGGCCATGACATTGATGCTTCCCATCAAGTTTTATCCGGGATTCGGAAAGCAGAACCCTGAGTTTAAGGTGGAGTTCCATGAGCAGTACGGGGATGAACTCTTGATAAGCCTTTCAAGAGGAGACATAGATCTTTCCAAGAGCTACTTTGTGGATGTGGACGGAAATAAGACCTATGCCAACTACTTTAACTCTTTGGGCTTTTGTATCGCGTTCCCCATGCCTGATGAAGAGGTAAATATCATTATCACGGAGGAGTCCGGCAAAGAATTGCATTTGCTGTTCACCCCTTTGGATTAACAGGATTAAATCATGAAAAAGAAAACCTTATTTTTGATTCCAATCTTAATAGCGGCACTTGTTTCAGGCTGCGGAGGAGTGGTTACACCCATAGACGAGGGCTTTGGAAGCAAACCTCAGTCGGCCCCCTCAGCTCAGAGCACTGTGGCAAGTGAACCTGAGGAGGAAGCGGCAGTACCCGAAGCCAAAGGAAAGGGTACCAGGGACAACACTCCAAAATGTCTTGAACCCCAGGCTGACGGAACTGAGCTTTATACCAACGATGTTGGCTTTATCGATGCTTCCCACAAGGGCGATGGTTATGTATGCGTCAAATACACGGGAGATTCAGAAAACGTTAAGGTTCTTATAACTCCCGAAGGCGGCTCGGCTTACACCTATGACCTCATAGGCCACGATTACGAGACCTTCCCATTGACCTGCGGAAACGGAAACTACACTGTGGCAATCTACACCCTTGTATCGGGAACCAGCTATGCCACATGTCTTTCACAGGTCGTGCCGGTGGAGATCACAAACGCTTTTGGCGCATTTCTCTATCCCAACCAGTATGTTAAGTTTAACGCCGGAAGCCAGGTTGTAGCCAAAGCCAAAGAGCTGGTTGAACCTGCCAACAACGACCTTGAAGCCGTAACAATGGTTTACGATTACGTAACAGGAAATATCACTTACGACTACGACAAGGCAGCAACTGTAGCCGGTGGCTACACCTCAAACGTTGATGAGATCTTACGAAGCGGAACAGGTATATGCCTTGATTATTCCGCAGTTATGTGCTCCATGCTTAGAAGCCAGGGAATCCCCACTCACCTTGAAGTAGGATATGCCGGCGAAGCATACCACGCATGGATAAGCGTATTCATCGAGGACGTGGGCTGGTTAAACGGCATCATCGAATTCGACGGTAAGGACTGGTCACTGGTTGACCCCACCTTCGCCGCCAACTCATCAGAAAGCGCTTTAAAGAACTTTATCGGTGACGGTAGCAATTATACAGTTATGTACGTGTATTAATATAGAAGAGGAAGAGGAAAAATATGAAATCTCAACGACTTTTATCAAATGCCGAAATCGCATCCTTCTGCAGCCAGACAGCAATGATCTTGAATGCCGGCATCACACCTTATGAAGGCATGAGCATCTTGATGCAGGATACCAAGGATGAGAAAGGAAAAGCACTGGTTAACACCATTATCGAAAGCCTTGGCCAGGGCGAAACCTTCTACAAAGCTTTGGGAGAAACAGACGTTTTTCCCGACTATGTACTTCACATGGTGGAGCTTGGTGAGCAGTCAGGTAACCTGGACAACGTAATGCAGTCCCTGGCAGCCTACTATGAGCATGAGGACATGATAGCAGACAGCATCAAATCCGCAGTAAGATATCCTCTTATTATGATTGGCATGATGCTTCTTGTAATCTATGTGCTCCTTACCAAAGTTCTTCCCATTTTCAACCAGGTATTCGAGCAGTTAGGCAGCGAGATGAGCGGCGTTTCCGCAAGCTTACTTAGCCTTGGTAATACCCTTAACCGTTACGGCATTGTAATTCTTGCCATTATCGTTGTGGTATTCATCGTTTACTTCCTTGGATTCAAGACAAGAAAAGGTAAAGCTTTTACCACGAACTTCCTTAATGAATTTGCTCTTACAAAGGGCTTTTATGAGAAAGTTGCCGCAGGCCGTTTCGCATCAGGTCTTGCAATGACCATCGCATCAGGCCTTGACACCTACTCAAGCCTTGACCTTGTAAGCGTTATCGTTGAGCATAAGAAAACCAAAGAGAAGATTGCAGTTTGCAAGAAGTGCATCGAGGAGGGCTTTAACCTCTCAGAAGCTTTGGAAAAAGCCGACATTTTCTCATCACTGTATTCCCGTATGGTAGCCGTAGGTTTCAGAACCGGTTCCATCGACCAGGTTATGGGCAAAATCGCCGAAGACTACGAGAAGGACACAGAAAAGAAGCTCTCAGAGATTATCGCAACCTTGGAGCCTACTCTGGTTATTATCCTTTCCGTTATCGTAGGTTTGATTCTTCTTTCAGTAATCCTTCCTCTTATGGGAATCATGACAAGCATAGGATAAATTATGAACAGATTCGAGAAACCTTCTATTCTTAGAAAAATACAGAAGCTTTCACTGCCGCTATTGGGATTCATCCTTTTATTTATCGTTTTCATCAAGGGTATCGCTTCAGTATCCGAGACCACCATCGATAAGCAAAAGGAGAGCTTAACCACGGCTCTTAACCGCTCAATAACCCAGTGTTACGCTGTGGAGGGAACCTATCCCCCTTCACTTGAATACATCGAGAATCACTATGGACTGACCTATGACCACGACAAGTTCTTCGTGGATTATCAGGTTTACGGGGCCAACATGTACCCCACAGTCACAGTGCTTACTAAATAGGTAGAGACTATGAATACAAAAAGCGAAAACAATCATGTTGTGGACGTAATCTTCGTCCTGGCGCTTTTCGCAGTATTCGCTGTATGTGCTCTGATGCTTGTATCCATCGGCGCCGGCGTTTACCAGAAAACCGTTGACGACATGAACACAAACTACAACTCAAGAACGGCCTACTCCTACGTGGCAGAGAAGATCCGTCAGAACGATGAGGCGGGAAGCGTAGAAGTAGCTGATTTGGCCGGAAATCCTGCATTGATTCTTTCGGAAACCGTGGATGAAAAGGTTTATTCAACATACCTTTACGCCTACGACGGATACCTGAGAGAACTCTTCGTAAGCCCTGATTTCAAAATCGACAGTAACTCCCCTGAAGCAGGACAGAAGCTTATTCCCGTTAAGGGTTTTGATCTTTCCAAGGTGTCCGATACCCTTTATTCCTTCAGTATCATCACCGAAGACGACCAGGATATTGAGCTGTTTGTAAGCCCCAAAGCATCGAGGTAATTATAGTAATGAAAACGTCCAAAACAGGTTTGTTCCTGATGGAACTGATTATTTCAATATTGTTCTTCGCCCTGGCAGGCACAGTGTGCATCCAGCTTTTTGCCAAGGCTCATATGCTTGATGGCAAGACTGCCGCTGAGAATGGAGCCATTGTAAAATGTGAGGATTTCTGCGAGATTTACTACGGGGTACTTGATGACAATCCGGAGGTCAAAGACAGAATGGCTGCCATGGCCAAGGTCACCGGAGCTACAGTCAATGATGCAAATGATCTCATCATCTATTATGATGAGAAATTCAACGCATGTGATGCAGATGTTGCCACATATTATCTGTTGTTTAGAGATCTTGGTTTGGACGAAGCAACAGGCTTATATTCAGGATATGCCAAGGTTTTGTATGATGATCCGGCAAAGCAGGATACCATATATGAATTGACAGTATCAAAGCATGTTCCAAACGTTCTGCAGTAGTTAATAAATTGATTCGATAGGATTTGAAAGATGGCTAAGAAAAAAAGTGCATTCGGAGTCAACATCGGCTCCTCATCCTTATTATTAATATTCGTGGTGCTGTGTCTTGTATCCTTCGCAGCTTTGAGTATCGTAAGTTCAAATGCGGACTTTAAGCTTGGACAGAAGGTAATGGAGAGAACCGAGCGTTATTACGAGGTTTCCAACCAGGCCCAGGAGGCAATTGCAGGCGTGGACGATGCTTTGGCCGCCGCCTACAAAGAGGCAGGGGGCGACGAGGAAGCATACTTTGCAAAGGTAGGCCACACCTCCTCCTTCGAATTCCAGATTTCCGACCTCCAAAACCTTGAGATCTCCCTTGAGATTCTCTATCCCGAGAAAGCGGGAGATCCATTCTATCGCATCACCAAATACAAGGTCGTCACCAACGAGAACATTACCTATGACAATACTTTGAACTTATTCCAATAGAAACACCAACGCCTGCGTCCTCGCAGGCGTTGCTTTTTACCCCAAAGGTCCATCAATGGGATGATATTTTACACGGTAGACACGTTCTCACTTATATCTCGCACGTAGCGGTACATAAGGTGCTAAAGGACAGCACCTAAGTACCGACGGCTCGATAAAGTCTACCTTAGTAAAACATCATCCCACTGATTCGTACTGCGAAGAGTTGGTGCAATTGGGGCCGGCTGTCCCTTTTTGCACCTTATATCTGCTGGATTCCGGATAATCTGCATTTGGGCAGTAGGGAAAATGACCCGCACTCTGCTTGGAGCGCAGAAATAAGGAATCAGGCAGTAAAGAAAAGGAGGCCTCGTCTGCCAAATCAAAGGTATGAGAATTCTGGCAGTAATGGTAGGTCGCAGCCTTACTGCTAATATCGGAAATATGTAAATCTGGCAGATTTAAGTGGGAAAATCAACCTGCTAAATCTAAAGAAAAATAAAACAGGCAGAGAGACGGAAATAATCCGAGAAGTTGTAATTATTTTTTTTAAATTTTGGTTAGGAATTTTACCTCAAAAATGACACTATATATATAGAAGATAAAAAAATCAAGATTTATTTAAAAAATTTGAGCCACTTTTAGTTGCGCGCCAGTCTTTATTGTTGAGAGGCTAATTAGAAAGGTTCCAATATGCACTTATTATATACGCTAACGACAATTGAAGACCCGAAGACGCCACTGGCTCCGGCACCGAAAACGCCTTTTGAGGCAGCCTTACCTTGGATTACCGGGGCATTAGTTGTGCTCATCCTTGCATTGGTTGCCGTAGCGACCAGATACGCACTAAACTGCAGCAAGGAACGTCAGAGAATAGCTTATATCGCTGAAGAGTATAAGCTTGAGGTTACGCCAAATCTTCCCAAGTGGAACTTGAACAAGCTAAAAGAAATCAGACAGGATTTGGAAGCCTCGATAGTTATGGGTTCACTTTCATAAACAGAATAAGAACTCATCAAAAAACACATATCATATGGAGAGGTAGAAATGGAAGAAAGAAGACGGATTGACCGTGTGGCATATGATGCCAAGAGTGTAGTAGTAGTTTGTGACACACAGGAGAAGATTTTTGCACAGGTAGTAAACCTTAGCCCCTTAGGAATGGCAGTAAGACTTCCCAAGGACGCACCCGACATTTTAGGTAAGGACATTATCATCGTAGCTGAAACATTGATAATGTACGCAGATGTAATCAGAAAAGATGAGCCTGCAAGCGACGGATCAGTGATTGTAGGTATCAGCGCAAGGAAATTCACCGGTGATGTTCTGGAGTACTTATTCGACAGAATCACACTGGATGAAGATAAATAATTAGTAACTTACAGGTACAGTAAATTAGGTAAAAACCACAAAACCCACAAACCTACATTGGAGAACTGGTGGCACAGTTATCCTAACCACAAGGAAAACATTACAGAAGGAGAGGAATTAGGAAAAATGGTCAAAAAGAATTTGGTCAACAAAAACGTAGTTCGTGCATTATCAATCGGATTATCACTTGCTATGGCTAGCCAGCCTATGATGGCTATGGCAGCAGAGGAGAAAAACCCCATAGATGATCCCGAAACATGGTATCCCGAATTTGCGGACTTTGAGGCAGCAGATTTTGCACAGGGTGTTGCTTCCGTAGCATGGAATGGAACAGAGAAGGCTGATGACTCTATTGAGGATTTGGTTGATGCAGCAGAGGAACTTCGCGGAAATATTTCTGAGAACGTTTCAGCAGCTGTTGATGAGTTAAGGCCCCAGGTTCAGGAAACAGAAGAAGAGGATGTAGTTGCTGAGCCCATAGCTGACGCTGATGGCATTATTGTGGCTTCTGACGACGATTTACAGAACCTCGTTGCAGCTCCGGATGCTGACGTTAAGGATGAAACAGTTGCTACAGATGAGTGCGACAGAGCAGAGGCAGACATTGAAGCTGCAAACCAGAAATTAGAGGTTGCAGAAGAAGCAGACAAGGAAAAGGTTGATTCAGCAAAGACAGCTGGTGAAAAAGCTAAGGCAATTGTTTCTGAGGTTTCAACTGCCAACGAAACTATTTCACAGGCAAAAGAGACAGCAGCTTCACTTGTTGCAACAGCTACAAGTCCTTCATCAAGCCAGGCGGCAGCGACCCA
This sequence comes from Lachnospiraceae bacterium G11, assembly GCA_900103495.1. Taxonomy (GTDB): domain Bacteria; phylum Bacillota; class Clostridia; order Lachnospirales; family Lachnospiraceae; genus G11. Next base: position 89,562 of record FMWZ01000009.1, on the reverse strand, counting down.
GGCGGTAGCAGATTTGAGAGTAGTTGTTGGACAGGCAGAGGAAGCATATAATACTGCAGCCCAAAATGTAGAAACACTTGAAACTCAGTATGAAACAGCTAAAGCAGAACTGAAAACAGCTAACCAGAACTACAAAGAGGCACTTACAGGTGCACAGGCTGATAGACAAGCAGCAATGGATGAATTAGATGCTGCAGAAGTGAAACTCAATGCTGTTAAGACAGCCCTTGAGACAGCTCAGGAAGAGTTCAAGAATACTAACAAGAATGCACTTGCTATTCTTGCTGCATGGGAAGACGTTGAGAAGGTATTTGAGAATAAGAAGGATGTTGTTATAGAGACAACTCGCGAAGGAAAAGAAGATACCTACGTTGCAAAAGGATGGGACTATAAGAACCAGAGCACTGATGAGTGGAGAGCTCAGGATGCATTGTTTGAAGCAATTTTCAAAAACTATGCTGAAGATGGCAGCCTTCTTGGCGAAGGTGTACTTGCTGAGAGCGTTTCACGTCATCAAGGCGTAGACAATAATGTTTATAACTATTTTGAAGTTAAGTACAGAGATGCTGACGGCGAATTACAAACAAAATACTTTGACTTCAAGCAGATGGCTGCATCGGGTGATGACAAGAAGCAGATTTATATCTTCGAGGTTTCTGAGGATGAGGTTAAGGCTGGTGACTTAGTCGAAGCTTACCTTAGAAAGAACCGTCTTAACTATGCTAACCTTAATAATCAGCAGAAAGAAGATATCCGTGTTTACACTTACGTGGAGAACGAAACAACCAAGTACATGCTTGGTGCTGATAGAGCCAGAATGCTTAGAGATGGCTCAATGGTTACAACCACAGATGAAAAGGGTAATACATTATATTGGATTAAGAATCATCATACCGGCGCTCAGACTCTTGTAACTGAGACTAAGGCTAGCCTTAAGAATGTTGATGAGAAAACAAATACATCACAGACTGTACATATCAGATCTGATAAGTGGTCAACTCCTCACATTAAGACATGGCGTGTAAACGATGCTGGCGTACTTGAGAATGTAGAGACAGCTATGGTTCAGCGTACTACATACGAGAAAAAATCGGCTAATTCGGGAGATACATATTACGACAATGCTAGATTAGCACAGCAGGCTATGAATAAGGCCATTTCTGATCTTAAGGAACTTGCAGAGATAGCTGAGACCGAAGGCGATGTTGAGAAAGTAACTCTCTATAGAAAGGCTATCGAGTACATTCCCGTATGGACTGCTCAGATTGATCCTAGGTTTAATTCAGAACGTGCCTTTGGATGGGTTATAGATGGACGCGATGCCCGTAAGGAAACCGCAAAGAAAGAGTATGTTGATAGATTAAGAGAAGAGCTGAAGAAACAAGGATTTGATCTTGATAGCTATAATCTGTCACTCTACTGCGACAGTGCTTTGCAGGTAGCTTGGGAGAGCTTTGACGTTAGCGGTAGTATTAGTGCTAAAAAGGGCCAAAGGACTGCTTACGGAGACTATGCAAAGAGTGCTGAAGAAGCGCAGGATCCTACAATTAGTGTCGGTGAAGGCTTCAGACCTATTACAAATATTGAATGGGGAAGCCCTCTCAAAGAAGAGTATTGGTACATTGCTCCTACAGGCAGCAGCTATGAGACTGTAAGAAACTATACAGATACAGCTGAGAAGTACACCTATGCATTCTATTATCTTCAGCAACTTGGCAAGAAGAGTGAGCGTCGTGAAGAGATTTCTGTTAAGGAGTATGAGGACGCAGTTCGTCTCCTTGACGAAGTAATTCAGAATGCAAATCAGGGAACTCATCTTCTTGAAACCAATAACGAGGCATTCCAGAACTTCATTAATGCTGCTAAGGAAACAAGAGACAACTACGCAAATCTTCTTGAGAAGGTTAAGGTTGCAAAGAGAGATGTTGATACTGCTCAGGCAGAAGTTGATGGACTTAAGGTTCAGATTTGGCTTCTCCAGCAGAAGAATGATAAGGTTGACACATACAGGGCAGGCTTAGCTCAGCTTATTGTAGATTACACCCGTGATCATGCATCAGAGAATGGCGGTTCTGGATTCGTTAACATGTTTGAACTTGCTGGATATGATGTTGATGAACTTGAGAATATTCTTGATGACATCGTAAACGATGCTAAGAATAAACTTAAAGAGCTTAAGCAGGATGTTGATAATCTTAATACCCAGCTTAGTAATGCAAGCAGCAGTCTTAACAGATTCAATACCGGTGGCGGCGGAGAAGGCGGCGGAGAGCCCAGTGGTGACGAAGGCACAGGCGCAGGCGCACCTGCAATCGGTGGCGCAGCACCCGCACCCGTACTCCTTGGTGGAGCAGCACCTGCAGGATTTATCGGTGGCGGCGGAGCACCCGCAGCAGCAGGTGAAGGCGATGAAACTGTTGAGCTCACAAATGGTCAGGCAGCTCTTGCAGCAACAGTTCCTGACGAGACAACAGAACAGCCTCAGCTTTCAAACCTTCAGACACCTGATGCACCTCTTGCAGCAGCACCTATCAACGAAGAGACACTTTCATGGTGGTGGTTACTCATCATCGCAGTTCTCGGCGGAGCAGGTTATGCAATGTACAAGAAGTTCCAGACCAAGAAGGACGAGAAGACAACTAACTAAGATTTAAAAGTAATACTCAAGACGGCGTCGGATTTATCCGGCGCCGTCTTTTTTGCACGGTGCAAAACGGGGACAGTCCCCAAATTGCACCACATTAGGAAACTTTAATAATTCAAACCATTGAAACTGCTCACCATTACTGTTAAAGTGATGATGAGCAGTTTATTTTTGCAAATCTAAGATAAGGCACAACCAGAACGTTTTGGCTCTGGAGACTGAAGAAGCAGTTAACAGAGCAATAGACGAGATGCCGGAGGATTATGTTATATATCCATTCCTTGTGGAGCATAGATCGGAGGTTCAGATGGGATTTTTGACAGGAATAAGTGAAGAGGAATTGAAAGAACTGTTCATGGAGGATGGCCGTAAAGATATGCTTTCTGAACAGATCGGAAAGAAAATAGCCAAGGGTAAGACCCTTGAAACTATCGCGGATGAACTCGAAGTAACCACTGATGAGATTCGCGACATATACGATAAACTTTGTAAAGAAGAGTCGGTATTATAAAGGAAGCCCTTTCGCAGGGATGCATATAATAATACTCAGGACGGCGTCGGATTTATCCGGCGCCGTTATATTTTTGTAAAAACTAATCCTTCTCATTTATAGCCGGAGAATTTCGCTTCTAAAACAACTCAAAAAAATAAAAAAATTTTTCAAAAAAAGTGAGCCATTTGGAATTTTACCCAAGTCTTTATTAATGAAAGCAAGAAAGAAAGGTTTAAATATGAGCTTGTTATATTCATTAACGACAATTGAAGATGCTCAAACACCATTGGCTCCGACCCCCCAACCCCCTTTCGAGGCGGTGTTACCCTGGTTAACCGGAGCTTTAATTGTGCTCATCCTTGCTCTGGTTGCCGTGATGACCCGCTACGTACTAAGCTGTAGCAAGGAGCGGCAGAGGATAATTTATATCACAGAGGAATACAAGCTTGAGTCCATTCCAAACCTTCCCAAATGGAACCTGAGTAAGTTAAAGGAAATCAGACAGGATCTGGAAGACTTGGTGGTTATGGGTTCACTTTCATAAGAAAATAATAAACGGAAAACAATACAGAAAGAGGGAAAAAAGAAAATGGTCAAAAAGAATTTGGTCAACAAAAACGTAGTTCGCGCATTATCTATCGGCTTATCACTCGCAATGGCAAGCCAGCCTCTGACAGCTATGGCAGCAGAGCCTGCAGATGATGCTCCCGTTAGAGAGCCCATCGCAAATGCACCCGCAGTGGAGACCCAGTCCGCAGCAGAAGTGGCTGAGGCGAAGGCTGCAGAAGTTAAGGAAGACGTTGATACTGACACAGCTAACGTTAATGACGTAGTTGATTTAACCAAGGACGCTATCAGCAAGGCAGAAGCTCTCGACGTTGACGCATCAGCAGCTAATACTGATGTTCAGACTCTTGAGAGTGGCAAGAAGGCAGCAGGCGTTCAGGAAGAACTTCAGAAGATTACATCTGAGACAACAGGTGAGACAGTTCTTAATACGGCTTTGGCACAGGGCGTTGCTACAGCAGAAGCAAACGTTACCAAGCCCGTTGTAGATGCTGAGAAGGCAGTATTTGGTGACAAGGAAGAGGAAGTTGAGAGCCTTTCCGAGAAGATTGAGAATGCTGACGCAGCTATAAAGGATGCATCAGGCAAGATCGCAGGTGCTACAACACCCGGCGCAGCAAACAGCGCATACAATGACGCTGCAACCGCAGTAAATGACGCTGATACAGCAGTTAAAGCAGCGGAAGAGAAGGTTGAAACAGCACAGAAGGAACTCGAGGTTAAGGAAGACGAGTACGACAGTCTTGCAGAGCAGTATGAAGCTGCATTAAAGGCATACAATGATAAGGTTGATGCTCTTAACCAGGCTAAGGCAGATGCTCTTAAGAAGTTAGGCCTTCCTGCAACCAGAGAAGGTGAGAAGGTTGTAGGATTAACAGATGAACTCGCTGAGTTATTCGCAGAGGACGATCAGGAAGTTGCTAAAATGAAAGGCAGCCTTGAAGATCTTAAGAGCGAACTTGATGCGGCTGAGAAAGAATACAAGAGCAGTGGCTATGGCTATATCGCAGCTCTTGAGAATGCTATCATCGAAAAGCAGAATAAAACAGCTGAGTATGGAACTGGTGTTGGCACACCTCTCACTGACGTTGATATCAGTGCTGTTGAAGATGAAAATAACAGAACCAAGGCTACTTACAGGAACTTATTCAAGGCTATCGTTCAGACCTATTATGTTCCCGAAGTGCTTAAAGGTGAATTCGTAAGTATAGTAGCTGAAGACTGTGGAAGCGGTATATACTATTACGATGGCGATACAACTGATAAAAATAATGAATCTACCAATGGCGACGTTCTTCGTGTATTCACTGTAACTTACAAGGAGCTTGATGAGAACGGCCATGTTAAGAAGGATGAGAACGGCAATGATGTTGAAAAGACCATCAGACTTAACTACAAGACAGCTAACGAGAACAAAAAGAATGGCTACCAGGGTATCGTAATCTTCGAGAAGACTGAGCATAAGGTATATGATCACACAGACCTTACAGCTACGCAGATTGCTAACCTTGAAGCCGGACAGATAGTTACTCTTGCTGACGGAACAAAGCTTGTTAAAGCAACAGGATCTGATCAGTATGTTGCCATCACAGGCGAAGGTACCGTAAAGGAAGGAACAACAGAAATCGTTGCAGACAGTGATGCAAGCGATGGACAGACAGTAAGCATTGGCACACAGACTGAAGAGTGGACCTTTGTAGACGGAACTCTTACCAAGACCGTCAAAGCAGATGTTACTACCACAACATATACAGGCGCAACTCTTGCAGAAAAGGCCAATACTTCTTTCAATGACCAGACCGCTTCACAGAATGATTTCCTTACAAGCCTTAAGGCTATTATTTCAGGAGCAGTTGCAGAAGGTAAAACTCCTATCATCAGGGATGCCGATGGTAATGAAGTTGACTTGACCAACAAGACTGATACAGAACTGCTTGCATACTATGATGAGACTTTTGATACTCAGGTTACTGAGAAGACATACACCATAGAGGTTTCCTACAACCAGAAGTATACGGCAAGCAAGCACATTTCCGGAACAAGATACCACAACGTGGTTAACTGGGAAATCAGTGAATCAGAAGCAAGAGAAGATTTTGATGATAAGGCTGACGACTTTGTTGATGATTACAGGTACAGAGACGGAGTTTTCTCAGATCAGAACAGCACCGATGTTATTGGCGACCCTGTTAAGACATTTAGATCATGGGAAGTTAATAGAGATAAAGAAGGCTGGCCTATTAAAGTTGATGTATGTGACCGCTCATATGAAGGCGATGTTACCGTCGAATATGCTAAGCTTTCATCAATGGTTGTGGATAAGAGCTGGTTCGTATTCACAGGCGGAAGCGTAAACAAAGATACTGCTGCAGATGTTTTGGCAAGCCGTGGAGTTTCCGGTGCCAAGGTTGTTAAGCTGGACAAGTGGTTTGACGAAGGCGGAGCAGGCTCCTACACAGTATATTATTACATTAATGATGGCAGCGAGACAGTTACTGTTGATGCAGCAAATGAGAGTGGCATTACTCAGGCTTCAGTTGAAAGCGCACTTGCCACAAAACTTGGCAGCAGCAATTACAACAATGTAACCTATACAAAGACAGGAGAGGCTGTAAAGTCTACCAAGACTACATATGGTTATAATAAATTAAACCTCTTCCTTAAGGCTTCCACAACTGAGACCAACAAGACTATTTCCACCAGAGAGTGGGTTAAAACTGATGCTGAGGATGCTCAGAGCAAGATTGTTGGAGAAACACATGATGAGTACAGAAATGACAACTGGTATTCAGGAAATGTAGTTTCAACAAAGGTTGACAAGGATAACAACTTTGTTGCAGGTTACAGGACCGATGGTAAGGGCCAGGGTGGCAACAAGACTGCAGCTGTATTGGATGATGTTCAGTCTAAGTCTACATCTCTTATTGCCAACATTAACGCAGCCAAGACTAAGATCAACGAGTACGAGACAGCTAAGGCAGCCGTTGCTACAGCTGAACAGAAGGTTAAGGAAGCTGAAGGCGAAGTTGAGACACTTAAGGGTCTCATTGAGCAGATTAGCTTCAGCAAGAAGGACAGCATTCTTGCAGGTCTTAGAAGCAGACTTGAAACCGCTGAGACTGAACTTGCAACTGCTAAGGCAGCAAGAGATCAGCTTCTTGAGGATCTTAGAACACTCGATGGACAGCGCGCTCAGAGAATCATAGCTCTTACATCCGCTCCTTCAGGTGAAGGCGGTGGAGAGACCGGTGGTGAAGGTGGTACAACTACTGCTCCCGGCTTAACAGTTCTTCCCGGTGCAGAAGCACCTCTTGCAGCAGCACCTGCAATGTTCGTAGCAGCTCCCGGAGGAGCAGGCGCTCCCGCAGCAGCAGTAGCAGAGGATAACACAGTTACTCTTACTGAACAGAGGGCAGCCCTTTCAGATGCAGTTCCTGAGGCTCAGACTGAGCAGTCTACAGAAAACATCGATGATGGCAAGACAGCTCTTGCAGCAGCACCTGTCAGTGAAGAGACACTTTCATGGTGGTGGTTACTCATCATCGCAGTTCTTGGCGGAGCAGGTTACGCAATGTACAGAAAGTTCCACAACAAGAAAGATGAGAAGACAACCAACTAATACTAATAAGTAATAAGCAAGACGGCGTCGGAATAATCCGGCGCCGCCTTTTTGATACTCACATATGCTTGTTCTATTCTTCTACGGGAGCTTTCTTCATGTAAGCGATTGATGAAATTTCGGTTCCGTCAATTGTAAACATAATTGAGCATCCGTCAAAGTTGTAGTTAAGAATCAGTGAATCTACAGGAATAACATCGTTAGGATCACCATATTTATCATGGATATCATCCTCAGTATCTCCCACAGCGATTCCTCTGGAGGTCTTCACTGATTTGTCGTGAATAATGATCTGAGCTAACTCTTCCTTGCCCTCAACTTCACGGGCAACCACTTCAATGTCATCTTTACCGTTGGTGTAGATGTGCTCGCCGGTTACATCACCGTCGGCTTTCTTGTCTGCACCGAGGTCATCCAGAGTTGTTTGGAGGTCTCCGAGAATTGAAATGATTTTGCCGTCATACATGAAGGAATTGGGCTCAAGGTCGCTGTTCACTTCAGAATCGGCAGTTTCCTTTTGGGAAATCTCGTCGGTTTCGATGTTGCTTTCAGCTCCGAGATCATCGGTTTTTACGGTATCTTCGCTTTCCAAGGCAGGTTTATCTTCGGTTACTTCTGTGGTTTCGGCAGTTTCAAACAGGTCAGTTTTCCCTGCCTCAGAGGATGTGCTTCCACATCCTACAATTGAAAGCACCATTGCTGATGCAAAAGTTAATGCTAAAATTCGTTTCTTCATATTATAATTCTCCCCTCGTTTGAATTATTTTGAAATAAAATAGGATATTGCGGCTACGTTGTCATTGAATGCAAATAAAATGGAATAGCCTTCAAACTCGTATGTTAAAAGCTTAGCTCCCTCAACTACCTCATCATTGGGTTCGCCGTAAGCATTTCTTACCTCATCCTCAGTACTTCCAACGCCGACGCCCTTTGCGGTTCTTGCAGTCTTATCGTGAACTGTGATCTGTGTAAGTTCCTCTTTCCCGTCAGTCTCTTTGGTAAAAACACTGACAGCATCAGTTCCGATATCGTAGCAAATCACGCCTTCCTGATCGGAGGGTCTGCCTTCACCGGCTCCAAGGTTGTCAAGAATGGTCTGAAGATCGTCTTTTACTGAAATGATTTTTCCATTATATGCAAAACTGTCATCAGACAATGCAACAGGCGTTTCACCGATTGCTTCTGTTTCGGCCGCTTCTGTCTGGGAATCTACTGTTTGAGATTCTTCTGTTTTTGCAGAAGTTGTCTCTGATGCATCAGGAACCTTCTCCTCAGCTACAGTAGTCTCCTCCCAGGGATCGGAAGCGGCCTCGACTTTTTTTGTTCCGCATCCAATCAGAGCCAGCATCATTACAGATGCAAATAAAATTGTTAATGTAGTCTTCTTCATTGTTACTCTCCTCTCGTAATAATTTTGTAACATTTCTGTAACATTTATTACGATTGCATCATAACATACCAAACCGGAAGAAAAAGCTAGGGATTTCTTTAAGATTTCTTTAAGGCATGTGCAAAGTGGTATAATATATGTAGAAATGGAATGTAAACTACAAGTAGCATTTTTGGTAAAATCCAGTGAACCTCAGCGTTTGAGCCACATGTCTTTATAAGTGAAAGGGTTAAGGAGATAAAGAAAACTTTAACCGTACCGATATATAAATCAAAGATAAAGAACATTCCTTACTAGAGATTAAACGGAGAAAAGGAGAAGGGCATATGATGAATAAGAAATTAACAAACAAAAAAGTTATCAAGGCTTTAACAATTGGATTATCACTGGCTATGGCCAGCCAGCCCATAACAGCTTTGGCAGCTGAGCCGGAAGCTACTCCTGAACCCGAAAACAATACAATGCCTATCCACAATGATGTGGAGAACGGCGTAGCAGATGCAGCACAGGAGCAGGCTGATGAGACCTGGAAGGATATTAAAGAGGCTGAAGCTTCTGCAGTGGTAGCTGTAGAGGAAGCAAAAGCTGAAGGAATATCTGAAGAGGTTAAAGAAGCAGCTGAGGCTCTTGGCGATGGAATGGAAGCTCACATGGAAGGCAATGTTGTAGTTGATGCTCCCGAGACTGACATTGAGAAGGCAGCAGGTGTCCTTGGTATTGCTGAAGGATTTGCAGAAATCGCTCAGTCAGAAGCAGTTGATGCTAACAAGCAGGCTGATATTACAATTGAGAAAGCTAAGGAAGCAGTTTCTCTTCAGACCCAGGCTGAGAAAATTGCTGACGAAATTACAACTACAGTAAATGATGCACAGACCCTCGTTAATGAAAAGGCAGTGGAACTTGATGACGCAGGCTCTGTTGATGAAGTAAAGGAAGTCTTCGATACAATCGAAGATACAGTTAAAACTACAGACGCTGCAGTAGAGAAGGCAGCTTCAGATCTTTCAAAGATTGAAAATGATTTTAACAAAGCAAATGAAGCTCTTGAAGAAGCAACAGAAGAGTACGAGAGACTTGTTAATGGAACCAACGGAATCGGCAACAGCGTTACAGCGTTTGACACCCATAAGGGCGTAGCAGACAAGGAAGCAGCTGAGGCTAAGGCAAGAGTTGATGAACTTGCAAAGCAGGCTGAAGACCTTAAGAATGCAGCTGAAGCAGCAAAAGCTAAATATGAAGGTATTCAGAAATTAAAGGATATCGAAGATAAGCTGGTAGCCGACTTTGAGAACGACAAGAAGTACGGAAGCGGATCTGACAGAATAGTTGAATACTTTACAGCAGTTATACAGTATTACTATATTCCTGAAATCCTTGGTGGAGAATATATCGATGTTGACCGTCATACTTTTAAGGGAGATAGAATTGCGGTTGATGGTACCAACAAAACAAGCACCCCCGGTGACCTTTTAAATTATTACGCTTTTACATATGAAAAGGATGGCCAGGAGCAGACCATATATCTTAACTATAAGCTTCAGAATCAGAATACAACTAATGATCAGTGGAGATGGCAGGGAATTGTTATCTTCGAAAAGACTGAGCACCAGGTTGTAGACGGGCACTACATTGAGAACCTTAAGGATGATGGAACCGGCGTTTTGACTTTCACAGAAAAAGATAAGCCTGTTGAGCGCTACGTTAAGGAAGGCGATAAGTATTATAAACTCGTCGGTGATGAGAAACAGGAGCGCATTGTTGAGACTCAGCTTAGAAATGATAACTGGTATTCAGGTGATATTGCTCTCCTTACAAAGCAGGATAACAGAGGACGAGGCAAGGATGCATTTGTTATCGGCAAGGATTTGGATTACAAGACAGATGGTTTGTTAAATGTAGATAACAAAAACTGGATCCTTGATGATACCGAGAGAAACACAATGCTTGGTTATAGAAACGCCTTGGCAAATTCCGCAGCACTTGCTCTTAAGTACGCAAGCATCGCTGAGAAGGCAGCAGCTGCACAGACAGCATTCGAGAAGGCTCAGGCTGACGTAGTAGAGTTGCAGACACGTATTGAGCAGGTAGCTATCGGCGATACAACCGTTAATGATGTTGCAACCTTACAGGCAAGTCTTGAAACAGCCAAGACCAAACTTGAAGCAGCTAAGACAGTAAGAGACAACATGGTTGGACAGCTTGAGGATCTCAGAACTGTTCGTGATAACAAGATTGCAGCTCTTACCCCCGCTCCGGCAACAGGTGGCGCAGGTGAGACCACAACCACAGAAGCAACAGGTGATGTTACAGTGGCAGCAGGTGTTGTAGCAGATGTTATTACACCCGCAACTCCCGCAGCACCCGCAGCAGGTGGAGCAGGAACAGTAGTAGCTCCCGGCGCAGCAGCCGAGGCAGCAGGCGGAGCAGCCGGTGGTGAAGTAGTTGTTACAGAAGGAGCAACCGGAGACGAACTTACCGACATCAACGGCGGAAGAACAGCTCTTGCATCAGCACTTGATGAGGAGACAGCTCCTGAAGTTACAGCTATCAAAGAAGGAGATACACCTCTTACATACGCACCTATCAACGAGGAGTCAATGTCCTGGTGGTGGTGGTTAATAGTTGCTCTCCTTGGTGCTACAGGATACGCAATGTACAAGAAGCATCAGGAAAAGAAAGCAGAAAAGGTAACTAAGTAATTATACTCTCCCTTCTCTTATATAAACCCCAGGGGCCGAAGCTAAATGCTTCGGCCTTTCTCCTGTTGAAAAAAAATCTGAAGAAAAGTACAATAATAGAAACACATAAAACAAAACACAGAGGAATTAAATGAAAAAGAGAGTATTAAGCTCATTAGTAGTATTATGCATGGCCACAGTGTTATTTACCGCCTGTGGCAAGACCGAAAAAGTAATCGAACCCGTAGAAGAGATGTGGCCAGAGGTTACCCCTGCCCCTACAGAGGCTCCCACACCTGAGCCTACAAAGGAACCCACAGAGGAACCTACCCCCGAGCCTACCGAGGAGCCCACAAAGGAAGCTGCTCAGGCCCCTTTTGCGGATGCACCAACATATAATGAGATTCAACTTAGGATTGCTAATCTTTGTAATTTAGATATTCCTGGGCTGGCTATTCAGAATCCTATGACAGAGGAATGGGTGCTTATAGGAGGTGTGCCAACGAGCCAGATTATGACGGTTACATTTAGTTGGCCTGACAATGAGAATAGCATGAACATCCGTGTATACAACAATCTAGGCGAGGAATATATGACGACAAAGGTCGATGTAAAGGGGCTTGAAAATTCTGTAACAATAACCCTTACGGGAGAAAACGAGATTGCATCTGTAGATGCTGTCGTGGAGTAGAATTTGAAGATTATTAAACACATAGTTTCAGCTATATTTATACTGCTTTACCTTCCGGTGCTGGCCTCCATTATCTTCCTGGGTAATAAGGCCAACTACCCGGATTACTATAAACTGGATACAATCGTTCCTAACTGGGTGCTCTTTATTGCGGCACTTTTGTTGGCGATTGTATTTTTCTTTTTGGTAAAAACCATCGACCGTATCTCCTTAACACCAAAGACCAACCTTATCTTCAATCTGACACTGGCTTTGGCGTTTGTGGTAATCACAGTCATAAATATCAAGCTTTGCAAGTCTTTGGTGTTTGTCACGGGCTGGGCAGATCCTGTAAATGCTCAGTATTCGGGTCTTAGAATCAATGAGGGCATCTCGATTAACGAGGGAACCTGGTATTATCTTCTTTGCTCCAACAACGTGCCCATAGCCTACATCTGCTCACTGATTCTGAGATTAATGCGGTTTTTCCCAAATTTCCCGTATCAATTGGACTTCTTTATTATAGAAGTTAACTGCGTGATTATTTCCCTTGCGGGGTTCTTTACAGTACTCACAGCCAAGAAATTAAGCAGGAAGTTTGGAACTGCAGTGGTGGCTTTCCTAATATATGCAGGTTTAATCTGCGTATCTCCCTGGAAGCTTTTCTTCTACACGGACACCGCAGGCATGCTTTTGCCCATAATCACCTTTTATGTGTATCTGGCTGCAAAGGGCAAAGACGGCCTCTTTAAATATGTATTTACGGCCATTTACGCCTTTACAGGGATTTTGGCAGGTATGATTAAGCCCACGGCCTACACCTGTCTTATTGCCATTGTTATGGTGGAAATGGTGGAATTTGTGGCAAGACTCATCAAAAAAGAAGGCAGAATCCTTGAAACGGCAGTGCTTATGGCTTCTGTCATCGTCGCCTTCTTATTAATAAATGTGGGGCTCAAAGCACATATATATAATGTGGCAGGGTTTACACCGGACAAGGATCTGGAGGGAACCTGGACCTACTACCTTAACATGGGCTCCAATGAGGAGTACATGGGAACCAATAACCCCGTGGACAGCGGACTTTTGGTCGGAGAGTACTCGGGAAGGCCCGGAAGCGAAAGAAGAGCCGCCGAGATAGAAAGCTTCATGACAAGGACTAGGGACAGAGGATTCTTGGGCAATTTAAGCTTCTGGAACAGAAAACTTACCATGACATTCAACGACGGTACATTTTCCTGGTATAAGGAGGGAATTGCGGCTTTTTACGCAGGAGAATACGAGGATATTTCCGCCAATCCGAAGAAAGAACTTTTAAGAAATATTTTCTGGGGCGACGGAGAGTATTATAATTATTTTGAGACCTACGCCCAGTGGCTTTGGATTTTTGTGCTCATCGGCATGGCGGGTGTGGGATTTGTAAGCTTTTATGCAAGGAACAGACAGCCCTTTGCTTTTCATCTTACGGTTATCTGTATCGGCGTGATTCTGTTTCAGATGTTGTTTGAAACCAGAGGAAGATACCTGATTTGCTCCCTTCCCCTTCTGATTATTGCAGGAGTAGAGGGATACAGGTTTTATGCAACTTTGAAGGATGAGTGCCATATTTTTAGAAAACAGGAATTCAAGAACAGGGAGGAATTAGAATGAGCGATTACAAGAAGCAATTTGAGTTTTGGCTTAACGATTCATACTTTGACGATGCCACAAAGGAAGAACTTCTCGGCATCAGAAATAATGAGAAAGAGATTGAAGAGAGATTCTATAAGGACCTGGAGTTTGGTACCGGCGGCCTTCGAGGCATTATCGGCGCAGGAACCAACAGAATGAACATCTACACCGTTCGTAAGGCTACCCAGGGACTTGCAAACTATATATTAAAGCAGGGCAAGAAGGACCCCAAGGTTGCCATTGCCTATGACTCCAGACGTATGAGCCCCGAGTTTGCCGATGTTGCGGCTCTCTGCCTTGCAGCCAACGGAATAAAGGCATACGTTTTTGACGAATTAAGACCCACTCCCGAGCTTTCATTTGCAGTAAGAAAGCTTGGATGTACATCAGGTATCGTGGTTACAGCAAGCCACAATCCCCCTGAATACAACGGATACAAGGTTTACTGGGAGGATGGCGCTCAGGTTTCCACCCCCAGAGACGGCGAGATTATCGCTGAGGTTAACAATGTAACCGACTATCACACAGTTAAGACCATGGACAAGGAAGAGGCCAAGAAAGCCGGTCTTTACGAGGTTATCGGCGCTGAGATTGATGACGCTTACATGGTTGAGTTAAAGAAGCAGATTATCCATCCTGAAATCATCAAGCAGGTGGCAAAAGATATTGTTATCGTTTACACACCCCTTTGCGGCACAGGTAACAAGCCCGTAAGAAGAATCCTTAAGGAGCTTGGCTTTGAGAATGTTTATGTGGTTCCGGAGCAGGAGAATCCCGACCCCAACTTTACGACTCTCGAGTACCCTAACCCCGAGGATCCCAAGGCCTTCACATATGCCCTTCGCCTGGCAAAGGAAAAAAAGGCAGATGTTGTTCTTGCAACTGATCCCGATGCCGACAGACTTGGAATTTACTGTTACGATACCAAGTCAGGAGATTATGTTCCTTTTACCGGAAATATGTCCGGAATGCTTATTGCAGAGTACATCTTAAGGGAGCGTAAGGCCAATGGAACCATGCCTACTAACCCCGCTCTTGTAAAAACCATCGTTACTACTAACATGGCTGATGTTATCACTAAGGACTATGGCGTAGATGAGATCGAGGTTTTGACCGGATTTAAGTATATCGGAGAGCAGATTAAGCTCTTTGAGCAGAATAAGAATCACAACTATGTATTCGGCCTTGAGGAAAGCTACGGCTGCCTGGCAGGAACCCATGCAAGAGATAAGGACGCCGTTGTTGCGGTTATGTGCCTCTGTGAAGTTGCCGCATGGTGCAAGTCCAAGGGCATTACACTCTGGGATCAGATGCTTAACATGTATGAGAAGTACGGCTACTTCAACGAGAGCCAGTACGCAATCACCTTAAAGGGCATCGAAGGAAGCCAGAAGATCAAGGAGATGATGGACAAGTTAAGAGCCAATCCTCCCAAGAACTTCGGAGATCTTAAGGTTAAGGAATTCCGCGATTACGAAATGGGAACCACCCTTGATATCGCCACAGGCGATAAGGGCAAGACTAATCTTCCCAAGTCCAACGTTCTCTACTTCGACCTTGAAGACAACGCATGGTGCTGCGCCCGTCCTTCAGGAACCGAGCCCAAGATCAAGTTCTACATGGGTGTTAAGGGAACAAGCATCGAGGATGCCAAGAAGAAGAACGAGGAACTTACAAACGCTATTAAAGCAATAATATAGTTGGTCGAAAGGCCGACGTGCAGAATGGGGACAGGCCCCGATTGCACCTAGAAGGTGCAATCGGGGCCTGTCCCCATTCTGCACATCGGCCCTTCTGCACACCAATCCTCTTGCACATCTTTGATGCAAGAATACCCCATAGTTGAAGTATGAGCAAGTTGAACATAACAAACATAAAAAAAGCCTACAACTACATGAAGAAAAACGGCCTTAAAGCCATGTTAACCCAGGCGGCTGAGAGGCTTGAAAGTCATGATTATGATGACTATACATTTGAACCCGTAAGTGAGGAGGAGCTTGAGAAGCAGCGTAAGAATGCCGGCTCATATTCCGTTCGCTTCAGTATTCTTGTGCCTGCATACAACACTCCAAAGGAATATTTTAAGGAAATGATTGAGTCTGTGGAGGCTCAGACCTATCCTAACTGGGAGCTCATTATCGGAGACGCGGGAGATGAGGCAAAAGGCCTTAAGGAAATAGCAGAAGAGTTTTATGACAGGCGTGTCAGATACATTAAACTTCCCGAAAACAAGGGAATCTCAGGCAATACCAACGCCATCCTTAAGGAGGCCAGAGGTGAATACATTGCCCTCCTTGATCATGATGATTTTCTGACTCCCGATGCTTTATATGAGAACGCAAAGCTTATTTCGGAAGCCACCAAGAAGCCGGGACTCATTTATTCCGATGAGGATAAGTGCAACGGTGACGCCACCAAATTCTACGACGTTTACCGTAAGCCAAACTTTAACTTAGACCTTCTTCTTTCAAATAATTACATCTGTCATTTTTTGGTAATCAAATCCGAAGACCTTAAGAGCATCGGCTTCAGAAGCGAGTTTGACGGGGCTCAGGACTATGACGTTACCTTAAGATGTGTCATGAGATATATGCCTGATTTTAAGGAGGTTTACCATATTCCAAAGGTTCTCTATCACTGGAGATGCCATGAGGAATCCACAGCCTCCAACCCTCAGAGTAAGCTTTACGCCTACGAGGCGGGAAAGAATGCTCTTACCGATGCCCTGGAAGCCCTTGGCTGGAAGGCGGAAGTAACCCACTCAAAGCACCTTGGATTTATGGATGTAAAATATATTCCCGGAATCTTTGATGTGAGAGAAGACATCGGAATGATCGGGGGCAGAATCATAAATGACAAAGGTGTCATAATTGGCGGCATCATGGATGAAAACGGTACCCCCGTATTCGGGGGCTTAAAGGATGGTTACAGCGGCTACAGAAACACCGCTACCCTTAAACAGGATGCAGACTTACTCGATATAAGGTGTATGAAACTTCGCCCGGAACTATATGATGTGTTTAAGGATGTGACGGGAATGGAGTATAAAGAGGACCCGAAAACAGGATTTTATGACATAAAACTTCAAAAAGATGATACAGATTTGATGAAAATCTGCACCATAATATGTCACAGGATAAAGAAAATGGGTTACAAGCTTTTATATGACCCGGATTGCAGCGTAAAGGTTAAAGAATGAGAGCAAGTGTGGTAATTCCAAACTACAACGGATTAAAGTTTTTACCCACCTGTTTGGCCAGTCTTGCACTGCAGACAGTTACCGATTTTGAGGTGATTGTGGTGGATAACGGATCCACAGACGGAAGCCTCGAATACCTGTCAAAGCATCCGGAAGTAAAGGTGATTGCTTTCCCGGAGAACACGGGTTTTTGCAAGGCAGTTAATGAAGGCATCAAGGCGTCCAACGCCGAATATGTAATCCTTCTTAACAACGACACCAAAGCTTATAACACTTACATCGAATATCTCCTGAAGGCCATCGAGAAGGATGAGCAGATTTTCTCAGTTAACCCACAGATGCTTTCCATGGATTATCCGGGACGAATCGACGACGCGGGAGATTTGTATTGTGCCCTGGGGTGGGCTTTTGCCAGAGGTAAAGGCAAGAGGAAAGAACTTTACGACACCCCGAAAGAGATTTTCGCATCCTGCGGGGGCGCATCCATTTACAGACGAAAGATTTTCGATGAGATTGGGCTCTTTGATGAGACGCATTTCGCCTACTTGGAGGATTTGGACGTAGGCTACAGAGCTCTGATTCATGGATATAAGAACCTGTACTACCCGGACGCCAAGGTGCTTCACGTAGGCAGCGGGGCCTCAGGTTCCAGATACAATGAGTTTAAGGTAAGGCTTTCATCCGCCAACAGCGTATATGTAATTGGCAAAAACATGCCCTTTCTCCAATGGGTCATAAACCTTCCTTTTCTCTTCATTGGTTTTAACATCAAAATACTGTTTTTTATCCGACGAGGACTTGGCGGAACCTATTTTAAAGGTCTGTTTCGCGGAATGGGCATGGTTCTGAAACATTACGACAAGCATGTTCCTTTCCGGTTTAGGCATATGAAGAATTACTTGCGGATACAGGTAATGCTGTGGGTGAACATGGTGCTTCGCCTCAAAGGATAAGGATTATAAATATAAATGATAAGGGACAACCAGACATTACTTAACAGAATACACCTTGTACTTGATGCCCTTATAGCAGCATGCTCTTATATGCTGGCATGGTACTTTTGGTTTGAAAGTCCCTGGGAACAGGTAGAAGAAGGCGCAGGTGTTCTCCCTATGGAGACCTATTTTTATGCGCTGGCCTTCATCATTCCCGGCTGGATTATAATATATTACGCTTTTAACCTGTATACATCTAAAAGAACCTCAAAGCAGCGTTACGAGATCTGGGGAATTATTAAAGCAAATACCGCGGGAGTTGCGGCTTTCCTGATTGCTTTGTATTTAGTAAATCAGCCCTATTTCTCAAGAGGTATGATTCTTGTTTTCTACGTGATAAACATAATCTTAACCTCAATATTCAGGGTTATCTTAAGGAACGCTCTTAAGTTCTTCAGACGTAAAGGTTACAACATTAAACACGTTTTACTGGTAGGCTACTCAAGGGCAGCCGAAGAGTACATAAAGAGAATTGTTGACAATCCCCAGTGGGGATATGACTGTGTGGGAATTCTTGATGACGAGGTTCCTGCGGGAACACTTTTTAAGGGAGTTAAGGTTCTTGGCCGAATCGATAATATCTACGAGATTCTGCCGGAGAACAAGCTTGATGAGATAGCAATAACCCTTTCCCTTAAAGATTACGACAGACTTGAGGAGATGGTTTCAACCTGTGAGAAATCAGGTGTCCACACGAAATTCATCCCCGATTACAACAGCCTGGTTCCCTCCCAGCCTTACACAGAGGATCTGGTTGGACTTCCCGTAATCAATATAAGATACGTTCCCTTAACCAATCCCTTTAACGCCTTTGTTAAGAGGATTATGGACATTGTTGGTTCCTTAATCGGAATCATCATTACATCGCCTCTTCTTATCATTGTGGCGATACTTGTGAAATGCACCAGCCGCGGACCTATTATTTTCAAACAGGAACGTGTGGGCCTTCACAACAGAAACTTTAATATGTACAAGTTCAGAACCATGAAGCTGCAGGCAGCCTCCGAGGAGGAGAAGGCCTGGACGATTAAGGACGACCCCAGGGTAACCAAGGTAGGACGATTCCTTCGTCGAACGAGTATTGATGAATTACCGCAGCTTTTCAATATATTAGTTGGTAGAATGAGCCTGGTAGGACCAAGACCCGAGAGGCCGCTCTTCGTAGAAAAGTTCAAAGAAGAAATACCAAGATACATGGTTAAACATCAGGTCAGACCGGGACTAACCGGCTGGGCGCAGATTAACGGATACCGTGGAGATACCTCAATAAGGAAACGAATTGAGTACGATATCTACTATATCGAGAACTGGACATTGGGATTCGATATCAAAATCTGCTTTTTGACAATTTTTAAAGGTTTTATCAACAAAAATGCTTATTAACAGGTAATACGGAGGAATTAAGAAATGGCAACACAGGACAGAAGACCTGCGCCTAGAAGACGCGCACGTCGTGATGACCCCAGACAGAGAGAGGCTCAGAGAAAGAAAAGAGCTATCATTCTCGGAGTTGAAATCATCGTTATTCTCTTAATGCTGGTGGTAGTTATCATGGCTATCCGCGGTGAGGGTATCTTTAAGGTGTTAAGTAATGAGGCACCTACAAGAGTAGAGTTAAATGAGGGCGAAATTCAGGAGAAGATGAACGAAACGGTTCTCGAGAACGAGACACTGAAGGGCTACCGTAACATCGCACTTTTCGGTGTTGACTCCACAACAGGAGCTCTTGAGAAGGGAACACGTTCCGATACAATTATTATCGCATCCATCAACCAGGACACAAAGGAAGTTAAGCTTTGCTCAGTTTACCGTGATACTTACCTTAACAAAGGTAACGACAAGTACGGTAAGTGTAACGCAGCATACGCTAACGGCGGTCCCAAGCAGGCAATGATGATGCTTAACATGAACCTTGACCTTAATATCACTGATTTCGTAACAGTCGGTTTCCAGGGCCTTACAGATGCAATTGATGCATTGGGCGGCGTATGGATTGACGTTGACGAAGAAGAGATTAAGCATATTAACAATTACCAGATGTGTATCGCTGAGAACTTAAAGCGCCCCTACACAGAGGTTACTTCCACAGGCTATCAGCTCCTTGACGGACTTCAGGCAACAGCTTATTGCCGTATCCGTTACACCAAGGGTGATGACTACATGAGAACCTTCCGTCAGAGAGAGGTTATCAAGGCTTGTATGGAACAGGCTAAGAAGGCAAACGTTACATCTCTTAACAAGATTGCAGAGGCAGTATTCCCTGAGGTTTACACATCTCTTAACCTTGAGGAAATCCTCACAGTTCTCGGAGAGGTTACACAGTACAAGATTGTTGCTGACGACGGACTTCCCTTCGAGCAGTTCAGAGGCTCAGGCACCATCGGAGCAAACGGAAGCTGCGTAGTTCCCGTGGACCTTGCAAGCAATGTTAAAGAGCTTCACAGATTCCTCTTTGACGAGAACGATTATCAGGTTTCTGAGGAAATCAACAAATACAGCGATGTGATTAAGGGCGATACCCAGGCATATCTTAACTAAAGATTGAAAATCAAAGGGAGTCGTTAACTGCGACTCCCTGCTTTTATTTTATGGAAAAAATCAAATCTCTCCTTTTTGGAATAATTAAATATCTTACCCTGGCTTCTTTGCTTGGAATATTGGCTCTTATTATCGTAAGGGACAGACGAATCGACTATCTCTACAAGAATATGAGCTTTTTTTCTAATGCGGCAATTGTGGCAATAATAGCCCTTGCCACCGCCTGCATTTATTTTTGGCAAAAGAAAAAATCCGCAGAAATCTCCTCCCCCGAAGAGACCCCAAAGAAGAGAAGGTATATGGGTATTATCTTTGCAAGTCTTGGCTTACTTGTAATTGAGCTTATTGTTGCAAGAAATATATACCTTGATACCGGCTGGGATTGCGGCTCTCTTACTGAGATGGCAAGGAGCATCGCGTTTTATGACGGAAGTGTCGGAAACGATACTTACTTTTCACAGCACCCCAACAATATGATGCTTGTGGCCGTTCTTACATGGCTTCTTAAGATATTTAATTTCCTTGGCTTCAAAGGGGAGAATATGACGTATTTTCCCATGGTATTCGGAAGCGTTATGATGGTTAACCTTTCCGGAATCTTCACCTTCGACCTTGTGAGAATCTTTACGGGAAGCGAGAAGAAAGCCTGGGGCGCCTGGGGTGTATTTGCAGTGTGGATTGGGCTTAATCCCTGGATTTGTATTCCATACTCCGATACCTACAGCATTCTTTTCCCCATCCTTATTATCTGGGTTTACGAGAAAGTAATCAGAAAATATGACGACAGTGTCACATATGCTTTGGGCTGGCTTCTTGCCTCGCTTTTTGCATTCTTTGGCTACATGATTAAGCCTACTGTTCTTTTGGCTTTTATAAGCATTGTGATGGTGGAGATAATAGACAGGCTCTTTGGCTCAAAGGGTACGGCGAGAAGACTTACTCTTAACCGCCTTATGTTTATTGTTCTCGGAACTTTGGTTGGCTATATTATTTGCCTTCTTATAAACCTGGGAGCCATGAAGCTTATGGGGGCAGATCTTGACCCCGATAAGGAATATGGCGTGGCTCATTTCGTTTACATGGGTGCAAACTTTGACACCTGCGGAACCTATGACCAGAGGGACGTTAACTTCACCGGAAGCTTTCCCGACAAGGCATCAAGAAATGCCGGAGACATCGAGGCCACAAAAGAAAGAATAAGGGATATGGGCCTTAGAAAGTTTCTGGTTCACATGGAGAGGAAGTCACTGGTAAACTTTAACGACGGAACCTTTTCCTGGGGCAATGAGGGAGCCTTCTATCGCGGAATAACAGACTATGACGGGATACTTACGTCCTTTATCAGGGGTTTATATTATTCTCCTGAGATTACGGGTACAAAGGCAGGAGAGTTCGGCTACAGGTTCTTCCACACCATAGCTCAGTTTATATGGGTAGTAATCCTTGTTCTCATGTCCTCAAGCATCCTTAAAAAAGACGAAAAAACAAGCCCTGCGGAGATTGCCGCAAGGCTTTCAATACTGGCTATTATAATGTTTGTTTCAATATTCGAGGCAAGGGCAAGATACCTTTACCTTTACGCACCTTTGATGGTGGTGCTGGCCTTTAGTTACAGGCCTTTCTTGAAACGTCTGAAATCAGATAAGGCGTGAATACCAATCTTTGTAATCTTGGGAATATTTAAGGAAGCCTTTCCTGCGCTTCTTTGCTTAAAAGTTATTTCCTTAAAGCTTACTTTTTCTTTATAATATACAAAGAAGGTTGTGAGCATTATATTCGGAAGATTGTAATGCTTATCAAAGCGGCTTAAGTACTTTGCCACCACTTCGGATTTCATAAGTCTGAAAGGAGCGTTGGCGTCCGTAACCTTGATTCCAAAGTAAAGCCCAAGGAGCATGCATACCACCTTTTCCACAAAGGCTCTGGATTTGCCGTCTCCTCTTACGGGGCGGGTACCTATAACGGCATCAAGATCGTCTTCGTTTAGATCCTTTAGGAAGGCTTCAAATTCAGCCGGATTGGTCTGGCCGTCGGAATCGGTCTGGAATATCAAATCGGCGCCGTCATCGATGGCATATTGATATAGAGCAATTAATTTCGGACCGTGTCCCGGGTGATCGGTATCAAGTATTTCAAGCTTGGGAAGGTAATCTTTAAGCCCAAGCAATATTTCGTGAGTTCTGTCAGTGCTTCCGCTGTCTGCGACGATGAGCTTTGAATTTTCCCCTGCCAGGTTTAAAATGGGGTACCAGCTTTTCACCGTGGCATCGATAGTTGCTTCTTCATTGTAAGCGGGCATGACTATGTATAAGTTATTCATAAAGACTATTTTATTTTCTTTTATAAACAATGTCAACGTAAGAAGGACGGGCAAATGAAGGTAGATATAGTAATCCCAACCTACAAACCTGATGAGAAATTTATAAGTCTTATTGAGAGATTAATGACAGGAATGTCAGAAAATATCAATAAGATATTTGTGATAAATACAGAAGAAGTTCTGTGGGATAAGGCTGTGTCTTCCGAGTGGGTTTCGGGATATGAGAACCTTAAGGTTTTTCATATAAAGAGGGAAGAGTTTGATCACGGAAGAACCCGCCACGAGGGGCTTCTTATGACAGAGACGCCCTATGTTTTGTTCATGACCCAGGATGCGGTTCCTTACGATAACAATCTTCTTAAGGAACTGATTAAGGTGCTAGATTCCAATGAGGATGTGGCGGTGGCCTACGCAAGGCAGCTTCCGGATGAGAAGTGTAATAAGATAGAAAGACTTACAAGAGATTTCAACTATCCTGACACAAGTGTCATTAAAGGAGAAGAGGATATAGAACGCCTTGGAATCAAAACCTTCTTCTGCTCCAACGTGTGCGCCATGTACAAAAAGGATATATATATGAAGCTTAATGGATTCGACTATCCCGCCATATTTAACGAGGATATGGTTTATGCAGGCCATGCGGTAAATGCCGGATATAAGATTGCATACGTGGCAGAGGCAAAGGTGATTCACTCCCACAACTACACCGGCCGTGAACAGTTTCACAGAAACTTCGACCTTGGAGTTTCACAGACCTGCCACCCTGAGGTGTTTGAAGGAATTAAGTCCGAGTCCGAGGGCGTAAAGATGGTTCTTAAGAATGCAGCTTCTCTGCTTAGGAGAGGGGCGGTTTTTTCCATATTCAAATTGGTATGGCTTTCGGGTAATAAGTATCTTGGCTACAAAAAAGGCCGTGCTTTCAAGGCTTTAAGCCGTGAAAAGATTATGAAATACACCATGAATCCCGGATACTGGGCTCATATTTGTGAAGAAAAATCATAGTTTTTTAATACAAAAAACACAAAAAAAACACAAATTACCTCTAGACTGTGAGTTGTAGGTGAGGGAAAGGAAGTTCCCTCCAATGTAAATGCGATTACAGAAAAGAGCCTTTTTTGTTGTCGTGTGTATTTTACGCGACATTACAAAAAAGGACATTCGACAGCATTCAGACAAGTTAAACTTGCCGTAATAGAGGAGGTAATTTGTATGTACGAAGAAAATAACACGACAAACAATCAGGATACTGGTTCCACCCCAAACACTAATTACGGACCGTCATCCTACAGCAATTATAATTTTAACCAGGGTTATCAGAACCCCAATGGAACACCATTCCCCAACACCACACCGGTGCCTCCGAAAAAAGAGAAGAAACCCGGTAAGGTTGGAGGCTTCTTTAAGAAATTAATCCTTGTGGCAGTTTTGGGAGTTTTCTTTGGAGCTTGTGCGGGAGCTACTTTTTACGGAGTATACAATTACTTCGGACTCGGTAACAAGGCTTCTCAGATAGCTGAAGGAACCACAATCAACAAAACCGATACGGCAGATCTTAATAAGGATGCCAAGGCGGAGGAAGGAACCAAGCCTGCTGTAAGCACCGAGGTTTCAAAGGTAATTGAGTCCGATATCAGCGAAGTTGTTGAGTCAGTAATGCCTTCAATGGTTTCCGTTACAAACAAGGCCATCGTCAACTACAACTACTGGGGAAGAGTTTTCTCAGAGGAGCAGGAAGGACGAGGCAGCGGAATCATCGTCGGAAAGAATGATACGGAGCTTTTAATTGTCACAAACTATCACGTTATAAACGGTGCCGAGACCATCGAGATTACTTTCAATGACGATTCAGTTTATCAGGCAAACGTAAAGGGTACCAACAAGAACATGGACCTTGCGGTTGTAGCCGTAAAGCTTGCCGACATGGATGAGAGCACTCTCAATGAGATTAAGATAGCAAGTCTTGGAGATTCAGATTCACTGAAACTTGGTGAGCCCGTCATCGCCATCGGTAATGCCCTTGGATATGGCCAGTCGGTTACAAACGGTATTGTCAGCGCTCTTAACAGAGAAATAGAGATGGAGGACGGCAGCACAGGTACATTTATTCAGACCAACGCAGCCATCAACCCCGGTAACTCAGGTGGTGCACTTCTTAACTATAACGGTGAAGTAATCGGAATCAACTCCAACAAGATCGGTGGCGAGACCATCGAAGGTATGGGATATGCAATCCCCATTTCAAGTGCAAAGCCTATCATCGCAGAGCTGATGCTTAAGGATACAAAGACCAAGGTTGATTCAGAAGATGATATAGGATACATCGGAATTCAGCCCGCAAACGTTATGGACGGAATGCCTGCAGGCGTTTACGTAGCCAAGGTTTACGAGGGAACCCCCGCTGAGGAAGCAGGAATCAGAACCGGCGATATCATCGTAGGTATCGATAATGAGGAAGTGGGAAGCTATGCAGACCTTCAGAAGGCCCTCACATACCTGCCCGGCGGAACTCATACAGAGATTGATATCAAGCGTTACGGCGCCAACGGATTCGAGGATGTTACAGTCGACATTACCCTCGGCTCCAGAGCAGATATCCAGACAGACTAAATCATATTAATTGAATACCTCTTTCAAAAGAACGGGCCTGTGGGCCCGTTCTTTTTTTGCGTAATTGGTCGGATATGATATAATAGTTTGCATGAGGGAAAAGACGGTATTTGAAAGTAAAAAGTGGTTTTTACTGGGACTGGGGCTAACTTTAGCCTCAGCCCTTGTTTTTGTGTTTTTGGGAGGAAGGAGCATCTTCGTTAACCATGATCAGATGGACGGGGAGATGCTTTGCTATATTCTGGCGGCCAGACACATGTTTGACGGCTCGGCAGTCTATCCGGAGTTCATGAACGGTATGGCAAAAACAGCCCTTACTCCACCTGCGCTTTTATTTGTGCCTTTGTTCAGAGTTTTCAGTCCACTGACGGCCTTTATCATAATGCGATATATTGTCATGGCCTTCGGCTATGTGGGCATGTATCTTCTTCTTGTAAAAAGGGGAAGCAGAACCCTTACGGCAGCAGGTATTGCCCTCATTTTCGCCTATGCACCCTTCATCCACGTATACGGCTTTTCAATGTATGGAGTTCCCATGCTTGCCTACACTTTCCTTTGCCTTGAGGACAGAGGAGTTGGGGTGCTTAAAGGAAAGAGTTCCATTAAATACTTTGCACTTATTATCCTTACTGCCCTTGGCTCGTCACTGGTATTATCAGGCTTTGCCATGCTTGCGGCAGCAGGAATTCATTTTATTTTCCTTCTTTGTAAAAGAGAAAAAACAAGAGCCAGCTGGACCTTCTTTGGAGGTGCAGTGCTCTTTATCACATATATTCTTTGTAATTTAAGCTTTGTAAAGCAGCTCCTCGGAATCGGCGCGGGAGGCTACAAATCCCATAAGGATGAAGTTGTTCTTGTGGCAAAGCCCTTCCTTGATTCCTTCGCAAATGCCTTTCTTGTGGGGGCGGAGCATTCAGGATTTGAGAGGACGCTGATTTTACTGATGGCTGTTATTGCTGCGATTTACGTAGGAGTCATAAAAAAGGAAGGCCGCAATGTCAAACTTATCGCCATTAGGCGCACCTTCTTTGCACTTCTTTTTATGGCAATTATCGCAGCCCTTTACGAGTGTGAACCGGTAGTTAATCTTAGAATGAGTGCCACAGGACCCTTAAGGTGGTTCCAGGTTTCAAGAATCGACTGGATTGCCCCTGCCATGGCACTTGTTATGTTGACCGACACCATAGAGCTCCTGCTGGAGAAAAACAGGATTCTTGCGGTGGCTTCAGCCCTTGTGGCCGCATTAACCTTTGCCCTGTTTATTCATGCCGATACCTGGAAGGATAACGCAAAGGTGATACTTAGCAGAGATTCAGCCCTTTTATCCTGGGATGAGTACTATGCGACCGATGTGTTTGACGAGGCGGCGAAGTTCATCGAGGACACAACAGGGGAGAAGAAAGAGGATTATAAGTGTGTAAGCCTTGGCATATCTCCGGCAGCAGCCCTTTATAACGGGTTTAAGTGTTTGGATGGATATTCCAACAATTATGATGTAGAATACAAGCATGAGTTCAGGAAGATAATAGCCCCCGAGCTTGCGAAGAATGACTATATCAGGGCGTATTTTGACGAGTGGGGCAACAGGTGCTACCTGTATGCAGCTCAGATTCCCGGATATTTTACTGTGGAAAAAAGCGGCTTCTACTTTGCCGACTACGAGATAGATTCCGAAGCCTTAAAGAATCTTGGCGGAAAGTACCTTTTCTCTGCGGCATATATTGAAGGAGCAGAAGATGAGGGGCTTACGCTTTTAACAGATGAGCCTATAGAAACCGATACAAGCTACTATAAATTATATATTTACCAGGTTAATTAGTTTACATAACAAAGGAGTATAAATGTCAGAGACAAACGATAACAACAAGACTGAATATGAAGAAGTCTGTGTCATGTGCCATCGCCCCGAAAGCAAGGCGGGCAAAATGTTCCACCTTCCCGGCGGGATGTGCGTGTGCGATGATTGCATGCATCAGACCATGGATATGATTTCCAAGATGGATCCCGGCACAATGACGGATATCCCCGGTTTTCCCGGAACCATCGGAGGAATGAAGATAAGGGTTGATATGCCCGTGCCTCCTGCAAATGAAGCCCCTGTAGAGAAACTTGAGGGGGATTCCAAACCTGAGGGAGAAGAGGGAGATAAGAAGGAAGAGGAGAAGACCCCTCATGTCACCGGCATGCCCGGGGGCTTTCCCAACATCAGCTTCCTTAACTTAAACGACATTCAGGACATGTTCCCCAATCGTCGTGCACCCAAGAAGAAGGCGAAATCTGAGAAGCCTGTAATCAACATCAAGGATATTCCCGCTCCTCACATAATCAAGGAGAAGCTGGACCAGTATGTGGTGGGCCAGGAACACGCAAAGAAGGTTATGAGTGTTGCAGTTTATAACCATTATAAGCGCGTGGCTTCAGGCACCATGGACGAAATCGAAATCGAGAAGTCCAACATGCTTATGATCGGACCCACAGGCTGCGGCAAAACCTACCTGGTGAAGACCCTTGCTAAGCTTCTTGATGTGCCCCTTGCCATTGCGGATGCCACTTCTTTAACAGAGGCAGGCTACATCGGCGACGATATTGAAAGCGTAATTTCTAAGCTTCTTGCTGCGGCTGACAACGACGTTGACAGAGCTGAGCAGGGCATTGTCTTCATAGATGAGATTGATAAGATTGCAAGAAAGAAGGAGACTCACTCAAGAGACGTTTCCGGCGAGAGCGTTCAGCAGGGAATGCTGAAGCTTTTGGAGGGCGCCGAAATAGAGGTTCCCGTGGGAGCAAGCAGCAAGAACGCCATGGTTCCCCTTGCCACCGTAAACACCAAGAATATCCTCTTTATCTGCGGCGGAGCCTTCCCGGATCTTGAAGAGATTATCAAGGAACGTCTTCACAAGCAGACAGGAATCGGCTTTGGAGCAATCTTAAAGGACGATTTTGATAAGGAAAAAACCATCCTTTCTAAGGTAACGGTTGAGGACATAAGGAAATTCGGCATGATTCCGGAGTTTATCGGTCGTCTTCCCATTATCTTCACCCTTGAGGGCCTTGGGAAGGATATGATGGTCAAGATATTAAAGGAGCCCAAGAACGCAATACTTAAGCAGTATCAGAAACTCCTTGAGCTTGATGAGGTTAAACTGGTATTCGATGACTCGGCTTTGGAGGCAATTGCAGAAAAAGCCCTGGAGCGTGATACCGGCGCCAGAGCTTTAAGATCAATAATCGAAGATTTCATGCTTGATATTATGTATGAGATTCCCAAGGATAAGAATATCGGTACCGTAACCATCACAAAGGATTACATTGAAGGTACCGGCGGTCCCATAATAGAAATCAGGGACGCACTTCCTTTGCCTGAGATTTCTTCCGAAACTGAGCAGGAGTAAAACCTGTAAATCTCTTGAAAACCTGGGCAAAATAGGATTGGGATGAAAAGCCCACATTTGTTGCAACAGTGGATACAGAGTAGTTGGATGTCGACAAAAGATGTTCAGCTGTCTGTATCCTTTTTCTTTGCAGATAATTCATGGGGGATTCCCCAAGAAACTTGTTGAAGGAGTGTATGAGGTAGTACTTGCTCATATGGGTTACCTCAGAAAGCTGCTCTAAGGTAATGGGATCCATGTAATGAGAGTCAATGTAGCTTTTGGCAATGCTGCATTCCTTGCTTATTCCCGGGTCGTCCCTGGACCTTAAACCCAGGTTCTGATTTACTACAAGATCGTTTATCAGAATTTCAGCCATATCCTTGCAGACAAGTTCCCAGCCCGGAGCCTGTTTCTCGGCTTCGCTTAGAACCATGTCGAGAAGGAAAAGGTAATTTTGCCTGTTTTTGGAAAGATTATAAATGCCATATCCCCTGTTTATTGGCTCTGTATTGAAGACAAATGCCAGATCCTCTATGGCAAAACAAAAATACTCCAGGTGAAACTTGGGGTCCGACTGTATCATGTGAGGAATGTGGGGATTGACGATGACAAGGCATCCTGCCTTAACGGGAAAGGTGGTGCCGTCCAGCAAAAGAGAACCTTTTCCGTCTGCGAAAAAGAAAATTTGGGTAAAATTATGGGAGTGAGACTGATCATCCCACTTCCCTTCGCATTTAATATGATGGATATAGAGCATTTTAAAATTCAGATGCTCTAAAACTTTATCAGAGAAATTAAACTTTCTGGTACTCATATGGTTTATTCCATAGAG
The DNA here is from genome assembly GCA_900103495.1 of Lachnospiraceae bacterium G11. Classification (GTDB taxonomy): domain Bacteria; phylum Bacillota; class Clostridia; order Lachnospirales; family Lachnospiraceae; genus G11. The sequence goes on along the minus strand of FMWZ01000009.1, from coordinate 59,965 downwards.
TCGTCTTCATTTGCAGCTATGGTTGAAACGAAAGTGGAAACCACACTTGCAACCACACCGAAAATTATAACCAAAAGTCCGCCGCCCAGTAAAAAGAACATTTCAGTTTCCATGAGTATACTTCCTTTCTTACAAGGTTTGTGTTACTTTTATATTAGCACGATGTAGTTGAAAAAACAATCTTGGGGGATAGTTTATGGTTACAATCAGTGTATGCATGATAGTGAAAAATGAGGAGAACACTTTAAGAAAGTGCCTTGACTCACTAAAAGGCCTCTATGATGAGCTTATTATCGTTGATACAGGCTCTTCGGATAAGACCAAGGACATAGCGGCGGAGTACACCGATAAGGTCTTTGATTTTACCTGGGTGGATGATTTCGCCGAGGCCAGAAACTTCGCTTTTGCCCAGGCTACCATGGATTACATTTACTCAGCTGATGCAGACGAGACCTTGGATGAGGCTAACAGAAAGCAGTTTGCCATCCTTAAGGAAGTCCTCATGCCCGAGGTTGAGGTTGTTCAGATGCGTTACGGCAATCAGCTGGAAAACGGCAGTGTCTACAACTATGATGAGGAGCTTAGACCCAAGCTCTTTAAGCGCCTTAGAACCTGGACCTGGATTGAACCTGTACATGAAACCGTAAGAATAGATCCCGTGGTTTTTGACAGCGATATAGTAATCACCCATAAACAGGAGGAGATGCACGCTGAGAGAGACCTGAGAATCCTTAGGAAGGAACTGGAGAAGCGGGGAGCTTTATCCGTAAGGCTGACGGACATGTACGCAAGAGAACTCTATATGGCAGGCACGAAGGAGGACTTTGAGGGAGCAGCAGCCTACTTTGAAGCCATTGCCAAGAACAATGAGGTCATCTCAGAGATGATTCTTGATGCCTGCGCTGTAATGGTCAGATACCACAACATATTGGGGCAGCCAATATCATCTTGCACATATGTGGGGATAGCCGAGGATTTGGGAGGCTGTTCAGAGGTGTATCTTGAGCTGGCAAAATACTATAAAGAGGCCGGAGAGTACGATAAAGCCAGGGAATTTTGCGAGAAGGCAAAGGAGTCTGAACCGGTTCTGGACATCAGAGCATGGAAAGAAATTCCCGATGAATTGTTGACCTCGATGGTCAAAATGTGATAAGGTTTATATGCTATAAAAATAATGAATGACCTTCTTTTGAGGAAACGTGGATCGTTTGTTCAAACGGAGGTTATTTTTATGCCCGATTTTACGCGCTTTCTTGAGGACCTCAACACAAAGTTGCAAAATAATACTACATATTGTGGTCTGAAAGAACTCTATATACTAATTAAGGAATATTGCATTTCTCATCCTGAAATAATAAAGGCCCTGATTCTAATTCTGTCCGGGGCGGTGATCCATGACCTGATTACGGCGATTTATACCGTGGAAGTATCCGGAAATAACGGAAACGGCGAGAGTGTAAGCCTTGGAAGGGTAATGCTAAGGCGGGGCTTTGGAGGCTACAGAATAAGAATACCGGAATCCATTCTTAATAAATGCGACATTCCTGTGTACAGACTAAGGTTTAAAAAGATACTTTTGCCCCGCATAAGAAATGCCGAATTAATCGCCTTCAGTGAGGGAAAAACAGGCATTTTTACAATAGATGAAAGTATAGACTTATGTTTGTAGTCATGATAAAATAATCCTTTGAAAAACCTACATTTTAAGGGAGATATAAGGCAATGAGCTATGAAGCAAATGTAAGGCGTGTTACTCCGTATGTTCCCGGAGAACAGCCCAAAGAGAAGAACATTATTAAGCTTAACACCAACGAGAACCCCTATCCTCCGGCACCCGGTTGGAGGGAAATCGTTAACACCATCGACGAGGATGCCTTCAGAAAGTATCCGGATCCTCTGATTACAGATCTTACACATGCCATTGCCGCTTACCATAAAGTTGATATAGATAAGGTTTTTGTGGGAATCGGATCCGATGATGTTCTGGCCACCGCATTTTTAACCTTGTTTAATTCTGAGAAGCCTGTGATTTTTCCTGATATCACATATTCATTCTATGATGTGTGGGCAGATGTTTTCAGAATCCCTTATAAGACAATTCCTCTGGATGAGAACTTCAGAATTAAGGCGGAGGATTACAATATTCCAAACGGCGGTATCGTAATCGCAAATCCCAATGCACCTACCGGAATATTGGAGAGCGTGGATTTTATCGAAGGAATTATAAAGGCCAATCCCGATTCGGCGGTAATCGTTGATGAGGCTTATATCGATTTTGGCGGGGAGACCTGTCTTCCTTTGATTGATAAATATGAGAATCTTCTGGTGGTAAGGACCTTCTCCAAGTCCCGCTGCATGGCCGGACTTCGAATCGGTTACGCCATCGGAAATGTGAAGATGATTAAGTTCATCTCCGACGTAAAGTTCTCCATCAATTCATATACACTGAACACTCCCACAATTGCCCTGGGTCTTGCATCTTTAAGAGATAACGAGTATTTCGAGGAGTGCTGCCAGAGAGTCATCGCAACCAGGGAGAGAGCCGAGGAGCAGCTTATTAAGCTTGGCTTTAAATCAACCAATTCCTATGCAAACTTCCTCTTCGTATCCCATAAGGAGAAGAAGGCGGAGTACATTTTTGAGGAATTGAAAAAACGAAAAATCTACGTGCGCTACTTTAAGAAACCCCGTATCGACAATTATTTACGTATCTCAATCGGAACTGATGACGAGATGGAGAAACTGGTAGAGGCACTTAAGGAAATAGTTTAGGAGGCAATTTTTTAATCATGGATTTTATTAAGCTTATTCTCAAAGGTATGGTCATGGGTGTGGCCAACATTATCCCCGGAGTCAGCGGAGGCACCATGGCGGTATCCATGGGAATATATGACAAACTGATTCACTGTATCACACACCTTTTCAAGGAATTCAAGAAGAGCATTATCTTCGTTCTTCCTATTGTAATCGGTATGGGAATTGCCATCGGAGGACTTTCCTTCGTTATTCCCGTTCTTTTCGAGAAGTTCCCCATGCCCACAACGGTTTTCTTCATCGGTTTGATCCTTGGAGGAATCCCCATTGTATTTAAGAAGACAAAGGGCAACAAGTTTAAAGTGGGATATGCCATCGCATTCCTTGCATTCTTTGCACTTGTTATCGGAATGGCACTTCTTGGAGAAGCAGAGGGCGTTACAAGAGACGTTACCCCTTCCTTTACCAATGTGATTATTCTTTTCTTCATCGGAATCATCGCTTCTGCAACAATGATTGTTCCCGGAGTCAGCGGATCAATGATCTTACTGGTTCTTGGCTACTATAATCCGGTAATTACCGCTATCAAGGATTTCCTTTCAGCTCTTGCTCATTTTGATACTGCAGGAATCTTGAGAGGAATCGGAATTCTTCTTCCCTTCGGTATCGGTATTATCGTTGGTATCTTTGCAATTGCCAAACTTATCGAGATGCTCTTTGAGAAGTTCCCTCAGTACACCTACTGGGCAATCATCGGACTTCTTGTGGCTTCCCCCATTGCTGTATGGATGGCAGGAGACATGGGAGTTATCGGTATCGGCGCAATTATTGCAAGTGTAATTGCTTTGGCGGCAGGATTTGTTATTTCCATGAAACTGGGAGAATAGTAAATGGAAGCTTATCAGGGTTTAGCTGATGTCTATGACGAGTTCATGGACGAGACCCCGTACGAACTATGGCGGGACAGAATAATCGACAGAATTAAGAAATACGGAATCTCCAAACCTAACAGGTTTACAGGGGACATGGATACTGCGGGCGAAGAGGAAATCTTAGAGTCCGAAAAGAACCTTGTCCTTGATTTGGGCTGCGGTACCGGAACTCTGACTGAACTTCTTTACGAGAAGGGCTATGACATGATAGGAGTTGATAACTCCTATGAAATGCTTACCAAGGCTTTTCTTAAGAAGGAGGAAAGCGGAAGCGATATCCTCTATCTTTCACAGGATATGAGGGATCTGGACCTTTACAGCACCATAGGAACCGTGGTGAGTGTTTGCGATTCCGTGAATTATATTACGGATGAAGAGGAACTCTTAGGGGTATTTAAGAGTGTAGAGAATTATCTTTTTCCGGGCGGAATTTTTATTTTCGACTTTAACACACTTCACAAGTACAGGGATGTTATAGCGGATTCCACCATTGCCGAAGACAGAGATGACTGCAGTTTTATCTGGGATAACTTCTTCGATGAGGAGACGGGAATTAACGAGTACGACCTGACCATCTTTGTGAAGCAGGACAATGATTTATATAAGAAAATCACCGAGACTCATTATCAGAAGGGCTATACCTTAAAGACCATGCTTGATCTTTTAAAGAAGGCGGGCTTAGAGGTTCTTGAGACAATGGATTCCGACACTGAGGATAAGGCTTCGGAAGAGTCAGAGAGAGTCATGGTGGTTGCTAAGAAAGTAGGATAGACATGGCAGATTATATGGTAAGAGCCACAGCGGCTAATGCCTCCATCAGAGCATTCGCCTGCACCACAAGAGAAACGGTTGAGGCTGCGAGACAGGCACACAATACTTCACCTGTTGTATCAGCGGCTTTGGGACGTCTTTTAAGCGCAGGAGCCATGATGGGCAGCATGCTTAAGGGCGACAAAGATATTTTGACTTTGATTATAAAGGGTACAGGCCCTGCAAAGGGAGTAACTGTTACCGCAGATTCAAAGGGTAATGTGAAAGGTTACCCCATTAATCCCTGGGTTGTTATCCCTGCCAATAGTAAGGGAAAGCTTGATGTGGCAGGAGCCCTTGGAAGCGGTGTACTTACAGTTATTAAGGACATGGGCTTAAAGGAGCCCTACTCAGGCCAGGTTGATTTACAGACATCTGAGATTGCTGAGGATTTGACCTATTATTTCGCAACCTCCGAGCAGGTGCCTTCAGCTGTGGGACTTGGAGTATTGATGTCCCATGAGAATACAGTCAAGCAGGCAGGGGGCTTTATCATTCAGCTCATGCCCTTCACAAGCGATGAAACCATTGCAAAACTTGAGGAGAATCTTGCGAAGGTTGACAGCGTAACCTCTCTTCTTGACAAGGGACTTACACCTGAAGAGCTTCTTCGAACCGTTCTCGAGGGCTTCGATGTGGAAATTAACGACACAATGCCCGTTCAGTTCCACTGTGACTGCTCTAAGGAGAAGGTTGAGAAGGTATTAATCAGCATCGGCAAGAAGGATTTGCAGGAGATGATTAACGACGGCAAGGATGTTGAGGTGAATTGCCAGTTCTGTAACAAGAATTATAAATTCAGCGTGGAAGAGCTGAAGAAACTTTTGGTTAAGGCTAAGAAGTAGATTATCTGGTTTTTACCGAATATATGATTGGAGGGTTAGGATGAAGTACGGTTTTATGAAGGTGGCAGCAGTCACACCGGAAGTAAAGGTTGCGGACGTGGATTTCAACGTGGAAAGCATTATGGCGGAAATCGATAAGTGCGCCGCAAAGCATGTTAAGGTTATGGTGTTCCCTGAACTTTGCATTACGGGAGCAACCTGCAGGGATTTGTTCCTGCAAAAAACTCTTATATCCTCAGCCCTTGACGGACTTAAGAAGATTAAATGGCATTCAAAGGACGTGGATGCTTTGATAGTTGTGGGCCTGCCTCTTAAGAAAGAGGGAAAGCTTTATGACGTGGCAGCTGTGATCAACAGAGGAGATGTTTTGGGTTTTGTCCCCAAGACGGTGCTGTCAAACCACGGGGAGTTTAGCGATTCCAGATGGTTTGCCTCAGGTGAGGAGATTATGGGATATGTAAGTTTCGACGGCGATGAGGTTGCCATCGGAACCAATCTTTTGTTTAACACCGAGACTGTGGAGGATCTGGTTGTTGCCTGCGAAATCGGAAACGAGCCCGCACTGGCGGAGACTCCTTCCGTAGCCCATGTTCAGGCGGGGGCAACTCTTATACTTAATCCCCAGGCAACGGCTGAAATCGTTGGAAGAGCAGAGTTTAGAAGAAATACGGTGGCTTCTTTGTCCGGCCGTCTGACCTGTGGATATGTAAGCGCCGGAGCGGGCTCTGGCGAATCCACCACAGACTACGTTTACGGCGGTCAGAGACTTATTGGAGAGTGCGGCGAAATTCTTGCCGAGAGCGAGCTGTACGGGTATGGCGCTCTTGTTTCAGACATTGATGTGGAGAGAATTGCCGCTGAGAGAATTCGCTCTTCGGTTTTCGATGCTTTTGAAGACGACGACTATTTGAGATTACCTTTCTATATAAAGAGTGAAGATACACTTCTTGACAGATTCTATTCGAAGACGCCCTTCATTCCCTGCCCTACATGTGTAAGGGGAGATCGCATGAAGGAAATCTTTGACATTCAGTGCATGGGACTTAGAAAGAGATGCTTAAGTGCGGGAGTTAAGAAGCTTCTAATCGGCATTTCCGGGGGCCTTGATTCAACTCTGGCTTTCCTTGTGGCAATTCACACTGCTGATTTGCTTGGCTTATCAAGGGAAGATGTTATTGCCGTTACCATGCCCTGTTTTGGAACCAGCGAGAGAACCCATAACAATGCAATTAAACTTTGTGAGAGCCTGGGAGCAACCTTTAAGGAAGTAAACATAAAGGATTCAGTGCTTTCACACTTTAAGGATATAGACCAGCCCTTCGAGAAGCACGATGCGGCCTTCGAGAATGCACAGGCAAGAGAACGTACTCAGGTTCTTATGGATATGGCCAACCAGTGCGGCGGCCTTGTTGTTGGAACCGGAGATTTGTCGGAGCTGGCTCTGGGCTGGGCAACCTACAATGGTGACCACATGTCCATGTACTGCGTAAACGGCGATATCACAAAGACCACAGTCAGAGCCATTGTTAAGTGGTATGCGGATATGTGTGATAAGGATGAGACGGCGGATGTATTAAATGACATTATCGATACTCCGGTTTCTCCTGAGCTTCTTCCTCCCACAGAGGGCGAGATTTCACAAAAGACAGAGGAGTTACTTGGACCTTACGAGCTCCATGACTTCTTCTTATACTATATGGTGCGCTTCGGCTTCACTCCCGCAAAGATTAAGTATCTTGCCCGAGTGGCCTTTAAGGAAGAGTACGACGAAGCTTTGATTGAGAAGTGCCTCGGCACATTCCTTAAGCGCTTCCGTACCCAGCAGTTTAAGCGTTCCTGCCTGCCTGACGGCCCTGCCGTTGGCACTGTGGGACTTTCCCCCAGAGGTGGCTTCATGATGCCCTCCGACGCCGGGGACTGGACGAAATAAAAAAACTTTTAAACACCCCTTGACATTCTCTCAGGGGGTGTTATACTTTACTTGAACATATGAATAGTTGTTCATATGTTAAAACAAATCAAACATGGTGAAAACAAAGCAACAAAGCCATGAACGAAAGGTAATATCAACAAAACATATTAGGTTAAACGAAAGGATAGATGAAACTATGAAGAAGACTTACAAGATTGACGTTGACTGTGCTAACTGTGCAGAGAAGATGCAGGAAGCTGCAAGAAAGACCAAAGGTGTTAAGGATGCAGTTGTTAACTTCATGGCACTTAAGATGAACGTTGAGTTTGAAGAGGGCGCTGACGAGAAGACAGTTATGGCAGACGTTCTTAAGAATTGTAAGAAAGTAGAGGATGATTGCGAAATCTTCATGTAAGAGGTAGCGATATGAGCAAGAAGCAAAAGAAATCATTAATCAAAATATTGGTTGCAGGGGCACTTGCCCTTGCAGTCAATTTAATTCCATATGAGGGGCTGCTTGAGGGGACGCCGGAAATTGCGGTGAAGATTATCAAAGCGGTCCTTAATCTTATCACTTATCTGATTGTGGGATATGAAACCATTAAGAAGGCAGTCAGAGGAATCATGAAGAAACAGGTCTTCGATGAGCATTTCTTAATGGCGGTTGCCACGGTGGGTGCCTTCGCCCTGGGTGAATACTCAGAAGCAGTGGCGGTTATGCTTTTCTACCAGATTGGTGAGCTGTTTGAAAGCTACGCAGTCGGCAAAAGCAGAAGAAACATCTCAAATCTTATGGATATAAGACCCGATTACGCCAATGTTTTGGAGAACGGTGAACTTGTGAAAAAGGATCCCGACGAAGTGGCAATCGGAAGTTTGATAAAGATTCTTCCCGGTGAAAAGGTTCCCATTGACGGAATCATCACTGAGGGAAACTCCACTCTTGATACTTCAGCCCTTACGGGAGAAAGTGTTCCAAGAGAAGCCCTTGAAGGCGACGAAATCATCAGCGGATGCATTAACCTAACGGGTGTTATTACAGTAAAAACCACCAAGGAATTCGGCGAATCCACTGTTTCAAAGATCCTGGAACTTGTGGAGAATGCCAGCTCAAGAAAGTCCAAATCAGAGGCTTTCATTTCAAAGTTTGCCAAGGTTTACACCCCAATTGTCTGTTATGCAGCCCTGGCCCTTGCCATCCTTCCTCCTATTGTTTTAATGATTATGGGCCGTGATGCAAACTGGGGTGAATGGATTTACAGAGCTTTATCATTCCTGGTAATCAGCTGTCCTTGTGCACTGGTAATCAGCATTCCCCTTAGCTTCTTTGGAGGTATCGGCGGAGCCAGCAGAGAAGGTGTCCTTGTAAAAGGTTCCAACTACTTGGAGGCTCTTGCCAATGTGAAATATGTGGTCTTTGATAAGACCGGTACTCTTACAAAGGGCGTATTCAAGGTAACTGATGCTGTTCCCATGAAGGATTGGGTTGAAAAGAGCGAGCTTATAAGAATGGCTGCGGGAGCCGAGGTTTATTCCTCTCATCCCATAGCATTAAGTCTTATCGATGCCTGCGACGTTAAACCCAGCCAGGAAGATACCAAAGATGTCAAAGAGATTCCCGGTCACGGCCTTGAAGCAGTGGTTAAGGGAGACAAAATCGCTGCGGGAAATGCCAAACTCATGAAGTCCATGAATTTAAGCGTTCCCGATATATCTGAGGCAGGTACAATCGTTCATGTAGCCAAGAACGGCGAGTACGTTGGTTATGTTATAATCAGTGATGAGATTAAAGAAGGTTCTGCCGAGGGAATCGACGGCCTTAAGAAAACCGGCGTAAGCAAGAGCGTAATGCTTACAGGTGACGCCAGGAAAGCCGCAGATGCTGTGGCAAAGAAGCTTGGAATTACTGAATACCACGCAGAACTTCTTCCCGAAGACAAGGTTAATAAGGTTGAGGAACTCTTATCAAATAAGGGCGAGAACGAAATTTTAGCCTTCGTCGGAGACGGAATTAACGATGCTCCCGTACTTTCAAGAGCGGATGTGGGAATTGCCATGGGTGCCATGGGTAGTGATGCGGCAATTGAGGCTGCAGACGTTGTTCTTATGGATGATGATCCAAGGAAGATTTCCAAGGCCATCAGAATCGCCAGAAAGTGCATGAGAATCGTTTATGAGAATATCTGGCTTGCCATCGGAATCAAGGTTGCCTGCCTTATCTTAAGCGCCTTGGGTATAGCCAACATGTGGATTGCCATTTTTGCAGATGTAGGAGTTATGGTTCTGGCAGTATTAAATGCCATCAGAGCCTTGAATGTTAAGAGGGTATAAAAATGTCAAAAGCAAACAAAACCATGCCTAACGAAACGGAACTTTACGATCTTGCCGATCTTTTTAAGGTTTTCGGAGATTCCACCAGATTAAAGATACTTTTCGTGCTTTTTGAAGGAGAATCCTCCGTGGGAGATCTGGCTACGTCACTTAATATGACCCAGTCAGCCATTTCCCACCAGCTCAAAATCCTTAAGGTAAATAAGCTGGTAAACTCAAGAAGAGACGGAAAACTGATTTTCTACTCTCTTGCGGATGAGCATGTAAGAAGCATCATCGCTCAGGGAAGAGAGCATATCGAGGAGTAATTTGTATGAAAGAATATGACGTTACAGGTATGGCCTGTGCCGCATGCGTTGCCCGAGTTGAGAAGGCCGTCAACGGTGTTTCCGGGGTAAACACGTGCAGCGTCAGCCTCCTTACAAACTCCCTGGGAGTTGAAGGAGACGTAAGTGATGAAGAGATAATTAAAGCAGTTGAGGAGGCAGGCTACAATGCCTGCCTTCACGTGGATAAACCCATAAGCCTTGAAACAGAAGAAAAACCCGCCAAATCAGAGACAAGAGCCATGATGGAACGGCTTTTCATCTCCCTGGGACTTCTTCTGATTCTCATGTATTTTTCCATGGGAGTCATGATGTTTAATTTCCCGGTTCCTGCGGCTTTGGCTCATGGAACCCTGGCTCACGAGCTGGTTCAGATTGTGCTTTGCCTGGCCATTATGATTATCCATAGAAGATTTTTCATAAGCGGGTTTAAAAGCGCAAGACACCTGGCCCCAAACATGGATACTCTGGTGGCCATGGGCAGCGGAATTTCCTTTGTGTACAGCCTGATTCTTGTGATTTTTAAGATAGAGGGTGAGGTATACTTCGAGTCTGCCGCAATGATTCTTGTGCTTATCAGCGTTGGTAAAACCTTAGAAAGCTACTCTAAAGGAAGGACCACCGATGCCTTAAAGAGTTTAATTGCCATGTCTCCAAAGACCGCACACGTTATAAGGGACGGAGAAGAACTTACCGTTGCGGCGGATGTTGTAAGGCGTGGCGAAATCTTTATTGTAAAGCCCGGAGAGAGCATTCCGGTTGACGGAATCGTAAAAGAGGGAACAAGCTCTGTTAACGAGTCCTCCCTGACAGGAGAGAGCATGCCCGTCACCAAATCTGTGGGTGACAGTGTTTCGGCAGCCACCATCAATCAGCTGGGGACGATTACATGCGAAGCCACAGCAGTAGGAAATGACACTGTTTTTGCCGGAATAATCAAAATGGTCCGGGAGGTATCCGCCACAAAGGCGCCTATACAGCGATTGGCTGATAAAGTAGCGGGTGTTTTCGTTCCGGTGGTTATAGGAATTGCAGCCTTAACTTTCGTAGCCTGGATGATAGGCGGTGCTGAGATAGGATACGCTTTGACCAGAGCCATCACAGTCCTTGTCATAAGCTGCCCCTGCTCTTTGGGCCTTGCCACCCCTGTTGCCATAATGGTGGGCAACGGTATGGGAGCCAAGAGAGGAATTTTGTTCAAAACAGCAGCCGCTCTTGAAATGGCAGGACGAATTGATGTGGTTGCTCTTGATAAGACAGGTACCGTAACCAAGGGAGAGCCTGCGGTTACTGATATTTATGTGAATGAAAAAGACACAGACAGGGACATTTTCCTGGCAGTTGCGAAGGCTCTTGAAAAAAGAAGCGAGCATCCCCTTGCCACGGCAGTTCTTTCATATATCGGAGACATGGAAGCTCCTGATGTAACCGGATTTGAGGCCATTCCCGGAAAGGGACTTAAGGGACTTATCCATGACGACGACGCAGAAGCAGATATTGAAGTTTACGCGGGTAGCGCTGCCTACATAGGGGAGATTCTTGAAATTGAACCTGATGCTTTGAAGTTTATAGAGGAAATGCAAAGGGAGGGAAAGACTCTCCTTGTATTTGCCACATCTGATTTCCTTCTCGGGGCCATGGCCTGCGAGGATCCCATTAAGGAAGATTCCGCTGAAGCCATCAGAGAGTTAAATGACATTGGTGTCAGAACTGTTATGCTAACGGGAGATAACGAAGGCACTGCAAGAATCATTGCGGACAGAGCAGGAATCAAGGAAATAAAGGCCGGCCTCCTGCCCGGAGACAAATCTGGAGCGGTTGCTTCACTGCAGGAGAAACATGACAAGAATGTCACAAAAGTTGCCATGGTGGGAGATGGAATTAACGATTCTCCTGCGCTTAAAGCTGCCGATCTTGGAATGGCGGTAAAGAGCGGAACCGATATAGCAATGGATGCGGCGGATGTTGTTCTTATGAACAATTCTCTTAAGCAGATTGTTACGGCCATAAAGCTTGGTCGTGCCACCATGACAAATATAAAGGAGAACCTTTTCTGGGCTTTCTTCTATAACTGTATAGGAATTCCTTTGGCTGCCGGTGTTTTAATTCCTCATTTCGGAATTGAACTTCCTCCCATGTTTGGGGCCGCCGCCATGAGTCTGTCCAGCTTCTGCGTCTGCATGAACGCTCTCCGCCTTAACCTGAAGAAAATGTGATTGCACATCGGCCCGACCAATACAACGCGCCCGACATTTTGTAAAATATACTTGACAAAATGTCGGGCGCGTTGTATTGTATCATCGTAAGCTTACAGACGGGGATGTATAAAACACATAATTAATTCGGAAAAGAGGAGAGAACATGATAGAGATCAATGGACTTACTAAGATCTACAAGCTTAGTGCCAAGAAGAAAAAAGAACTGAAAACAAACAAGAATGTTAAGATTGCTGTCAACGATTTATCTCTTGTGGCTGAGGACGGACAGATAACGGTTCTCCTGGGACCCAACGGTGCAGGCAAGACCACAACACTTCGTAATGTATCCACCTTGCTGACCCCCACCAAGGGATACATTAAGGTAAACGGTCATGATACAGTGAAGGAAGCTCAGAAGGTAAGAGATTCCATCTGTTTCTTGACCAATGAGATAAAGCTTGACGAGCACTTTACCGTAGATTACCTTTTCACATTTTTCGGTAGAATCAAGAATCTTGACGATGCAACCATCGAGAAGCGTAAGAAGGAACTGTTCGAAACCTTCGATATGAGCGATTTCAAGGACAAGAGAATCGAGGAGCTTTCAACAGGTATGAAGCAGAAGGCTTCCATCGTAGTTAACCTTGTTAACGATCCTGAGGTGGTAATCTTCGATGAGCCCACATCCGGCCTTGATATCGTAACCGCCAGAAGTGTGCTTGACTACCTTAAGAAGCTCAGAAATGAGGGCAAAACCGTCATCGTCTCCACTCACATCATGAGTGAAGCTGAGAAGCTGGCTGACAAGGTGGCAATGATTATCGGAGGCCGCAAGGTTATTGAGGGAACCATTCCCGAAATCCTTGCTAAGACCCAGACTGCTGACCTTGAGGATGCATTCTTTAAGCTTTATATGGAGAACAACTGCTCCGAGAAGGGGGATAAAGATGAATAAAATAGCTTTAATTGTAAGAAAAGAATTATACAGAGTTTTTGGTGACAAGAAGATGATTATGGGTCTTTATGTAATTCCTGTAATTGTCACCGTAGCAATTTACGTACTGATTGGTAAGATGACAAGTGTTATGACAAATGATATTGAGCAGCACACAAGCCTTGTTACCATAGCCAACGCAACAGATGACTTTAAAGACGCTGTTGAGAACAGCGGTTTTTCCCAGAATGCACAGATTAACTATATCGATGATGTAACCTACGCCGATAAGAAGGCATCTCTTGACGAGGAAGTCAAGAATTCCGACATGGACCTGGTGGTTTGTCTGTCTGCTGATTTTGAGGAAATTGCCGATGAATATGCAGCCGGCGGAAGCGTAATGCCCGGTATAGATATTTACTATAACGATACCAACAATTACTCAAGCAAAGCCTACTCCGTGTTCAACAATACCGTGCTTGAGACCTATAAGAACAGCCTTTTGACCGAGCGTTACGGTGATGTGGATTATCTCAGCGTTTTCAATATCAATACAGAGAACATTTGCAAGGAATCCATGGCCAATACCCAGTTCATCAGAATGATGCTTCCTTACATGGTAATCATGCTTCTCTTTGCCGGAGTAATGAGTGTCGGAGTAGACGCCATTGCAGGTGAAAAAGAGCGTGGAACTTTGGCAAGCATGCTTATTTCCCCCGTTAAAAGAAGCGAGATTGCAGCAGGTAAGCTTATAGGCATGGCAATCTTATCATCTATTTCTGCCGTAGTTACTACCGCATCCATGGTTTTGGCTTTTGCGTTTATGGGCAGCGATTCCACCCTTTCGGGAATCGGATTCGGAGGAGTTTCCTTCAGTGCACTTCAGATTGTGGAGCTTCTTCTTATCATGCTTGCTCTTGTGCTTTTCTATGTAAGCCTTGTGGCTCTTGTGGCCGTATATTCAGGAAACACCAAGGCAGCAAGCTCAGCTATATCACCTATTTATCTTGTGATTATTGCCCTTGGTATGGTAACTATGTTCAGAACCGGCACCGACACACCAACCTATCTTTACGCCGTTCCTGTATACGGCAATGCTCTTGCAGTGGGAGATGTTTGCTCCGGTGAACTTACTCTTGTAAACTTCCTTGTAAGCTTTGTGGGCACCACAGCCATCGCAGGTATTCTCACAGCCCTTGTTACCAAGGCTTTCAACAACGAGAAACTTATGTTCAACGCCTAGAACATAATATGATATAATCAATGTGACAATTGGGGCCAGACCCCAACTGTCACATTCTTTATGTAAAGGATATTTTGAATGAGATTTTTGATTACAAATGATGATGGAATAATGGCTCACGGAATTGCGAGGTTAGCGGAGTCAGCCAAGAAATTCGGAGAAGTGTGGGTGGTGGCACCTGCCCATCAAAGAAGTGCAGCAAGCCACTCGGTTACCTTGAGAGAGCCACTTGACGTATATCCTGTACCTGATTTTCCCGTTGAGGGAGTCAGGGCTTTTTCATGCTCGGGAATGCCTACTGACTGCGTGAGAGTGGGAAGTCTTAACGTTATGCCGGCGCTGCCCGACGTGGTTTTGTCCGGAATCAATCTGGGCTTTAACCTGGCTGCGGACATTCAGTATTCAGCCACGGCCGGAGCGGCTTTTGAGGCGGCTTTTCAGGGCTATCACGCCATTGCGGTTTCTGAGGGCTTCGACGAGCCCCACGAGGTGACGGACCACTATCTGGAGGAAATCCTTGAGAAACTCATCCACACACCCCTTCCCGCAGGCCACATCCACAACGTCAACTTCCCCCAGTGCAAGCTTTCCGAGTGCAAGGGAATTTTGTGGGATCGAACCGTCTCGCCCAACATGTACTACAAGGATCACTACAACGTTATCGAGGAACTTCCAAACGGCGGCATCCGCTACATGATTGAGGGGGTTCCCAGACTTATCGCCGAGGAGGGCAGCGACTTCAGAGCAATCCTGGACAACTACGTTTCCATCGGCATCGTAAACAACATTGGATATTAGGTAAAAGCGCATGTATCTCATGCGCTTTTATTAAATGTTTATAAACTCATCCTTGACACAAAAAAGTGTGTTATAATATCAAAGCATGCACTTAGGGAAACCAATTTGGAGAGGTTATATACATGGAAAGAAATGAAATCAGAGCAATGATGGAGAAGGCTTACAGGGAGAACTTTGGTGAGGAAGCTCCCAAGGAGTGGTACTTCGCTCCGGGCAGGGTTAACCTTATCGGCGAGCACACCGACTACAACGGCGGACATGTTTTCCCCTGTGCATTAACCATCGGAACCTACGGAATGATTAAGAAAAGAGCGGACAGAACCTTAAGATTCTTCTCCGTTAACTTCCCTGACAAGGGTGTGGTTGTAACATCTTTGGATGAACTTAATCCGAAGTCTGAAGAGGGCTGGACCGCATATCCAAAGGGAGTGTTCTGGACATTCATTTTAAATAAATATGAGATAAATCAGGGCGCTGACATCTTAATCTGGGGAGATATTCCTGCAGGAAGCGGCCTTTCATCATCTGCATCCGTTGAGGTTCTCACCGGAACTATGATTAGAGATACCTACGGTTTTACCAGCGTAACCGGAGTGGACCTTGCGAAATTCGGTCAGTATTCGGAGAATAACTATAACGGCCTTAGCTGCGGCATCATGGATCAGTTTGCATCAGCAATGGGCAAGAAGGACTGCGCGATTTTCCTTGATACAAATACTTTGGAGTACGAGCATGCACCGGTTAAGCTTGCTGATGCCAAGATTGTCATCACCAACTCAAAGGTTAAGCACAGCCTTGTAACCAGCGCTTATAACGACAGAAGAAGAGAGTGCGAAGAGGCCTTAAAGGACCTTCAGAAGGTGATTGATATTAAGACTCTCGGAGATTTGACAGAGGAAGAGTTCGAGGCCCACAAGGACGCAATCCGGGATGAGATAAATAAGAAGCGTGCAAAACACGCAGTTTACGAGAACAGAAGAACCATCAAGGCTGTGGAAGCTTTGAAGGCCAATGACATAGAAACATTCGGAAAGCTCATGAACGCATCCCACGTATCCTTGAGGGACGACTACGAGGTTTCCTGTAAAGAGTGCGACCTTTTGACGGAACTTGCCTGGAAGCAGCCCGGTGTTATCGGCTCAAGAATCACAGGTGGCGGCTTCGGAGGCTGTACGGTAAGTATTGTGAAGAATGAAGCGGTTGACGCTTTTATCAAGGCTATCGATGAGCCCTATGAGAAGGAAACCGGCTATAAGGCTGAGTTCTACATTGTGGACATCGGTGACGGAGCATCCCGCATTTAAATTATTATAGAAACGAAGGTAGTTGTATCATGCCCGTAATGGATGAATTTAAGGAAGAAAGAGAATCCATAAAGAATAAGAGTTTCAAGGAGAAGCTTGACTATTTCTGGTACTATTACAAGGTGCACACAATCGTGGGCATCTTTGTTTTGATTCTTGCTATCGTGTTTATAAGGGATGCGGTAAACAAGAAGGATTACGCGTATTACTGCACGTTCTTAAACAGCTTTTCCATGGACGCGGAAACCGGGTTTATGGATGAGTTTGCCAAGACCACAGACGTGGACCTGGATAAGTTTGAAGTGCGCCTTGATGATACCACAAGGTTTTCCCTGGATGGCTATGACCAGACTTCCATGGCAATGGTTCAAAGATTTGTTGCCATGATTTATGCAGGGGACATCGACAATGCGGTGATGGAGAAGAGCCTATTCACCAATTATGCCAAGAACGAAACATTCATGGATCTTCGCCAGGTTCTGACTCCTGAGCAGATAGAGAAGTATAAGGACCACTTCTATTACATTGACAGGGCTGAGTTTGACGCCGAAGAAGAGGCGGATTTCGGCGAAATAGCCGAGTCCAATGCCCCTGTGCTTAAAGAGGATACGGTGGACAGAAAGAATCCCGAAGCCATGAAAGACCCCATTCCCGTGGGCATTTTTATAGAAGATGATTTACGTGGTAAAATCACTGAATACGGTTTCTACCCTGAGGATGAAGTTATAGTATTCGGATTTCTTACAG
This sequence comes from Lachnospiraceae bacterium G11, assembly GCA_900103495.1. Classification (GTDB taxonomy): domain Bacteria; phylum Bacillota; class Clostridia; order Lachnospirales; family Lachnospiraceae; genus G11. Next base: position 42,831 of record FMWZ01000009.1, on the reverse strand, counting down.
AAACACATGCAGATTTAGGACGTCAGTTTTTGGACTGGCTTACAGATTGAGAGGTTTTATAGATGGTATACGACAACATCCTGGCGGCTATGGGACACACACCCCTGATTCGCCTGAATCATATGACGGAGGCTGACAGCGCAGAGGTCCTTGTGAAGTTTGAAGGCCTGAATGTAGGTGGTTCTATCAAAACCAGAACGGCCTACAACATGATTCTGGACGCAGAGAAGAAAGGCCTTATAAACAAGGACACCGTCATTGTTGAACCCACCAGCGGAAATCAGGGCATCGGACTTGCCCTTATCGGTGCGGTGAGAGGCTACAAAACAGTGATTATCATGCCTGATTCCGTGTCTGAGGAGCGTCATAAACTTGTAAGACATTACGGAGCCGAGGTGATTCTCATTCACGATGCGGGAAACATCGGAGACTGCATTGATGAATGTGTAAAAACTGCAGAGAGGATGGCCAAGGAGGACCCCAATGTTTTCATCCCTCAGCAGTTCGAGAATCCGGCAAACCCTCAGGTTCACAAAACTTCTACAGCCCTTGAAATCCTAAAGGACGTTAACGGACCAATTGACGGCTTCTGTTCAGGTTTTGGTACCGGCGGAACCTTAAGCGGCATCGGCGAAGTGTTAAAGAAGAAGAATCCTGATATTACAATCTGGGCAGTAGAGCCTGAGAATGCGGCAATTCTTTCAGGCGGAAGCATCGGAACCCACCTTCAGATGGGAATCGGTGACGGACTTATTCCCGGAAACTTAAACACTTCCATATATGAAGACATATATATCGTATCGGACGATGAAGCTTTACAGACTGCAAAGGATCTGGCCTCAAAGGAAGGCATCATGTGCGGAATTTCCAGCGGAACCAACGTTGCGGCAGCCTTAAAGCTTGCAAAGAAACTTGGAAAAGGCAAAACTGTTGTCACCGTTCTTCCCGACACAGCGGAAAGATATTTCTCCACTCCTTTGTTTGATGAGTGATTTTAACGGAGAAATTTACGTTTTTTCCATAAAGGTTGAGCATATTTACACCTTTACGAAGCCAATTAATTGTGATTTAATATAAAGTAACATTTAGGAGAACATTAATGAGCGATACCTATGTAGAATGCCTGGTTGGGCGTAAACCATCCATTATCTTAACAATTTGTCAGTGGATTCTCACAATCGTCGCAGGACTCGGAATTTTATACGGACTGGTGGCATCCCCGATAATCTTCATTGTCGGTGTTGTTTTCGGCGTGGGCGCATTTTTCGTTAAGAGAAATGCAAACCTTGAGTTCGAGTATCTATACCTTGACAAGGAAATCACCATTGACAAGATCATGGACAAGAGCAAGCGTAAAAGAGTTGCAAAGTACGATGTTGAAGGAATTGAAATCATTGCGCCTGTTAACTCCCACGAGCTTGACAGCTACAACAACAGACAGGTAAAGGTTAAAGATTACAGCACAGGTATTGTTGACGTACCTGACACCCGCTATGCAATGTTTTACAAGGGCGAAGAAAAGGTTATCTTTAATCCTTCCGGCGAGCTTCTCAATGCAATTAAGACAGTTGCGCCCAGAAAAGTCTTTTTATATTAACTATTGTGCATAAACTTCCCGACCTGATGGCCAGGAAGTTTTATTTATACCTATATTGGAAGCAATCACTTGCTTCTATAATTCGCAAAAATATACAGGAGGAGAAAAATGGGTCAGATTATCGGCGAAGGCATCACATTCGATGACGTGCTTCTGGTTCCGGGCTACTCACAGGTTGTTCCCAATGAAGTTGACTTGCATACACATCTTACCAAGTCAATCGTATTGAACATTCCCCTTATGAGTGCAGGCATGGATACCGTTACAGAGCACCGCATGGCAATTGCCATGGCAAGACAGGGTGGAATCGGTATTATCCACAAGAATATGTCAATCGAAGCACAGGCAGAGGAGGTTGACAAGGTTAAACGTTCCGAAAACGGAGTCATTACAGATCCCTTCTCGCTTTCACCTGAGCATACTTTGAAGGATGCCGACGAGTTAATGGGTAAATTCCGAATTTCCGGTGTTCCCATCACCGAAGGCAAGAAACTGGTAGGTATCATCACCAACCGAGATCTTAAATTCGAAACAGATTTTTCCAAGAAAATCAAAGAGTCCATGACAAGCGAAGGGCTTATCACGGCAAAAGAAGGAGTTACATTGGAGGAGGCAAAGCTCATCCTTGCCAAGGCAAGAAAAGAGAAGCTCCCCATTGTTGATGATGATTTTAACTTAAAGGGTCTTATCACCATCAAAGATATAGAGAAGACCATTAAATATCCTCTTTCCGCTAAGGATTCCCAGGGAAGACTTCTCTGCGGAGCTGCAGTAGGAATCACAGCAAACTGCCTTGAGAGAGTTGCGGCACTTGTTGCAGCAAAGGTAGACGTAATAGTTCTTGATTCCGCACACGGACATTCACAGAACGTTCTTAACTGCGTGAAGATGATTAAGAAAGAATATCCCGACCTTCCCGTTATCGCAGGTAACGTGGCTACGGCAGAGGGAACAAGGGCACTTATTGAGGCAGGTGCAGACGCAGTCAAAGTCGGCATCGGTCCCGGATCCATCTGTACTACCCGTGTTGTTGCAGGTATAGGTGTTCCTCAGATAACGGCCGTTATGGATTGCTACAGCGTGGCAAAAGAGTACGGAATCCCCATTATTGCCGATGGTGGTATCAAGTACTCAGGTGACATTACAAAGGCCATTGCCGCCGGCGGAAATGTCTGCATGATGGGTTCAATGTTTGCGGGATGTGACGAATCTCCCGGAGACTACGAGTTATATCAGGGAAGAAAATACAAGGTTTATCGTGGAATGGGTTCCATTGCTGCCATGGAGAACGGAAGCAAGGACAGATATTTCCAGACCAATGCCAAAAAGCTTGTTCCCGAGGGTGTCGAGGGTCGTGTGGCCTACAAGGGACTTGTGGAAGATACGGTATTCCAGCTTCTTGGCGGACTTCGTTCCGGAATGGGCTACTGCGGAACAAGAACAGTGGAAGAGCTTAAAGAGAAGGGAAGATTTGTGAAGATCTCCGCTGCATCCTTAAAGGAGAGCCATCCTCATGATATTCAGATTACAAAGGAAGCTCCTAACTACAGCCCTGACGAGAGATAAACACAATATCTAGAATAGTACAATTATACCACCACTAGATACATTGTTTTATGTTGTAATATGTGATATAGTTATGGTAACTGTGGGATATTTTTTTAAATCTCCCTCAGTTGCCATGATTACTGGGAGGCAAATAATAATTATATGGACTTAAGTAGGGAAGTCTTGCACTTTCAAGAAAAGTTTTGCCTGACGGCGGATCTTTTTGCACAGTGCTTCGATACCGATGGGTATCCCGTGACCGACATGAGCGGAGACGCAGATGATGTGGCTTTGCTTAAGGAACTTATTGAAGAGTCGGAAATCAAAACTTTATTGGACAGAGTGTCGGAAGGAACACTTGAAGATGTGGCAGTTGAGGAATTCAAGAGCCACGGTGTTCGCCTTGCGGCTTTGTCTGTGAGCAATGGAAACTTTAAGCAGTTTGCCTGGTTTGTGGCCGGAGTAATCGACGATGAAGCTCGTCGGTTTAAGACCCATACCACGGACAAACGCTTTTTTGATGCTTTGGACCTTTTAAGAGAGACATCTGAAAGTCTCCTCCAGAGCAGATCTGATATAGAGACAGCTAAGGAAGAAAACAGAAAGAACCTTGTTTCATACGAGGAACTTCAAAGACATTTGGAGAGAAGCGAAGCTACCACTGAGGTGGTGGGACTTCTTGACAATGATGACCCCATTGAAACACTTTTGGAGAAGGTCATCAGAATTGTTGGGCAGCATATAGGCTGCAGCAGCGTTCAGATTATTCAGACCACTGCAGGCACAGACACAATGGATGTGCTTACGGAGTGGTGTCATGAAGGTGTGGTCTCATTCTTTGACCAGACCAGAAACATCCCCTCAATGAGTTATTTATTTGGAGACAAACCGGTAGTTTTATCCTCGGATTCCCTTTCAAATTTCGAGGCCAAGGATAAGCTTGCCGAAAATGATATAAGGGCATTTATCTCCTTCCCTCTGATTATTCAGGGAAGCAAGAGAATGCATGCCACATTCCTTATGACCGGAGTCGAGAAGAACTGGCTTGTAGACGAGATTAAGTTCATTTCCGACGCGGTTAAGGTTATTCAGTCAATTCTCACAAAGAGAATCCAGAAGAATTCCCTGGCAGGCTCCTATGCGTCATTGGAGACGGTCCTCGACAACGTATGCTGCGGCATTTATGTAAGGGACAGCGAAGACGGAACCATGCTTTTTGCCAACAGAATTTTCAGAAACAACTTTTCCGCTGAGCTTAAGGACGGTACCATAGACAAGCTTCTTGATGTGGGCAAGCCCATGGACGACAAGAAGGGCTCCTGCGAGTTCTCCTATGTTGAGGGCGGTATGTGGTACGACCTTTTAAGCACAAGAATTACATGGGTAGACGGAAGAAAGGTTGACCTTTTCTCCCTCTACGATATTACGGACAAGAAGCTGTATCAGCGTCGCATTGAGCAGCAGGCATACACCGATTTCCTGACGGGTCTTTACAACAGAATGTGCTGTGAGAGAGACCTGGCAAGACATGTGGATGAGGCCAAGAAGAACAATACAAGAGGTGCTCTTCTCTATCTTGACCTTGATGACTTCAAACACATTAACGATGGCTTGGGACATCAGTACGGCGATGTGCTCCTTAAGTCCATTTCTCACTCTCTTCAGCGTATTGAGGGAATTGAAGACACCTGTTATCGAATGGGCGGAGACGAATTTGTCGTTGTTATTGCTCCCGAAAGCTTTGATAAATTTGAGAATATCGTCATCGGAATCAAGGATATTTTCGGCAAGCCCTGGTTCCTTAAGGATGCGGATTACTACTGTACCATGAGCATGGGCGTTGTTAATTTCCCTGACGACGGCGAGAATGTTCAGGACCTTATCAAGAAAGCGGATATTGCCATGTATGAGGCAAAGAAGAGCGGTAAGAACCGTGTTGCCAACTACTCTGACGGCATAGAGTCCCTTTCCAACAGACGTCTTGACATGGAAAAGAACATGAGAGACGCCACTGCTGACGGTTACAGAGAGTTTGAGGTTTACTATCAGCCCATTATCGATATTTCTGTTGAAGGTACACCCTGTACTGGAGCCGAGGCTCTCATCAGATGGAACTCCGCGGAACTTGGATTCATTGCTCCTTCGGATTTCATTCCCCTGGCAGAATACCTGGGACTTATCAATCCCATAGGAAACCATGTTTTGGAGGAGGCCTGCAGAGACTGCCGTTACTGGAATACTCACGGCAAGCCGGAATATAAGGTTAATGTTAACCTTTCGGTTGTGCAGCTTCTTCAGACAGATATATTTGAAATAGTAAGAGATATAGTTACACGCACGGAGATTAACCCCAGAAACCTTACTCTTGAGGTTACCGAGAGCCTGGCAATTAACGACATGGAGCGTATGAAGGAGATTCTTAATAAGATTAAGAGCCTTGGCGTTCGTATTGCACTTGATGATTTCGGAACAGGTTATTCCTCCCTTAACCATATCAGAGAGATTCCCTTCGATGTTATCAAGGTGGATCAGGGCTTCGTAAAAGAGCTTTCCGACGACGCTTACTCCCAGTCCTTTATCAAGATGGTTGCGGAACTTGCAAGTACCATCGGCGTAAGCATCTGTGTGGAAGGTATCGAAACAAAGGAGCAGTACAAGGTGCTTGAAGGAATGAAAGTTCGTCTTGTTCAGGGTTACTTCTTTGACAGACCCATGCCCAAGAAGAACTTCCTTAAGAAATATATTAACTTGGAGGCAGCAGGCAATTAATGGAATTACTCTCACTTGAAAAGGAATTACAAGGAAATGCATATCCCGGAAGAGGGATTGTAGTAGGCAAGTCTAAGGACGGAAAACATGCGGTTACGGCTTACTTCATCATGGGAAGAAGCGAGAACAGCAGAAACAGAGTTTTCGTGAAGGATGGAGACGGCATCAGAACCAAGGCTTTTGATCCCGCCAAGCTTGAAGACCCCAGTCTTATCATCTATGCACCCGTCAGAGTTCTTGACAAGCGCACCATCGTTACAAACGGTGATCAGACCGATACAGTTTACGACGGACTTAAGGAGGGTAAATCCTTCGAAGAGAGTTTAAGAACCAGAGAGTTTGAGCCTGACGGTCCAAACTATACCCCCAGGATTTCCGCACTTCTTCACAATGAGGAGGAGTTTTTCTTTGAGATGTCCATCTTAAAGAGCAACGACGGAGACCCTTCATCCTGCAACAGATATACATATTCTTACAAGAATCCCAAGGCAGGAGAGGGAAGATTCATTCATACATACATGGGAGACGGCAACCCCCTTCCCAGCTTTGAGGGCGAACCCAAGAAGGTAATCATCGACGGAGATGTTGACGTTTTTGCCGACAAGGTATGGGCAAGCTTAAATACAGACAACAAGGTGTCACTGTTCGTAAGATTCATCAATCTTGAAACGGGCGCCGTAGACACCAGAATTTACAATAAAAATAACTAAATAGCGAAGAGAGGGCTTTGGAGTGAAAGAGATTGAATTAAAATACGGATGTAACCCCAATCAGAAACCTTCCCGTATTTACCTGGAAAATGGACAGGAGCTTCCTGTTACGGTAATAAACGGCAGACCGGGATACATTAACTTTTTGGATGCTTTGAACGGTTGGCAGCTGGTTAAGGAACTTAAGGAGGCTACGGGACTCCCTGCAGCCACCTCTTTTAAACATGTATCTCCGGCAGGTGCTGCAGTAGGATTGCCTCTTACAGAGACTCTGGCACGCATCTATTGGGTGGACGATCTGGGTGAGTTATCACCTTTGGCATGCGCATATGCAAGAGCCAGAGGAGCCGACAGAATGTCCTCCTTCGGAGATTTTATTGCGCTTTCGGACGTTTGTGACGTGGATACAGCAAGACTCATCAAAAGAGAGGTATCAGACGGCGTAATTGCTCCCGGATATACGGATGAAGCATTGGCACTTCTCAAGGAGAAGAAGAAAGGCGCTTACAACGTAATTCAGATAGACCCCACCTATGTTCCCGACCCTGTTGAGAGAAAGCAGGTTTACGGTGTGACATTTGAGCAGGGCAGAAATGAACTTAAGATAGATGATGCTATTTTCTCAAACATTGTTACCAAAAATAAGGACATTCCCGCGTCAGCCCTTATTGACATGAAGATAGCCATGATTACTCTTAAGTACACTCAGTCCAACTCGGTTTGCTACTGCCTTGGCGGCCAAGCCATCGGTATCGGTGCAGGCCAGCAGTCAAGAATTCACTGTACAAGACTTGCAGGAAGCAAAGCCGACAACTGGTATCTTCGTCAGTCTCCCAAGGTTCTTGGCCTTGAGTTCAGAGATGATATCGGAAGAGCCGACAGAGACAACGCCATCGACGTATACATGGGCGATGAGTGCGAAGATGTCTTAAAGGACGGGGCTTGGGAGAAGATTTTCAAGACCAGACCCAATGAGTTTACCAGAGAGGAAAAGAAGGCATGGCTTTCAACACTTAAGGGTGTGACCTGCGGTTCAGATGCATTCTTCCCCTTCTCAGACAATATCGAAAGAGCTCATAAGAGCGGTGTTGAGTATATTGCTCAGCCCGGGGGCTCAGTAAGAGATGATGTGGTAATCGATTGTGCCGACAAGTACTACATGACAATGGCATTCACCGGCATACGCCTTTTCCACCACTAAAACTTTCTTTTTTGAAATATTTGTGATAAGATATCGATACGGGTGCGGCAACGCATTCGTATTTATCGTGTGCGCAGGTTTTTGGCGCAGATTAGAGGATAGACATGGCAGAAGAAAGAAGCAGAAATTTTATTGAACAGATGATTGACAAGGACCTTTCAGAGGGCGTTTACGACCACGTTTGTACACGTTTCCCTCCGGAGCCCAACGGTTATCTTCACATAGGACATGCAAAGAGCATACTTTTAAACTACGGACTTGCCAAGGAATACGGCGGAAAGTTCAACATGCGTTTCGACGACACCAACCCCACCAAGGAGAAGATTGAATTCGTTGAATCCATCAAGAAGGATATTGAGTGGCTCGGAGCTGATTTTGAGGACAGGCTGTTTTTCGCATCCGATTATTTTGATCAGATGTACGAAGGCGCTATTAAGCTTATAAATAAGGGAAAAGCGTATGTTTCTACCCTTAGTGCCGACGAGATTAAGGAGTACCGCGGTACCCTTACTGAGGCCGGCAAGAACGATCCCGGAAGAGACAGAAGCGTTGAGGAGAACCTTAAGCTTTTTGAAGAAATGAAGAGCGGCAAGGTTGAGGACGGAGCCATGGTGCTTCGTGCCAAGATTGATATGGCATCACCCAACATGAACATGCGTGACCCCGTTATTTATCGTGTGGCTCACATGACTCACCATAATACAGGCGATAAGTGGTGCATCTATCCCATGTACGACTATGCTCATCCCATTGAGGATGCTGTGGAGGGAATCACCAACTCCATCTGTACCCTTGAGTTTGAGGATCACAGACCTTTGTACGACTGGGTTCTTATTGAGCTTGGATATAAGGAGACTCCCGAGCAGGCTCCCAAGCAGACAGAATTTGCAAAGCTTTACCTTACAAACGTTGTAACAGGTAAGAGATATATCAAGAAACTGGTTGAGGAAGGCATTGTAGACGGTTGGGATGACCCCAGACTTGTTTCAATTGCAGCCCTTAGAAGAAGAGGTTTTACCCCTGAATCCATCAGAATGTTCGTTGAACTCTGCGGTGTCAGCAAGGCTAATTCTTCAACAGACTATGCAATGCTTGAGTACTGCATCAGAGAGGACTTAAAGATTAAGAGACCTCGTATGATGGTTGCACTTGACCCCGTTAAACTTGTTATCGACAACTATCCCGAAGGACAGACCGAAATGCTTGAGGTTCCCAATAACCTTGAGAATGAGGCCCTTGGAACCCGTCAGGTTCCCTTCGGAAGAGAACTCTATATAGACAGAGAGGACTTCATGGAGGAGCCTCCCAAGAAGTACTTCAGACTTTTCCCCGGCAACGAGGTTCGTCTAATGAGCGCATACTTCGTAACCTGCACAGGCTGCGTTAAGGATGAGAACGGCAAGGTTGTTGAGGTTCACTGTACATATGATCCCGAGACCAAGTCAGGAAGCGGATTCACAGGACGTAAAGTCAAGGGTACAATCCACTGGGTTCCCGCCAAGGAGGCCGTAAAGGTTGAATGCCGTCTCTATGAGAACATTGTTGATGAGGAGAAGGGTGTTTATAACAAGGAGGACGGAAGTCTTAACCTTAACCCCAATTCACTCACAGTTCTTACAGAGTGTATGGCCGAGCCTGAGCTTTTGAAGGCGAAACCCTATGATTCATTCCAGTTTGTACGTCAGGGCTTCTTCTGCCTTGATTGTAAGGATGCTAAGCCTGAGGAAGGCAAGCTTGTATTCAACAGGATTGTTTCACTTAAGAGTTCCTTTGTTTTACCTAAGTCAGAATAATGTGTTAAAATGATATAAGAATACAACGAAAGGGCGATTCAGCATGACAGATTTATTTTCCGGTTTATCCAGTATGGGACTTGGCAACATTGAAAAAATGGATCTTTTTGAGAAGCCGAAGGAAGTTTCGGTTGAAGGTCCCAAGAAGCCCATTGTAGTGGAAGAGAAGGATATTCTTTTTGACAAGGGATTCGAGTGTCCGGTATGTGACAGCAAGATTACTGCCAAGAACATGAAGACCGGTAAGGCTAAGATGTCCCATCAGGACATGGATTTACGTACCGTATTCGAGGGTATCGATATAACTAAATATGACGTTATTGTATGCCCTGTCTGCGGATATGCGGCCCTTACCAGATTCCATAAGCCCATGAGCCCCGGAACCGCTAAGCTCATTAAGGATAATATTTCCATGAACTTCAGATGGGAAGAGGAGAACAAGGAGACTTACAGTTACGAATTCGCATTTAAGAGATATCAGCTTGCTCTTGCAAATGCAATGGTTCGTAAGGCTAAGGACTCCGAGAAGGCTTTCATTTGCCTTAAGACAGCATGGCTTATGAGAGGCTGGAATGAATCTTTGGATGCAACTCCCGAGAACGCTGAGATGAAGAAGCAGATTCAGGCTCAGGAGATGGCATATTTAAAGAACGCATTCGACGGATTTATGTCTGCTGTAGGAAGCGAGAGCGGTCAGATTTGCGGAATGGATGCCAACACCATCGATTATCTGCTTGCAGTTCTGGCATATGAGAATAAGCAGTTTGAGACATCGTCCAAGCTTGTGGCCAAGCTTTTGACCAACCCTTCAACACCTTCAAAGACCAAGGACAAATTAAGGGATTTAAAGGACAAACTTTTAGAAGAGCTTAAGAAATAAAATAAAGGACGAATCTCATCAGAGGTTCGTCCTTTTTGATATCTTTTCAAGCATGCCTATATAGGCTTTTACATCCTCATAAAACTCTACCGACTGGTAGCATTCCTCTCTGAAGTAGCGGTTCATAAGGCCTTCGGTGGTGAACTTAATCATTCCGAGAAGCATGTCCTTATCGGCATCTTCCACAAGGTTTGAGGGATCTATCTGCATGTAGATGGAGTCGTATAGTTCGCTTAAGGCGGTGCGCTTCTCCTCGATGGCAGCCAATGCCTCGAAAATGTCCTCCTTCATGCAGGATTTTAAGAACATCTGCATGTAGGGATGGGATCGGATTGTAAGAAGCTTGGAAAACTCGATCTGGCGCATAATCTCGAAAAGGTCGGTCAAATCCGAATCCACGTTGCTCTTTAATTCAAGAGTGGTGTATCTTGCGCTGTAATCGAAAAGAAAGGTGTAAACCCCGATTTTGCTCTCGAAATAATGAAAGAGAAGACCTTTGCTGATGCCTGCCTCCTTGACGATATCGTCTGTTGAGGCGTTTCGGTATCCGTTAAGGGCAAATACCTTCATTGCCGCGTTGATTATGCGGTCCTGCTTCTCTTTTTTGAGATCAAAAAACTTGTCATTCATGGGTTTAGGTCACCTTTCGTTGACTAAAGAAGTCGATATTTAATATACCATATGCTGAATATTGCTTGCAAGGAGTTTTGATAAAATGAAAGAAAAATTATACACCATTCCTCTTAATGATGCGGTAAATGCCAACGACGAGTGCCCATTCTGCTATATCGAGAGGAAGGCGGAGCAGGATTTACTGGACTTTACCCTGGGTTCCGGCTCTTCATACATGGAAAGTGATGTCAGAGATCTGACGGACAAATATGGGTTTTGCCGTGAACATTGGAAGAAGATGTTTGAGTACGGAAATACCCTCGGAAACGGCTGGATATTAAAGACCCACTATATGAGAACCATTGAAGCCATGAAAAAGGAATTTAAGGCTTATTCCCCTGTCAAAATAGGCTTCAAGGGAAGGGTCACCGGAGAAAATCCCGGAAACAATGTTTCTGCATGGGCAAAGGGAAGAGATAACAGTTGTTATATATGTAATCAGTTTAAGGAAGAGTTTGAAAGATACCTGGATACTTTCTTCGTTATGTACAAGAAGGATGAAGAGTTCAGGGAGAAAATCAAAAACAGCAAGGGCTTTTGCGTCTCTCACTTCGGAGATTTGTGTGAGATGGCTGAAAAGAAGATTCCCGACAAGGAGAAGGAAGCATTCTTTGGAGACATGTTTGCTCTTATGGAGTCCAACATGGACAGACTGTTTGAGGATGTTTCCTGGCTCATAGAGAAGTTCGACTATCGCAATAAGGATGCAGACTGGAAGAATTCAAAGGACGCCGTTAACCGCGGAATGCAGAAACTGAAGGGCGGTTACCCGGCTGATCCTGTATATAAAATGCAAAAATAAGGATGGTGGGGGTTAGCTATGTCAGAAGAAAAGACCATCAAAAAACTGTCCCTTGTGGGCATAGGAGGTAATATTGTACTGTCGGCCTTTAAGCTCTTTGCCGGAGCAATCGGTAAATCCAGCGCTATGGTTTCCGACGGTGTACATTCCCTTTCGGATGTGGTCGCCACATTTATTGCAATAATAGGTGTCAAAATGGCCGGAAAGGATCCGGACAACGACCACCCCTACGGACATGAGAGATTTGAGAGTATAGCTTCAATGATTCTCGGAGTAATACTTGCTTTCGCAGGCGTTGGAATAGGCTATTCCGGAATCTCTAAGATTATAAGCGGTGAATGGAAAAATCTTGAAATTCCTACGTTTCTGCCTTTAGTAGCAGCTGTTGTTTCAATAGTTGTAAAGGAGGCAATGTTCCACTATACAATGCATCATGCCAAGAGACTTAACTCGGACGCTTTTGTGGCGGATGCCTGGCACCACAGATCGGATGCCTTCTCCTCCATTGGCTCCTTCATAGGTATCGGAGCTGCTAAACTGGGATATCCCGTTATGGATGTGATTGCGTCCACCATCATCTGCCTCTTTATTCTGAAGACCGCATATGACATTGTAAACGACGCAATAAAGAAGGTTCTTGATACTTCCTGTTCTCCTGAATTTGAGAAGAGAATCAGAGAGTTCATTGAAAATGATGAGGATGTGGAAGGAATCGATCTTCTGATGACAAGACAGTTCGGAAACAAGGTGTATGTGGACTGTGAAATAGCTGTGGACAGATACAGCACTCTGCTGGATGCTCACAATGTGGCCGAGAGGGTACATGATAATCTTGAAAAGGAATTCCCGGAAATTAAGCATATAATGATTCATGTTAATCCGGGAGAAGACAGAGGATAAAGATAAAAAATATAAAAGGGACAAGCGGATGCTTGTCCCTTTTGTTAATTCTTAATTTAATTATTCTTCAATTTCATCATCGTCATCAAAGTAAGCGGGCTCAGCTTTCTTTCTGTCATCAAAGAATTCCTCAACCTTCTCGCTGACCTTGTCAACAACGGGAGATACGGTCTCCATAGCTTTCTCGAAAGCAGGCTTTGCAGCCTCTACAGCCTTCTCAACAGCGGGCTTAGCAGCCTCAACTGCCTTGTCGATTGAAGGACCAACCTTCTCGTCAACCTTGTCCATGAACTCTGTAACTTTATTTAATGAAACATAACTTCTGGATGCGGAATCTGTATCTTCATCATCGTCTAAATCATCGCTGAAATCATCATAATCGTCATCTTCATCCTCATCTAAATCTGTGAAGTTCTTGCTGTCCTTCTTGTAGAAGTGATAAGCAGCGGTGGCAGCTGCGCCAAGTAAAGCAGTTGAAAATAAAAATTTACCAAATTTAGCCATGTCTCGGTCCTCCTTAAAGAAATCTATATGATGATTTTAACTCATAATCCGCTAAATTAAAAGCAAAATATGCTATCATATATTTATAATTTTTTCTTAAGGGTAATAAGAAACAAAAGGTGTTGCGGTTATGAGTCTAAACTATATCTTCGGCGGCTCCGGATCAGGTAAAAGCCGATATATCTACAATGAAATTCTAGACAGGGCATCAAAGGAACCGGGGAAGAATTTCCTTATCGTGGTTCCCGACCAGTTTACCATGCAGACCCAGAAGGATCTGGTGACCCTATCCCCCGGAAACTGCATTATGAATATAGATATTTTAAGCTTCTCCAGACTCACTCACAGAATATTTGAGGAGTGTGGCTTTGATAAGCGTCCCATTCTTGATGATACGGGAAAGAGCCTTGTTTTAAGGAAGCTTTCCGGCAACATAGTCGATGACCTGACAATCCTTGGAAAGAATCTTTCAAAGCAGGGCTATATCCATGAGATTAAGAGCTCAATTTCCGAGTTCATGCAGTATGGAATCGGTAAGGAAGAAACAGAAAAGCTCCTTGAAAGCTGCAAGGGGAGAGGTGCGCTTTTTTACAAGCTTAAGGACTTAAGCATCGTCTATGAGAAATTCCTTGAATACATAGAGGGTTCCTTTATCACCAAGGAGGAAACCCTTGATTTGGTGTGCGAAAGAATAGACAAGTCAAAGCTTGTGAAGGACTCGGTCATGGTATTTGACGGATTTACGGGCTTTACACCGGTTCAATATCGCCTGTTACGCAAATGCCTTAAACTGGCGGAGAAGGTATATATTACCCTTACGATTCCGGGTGACAGGGATAAGTATAATCCCTATAAGCTTCTGGGGTATGAGGATTTGTTCTACCTTTCAAGAAAGACAGTCTTTGACCTTTCACGTATCTGTGATGAAGAGGGCATAGAGGCTGGAGATGACGTTTATCTTACAGGGGATTCGAAGAGAACGGAAGGAAACTCTTGTCTTACTCACCTTGAGAAGAGCCTTTTCAGGCTGCCTGTGACCAAAAAGGAATTTAATAACACAGATGATTCAATATCAATTTATGAGTGCAGAAATCCCGAGGCTGAGGTTTCGAAGGCTGCTGAGAGAATCAGACACCTTGTAAGGGAGAAGGGCTATCAGTACAGGGATATTTCCATTATCTGCGGTGATCTGGAGGATTATGCTCCTCATATTGAGGCCCAGTTTGCCCGGTATGGAATTCCTGCGTACATAGACAGAACCGCCCACATTGTTTTAAACCCCTTTACGGAGTATATAAAGAGCGGAATCTCCATGGTGGTTAAGAACTTTACCTATGACTCGGTATTCCACTTCTTAAGAAGCGGAATGGCCTGCCTTAGCGATGAGGAAACGGATGAGTTTGAAAACTACTGTATAAGATTTGGAATTAAGGGTAAAAAGCAATATTCTACCGTGTTTACAAAGGCTACGAAGGATATGAGTAAGAATCCTGAGGCCTTTGACAGAATAAACGGATTAAGAAGCAGATTTATGGATTCTGTGGAAGCACTGCTTCGCTCGGGCAAAACTGCAGGGGACTATGCCAACAACTTATATGACTTTATTGTGGCTTCAGGCTGCGCAGAAAAGCTGGCAGAATATGAGGAAGAGTTTAAGGGCATGAATGATTTGGCCAAGGCGGCTGAATACAGCCAGATTTATGGCAAAATCATGGACCTTCTGGATCAGGTAGTTAATCTCCTTGGGGATGAAGAAATGAGCCTTAAGGAATTTGGGGAAATTCTTGAGGCAGGTTTTGGAGAAATTAAGATAGGAACCATTCCCCAAAGCGTGGACAGGGTTTTGGTGGGAGATAATAAGCGTAGCCGCCTTAAAGAGGTTAAAGCGCTAATCTTCCTTGGAGTAAATGACGAGTACATCCCTTCAAAGGGTGGCGGAACAGGCATAATAAGCGACTTTGACAGAGAATATCTGGCAGAATCCGGCGTTGAACTGTCTCCCGGGCCAAGAGAGCAGATGTACATCCAACGCTATTACTTATATCTGAATTTAACAAAACCCTCAGAAAAGTTGATTCTCACTTATTCCAAAACTGATGATGAGGGAAAGAGCAGGAAGCCCGCATATCTGATAAATACCGTAAAATCCCTGTTTGAAGGACTTGAGGTGGATAAAGACAGGGGATTTAGAGATGCCGGAGCTGAGACCGTGAAAAAGGGACTTGAAGCTTTGGCTGCAGGTCTTAGAAAGCTGGCTCTCGGAAGTGAAGATCAGGAAGAAGTATCCAAGATTATTGCCCTGTTAAAGATATACAGGGATCTTGGAATAGAAATAAATACAGTTGATGAATTGATAACGGCTGCGTTTAAATCTTACACCTCAAATCCTTTGTCAAAAGCTGTAGCAAAGGCTATTTATGGGCAAACTGTAGTGAACAGCGTGTCCAGAATGGAGGAATTTGCCACCTGCCAATATAAGCATTTCTTAAAACACGGTTTAACAATCAAGGAAAGAGATGAGTATGATTTTGAGAGCAGAGACGTGGGAAATGTGGCTCATACCATACTTGAGGACTTTGGCAGGAAACTTGATGAAAACAGGCTTTCATGGCTGGAATTCGACGAAGCTACAGGCGCAAGGCTCATAGATGAATGCCTAAATGAAGCTGCTGCTTCATATAACGAGACCATTCTTTACAGTAATGCAAGGAATCAATACTTTATTGAGCGTCTCAGAAGAATTATGAATCGTACGATATTTAATCTTCAGACCCAGCTTAAAAAAGGAAGCTTTGTTCCGGAAAAGGCAGAGTTTTCTTTTGACGATTATGCCATGATGGGGCGAATCGACAGGTTTGATATCTGTGAGGATAAAGACAGGGTATATGTAAAGATAATTGACTACAAGACAGGCTCAAAGAAGTTTGATCTTTCTTCCCTTTATTACGGCTTGCAGATGCAGCTTGCGGTATATATGGATGCCGCCATGAAGTATGAGAAGAGGATTCATCCGGATAAGGAAATAGTTCCCGCCGCTATGCTCTACTATAACGTCAAGGACCCTGTTGTGGAGGCTCCCGAGGGCGCAACGCCTGAGGAAATCAGCAATCTTATTGATGACACGCATAGAATGACGGGTGTTGTTAATTCTGATGAGTACATAATAAGAAAACTTGATTCGGACTTTGAGAAAAAATCTTCGATTATTCCCGTGGAGTTTTTAAAAGGCAGCGGATTTACCAAGGCTTCATCAGTTTTCTCCAAAGAGGAAATGGATGAGATCTCCTGCTTTGTAAATAAGAAGATAAAGGAAATCGGACGAAGGATTTCCAATGGTGAGATTGAGATTAATCCCTATGTGTACGGACAGAGCGATTCCTGCAAGTACTGTGACTACAGGGGAGTCTGCGGATACGATGAGAACCTTAAGGGATATAGGAAGAGAAACCTTAAGTCCCTGTCCAGGGAAGAGGCTATGGAACGTATAGAAAAGGAGTCTAAAGATGAGCTTTGAGTATACTCCTGACCAAAAGAAGGTTATTGAGACCAGAGGCAAGGATATTCTGGTGTCCGCTGCCGCAGGTAGCGGTAAGACAGCCGTATTGGTTGAAAGAATTGCACAGATGGTATGTGATGAAACAAAACCTGTTGATATAGACAGGCTTCTTGTAGTGACCTTCACAAACGCCGCAGCCGGAGAGATGAGAGAAAGGATCGGAGAGGCAATTCAAAAGCGAATTGATGAGAATCCGGACTCAAAGCATCTTGCCAGACAGGCGGTGCTTCTCCACAATGCCAAAATCTGTACCTTGGACAGCTTCTGCTCAAATGTACTCAGGAATAACTTTAATGATGTTGATGCGGAACCTTCCTACAGGACCCCCGATAATGCAGAGATTATCCTTATGCAACAGGATGTGCTTTCTGAAATGCTGGAAGATTGTTTTGGAGAGACTGATGAGGAAAAGAAGCGTACATTCCTTGACTGTGTAGAGTTCTTCTCTCCTGAAGTTAATGAAAACAAGTTAGAGGAGATTATTTTAAGCCTTTATAAGGTATCTCAGAGCGCCCCTTTTCCGGATAAATGGCTTAGTAAGTGGGAGAGTGAACCCATACCGGAAACCCTTGAAGAGCTTGAAAAAACTCCTTTTATGAAAAGCTTCCTTGACATTGTAAGGGAGTCCTTAGAGTACGTTTCATCTCTTTATAAGGATGCGAGAACTCTGGTGGAAAGCCCCGACGGACCGGCAGTTTATGGTGATTTAATAGATAACGAAGCAGATGTTATCGAATCTCTTCTAAAGAAGAACAGTTACTCGGAACTTTTTAAGGCTATAGGAACCATAAGCTATGACAGGCTTCCTGCCTGTAAAGATGAAACCGTTAATCCCGATAAGAAGGAGATGGTTAAGAGTCTTAGGGAAAGTGCCAAGAAGCAGATTAAAACTCTTACGGAAAAATACTTAAAGACCTCTGAGGATGTTCTTTTATACAGGGAGCAGACCTGCATGAAGGCCATCAGAGGAATGATTGGCCTTGCAAGGGTGTTTACAGAGCGTTACGAGGCCTATAAGAAGGACAGAAACATCATGGAGTTTTCCGATGTGGCCCATGCTGCTCTTAAAATTCTCGTATCGGGTATCGATGAAAAGGGTGATCCCATCCCTACTGCTACAGCCATTGAACTTTCGTCAAAGTTTGATGAGATTCTGGTGGATGAGTATCAGGACACCAACTACATTCAGGAATATATCTTAAGGGCCCTTTCAAAGGATAAGGATAAGAATCACCTTTTCATGGTTGGTGATGTTAAGCAGAGCATTTATAAATTCAGAAAAGCCCGTCCTGAATTATTTATAGAAAAATATGATTCCTTCAGGGAAGGGGGCCCTGATAAGGAACGAATCGACCTGCAAAAGAACTTCAGAAGCCGTGGGGAAGTACTTAAAATAACGAACGATATTTTCTCGAGAATAATGGACAGAAGTTACGGCGGAATAGACTATGACGAAGAAGCTTCTTTAAACGAAGGGGCTAAATACCAGGAGTCTAAAGACGTTACTCCTGAGTTTCTCATTACCTGCCCGGATGAGGAATCGGATAAGGACGTAAGGGAGGTTGAGGCTGAACTTATTGCGGACAAGATCTTATCCATGGTTGGAAAGTTCAAGGTCTGGGATAAGAATGAAGAGGTTATGCGTCCATGTAAATATAAGGACATAGTTATCCTTTTCAGAAAAGCGGACTGGGGTAATATTCTCTCCCCAATCTTTGAGGAGAAGGGTATTCCTCTCTATGCGGAAAACACGGTAGGATTTTATGAAACATCTGAAGTAAGAGATGTTTTGCAGTTTTTACGGGTTATTGACAATCCCACCAGAGACGTGGCAATGTTTGGAAGCCTTAAGAGCAGATTTGGTGGTTTTGATGATGAGGAAATTGCAAGAATAAGAGTCATTTCAGGAGACAAAACCAAGTCAAATCTCTACGATGATTTACATAACGCCATTAATAACGATTGTATCGATTCGATTTTGCAAGAAAAAATTCAAAAATTCTTACAAAGCCTACAACTTTATCGTGAACTGTCCAAACATGTGCCGGTAAGGGAGCTTTTGAACAAAATTTTTGATGACTATTGTTATCTTGAATATGTATCCGCCCTTCCCTCCGGAGCCCGCAGATTGGCCAATGCAAGGCTTCTTCTTGCAAAAGCAGGGGATTTCGAGAAGACTTCCTTCCACGGACTCTTCCATTTTGTTCGATATATTGAACAATTGGAAAAACATGAGGCTGACGAGGGCGAGGCAGGCTTGAATGACGAAAATGCAGATGTTGTACGTATAATGACAATCCACAAGAGTAAGGGACTGGAGTTCCCTGTAACCTTCATTGGAGGTCTGACCGGTAAGTTTAACGATATGGATGCCGTTAACAGTTTCGTCTGCGACGATGATCTGGGACTTGGCACAATGTATATAGATGTGGCAAACAGATTTAAGGCGGGAAGCATTCACAGAAATGTGATTTCCGCCAAGCTTAGGAAGGATTCAAGAGCCGAAGAATTAAGAGTTCTCTATGTAGCCATGACAAGAGCTAAAGAGAAACTTATTATGACGGCCGCATTAAAGAAGAGAGAGGACCTTTTAAGTCTCATTAAGGCGATACTTGGCATCAGAAACCTGGACACCTGGCGTCTTCCCAAGTTTATGCTTGACTGCGATTCTTACCTTCAATATATAATGAAGGCTCTTATAAGGCATCCTGCCATAGAGTCTTTGCTTGATGAACTTGAAATAAACAGGGATACCGTCAAAAATATCCCCTGTCCGTATGCTTTTTGCAATGACGAAAGCGAAGATGATATTAAGTTTGGCATAGTAACCGAAGATGATATGACTGTATCTGAGGGAGCAAGAATAGCAAAGAAAGAGTTTACCAAAGACTCTTTGATGCTCGGAGTGGGGCTTGATGGCTACGATTTGCGGTATTACGACAATGTAATGACAAACTTTAAGTTTGTATATCCTCATGAGAACCTGAAGGAACTGTTTACCAAAACCTCTGTATCTGAACTGAAGATGGCAGCTCTGGCCGAGGATGGTGAACCTGTAAAGGAACTCTTCAACGAGGAGGAGATTAAGCCATATATTCCGGGATTTAAGCGTGAGAAGACTGAGGTCAGCGGTACCACCAGAGGAAGCGCCTTCCATAAACTTATGGAACTTGTGGATATAAGCAAGTATACCGAAGGAAGAATGGACAAAGAAGAGGGAAGACGGGAACTCATAAAGGACATGGATAACTTTGTGGAAGAAGATTTGATGACAAGGGAGTATGCAGATGCGGTTATTCCCGATAAGATTCTTGAATTCTTTGGGTCGGATCTTGCCATAAGGATGGGTAAAGCTCAAAAAAAAGGACTGCTCTACAGAGAACAGCCCTTTGTATACGGTATTGCGGCCAATCTGATAAGACCGGAATTCCCTGAGGATGAGAAAATCCTTATTCAGGGTATAATTGACGCCTTCTTCATAGAAGACGACAGGATAATCCTCATGGATTATAAAACAGATGTTATTAATAGCGAAGCCGAGTTGAAGGAAAGATATAAGATTCAGCTGGACTATTATAAGGCAGCCTTGGAAAAGGGGAGGGAAATCCCGGTGGCACAGACTTATATCTATTCCTTCCACTTCGGCTCGCAGATTGAATGCTGTTAAGCCAGGTTAAGAATTACTTTCTTTGCCTGAGGCTGTGCGAAAAGAATGCAGGTTGCAATCAATGTGAACACAAGCTCGGGAAGCATGTAGCAGCCGTTGTATACGAGGCTGTAAAGGAATGAATTCTCGATGAAGAAATCGGACCAAAGCTTGCCGTAACTCTGCCAGATGACACATCCGCTGATAACGTGCAATACATATCTTAATACAAGGGCAAGGGCTACGCCGCCGATGCATCCTGCAAGACCTTTGCTTCTGAATAAACCTGCGATTCCAAGAACTGTGAATGCAAGAATGTAATCAAGAAGAATGCAGGCTACAAGCATTCCGGGTGTGAGACCCCAGCCAAAGAGTCCATCCGTGATTCCCTGTACAAACTCAATAAGAGAGAATACAAAGGATGCGGCTAAACCGGCCTTAACACCTCTTCTTATGGAGAAAACTACAATAGGTAACATGGATAAAAGAGTGATGGAGCCGCCCCAGGGCAACTTGAAGATTCGGATGAAGCTTAATACGGTTGCCAGTGCAACCATTGCTGCTCCTTCCACTAAGATACGTGTTTTACTGCCTGTTTGTGACATAAAAAAAACCTCCTTGTTCGAAACAAAGAGGGGACAACAAAAAAAGATTAAAGTTCGCTTCCCTACGCCGGTATTGCCCGGTTCAGGTAGTGAGGGTTTAATTCTCAGCATTGTGCTCCCCTAGCGTTTCTGTTATTATTTTTTTCAAGGACTAATATAGACGTAAAATAATATCCTGTCAATGGAGAATTTATGAATAAATATCTTTTATTTGATCTGGACGGCACTTTATCCGATTCCGGTCCCGGAGTAACCAGGTCTGCACAGTATGCACTTGAAAAATTCGGAATAAAAGTCGACGATCCGGATGATCTGAAATTCTTTTTAGGTCCCCCATTAAAAACCAGCTTTATGGAGTTTTATGGATTTTCCGAGGAAGATGCCGCAAAGGCTATTGAGTACTATAGGGAAAGATACAGACCTATAGGTATATTTGAGAACTCTCTTTTCCCCGGGGTTAAGCATATGCTTAAAACGCTGAAAAGACACGGCTGCAAGCTGGCGGTGGCATCCAGTAAACCCGAAGATATGGTACACACTGTCCTTAAAACCTTTGGGGTTGAGAAGTGCTTTGACGTTATTGTGGGGGCTATTGAGTCGGAAGGACTCATTGAAAAAGACGCAGTAATTGACAAAGCATTACACCTGTTATTTCAAAATGGAGAAATTGATTATGACAACACTGTCATGATTGGAGACAGGAAGTTTGATATTGAAGGAGCCAAGAAACACGGGCTTACAAGCGTCGGACTTGTACATGATGTCACTTTTCTGGAGGAATTAAAAGCCGCAGGAGCGGACTATATTGTATTCTCTGCAAAAGAGCTGGAAAAGCTGCTTTTGAGGGATAATGAATGCAAATTTTTAAGTTCAAATATGACAATAGTGTCAAAAACAAGAACCGGGCTGGTTGATGTGGTATATGATATCCTTTATCCCGTCCTGATTTATTTCTGCGGTTCGGCCTTCCTAAGGCTGGCAGGCTTCTCCATGGTGGGAATGAATAATTCCTATGTAAGGGCAGGAGTATTCCTTATTATGAGTATTGTTATGTTCTACCTTTTCGGATACAGGGATCTGGTGGCGGCAAGATACTCATACAGATTCAGGAATGCCAACAATATGAGAGGTGCGGACCCAATTTACAGGAAGAACCTTCTTGGAGCCCTTACTCTTATTTGCCTGATTCTTATTGCAGTGGGTTATGCCTTCGGAACCAATATACTTTTCTCTTTGACTTCCTTTGTCAGATTCTCTGAGGGCTTTAACAAGGTTTCTCAGGTTCAAAACTCCATAAGCCTCACCGGAGGACTTTTCCTTTACGGAGTGTGCTCACCTTTGGCTGAGGAGCTGGTGTTCAGAGGAATAGTTTACAACAGAACAAAGAGACATTTTTCCGTGATTGTATCAATCATAATAACGTCCCTTCTGTTCGGTGCTTATCACGGGAATATTGTTCAGGGCACATACGCCTTCTTTGCGGCACTGATTCTTACAATAATATATGAAAAAAGCGGAAGCCTTTTCTGGTCCATTCTTACCCACGGGATAATGAATGTGATAGGCTTCGCGCTTTCAAGTTTCATAAAATTATATGCTGTTATATGCAACCCTTTGGCCTGTGTAATCTTCTACATAATTCTGGCCTTCTCTCTTTACGGAGCTTATTACTTCGAAAAGAGGAATCGCTCATTGGATTAAAGGGTATGAATGCCTCTCTTTGATAACTCTTCAAGCTGATCATCGGGCCAAAGTGAGCTCTGAACCTCAGCTATGTGAGCTTTTCTTAAGAAGAACATACAAATTCTGGACTGTCCGATACCTCCACCGATGGTATAGGGCAGTTCTTTGTTTAAGACAGCTTTCTGGAAGGGAAGTTCGGCTCTCTCTTCGCAGCCTGCTTTCTTAAGCTGCTCGGCAAGAGACTTCTCATCTACTCTGATACCCATGGATGAAAGCTCCAGTGCAATGTCAAGCACAGGATAGTAAACAATAATATCGGCATTTAATGCCCAGTCATCGTAGTCGGGAGCTCTTCCGTCGTGACGCTCACCGGATTCAAGTACATCACCAATCTGCATGATGCAGACAGCACCCTTGGCCTTGGCAATGTGGTATTCACGCTCCTTGGGAGTGTTGTCGGGGAACATGTCCTCCAACTCCTGGGTTGTGATAAAGAAGATATCATTGGGAAGAATCTCTTCGATGTAATCATACTCGATTCCCATGTACTTCTCGGTCTTGCGGAGAACTTTGTAAACCTCTTTGACAACATCCTTAAGGGTGTCAAGGTTTCTCTGTTCCTTGGTGATGATTTTCTCCCAGTCCCACTGATCAACGTAGATTGAGTGGATGTTGTCGGGTTCTTCATCACGTCTTACGGCACTCATATCGGTGTAGAGGCCTTCTCCAACCTGAAAACCGTATTTCTTTAATGCATATCTTTTCCATTTCGCAAGGGACTGAACTATCTCAGCCTCTTTACCCTCTTCATGCAAAATATCAAAGCTGACGGGTCTCTCGTATCCGTTTAAATTATCGTTAAGTCCTGACTTAGGATCAACGAAAAGAGGCGCAGATACGCGTAAGAGGTTAAGTCTTTCCGCCAAAAGATCCTGGAATATGTCCTTAACGGTTTTGATGGCGACCTGAGTGGCATGTAAATCAAGAGCAGATTCATAGCCTTCAGGTATCAATTGTTTGTCCATTTTGTACACCTCGCTACAACTTTTATTGTTAATAGTAAACCCATTTGAAACAATTTGGCAACAAAAATTTAATAAATTGCCGATTGATTTAACATAAATTTCCTAATATAATAACTTCAATACGAAGTTAATTTCGTATGTAAACATTGTTTTACTTTTTATCGAGTAGGGACGATAGATAGTAAGTATTTTAAGAGGGTCATTGAAATGAAGAAGTTTCAGATTCGTCTTAAACCCGACGATGCTACACATTTCGTTGAGGTTGCAAGGCGCTGCGACTTTGACATCGACATTGCTTACAACAGGTACATCGTTGATGCAAAGTCCATTTTAGGTGTTATGGGTCTTGATTTTACAAAGGATCTTACCGTAACATGCTTCGGCTTTAACAAAGCCTTTGATGAGTTGCTCCGCGGATATGCGGTTGCATGCTAATCGAAAATTGAATAGTAGGTAGAGTAAGAAATCGGATTCTGATGAATCCGATTTTTTCGTTATATGATATACTGAACTTATGGAAATACAAATATCTGTTCGAGGAATGGTTGAGTTCCTTTTCAGAAACGGCGACATCGACAATACAGCGGCTGCGGCTCCGGCGGATGCAATGCTTGAGGGGGGCCGAATCCACAGAATGATTCAGAAGAGAGCAGGGGCGGAGTATGAAGCGGAGGTCCCCTTAAGCTACACTGTGGATTTGGGTGAATACAGCCTTAAGATAGATGGAAGAGCCGATGGAATACTGGCAAATGACACAGATGTCATTATTGACGAAATCAAGGGAACTTACAGAGATTTAAAGAATATTAAGGACCCTAAGCCTGAGCATCTTGCCCAGGCTAAATGTTATGCATATATATATCTTACACAGCAAGGTCTTGATGAAATCAAGGTGAGAATGACCTACTGTAACATTGACACAGAGGAGATACGGTATTTTTACGAGGCCTATTCAAAAGAAGAGATAACCCTTTGGTTCGACTCTGTTATATGCGAGTATAAACGCTGGACGGATTACTCTGTGGAGTGGCAGAAGAAGCGGGAGAGCTCCGTGGAGGATCTGAAGTTTCCCTATGAGTACAGGGAGGGCCAGAAGGAGCTTATGGAGAACGTCTATAAGACCATCTATCATAAGAAGAAACTCTTCATCCAGGCCCCAACCGGCGTTGGCAAAACCCTGGCCACTCTCTATCCCACCATTCTTTCCGGCAATAAGGGCATGTGCGACAAACTCTTTTACCTTACAGCCAAGACGGTAACGGGAAGCGTGGCGGTAAACGCTTTTGACATATTGAGGAATAAGGGCCTTACATTTAAGAGCATTCAGATTACGGCCAAGGAGAAGGTGTGCGCCAACGAGACCTGCGACTGTAATCCCGTTGCCTGCCCCTACGCCAAAGGACATTTCGACAGGGTCAATGAGGCTCTCTACGATCTTCTTATTCACGAGGAGGATCTAAGGAGAGAGACCATCGCTGAGTATGCGGAAAAGCACAGGGTCTGCCCCTTTGAGCTGAGCCTTGACGCCTCCCTTTTTGCTGACGGCATTATCTGCGATTACAACTATCTTTTTGATCCCCATGTGTATCTAAAGAGGTTCTTTGCCGACGGAAATACCCGGAACAACTATGTTTTTCTCATTGATGAGGCCCATAACCTTTTAGAGAGAGGCAGAGATATGTATTCTGCCACTTTGGTAAAAGAGAATTTTCTCCTCGTTAAGCGAATTCTTAAATCCGGGCCCCTTCCGGCGGAGAACAGATTCATCAAAAGAATCAATAAATGGCTTGATAAATGCAATTCGGAGCTTCTGAAACTGAAGAAGTTGATGGACGAGAGAAGCATAGGAGTGGAGATCAATGCTTTTGTTTCAGCTCTCCAGAACCTTTATCTTTCCTATAATGCTTATCTTGACGAGAGACTTCAGACTCCGGATGACGAGGCCTTTTTGCAGTTATACTTTGATATTTCCCACTTCCTTGGTATCTATGAGGAGATAGATGACAACTATGTCATATACACGGACATGCCTGCTTCAGGGGATTTTCTCCTTAAGCTTTACTGCGTGGATCCCTCAAATCTTTTAAGAAGGTGTATGAACAGGGGGCGAAGCAGCATACTGTTTTCCGCCACCTTTTTGCCCATCCAGTATTATAAGAAGCTTCTTGGAGGTGAGGCTGAGGATTATGAGGTTTATGCTCACTCCATTTTTGATCCATCAAAGAGAGGGGTGTTTATCGGGGAAGGTGTCAGTACTCTGTACACCGACCGAAATGAAAACGAGTATGCCAAGGTTGCTTCCTATATAAGAAGAGTTGTTTCGGCGAAGCCCGGAAACTATATGGTATTTTTTCCGTCCCATGCATTCCTTAATTCGGTTTACTCCATCTTTGAGGACAGGGAGCTTCCCTTTATGGATAATACCGAATGCGTGATTCAGGAGAATGTAATGAAGGAGGAAGACAGGGAGAATTTCCTCTCCATGTTTTCAGAGGAAAATTCCTCCGGAGGTTCTTATGATACCCTCATCGGCTTCTGCGTTCTCGGAGGCATCTTTTCTGAGGGCATTGACTTAAAGGGAGACAGCCTTATCGGATCCATTATTGTAGGCCCGGGTATTCCACAGATATGTAAGGAGAGGGGTATTCTTAAGGACTTCTTTTCAGCCCACGGGGAAAACGGCTTTGACTACGCCTACAGGTATCCGGGTATGAATAAGGTTCTTCAGGCTGCAGGTCGTGTAATAAGGACTGCAGAGGATATAGGCATTGTTGTCCTCCTTGACAACAGGTTCAAAAACTACGATTATGTGAAACTCTTTCCAAGAGAATGGGAGAATGTGAGGTCCATGAATCTGGATGTTTCCGATGAAGTGATAGGGGACTTCTGGAAGAGGCATTTTGCAAGATAGACGTTAGAGTCAAGGGCATTCTGACATATGTGTCATGATGTGGATAACTATGTGGAAACGGGGGATTACTCATTTTTTGCCCCAGATTTGCTGACACGCAAATCAGCGAAAAATCGGCCTTTAAACTGCATAGAAAACGTCAAAAAACCAAAGCGGTCAACGGGAAGAAAATATCAATAATGGCTCGAAAATATTGAAATAAAGTTGCATTTTTGTTGACAAGGCCTATGGGCGATTGTATCCTTATGTATAGGTGTTATATGTAACGAGTATTAATTAATATATGAAGTTTTTTGTGTGAAAGGGAAAAGTATGGTTGAATTAAGTTCTTTGACAACGGAGGGAATTAATCCGAACACTGTTACCATTGATGAATGTGACACAGAGGGGATTCTTAAAATGATCAACGCGGAGGACAAGCTGGTTGCCCCTGCGGTTGAGCTAGAAATTCCTGAGATCACCAAGGCAGTTGATGCTGTCTATGAGGGACTTAAGAACGGCGGGCACTTATTCTATGTGGGTGCCGGCACTTCAGGAAGACTTGGAGTTTTGGACGCATCGGAATGTCCTCCCACCTACGGAACCAAGTCAGATTTGGTTCAGGGTTATATTGCAGGCGGGGATATGGCCTTAAGACATGCCGTTGAGGGATGTGAGGACGACCCTTTGGCAGGCAGGGATCTGATGGACAGACACAACGTTGGAAAGAATGATGTGGTTGTTGGAATAACCGCCAGCGGAAGTGCGGCTTATGTAAGAGGAGCTTTAAGGAGAGCCAAAGAGCTGGGAGCTGTTACCGTTGGGGTTTGTAATAATAAGGAAACGGACTTTAACACATGCTGCGATATCTTTATTGCAGCTGACTGTGGCCCTGAGGTTATCAGCGGTTCTACCAGAATGAAATCAGGAACTGCCCAGAAGCTTATTCTTAACATGATTACCACAGCTACCATGATTAAACTTGGCAAGGTTTACGGCAACAGAATGGTAGATGTGAGAGCTTCCAATAATAAGCTTCATGAGAGAGCAATACGAATGCTCACTGACCTTACAGGCGTTGACAGAGATACGGCAGTAAAGTATCTGAAGGAATGTGACATGAGTGTCAAATTGGCTGCAATGGTGATTCTAAGCGGCAAAGACGTGGAAACCAGTGAGAGACTTCTCAATGAGAATGAGGGATACCTCAAGAGGGCTTTAAAGGCAGCAGCAGATAATTAAACAGAAAACCGGGAGATTACATATGGGCAAATATGTAATAGGAATCGACGGAGGAGGAACCGGCTCGAAGGGAGTGGTTGCAGATTTAGACGGCAACATTCTCTGCAACATGAAGGGCGGCCCCATTAACTATGTCGGTGCCGATACCAGAACCATCGATGAGAATATAGAAAACATTATTGAACAGGGACTCAAGGGCAGAGAAGTATCAGACTGTGCAGCCATCTGCATAGGAAGTGCCGGAGTTTCAAGAAGCGATGTTCTGGCCAATTTTGAGAGAATATTAGATAAGACAGGTTTTACCTGCCCACATAAAATAACAACTGATTCACATACTGCTCACGCAGGAGCCTTAAACGGCGAAGAGGGAATAGTTGTTATTGCGGGTACAGGCGCCATCTGCCTTGGAGTCAATAAAGCGGGAGACAGCATCAGAGTTGGGGGCTACGGCCACATTATTGACGACGAAGGAAGTGCCTACTACATAGGAAGACTGATCTTAAGAGCGGTTATCAGAGCTTTCGATGGAAGAGACAAAAAGACAATCCTCTCCGAACTTGTCTACGGTAAGCTTGGAGTAAATACCATTCCTGAGCTGATAACATGGATTTATTCCTCCGAAAGAAGCAAGAAGGATATAGCGGCTTTGGCTGTTCTTATTGAGGAAGCTTCGGAAAGAGGGGATGAGGTTGCAAGAGAAATAGAGGAAAGTGCTGCAAAAGAGCTTGCAAAGCTTTGCGAGCCGGCCCTTAATTTCCTGGGTGGCGACTGCAGAATAGCTGTTTCCGGCAGTGTTCTTCAAAAGAACAGAAGAATCAGAGAATGCTTTAAAGAAATTCTAAAGGATTACACCGTGATTAATGCGGAGCATGAAGCAGATTATGGCGCAATGCTTTTGGCTTTGAAGATGGTGAAATAGGTGCAAAAAAAGGGCCAGACCCAAGGGTCTGGCCCATTCTGCACCTATTATTTCGTCATTGTATGATCCCCTCGGCAGGCCAGATAGGTGTTCTCAAGATAACACTCTGTTCTGTCGTAATCCTGATTAACGATGGCGGTAAAGAGGATGTCTGCCATAACAAACTGAGCAAGTCTGGAGCTCATGGCGCCGCTTCGCTTGTCTGTCTGGGGTGAGTTAACAAAAAGGTTAACGTCCGAATTGTTGGCTGCGATGTTGCCGCCGGGACGTGTAATGGCAATAATGAATGCACCCTGCTTCTTGGCAAGATTAAGAATCTTTAATGTGTCGGGAGTTTCGCCCGAGTATGAAATAAAGATTGCCACATCATTGGGTGTAAGATTGGCAGCTATTGTAAGGCTTACATGATAGTCCGCATTGTAAAGGGCGGGATATCTGATTCTTAAGAACTTGGCATAAAGATCACTTGCAACAATGCTTGATGCGTTGATTCCGAAGATGGCTACTCTGCCTGCAACCTTAATCTTCTTAACTGCCTTCTCAAGAGCCTTCTCATCGAAAAGCTTTAATGTATCTTCAATTGCTCTTATGGAGCAACCGCATACGTTATTGGCAACGCTTGTAAGATTCTCGTGGCTCTGGATATCGATAAACTGATACTCTGTAGCGGGAGAATTCTCTGTAGCGCTTGATTTAATCTCTTTGAAAAGAGTAGTCTTCAAGTCCTTGAGGCCATCGAAACCAATGGCTTTGCAAAGTCTGACCCATGCTCCCTGGCTGGTTCCGGAACGCTCCGCCAACACTGCCAAGGGATAACGGAAAACGTGGTCAATGTTTCGCATAAGGTAGTCAGCCGCCAATTTCTCGGTCTTGCTGAGCTGAGGATACATGTTTTGAATTAATATTTCAACTGTGGTCATCAATTTACCTCCGCAAAATTTCACGATACCTAAAGTATAAAAAAATAAACAGTGAAAATCAAGAATTTTAAACTTTTTTTATACTTTTTTAATTGACTTTCGGAACAAAAAAGAAAAAAATAGACTAAGATGTTTTATATAATGGGAGAGTAGTGTGAAGAGATATTTAAGGTTTTTACCCCTGCTTTTTGCCATGGGTATTATGTGCTCGGGCTGCGATATGACAGACACCGATGCACTGGTGGAAAACGGCAAGGAAATAATAGACAATACCATTTATGATTTAGCTGACATCACTGTTTTTGACGAGAGATTTGAGATCCTTTCGGGAGACGTGGAAAGGCGCCAAATTACTGAGAATCCGGTTAATGACATAACTGTCACAACCGGAGGTTGCACTTTCAATATTCTTAATTCCGGTGACGAGAATATCTATATTGAAGGAGAGAAAATAGAGAAGCTTCAGGCCTATGAAGAGGGTGGAGTGGCATACATACATGCCCTTAAGAACTCCAACCTTACGGACTCCATGACAGTTAATCTTTATATCCCCTTCGGCAAGTGCTTTAATAAAGCTGAAATTGACCTGGGGGCGGGCTTTGTGGATATAGGAAGCCTTACTGCAGGTGAGATTAATGTAAATGTGGGGGCCGGTTCAGTAGAAGGCGATGTTTTTCCCACAGAAGGAATGAAACTTAACTGCGACATGGGAAACATATCCCTTACGGCGGCAGGAAATAAAGAAGCCTACGATTACCTTGTGTCGGTAACCGCAGGCGCAGCGTCAATTGATGATGAGAATTTCAACGGCGTGAGCCGTGAATTCGTTGATAATAAAGCCGGCAGAAAGATTGAAGTCGATGTTTCCGTCGGAAATGTGACCTTAAATTTTGCTGAGTAAGCCTGTCTTCTTGAGGGCAGGACGAAGAGCAAGATAGAAAAGGGATGCGCAGATAATTGCGATGACTGCATTTACAAGGGTTGTAAGTGCTGACATCTTTGCAAGAGCGGCAGCCAGTTCCTGATCCACGTGGAATAAGTACTTCTTATATACATATCCAACCAAAGGATCGGCAACCACATTGAAGAGCATTCCTGCGGCGCTTGCAAGGAAAGTGATAAGCGCGATTTTCTTTTTGTCAGTTTCCTCGGAAAGATGGAAAATCTTATGAGCAACGAGTCCCACAATAAGGCCGATGCAAAGCTTCAATACGAAAGTTTTGGGAGCTGAGGTGGCGTAGCCTGAAACCAGGTCTGCGATGGTCATGCCGATGGCACCGCTTAATCCGCCCCAGAGACCGCCGAGAAGCAAAGCTGCAAGAACGCAGAACACATTTCCCAAATGGAACGCTGTCTTGTCGGCACCTACGGGTATATCAATTTTAAATACGGCAAAGCCTATGAAGCAAAGAGCTGCCATGAGGCCTGCCTGAGCTATTTTTTTAGCCATGTTTTGTACTTCCCTTCCATATGTATATTTGTTAGAACGTATCCTACTACGGATATGGAATCAAGTCAATAGGTAAATAGGTAAAAGGAAACCCAAGATGATTCGTGACTATTTTAACACTAACGCAGATGATTTGTTAAATAAGAAACTGTTCCTTTTTGATATGGATGGAACAATTTATGAGGAAGATCGGATTTTTGACGGAACCATCGACCTTTTAAACCTTATCAAAGAAAGAGGCGGCAGGTATATTTTTATCACCAACAACTCTTCAAAGTCTGTGGTCGACTACATTGATAAGGTGGCAAAGATGGGCATCAAGGCTACTGAGGAGGACTTTTTCACTTCATCACAGGCCACAGCTTTGTTCTTTAAGAAAAAATATCCGAATGATCTCATCTACTGCCAGGGCACCAGGTCCTTGATTGCGGAGTTAAGAAGCAAGGGACTTAATGTGACGGAAAAGCAGGAGGATGGCGTTAAAGTAGTACTTACGGGTTTTGACACAGAATTAAACTTTGAGAAACTGAGGAACACCTGCCAGATTCTTACGGAAAGGGACGTGGATTACTATGCTACCAACCCGGATCTGGTTTGCCCCGTAAGCTTCGGCTTCGTGCCGGATAACGGTTCTGTGGCCATTATGATTAAGAATGCCACAGGAAAGTACCCCACCTTCATCGGAAAGCCCGAGACCATGATGGTGGATATTTGCTGTGAGAAATTCGGCGTATCCAAGGATGACGCCGTTATTATAGGTGACAGGCTTTACACGGATATTCAGACGGGAATCAACGCAAAGATGGCCAATATCTGCGTTCTCACCGGTGAAGCCACACTGAAAGACATTGAAGAGGGCGATATCAAGCCCATGTACGTGTTTGAGAGCGTGCGGGTTTTACATGATTTGCTGGCTAAGGCCGGCAGTCCTTCATAAAGGAGTTTTATATGGAGAAAAAGAAGATCAGTTATTGGAAGTACGTCAAACCCCATCTGATTTATTTCATCCTGGGTCCCATTTTCATGATAATGGAGATTCTTGGTGAGGTTGTGCTTCCTGCATGGATGGCGAACATCATCAATATCGGTGCGGCCAACCACGATGTGACCTACATCTGGCACACCGGCGTGAACATGATTGTTTTCGCCTTTATTATGATGTTTGGAGGAATTGGCGGCGCATGGTTTGCGGTTAACGCCTCCCTTCACTTCGGAGAGGATTTGAGAAAGGATATTTTTGGCAAAATCCAAACCTTCTCCTTCGCGAACCTGGATAAGTTTTCCACAGGTTCCCTGGTGACAAGGCTTACCAACGACATTACACAGATTCAGAACATGATTACCATGCTTCTTAGAATGATGCTAAGGGCTCCCGGCATGATGATCGGCGCCATAATCATGTCCTTTACCATCAACAGAAGGCTTGCCATGATTCTTCTTGTGGTAATGCCTGTTTTGATGGCGGGTATTGCAATTCTTATTAAGGTGGGCTTCCCCAGATTCATGAAACTTCAGGAGAAGGTGGATGCCCTTAATAACAATGTAAGAGAGAATCTTACCAATGTAAGAGTTATCAAGTCCTTTGTTCGTGAGAAGGATGAGAATAAGAAGTTTGCGGCTGCCAATGAAGATCTGGCAAACACAGGAATAAGCGCTTTAAGAGTTCTGGTTATTACCTGGCCTTTCTTCTCGCTGATTATGGACGCCACGGTTTTATTGGTAGTATGGCTTGGCGGACAGCAGATAATTGCGGGAGATATGGAAGTGGGAAGCCTTACCGCTTTTATTTCCTATATTTTCCAGGTGCTGTTCTCCCTTATGATGCTTGCAATGATCCTTCTTCAGGTTCCCAGAGCTTCCGCTTCATCCAAGCGTATTAAGGAAGTCCTCGGAACTGATGTGGATCTTAACGATATTTATGCAAAGCATAAGGATGCCGAGGTTTCAAAGGGCGGAATCACCTTTAAGGATGTGAGCTTCAGATACTACAAGGACAGCCCCGAGTCTGTTCTTGCACATATTGACCTTGAGATTAAGCCCGGTGAAACTCTGGGTATAATCGGTCCCACCGGCTGTGGTAAAACCACACTGGTCTCCCTTATTCCAAGACTTTACGATGTGGATGAGGGACAGGTTCTGGTGGACGGAATAGACGTAAGAGATTACAGTCTTAAGAACCTTCGTGAAGGCGTTGGTATGGTTCTTCAGAAGAACGTGCTGTTCTCGGGAACCATTGCGGAGAACCTGAAATGGGGCGATCCGGAAGC
Source organism: Lachnospiraceae bacterium G11 (assembly GCA_900103495.1). Classification (GTDB taxonomy): domain Bacteria; phylum Bacillota; class Clostridia; order Lachnospirales; family Lachnospiraceae; genus G11. Next base: position 9,252 of record FMWZ01000009.1, on the reverse strand, counting down.
TGACATGAGTGTCATAGAGGAGTTTGCGGACAAGGCCCAGGCCGATGCCTTTGTAAAAGATTTTACAGATGGATATGAAACAATTCTTGGCCAGGGCGGCGTAAACGTATCCGGCGGTCAGAAGCAGAGACTTTGTATTGCAAGAGCTCTCCTTAAGAAGCCTAAGATTCTTATTCTTGACGACTCCACAAGTGCGGTTGATACTGCTACGGAGCGTAAAATAAGAGAGGCTTTCAATACCACCCTTCAGGATACGACAACCATTATAATCGCTCAAAGAATATCGTCTGTTATGGATGCAGATAAGATAGTGGTTATGGAAGACGGAGTTATTACAGGTGTGGGAACCCACGATGAACTCCTTAAGAGTAACGTCCTTTATCAGGAAATCTTTGATTCCCAGATGGACAATGCAAAGGAGGTGGGCTAAATGGCAGGACCAAGAGGAGGCGGCCCCGGAAGAACCGGCATGCCTATTCAGAAGCCCAAGAACATGAAGGGCACCATACTTCGCATATGGTCATATATAAGTGCGGACAAGCCAAAGCTTGCCATTGCCATGGCCTGCGTTGTTATTAACTCAATCGTTAACCTGGCATGTTCATACATGCTAAGACCCATAGTCAACTCCATAGCTGACTTTGACGGAAACTGGGCTCACCTTATTTCCCTTATGGCGTGCCTGGCTATCCTTTATGTAATTGCAATTGCTCTTCCATATCTTCAGATGAGAATTATGCTTACCATTTCTCAGAGGGCATTGCAGCACATAAGACAGGACCTTTTTGACAAGGTGCAGAAACTTCCCTTAAGGTTCTACGATACCAACAATCACGGCGATGTTATGAGCCGTTTCACCAACGATATCGATAACATCGGTGAGATGTTAAACAGCACCTTAAGTAACCTTATAAGCGGATTCTTCACCATTGTGGGAACCATCTTTTTGATGTTCTACACCAACTGGATTCTTGCTCTTGTAACCCTTCTTTTGACTCCCCTTCTTACCTGGGCGGGTCTTACTGTGGCAAAGCTTTCAAGAAAGCATTACAAGGCGCAACAGGAGTCACTTGGTGCCTTAAACGGCTACATCGAGGAGATTATTACAGGTCAGAAGGTTGTTAAGGTTTTCTGCCATGAGGACAAAGCCATGGAAGACTTCGTGGTTAAGAACCGTGACCTTAGAAAGAAGCAGATTAAGGCTCAGTTCTTCGGCGGAATCATGGGACCTGTTATGGGTAACTTAAGCCAGGTGAACTACTCCTTAACTGCAATGATAGGCGGAATCCTTTGCGTATTAAAGGGCTTTGACGTAGGTGGTCTTACAGTTTTCGTTTCTTATTCGAGAAACTTCTCAAGACCCATCAATGAGCTTTCAATGCAGATGACTACGGTTTTCTCTGCTCTTGCAGGTGCGGAGAGAGCCTTTGCGGTAATGGATACGGAGCCTGAACCTGAGGATAAGGAAGGCGCCCTTGATCCCGTTATCGAAGGAGCAATTACCTTAGAGAACGTAACCTTCGGCTACGAGCCTGACAAGACAATCTTAAAAAATGTTTCCTTCTACGCAAAGAAGGGCCAAAAGATTGCCCTGGTTGGTTCAACAGGTGCCGGAAAGACCACAATTACCAACCTTGTTAACAGATTTTATGACATTGATGAGGGAAGAATTCTCATTGACGGCATAGACATTAAGGATATAAAGATGGAGACCTTAAGACGAAATATTGCCTTCGTTTTGCAGGATACTCATCTTTTCACAGGAACTGTAAGGGAGAATATCAGGTACGGACGCCCTGACGCCACAGATGCGGAAGTTGAGCAGGCAGCCAAGATGGCCTCAGCCCATTCCTTCATCGTTCGTCTGGAGAAGGGCTACGATACCATGATAGAAGGCGATGGCGCCAACCTTTCACAGGGCCAGAGACAGCTTCTTAACATTGCCCGTGCAGCCATTTCAAAGGCTCCCATTCTTGTACTTGACGAGGCTACAAGCTCCGTTGATACCAGAACCGAGAAGCAGATTGAAAAGGGCATGGACAGACTTATGGCTGAGCGTACCACCATTGTTATTGCCCACAGACTTTCAACCGTCCGCAATGCCAACGCCATTATGGTACTTGAACACGGTGAAATTATAGAACGAGGCGACCACGACGACCTGCTGGCCCAGAAAGGCCGCTACTACAACCTCTACACCGGCTTAAGCCAGCTAGACTAATGTGCAGGTTGGGGACAGGCCCAAATTGCACCGTGCAGAATGGGGACAGGCCCAAATTGCACGGTGCAGAATGGGGACAGGCCCAAATTGCACCATCGGAGATATATGGAAAAAATATTACTGGTGGAAGACGATGTGATGATTGCATCGGGACTTAAATATGCCCTTGAGACGGAGGGATATGAGGTAAGCCACGCCACGGACATCCATTCTGCAAAGGATGAGATCGCCGGCGGGGCTTTTTCCCTTGCAATCCTTGATATGCAGCTTCCCGACGGAACGGGCTTTGATATAAGCGGGAGCCTTAAGGATAAGGGGACTCCCGTTATTTTCCTTACGGTTGTGGATGATGAATCAAAGATTGTGAAGGCATTTGACGAGGGAGCGGACGACTATGTGGTTAAGCCCTTCAGAGTGAGGGAGCTTCTTGCAAGAGTTAAGAGAAGCCTTGAGAAGAATAAGGGCGAGACTTCAAAGAGAATCACCCTGGGTAAGGTGGAGGTAGACACTGAAGCCGGCAAGGTTTATGCCAAGGGTAATCTTGTGGAACTGACGGCCCTTGAGTACAGACTTCTTCTTATCTTTGCCTCAAATAAGGGCATTCTTCTGACCAGAAATCAGATTCTTGACAAAATCTGGGACATGGATGAAAACTTCGTGGAGGATAACACCCTGACGGTTTACATCAAGCGTCTCAGAGAGAAGCTTGGAGATGCCATCAACATCGAAACGGTAAGGGGGATGGGTTATCGTGTGGATTAGTCGAAAGGAAGTCGAAGAGCTTTCCAAATACCTTAGAGGTGAAACAGATACGGATATCCGCGACAACAAGGAGGGTGCCTTCAGCATCCTCAAAAACGATGCCTACGCCCTTGTAACCGGCAAGGAGGAGCAGCTTAAAAGCCTGGAGAATCAAAGAGACATTCTTTCCGACTACATGGCTGATATTTCTCATCAGCTAAAAACCCCAATTACCTCAATGATGATAATGACAGACCTTCTTGAGAATGCCACTCCCGAGAAGCAGGCTGAGTTTGTAAAAAACATCAAATTCTCCTTAAACAAGATGGAATGGCTTGTGAGTGCTCTTCTTAAGATGGCTAAGATTGACGCCAACTCGGTTGAATTTTTAAAAAAAGACGTGAAAGTTTCTCAGATGATTGGTGATATAATGCCGTCTTTGGAAGTTCTTCTTGATATAAACGATCAGACCCTGGAGTTAAAGAACGACTGCGAGATAACCTGCGATAAAAGATGGTTGGAGGAGGCCCTTACAAACATCATAAAAAACGCCATCGAGCATTCTCCCAAGGGCAGCGTCATAACCGTGGATAGCGGCGACAACCCGCTATATAAATGGATTTCAATTGAAGATAAGGGAAGCGGCTTAACAAGGCAAAGCTATGCAGCCCTTTTTAAAAGATTCGAGTATTCCACCAACGAGAATGGTTTCGGAATCGGAATGCCCCTTGCCCTATCCATTGTAAAAGGCCAGGGAGGCGACATTGACGTGGACTTTGGCGGTAATGGGAGAGGGGCTGTTTTTACCATAAAGATGTTTAAGTGACCGAATTGTCACTTTAAAATTTCATACAGTCACTTTAAAGTCATTTTCGTCACTTAAGATGGGAGTCAGAAAGTGAGGAAATGCGAAATGGCAGTACTTGAAGTGAAAGATTTGACAAAGGAATATGGACAGGGCGATTCCAAGGTTGTGGCCCTTGACCATGTTTCTTTTTGCGTTGAAAGAGGGGAATTTGTGGCAATTGTTGGGGCATCAGGCTCCGGAAAGTCCACACTTATGAACATGATCGGGGGAATTGATAACCCCACTTCCGGGGAAGTGATTATAGAGGGCAAAAACATCGGGGGCCTCTCCGAGGATGAGCTGGCGATTTTCAGAAGAAGAAACCTCGGAATGATTTATCAGTTCTATAACCTTGTGCCCACCCTGACGGCCAGAGAGAACATTATCCTGCCCTGGAGGCTTGATGGCAGGAAGGAGAACGGGTCAAAGGTCGAGGGGCTTTTAAAGGTTCTTGGCTTAACCGAGAGGGCCAATCACCTTCCGAGTCAGATGTCCGGAGGCCAGCAGCAGAGGGTTTCCATAGGAAGGGCCCTTGTTAACGACCCCGCCTTTATACTGGCGGATGAGCCCACCGGTAACCTTGACAGTAAGACATCAGCGGAGATTATTGACCTTTTAAAATACACAAATGAACAGTTTAATCAGACCATCCTTCTCATAACTCATGATGACAAAATTGCCTTAAGGGCCGACAGAATCATCACCATCGGGGATGGAAAGATTATCGGAGATGAGGTGATGAAGGCATGAAACTGACGGCTGAACTTGCTTTATCTCAGGTAAAAATCAACTCTCGAAGATCCCTGGGAGCCATATTTGCAACAGCCCTCTCCACTGCATTAATGACCGGGGTAATGTGTTTTGTGACCAGCGGAAACGCAATGCTTGTAAACTTCCTTGGAGAGGACTATGGGGAATACGGCGGTGCTTATAAGACGATTCTCTTTATTCCGGCTTTAATTCTGGGACTTTTGATTGCTTTCATGTCGGTGACGGTTATCTCCAATATTTATGAAAGCAGCGCAGGCAAGAGAATCGGGGAGTTTGGAACCTTAAAGTGCGTGGGAGCCACAAGGGCGCAAATCAGAGAGACCGTCCTGTTTGAGGGACTTTGGATCGGACTTGTGGGGATTCCCTTGGGCTTGATTACAGGAACTCTTCTTGGATTTGTTGGAGTAAGCATTGCGGGAAGATACATAGACAGCTTTGTGGAGCTTTCAAGAAGCATAGTTATGAGGCCCATGGAGGTGTCCCTTCCCTTTGTGGTTTCTGTATGGACCTATGTGTTTGCGGCGATATTTGCTCTTGTTGTGGTTCTTGTTTCTGCGGGAAAGCCTGCTGGAAGAGCCTGCAAAATCAAGGCAATCCATTGCATCAGAGGTATTGAAGGGGTTAAGCCCGTTATAAAAAGAATCAGAGGCAACAGGCTTGCAGAGAGATTTTTGGGCTATGAGGGCGGCCTCGGATATATAAACATAAAGAGAAAAGCTTCTGCCTATAAATCAACCATCAGGGCTTTGGCTCTATCAATAACACTTATTCTCCTTCTTGGAAGTTTGTCAAAGCAGGCAGCAGGAATCATGGCCTGGATGGGGGATTCCATGGGAAATGACATGCTTGTCAGTTTGACTTCCGCCATGGATGAAGGGGTGAATCCTGAGACGGGAAAGGAGGAAATTGAGATTCTTGTTCCTTTTTCCTATGAGACTGTAAGTGAACTTACGGATAAGTTAATGGAATACGGAATCCCAATTCAGGCTGTAGGTGAAAACCGATGTACCTACAATACGGTTTATGATGAAGGTCTTGTGACGGATGAACTAAGGGAGATTTCCGGGATAGTGGATGAATTCGGTGAACTGGAGACCACCGTAACCACCGTGGACAAGGATTTCTATGCTAAGTTGTGTGAGAGAGCCGGTGTTCCTTTGGGAAGCAATATTCTGGTGAATGCTTACTCTTATAATGACGATGGCCGAATGAAAGAGGTTGTGCCTTTTATAGAGGGTGTCAAAGAAATTACTTTGATTGATGCGGCGGATAACAGGGTGGATTTAAAGATTGACGGGATGCTCTATGCAAAAGATCTTCCCGAAAATGCCTTCAAAAGCTTGGCCGGGGATCCGGTGAGGGTTATTGTGCCTGAGGGCGATGCCAGATATGTTACATGGTTTTGTGACCCTGCAGATGATGAGAAATTTACGGTTTTTGCCAGAAGTGTGTTAGATGAGAAGTATCCGCTTTTGACAGAGGATACATATTATGACCTGGGGTACAACGTGCAGATCAGCCGCGCCAACCAGATGATTAAGGTTATGAATATCGCAATTATCCTTGGGGAGATCATTCTGACGGGGCTTATTATGCTCATTCTTCTTATGGGATTTGCCAGCGTTATCAGCACTCTTAGCTCCAATATCAGAGTCAGGAGGCGAGAGTTTGCGGTGCTTAAGAGCGTCGGAATGACCAGGGGTGCCCTGGAGAAGATGCTTTACGGTGAGAGCCTTTGCTGCATTTTTAAGGCTGTGGGAAAGGGAACGGTTTTGGGAATCCTGATTCCCTGGATGATCAACCTTTTTATCAGGAGGGTCTTCGCAGTCCGATATGAACTGCCTGTGGCTTACCTCGCCGTGGGAATTGTGGTCGTTGCTTTGGTTGTGGTGCTCATTACCCGGGTTGAAATCGGCAAGCTTGGGAAGCAGAACATTATTGAGGATATCAGGATGGAGTAGGTGCAGAATGGGGACAGGCCCAAATTGCACGGTGCAGAATGGGGACAGGCCCCAACCTGCACATCAGGCTCAAAATTTAGTCTTCATAGTGGAATTCTTTGATTTCCTCTGAGCCGTACTCAACATACTTCACGACATTGTTCTCGGTGTCCATCTCAAGGAAATATCCGTTCCACAGCTCACTGTAGCGGTCATCTTTGGCGTAAATATCAAAGTAGGAGCGGCTTGTTTCGCCCTGGCCGCACATCTGATAGGTGCTGGGGTCAAAGTTTCCATAGAATGAACGCATGTCATCAGTCATAAGGAAATACTCAAGGGGTGTGTGATCGTCACACACTTCCGGGTCATGTAGTGCAAAGGTGGTGTCAACATAATAATCAGTGCCATTAATTCTGACGAAATCCCACTGGTGGCCGGGAGTGGTAGCATCATACATGTCTCCGCACACTACATCGGCCTGGACGCCGCACTGCATCAGAAGATATGAGTATAATCCCGAAAACTCCTGGCAAATTCCCTTGCCGAGGGCGAGGGGGCTGTAGGTCAGAACATCGTCTGTATCGGGACCGAGACGGTCTGCTTTATCATAGTCATATGTGTAATTTTGTGAGATGTATACATATAAAGCCAAGGCTTTTTCAAAATCGCTGTAATCCGGCTTAACATTTTCATTTAAAATGGTTACAATCTGCTCCTCAAAAGCTTTTTCCCTTTCGAGAAATTCTTCCTTGGGAATGAGATATTCGATTTTTCCCACACCATCAGAAAAACCACCATCCTCTACTTCTCTGACACAGTTCGAGGCAACCGGAAAGTAGTAGTTGATAAGTCTTCCGCCGATGGCGTTCATGTATGCCTGCTCATTGGCGCATTCGAAGGTATCCTCGCCCTTTCTTAAGGCATCACAGAGATTGAAAAGAGCGTCTCTGCCGTTGGTGCCCCAGGCTGCTGTATCATTATCGGAAAAAACATGTGCGTTAAAAACATACTTGCCGTCAACAACATTTTCACCGATGGCATATGCTGCATCGTCAGTGGTTTCGGCTTCTTTTCCCGGGTCGCTTACGAAGGATGCCACAGGCTCCTCGGAATCGGTGGCGGTAAAATCGGTGGCTACAGTTTCTTCAGATGTAAGCTCGTCCACCACGTCGGAAGACCCTTCCGCTCCCTTGCCGCAAGCAGTAAGTGTAAGTGCCGCTATAAGCACTATGGGTAAATATCTTTTTTTCATTTTTTTCTCTCCTCATTAATCTTCATAGTGAAACTCACGTGTCTTACCTGTTTCAAGATCAAGCAGTTTCACAATATTCTTTTCCGTGTCCATGCCAAGAAAATGGGTTCTTCTGAAGGCCGCATACGTATCATCCGTGGCGGAAACCACGTAATCATCAATCTTTAATACCGCATTGAAATATCTCAAAAGCTCCACCTTGTTATTCTCGATGGTGCAGCCGTCGATTTCCCTGTCTTTTTCAGTAATTAAAAAGTAATGAAGCGGGGTGTGATCCGTGTTGTATTCCGACCATAAAGACCAGGTGGGATCGATAAAATAGCCCTTTCCGTTGAGTCTTATGTAGTCAAAAGAATGGAAGATATCGAAACTTCCGGCTGAAATGGCATCAACGCCGCACTGCATCAAAAGATAGGCATAGGCTATGGCCAGCTCGGAGCACACACCGTTTTTATACACAAAGGTGCTGTAACTGGCTCCGTCATCCTCGTGGTCGAAGATGTCCTCATCGTATGTATATTCTCTGGCAAAATAATCATGAATCGCCAGAGTCTTCTCAAAATCACTGTAATCCGTACGGACATTATCATTAAGAATCTCAGTGATCATGTCCTCAAAATCCTTTTCCCTCTGAAGGAATTCATCCTTTGGCATCTTGTAGTAAATCCTGCCGACACCATTTTCAAAAGGTACGGTTCCGTCGTCGCTTTTGCCGCATACTTTACAGCAGGCAGCGGGGAAAAGTGCACACAAAATTACTTCCTCGGTACACCAGTCGTAAACCTCCTGGCTTGCACATTCGAAGGTATCCTCGCCTGCACGAAGTGCATCGCAAAGATTATAAAAGCTCTCCCAGTACTCAGGCCCGAATCTTTCGGCCAAAATCGGCGAGTACACGTGGGGGTTAAACTCAAACTTCGCAGGCTCCGGTTCCGGCTCCTCAGTAGGTTCCGGGGTAATCTCGGGAGTCGGCTCAGGAGTAGTTGCCTCCACTACCTCAGTGGTATCCAAAGCCCCTTCAGCTTCTTTGCCACAGGCCGTCAGCGCCAACGATAATGCCAGCACTACAGGTATCAATCGCTTCCTCATATTTATTCTCCTCTCGAAGATGTGCAATTTGGGGACTGCTTGGTTTGTCAACCAAGTGCAACACTTTCTGAATAAACTTCAGCTGGTGTTTTCCACCCCAAGCACCTTCTTGGCCTATTGTTAATTAAATCGACTACTCCTTGGAATTCTTCTTCGGTTATTGTTCTAAAATCGAAGCCTCTTTCAAAGAAGAATCGTAAGATACCATTTGTATTTTCATTGGTTCCACGCTGCCAAGGCTTGTGAGGCTCGGCAAAGTAAACCTTTGTTTTTAGTTTTTGCTCTATGGTATGGAATTCCGAAAACTCCACGCCATTGTCAAAAGTGATACTATGTACCGGATGATCCTTTAATACATTGGCTATTGCATCGGCGCTGGTTGACGCCTTCT
>FMWZ01000023.1 GCA_900103495.1 Lachnospiraceae bacterium G11 | reverse complement strand
TTTGTAAAGCAGTCCATCGTCAATACCATTTTCAAAAGCTATCGACTTGATCGAGTTGCCTGCCATGACTTGCGAAACTATGGACAATTTTTCTTCCGCTGTCCAAACTTTATTGAAGCTTTTGTGTCTTAGAGCATCTGGTCCGCAAGCATTCTCAATTCTTACCCATTTTCGGATTGTCCCATGAAAGTACTCTGTATTAATACCATCAGGAGTATCGGGCCAAAGTCCTTGCCGATACAATTCAACAGCTTTTCTCTTGTAATCGTAACTATAACGCATAAAAATACCCTCCTTACTGGTTTGTCCAGTAAAGAGGGTACATATCACATTCGGACCCAGGCGTTTTATTTTATAAGCTTTCTCATAAAAAAAATAATCGCCTGTCCCTGACAAAGATACGGCAATTATTTTTTTCGAATCTTCAGGGCTGACCGTCTATCGGTAGCACCTTTGCTCTTTTATTATAGCACATTTGTTTCGTATAAATTCCCTTATTTAATCGCAAGAATTGAGTTGTCGGCAGAGGAGATAGGCGAATCCTCTCTGCCTGAAAGTCAGTTTTCGTAACCCGGCAGTATGAAAAAAGCTTGGTTCTCTGCCAAATTTGAGAAACCGCTTCACAGGCAGAGTTTTTCAGCAAGCAATTTCTGCCTATAGAGCAAAACTTAGAAATAGGCAGAGTAAACTCAGGTATCACTACTGCCAATCAGCTAATTCCATGAAAATAGCAGAGGAGACCCCAAATTCACTACCGCTAAACGAGCCAAAATACAAAAAATGGCAGAGGGCCCCGTCTAGATGGCCACTCGGGCCGGCTTAAAAGGCCGCGGCAGCGGCCTTTTATCTTCTTCCTGCTTGACTACTGCTTATCTGCGGAGGAATGGAGGTCAAGGGTGCGAAGCACCACGAAGTGGCTTGCCCTTGACGCCCACTCTTCCGCAGATACAATAATGCAGAGCAGGAAGGAAAGCAAAAAGCGTCTGCTGAAAGGCAGACGCTTCATTCATTCATTAATTCACTATTCTTCTGACACCGATGACCGGCTTGAAGGTGCAGGTACCGATCTTGATTCCGCCTGAAGGGGTGGAGGCGTGTACCATCTGGCCATTTCCGATGTAGATGCCTACGTGGCCGGGCATACAGATGATGTCGCCGGGCTGGGCGTTGGCGTAGTCAACAGCAGTACCGCAGGTAGTCTGCGCCGAACTACTTCGTGGTATCGAGTAACCGAAGTCAGCGTATACTCTGTAGGTGAAGCCTGAACAGTCGGCACCCTGGGTGAGGCTTGTTCCGCCGTGTACATAAGGGTTGCCCACAAACTGGCAGGCGTAGGTTGCTATCTGTTTACCAAGTTCAGAGCCTGTTGCGTTGGTGATGATGGTTGCTGTGGTCTGACCCACATTTCCGGATGCAGCGGCTTTCTTAGCTGCCTCGGCTGCAAGGCGCTTACGCTCCTCTTCCTGAAGCTGTGAAATCTTCTTCTGGTCCGCAGCAATCTGATCTTTGAGAGCCTGAGCACGCTTTCTTGACTCCGCAATCTGTGCGGCATAGTCGGCGGCCTGGGCTTTCTTCTGCTCTATAAGTTCATCAAGCATTGCCTTCTGGTCATTAAGGGCTGCCTTCTGGTCTTCAAGTTCAGCCTTCTCATTTTCAAGGGCAATCTTTAATTCTTCAACCTTCTTGGTAATTTCCTGAAACTCTTCTAGTTTCTTTCTGTCGTATTCGTAAATCTGCTCTACGTACTCAGCCTTGTTAAGAAGCTCCGACATGCTCTTCGCACTGATAAGAAGGGATAAGTAGTTGGTTTCTCCCATCTCATACATGTACTGGATACGGATCTTCATGGCTTCGTACTGCTCTATCTCAGTTGCTTTGGCCTCGTCGTACTCGGCCTGGGCTTCAGCAATCTCGCCAACCTTAACCTCTATCTGGTCTTCCAAAACGGCGATATCCGTCATAAGGTTAAGTATCTCTGAATCCAAGTCAGCAATCTCCTGCTCTAAGGCCTCTGCCTCCGATTGAAGGCCGGATAAATTGCTGTTCTCGGCGTTTAGCTTATTCTGTTTGTCAGTCATGCCCTTCTGGATTTCTGCGACGGATGAGGCGTTAACAGACAGGCTATAGCCCGCCAACACTGCCACGCCAACCACAAATCCCAGAAGCCTTCTGAATCTCGCCAAGGCTGGCCTCCAAGGTTAAAAGTATAGATTAGAGCTCGCAGTTTTTAACAGTACGAGGGAAAGGAAGGACGTCACGGATGTTGCCCATTCCTGTCAAATACATTACGCAACGCTCGAAGCCAAGTCCGAAGCCTGCGTGACGAACGCTGCCGTACTTACGAAGATCAAGGTAGAAGTCGTAGTCTGCCTTGTTGAGGCCGCACTCTTCCATTCTCTTCTCAAGTAACTCAAGGTTGTCCTCTCTCTGGCTTCCGCCGATGATTTCACCGATTCCGGGAACCAGGCAGTCCATAGCGGCAACGGTCTTTCCGTCGGGGTTAAGCTTCATGTAGAAAGCCTTAATCTCCTTGGGATAATCTGTAACGAATACAGGGCGCTTGAATTCCTTCTCTGTAAGGAATCTCTCGTGCTCGGTCTGCAGATCGCAGCCCCATGATACCTTGTACTCGAATTCGTCGTTGTGCTTCTCGAGAATCTTGATTGCGTCTGTGTATGTAACACGGCCAAAATCGGAGTTAACAACGTGGTTAAGTCTCTCAATAAGGCCCTTGTCGATAAAGTTGTTGAAGAATGCCATCTCCTCGGGAGCGTTCTCAAGAACGTATCTGATTACGTACTTAAGCATTGCCTCTGCGAGGATCATGTCGTCTGTAAGGTCCGCGAAGCAGATCTCGGGCTCAATCATCCAGAACTCAGCAGCGTGACGTGTTGTGTTACTATTCTCTGCACGGAATGTGGGTCCGAAGGTGTAAACATTCTTGAAGGCAAAAGCGAAGGTCTCTACGTTAAGCTGACCGGATACTGTAAGGTTGGTGGGCTTGCAGAAGAAATCCTGTGAGTAATCTACACTTCCGTCGTCGTTCTTGGGAAGGTTGTTCATATCAAGGGTTGTTACCTGGAACATCTCACCTGCACCCTCACAGTCACTGGATGTGATAAGGGGTGTGTGCACATAAACGAAACCTCTCTCCATAAAGAAGGAGTGAATAGCGTAGGCAATGAGAGAACGAACTCTGAATACTGCCTGGAAGGTATTGGTTCTTGCACGAAGATGAGGCATTGTTCTTAAGAACTCAAGGGTATGTCTCTTGGGCTGAAGGGGATAATCGGGAGTTGAAGGTCCCTCAACAAGCACCTCTTTTGCCTGAATCTCGAAGGGCTGCTTAGCCTCGGGTGTAGCAACAAGCTCACCCTTTACAACAACTGCGGCACCAACGTTAAGTTTTGTAATCTCATCGAAGTTTGCAAGTGTATCGTGATAAACCACCTGTAAAGGCTCGAAAAATGTTCCGTCATTAATTACAAGGAATCCAAACTGCTTGGAGTCACGGTTGGTTCTGATCCAGCCGCCTACTGTAATTTCTTTTCCGATATATTTGTCTCTTTCCCTGAATAGGTCTCTGATATCTGTAAGGTCCATTGTATTTCTCCTTTAATTTACTTAGTGGGCACTGCTTTGTTGTTGCTCGTTAAATATGTAATTACATCATCGAAAAGGAAGAAGTCTCTGTACTGTTCCTTTGTCATATCTTCTGTGATGATGTCGTCCGCGCTTTCAAAACCGTTTTCCTTGGCATACTTTGCAAGTCTTACATCCAAAGCGGCATCGTCAAGCTTAAGTCCTTCCTCTGCTGCAACTGCACGGAATACCAAATCCTGCTTTGCATACATAAGACTTAACTCGTCAATCATTGTTGCCGCATCGGTTCCGTAGAGCATCTGTGCTACAGTATCCTTGTCGTATCCGTAAGCTGTGTAAGCTTCAAGCTGCTTGTCTACGGTTAATTTGTATCTGTCAATCAAATCCTGAGGAATCTCTCCAAAGGTTGCATTATTTATAACTGCCTCGACTATATTATTCTCAATCTCGGCATCCACATTGGTCTGCATCTGTGCAAGCATATCGTTTCTGATGGAATCCTTTAACTCATCAACAGTCTTGTAATCCCAATCAAGAAGAGCAACTACCTCATCGCTCATCTCAGGAACAATATAGAATACTTCGCAGGTGAAAACTGCCTCTTTGCCTGCAAGGTCTTCTGCGCTGTAATTCTCAGGGAATGTAACAACCACATCCACTGTCTCACCGGGCATAGCTCCGATTAACTGATCCTCGAATCCGGGGATGAATGTGCCTGAGCCAATCTCAAGCATGTATCCTGCGGAAGTTCCTCCGTCAAAAGCAACTCCGTCAATCTTTCCCTCATATGAAAGATAAACCTTATCGCCCTCTTCAACTGCTCTGTCCTTAATACCTACCTCTTCGGTAATGTACTTGGTAAACTCCTGAAGGGCATATGCCTCAACATCCTCTTCAGCCACAAAAGGCTCTGTGTAAGTAACCTCAAGGCCCTTGTATTCGCCAAGAGTAACTGCGGGTTCAATCTCAACAACCTGAACCGCCTCTGTAGGTTCGGGAGTGGGAGCGGGTTCAATAACTTCCTCTTCCTTGCCACATGCCATAAGTGCCATAGCTAAAAGTGCTACAGCCAGTACCAATGCTAATCTTTTTTTCATAATAATCTCACTCTCTCTAAACAAACTAAAACTAACGATTTAGAAAAACATTCACATTTCTTTATACCATAAATTTCAAGATTTCTCTACTGTTAAAGGAGTGATTCTTTTCATAAATCTCTATTTCTTTCATAATGATTTAAGGAAGATGTTTATTTATTATGCCTACAAATAACTATATTTTCTTCGCGTATCATAATAATTCTCAGAAATATAAAAATCATTATGATGTTAATATGACCTTTAATCTGTAGCGCATCATAATAATCTTTTCAAAATACAATATTATTATGAAAATGAATCGGACGCCGGTGTAATGGATTACAAATAATTAGAATTTATTATGACTACGCCAATTAAAGCATTAAAAATCAAGCATAATAGAATAAGCAAGTATCTATTTTATTATGAGTTTCCCTCATAACACTCACTAAAATGCGCTAAGGCGCACAATAATTCATTCCTGCTTGTTTACAGGATATCTGCAATTAGAAGGGAGTCAACCCTGCGAAGCAACGCAACGCGGCTTGGGGTTTGACTCCCTTCTAATTGCAGATAAAATTATCATCAAGCAGAAATGAATTGGTATGTCGCTTACAATAGCGGTGAGAAAAGCCTGCAAATCTGCTCTCTCATTCTGAAGGGCAGGGATCTGGCTGCGTAGTGGTCGGAAGTAATGAGAGTGGAATTCTCCACATCCTTCTCGAAATACTGACGCATCTCCACTGCCTTCTCCTCGTCGTAGACGATGGCGTTAACTTCGAAATTAAGGGCAAATGAGCGGATGTCCATGTTGGCTGTACCATAGCAAAAAGCCTTATCATCTACAATCATGCCCTTGGCGTGAAGGAATCCCGCGTCGTAGGTGTAGCACTTGGCTCCCGCAATAACAAGGTCTCCAACATATGAGTAGGTTGCCCAGTAAACAAAAGGATGGTCGGGCTTACATGGAATCATGACATTGACCTCAACCCCGGATTTAATTGCGATAAACAGAGCCGTCAACAAAGACTCATCAGGAATAAAGTAAGGTGTCTGAATGTAGATAGATTTCTTAGCCTTATTAATAAGTCTTACGTAGTTATTCTTGATGTTTTGCTCAATGGAATCGGGGCCTGATGTGATAATCTGAACCTCGGAATAATCCCTTACACCTGATTCCACATTTTCAAAGTATTTGTCGGTTTCGAAAAGATTCTCGTGAGCGGCATAGTTCCAGTCAAGGATGAACCGAAGCTGCAATCCCGTTACGGCACTTCCCACAATTCGAAGATGGGTGTCTCTCCAGTGTCCGAACTTCTCATCCTTATCTATATATTCCTTGCCTATGTTAAAGCCTCCGACATATCCGATCTTATTGTCGATAACCACAATTTTACGGTGGTTACGGTAGTTGACTCGGATATTGATACGCCTGAAGATTGCAGGGAAAAATTCGGCAGTCTTAATGCCATAAGAATTAAGTTCCCTCCAGAATTTATGCTTAACACTTCTGCATCCCATGGCGTCAAAAAGGATTCGAACCTCAACGCCCTCGGCTGCCTTCTTCTTAAGCTCATCCAAAATGCTTAAGAAAAGCTCATCCTTTTTAATAATGTAATACTCGATGTGAATGGACTTCTTTGCAGCTTTAATATCCTCTATAAGACGGTCAAACTTGGTGCGGCCGTCGGTGAAAATATCTATATCGTTGTCATCGCTAAGGACACTTCCCTGAGTCTCAAGGTTAAACATAACCTGGTCCGCAAAGCCCGACAATTTTGGCGCAATAAGCTCAACATCAGCGTGCTTAAGCATATACTCCTGCTGTCTGATGGCCTTGTTGATCCGGTCTTCAATTCCCTTGGTGACGAAGATCTTACGCTTGTGCATATCGGAACCGACAAGAAGATAGAAGATAAATCCCAGAATCGGAACGAAATAAAGTACAAGAAGCCAAGCCCACACGGACTTGGGATCACGTCTCTGGAAAAACACGATAATTATGGCAAAAATAAGGTTAATCCATACCAGGTTTTCCCAAATGAAGATTGCTGCTGTTTTTACTCCACTCAAAAATGTTTCCATGGTATATAGTATAACGCAAAATGTTGATTATTGATATAAATGATGATAAAATACCCTTTGTGACGCGTAGGTGTCTATTGAAATACGGAGGATATATTTGTGAATACATTTACTATTGTTATGATTGTCATCGCGGCCGTTTTACTCGTAGGCGTGATTGTTTTATATTTTCTCGGCAAGAAGGCTCAGAAGAGACAGGAAGCACAGCAGGCTCAGATTGATGCAGCAAAGCAGTCTGTATCAATGCTTATAATCGATAAGAAGAGAATGAAAATCAAGGAATCCGGTCTTCCCCAGATGGTTATCGACCAGACTCCAAAGCTTTTAAGAGGCAGCAAGCTTCCCATTGTCAAGGCCAAGGTTGGTCCCCAGATTCTTTCTCTTGTGTGCGATGAGAAGATTTTCGATTCCATCCCTGTGAAGAAAGAGGTTAAGGCTTCTGTCAGCGGTATTTACATTACTGAGGTTAAGGGACTTCACGGCAAGGCAGCCGCAGCTGAAGTTAAGAAGAAAGGCAAATTTAAAGCCTTCGTTGAGAAGATGCAGGAGAAGGCAGGCGCTAAGCCTATTAAGTAAAAACGCTATTTCTCCTCTACTTTGAAGACCAAAGTAGCGTCGGAATTAACATTTCCGTCCACATAAAGTTTGTATTTAAGGGCTCCTTCGATGAGCCCTTTTTCTATGGCCTGAAGGTTTACATAATATTCTGATGTGTGGGTCTTTACAGGCAAAGATCCAAAGGGAGTTCTGTACATGGTCTCATGTACCATATCCGGCTCAAAGGTCAGCTCCGTGGTGATTTCACCTGATCTTCTGACCTTTAAACTTTTCTCATCAAATGTAAGACGAAGGTCTGTTACCACACCTTCGTTTACTTCTTTTGCGAGGACATAGTGCAGCCCATCTTTATAGAAATAGCTGCCCTCATGTCTTGTCTCCAATGTATTCTCTTCGTCATCCGCTAAATGCAGGCCCTTAATGGTAAGGGTTATGTCCTTTTTCATCAATATTCCTCGATGTTGATGGTTTTGGCGGAAAGAATTCCGTACTTGATTATTGTGTTGGCAAAGGTCTTGAACTTGTCGGCGGCATCACTTACAAAGAAGCTGTACTGCTGCTCTCCAAGAGCCGGCCTTGTTTCGTTAAGGAGATTGTTGGATTTTAACACACGTTCCAGTTCCTTGGCGGTTTCATAGGCAGGGTTTACAAGGGTTACCCCTTCTCCCATGACTTTGCCTATGGTCTTTCTGATTAAAGGATAATGGGTACATCCCAGAATCAATGTGTCAATGTCTATGTCAATTAATTCAGCCAGATATCTTCTTGCGATTTCCTCGGTGACAGGGTCCTCAAGGAGTCCCTCCTCAACCAAAGGTACAAATAAAGGGCAGGGCTTTGAGTAAATCTTTACGTCGCCTCCAAGGTTTGTGATGTAGGTATCGTAAAGGTGGCTAGCAATGGTTCCCTCTGTGGCGATTACACCGATTTTGCCGTTCTTGGTGGCTTCCGTTGCTGCCTTGGCGCCGGGCTTAACCACACCTACCGCAGGAATTGTAAGCTCCTTCTCGATTTCGTCAAGGGCGTAGGCTGATGCGGTGTTACAGGCCACAACCAGCGCCTTGATGTCATGCTCCAAAAGGAATCTTACTATCTGCTTGGAATACCTTGTAACAGTTTCCTTGGACTTGCTTCCATAGGGAACTCTGGCGGTATCTCCGAAATATATGATTCGCTCGTTGGGGAGCTGTCGCATGATTTCTCTTGCTACAGTCAGTCCCCCGACGCCGGAATCGAAAACGCCGATGGGCGCATTAACGTCTTTGTTACTCATGTTTCTTCCTCGATTCATATTCCCTGTGGTTAAGGTTTATCTGCTTAAGGATTGAAATCTCCTGATTGTCGATGTGAACCCCTGCAGATCTGGCAGCTGCAGCCTTATCCCTGTTTCTGATAGCGCTTATAAGCTCCTCATGCTCCTTAACAAGGTTCGAATGCTGGCTCTCATCCTTGATGTACTCGAATCGATATCTGTACATCTGCTCGGAAAGATTGTTGATCAGGGTAATCAGTCTGTCATTGTTTGTGGCTCCGATTATTATGTCATGGAAAGCCACGTCCGCTGCGGCAATTACTTTGGCATCTTTGGTTTCCGTGGCTTTTTCAAAATCCACACCTGCCTTTTCAAGGGCTTCGATTCCCTCGTCGGTGATTCTCTCACAGGCCAATTCTGCGCACAGAATATCAAGGGATCTTCTGACTTCCAAAACGTCCTTAAGGCTCTTCTCGGAAATTTCCGCAACCTCAGCCCCGCGCCTTGGCATCATTATCACAAGTCCCTCTAATTCAAGTTTACGTATTGCTTCTCTTATGGGGGTTCTGCTGACTCCCAGTCTGTTGGCCAGATGAATCTCCATGAGTCTCTCTCCGGGTTTAAGCTCTCCCGTGAGAATGGCCTGTCTTAAGGTCTTAAAGACCACATCTCGAAGCGGTAAATAGTCATCAATTGGAATTGACAGATTATCCTGCATTTAATCCTCCCCTCTTGTCTTCTAGGGTGTTACAAAAGTTGTAAGGGCTACGTCTTTGGCGAGGCCGCTGTTTTTTACCACACCAAAGCATTCTGCCGCTGTTCTTTGATCGTAGAAAATTCCGAAAACCGTAGGGCCTGAGCCGCTCATTAAAGCGTTCTCGGCACCGTGTTCCTTCATCAGCTGTTTAATGTCATCTATTACAGGGAATTTCCTGATGGTTACATTCTCAAGAACATTTCCCATTCTCTCGATTACTCCGTCAAGGTCGTGGCGGACAATGGCTTTGGTCATGCCGTCAACGTCCGGATGGGCCTTTAATTCCTTCACATTAAGTGCTGTATACACTTCCTTGGTGGAAACCGCAATGTCAGGCTTCGCAATAAGAATTGTGGCTCCGGGAGCCTCAGGCAAGGGCGTCAGTTTCTCGCCGATTCCTTCTGCCAAAGCGGTACCGCCTTTAATGCAGTAGGGTACATCTGCTCCGATCTTCACTCCAAGGCTGCAAAGCTCGTCCTTGTCTTTCTTAAGGTCATATAATTCGTTCATGCCCATCATTACGGCAGCGGCATCACTGCTTCCGCCTGCAAGTCCTGCGGCTACTGGGATAGACTTCTTAAGGGAAATCTTTACGCCGCCTTTGATGTCATAGGTGTCTGTCATCAGCTTTGCGGCCTTAAAAGCCAGGTTACTTTCATCTGTTGGAAGGTCCGCCCCATTTACGGAAAGGCTTATTCCCTCATCCTGCTTTCTTAAGGTCACATCATCACTTAGGCCGATGGTCTGCATAATCATGGAAACCTCGTGATATCCGTCCTCTCTCTTTCCGAGAACATCCAGACAAAGATTAATCTTGGCGTAAGCTTTACGTTTAATTATGTCCATTCGCTGTATCTCCCCCTTTTGGGATGCTTTGGTATCTTGCATCCTGTATACAATCTTTGTACTAAATTATATACAATCTGAGGGCAAAAAACAAGGCAACAAGCTTTCGCCTGCTGCCTTAGTTTATCGTGATTGTTTGTTTGCTTTATGCCTCAGCCTGTTCAGGTTTGTTAATGAGCTCATCGAACTTCTTAAGAACCGCATCATAGGTCTTCTTTGAAATCTCGGGAAGTTCTCCGCCCCAGGTCTTCTCAGCCTGTTTGAAACCTTTCTTAAAGCCATCCAGCATCTTATTTAATTGTTCGGGGTCATCCCCTGCCAAAGCTTTTGCGAAATCAATGATTCTGTCTGATGTCTGCTCAACACCCCAGTAACCATCCTCAGCAATATCAGCCTGTGCCTGTGCCTTGGTTGCGGGATCAACTGTGAAATTGCCCTCTCTTAAGAATGCCCAAATATCGTTTGCGTTTCCGTAAGTATTGGCCTGCTTAGAGATAAGCTGTTCAACCAGTGCCTTAAACTGAGCTACTCTTGCATCAGCGTCAGCCTGAAGCTTGGCAACAAGGTCGGGATCTGCGATTTTGTTCTTGTTAGTCTTAACTGCTTCTTTTGCAGCTTCTTCAGAAGGCTCGTAAACTACGCCGGCTTCTTCAGAGACCTTTACCGCAGTGTCGGCTGCTTCGGATTTCGCAGTCGGTGCCTTCTTAGCTTCAGCAGTATATGTGCTGTAGCTGTTCACCGCACTTGTAATTCCGTTTACACTCATATCTGCCTCTCTTTCCGCTCCCTCCGTGGAGCATAGTCATCCGTTTCTGTATCTTATATATCGGCTTGTCAGATAATAAGTTAACCCCTATATGAAAAATTTTTATACTCTGTTGTAATTGATAAGGCAGCCCTTAAGAATAATCTCTCTCTCCTCATCTGTGAGATTTCCGAGAGTCATCTCGAAAGGTACAAGTCCCTTGTCTGTAACTGTGTATGCTTTTATAACTTCAGCCTTGGTTTCCACCGCCTTCTTTATCTCAGGGATAAAGATATAGTCAAGTCTCTTGAAGGGAAGATCACCCTCCTTGATAATGAAGGGAAGCATACCCCAGTTAATGAGGTTGGAGCGATATCTCTTGGTGGCATATTCGTTGGCAATGTTAGCCCAGCCTCCAAGAACCTTCTGGCAGCTGGCTGCCTGCTCTCTCGCCGAACCGTCACCGGGTTTAACCGCAAAGATTGTGGAGCCGTATCCGCAAATCTTACAGGAGATATCAGGGAACGTGACCTTGATGGCTTCCATTACGGGCTTGATATCAGGCTTTCCGTCCTTGGCGCACTTGCCCTCCTCAACTGCCTTCTGAGCTTTCTGCATATCCTTTGCAAGACCTACGTACTCAGGATCCTTTCTTGACAGGGTAAACTCTGCAAGGCCAAGAGGATTAGATCTGTAGCTTGAAGTCTCTCCCGAAGGAATAAGCTCATCGGTGGTGGTTACGGGATCGTGAATCTCTGATACAACCCTTAATACGAGGTTGTCGGGCAAGGGTGACATCTTGGGCCAGTCCTTAATGTTGGGACCAAACTGGATTTCCTGGTTGGGATCCGCAACGCCCTTTGAATCAAATACACGATTCTCGTAAATCTTGGTGTCAAAGTGATATTTGTACTTTCCAAATGTACCGTCAAACTCTGTTGCAGGAGTAAGGTAACCTTTGTTGGCTGCTGTAGCGGCAATTGATCTTGCATCCATAAGTGCAACGGATGCAATCTGTCCGCTCTGAAGCTTACTTCCCTCACGGTTGGGGAAGTTACGGGTTGAATGTCTGATGGAGAAGCCGTTGTTTGCAGGTGTGTCTCCTGCGCCGAAGCAGGGTCCGCAGAATGCTGTCTTAAGCACTGCGCCGCTCTCCATAAGTTTCGCCGCGGAACCGTTCTTGATAAGTTCCATGTATATGGGCATTGATGCGGGATATACACTGAAGGTAAAACCGTCAGAACCTATGAACTTGCCATCCATGATGTCTGCCGCAGCACAGATATTCTCGAATCCGCCGCCGGCACATCCTGCGATGATGCCCTGATCTACGTAAAGTTTTCCGTTCTTAATCTTGTCTCTTAAAGTGAAGTTTACATTCTCACCCAGAGATACTTTCGCTTTTGCCTCAACATCAGCAAGGATGTCCGAAAGATTAGCGTTCAGTTCCTCGATGGTATAAGTGTTGCTGGGATGGAAAGGCATGGCAATCATGGGCTTAACCTTTGAAAGGTCAATCTTTATGACGCCGTCATAGTAAGCCACGTCAGCGGGCTTAAGTTCCTTGTAATCTTCAGGTCTGTTGTGGATTGCGTAGAACTCTTCGATTTCAGCATCTGTCTGCCAGATGGATGAAAGGCAGGTGGTCTCGGTGGTCATTACGTCAACGCCGATTCTGAAATCTGCGGAAAGCTTTGAAACGCCGGGGCCCACAAACTCCATTACCTTGTTCTTAACATAGCCGTTCTTAAATACAGCGCCGATAATGGCAAGAGCCACGTCCTGAGGGCCGACACCAAAGGAAGGTTCACCCTCCATGTAAACAGCCACAACGCCGGGTCTGTCAATGTCATAGGTCTGGTTAAGAAGCTGCTTAACAAGCTCGGGGCCGCCTTCACCCATAGCCATGGTACCGAGGGCACCATAACGGGTGTGGGAGTCGGAGCCAAGAATCATTCTGCCGCCGCCTGCGAGCATTTCACGGGCAAACTGATGAATTACTGCCTGGTGAGGGGGAACGTAAATTCCGCCGTATCTCTTGGCGCAGGTAAGTCCAAACATGTGGTCATCTTCGTTGATGGTGCCGCCTACTGCGCAAAGTGAGTTGTGGCAGTTGGTAAGGACATAGGGCATGGGGAATTTCTCAAGTCCCGATGCTCTTGCTGTCTGGATGATACCTACAAATGTGATGTCATGGGATGTAAGCTTGTCGAAACGAATCTTAAGCTTATCCATGTTATCGGATGTGTTGTGGGCCTTAAGGATGCCATATGCCATGGTGCCCTTTAAGGCTTCCTCCTTGTTGTAACCTGAAGCTTCACCTGAATTCTCCTCTATAAGGGTGGTACCCTTTACCAGGTAAGCTCCGCCTTTTGTCAATTCAATCATGCTGATATTTTTCCTTTATATTAAATTATTTAACTGTCACCTTATCAAGATGCCAGATATCGTCAACGTACTCTTTGATGGTTCTGTCTGAGGTGAACTTTCCGGCGCTTGCCACGTTAAGCATTGCCATCTTGGCCCATCTCTTCTCATCCTTATATGCTTCATCAATTCTTTCATGAGCCTCGGCATAGGACCTGAAGTCCTTCAAGATAAAGTAAGTGTCGGCTCTTGAAGAGTTCTGAGTGTTAAGAAGTGAGTTATATAAGGGTCTGAACAGATCCGGGTCACCCTCTGCGAAGGTGCCGTTAATAAGCTGCATGAGAACCTTTCTGATATCCGGGTCTGAATTGAAGATATCATTGGGGTTGTATCCGCCGCGCTGCTCGAAGTTTATTACCTCTTCCGATGATAATCCGAAGATAAAAGCGTTTTCTTCTCCAACTTCCTCAACAATCTCAACGTTGGCACCGTCCATGGTTCCTATGGTAACCGCGCCGTTAAGCATGAACTTCATGTTGCCGGTTCCGCTTGCTTCCTTACTTGCTGTGGAAATCTGCTCGGAAATATCAGCCGCAGCAAAGATTAACTCTGCGTTTGATACTCTGTAGTCCTCAATGAAGACCACCTTGATCTTTCCGTTTATTACAGGGTCGTTGTTAACCACATCCGCAACGGAATTGATGAGCTTAATGGTGAGCTTTGCTGTTGCGTAGCCCGCTGCTGCTTTTGCCCCGAAGATAAAGGTACGGGGAGTAAAGTCCATCTCGGGATGCTCTTTAAGGTTGTTGTAGAGATAGATTACGTGAAGGATATTTAAGAGCTGCCTCTTATACTCGTGAAGTCTCTTAACCTGCACGTCAAAAATTGACCTGGGATCAACCTCGATGCCGTTATGCTCTGCAATGTACTCTGCAAGGCGAACCTTGTTTCTGTACTTGATGTTCATGAACTCCTGCTGAGCCTTGGCGTCGTCTGCATAAACTTTCAGTTTCGCAATCTGAGGCAGGTCTGTAATCCAATCGTCACCAATCTTTCCTGTTACGAAATCCGCAAGCAAGGGATTGCCGTGAAGAAGGAAACGACGCTGGGTAATACCGTTGGTCTTGTTGTTGAACTTCTCGGGATACATCTCGTAGAAGTCCTTAAGTTCCTGATGCTTTAAGATTTCGGTGTGAAGTCTTGCAACGCCGTTTACGGAAAAGCCCGTTACGATTGCAAGGTGAGCCATCTTAACCTGGCCGTCGTAGATGATGGCCATCTTTCTGATTTTCTCATCCACATTTACACCGGTGTTATCGTATTTATCATGAATCTGACGGATAAATCTGGAGTTGATCTCCTCGATAATCTGGTAGATTCTGGGAAGAAGTCTTGAGAAGAGCTCGATGGGCCATTTCTCAAGGGCTTCCGACATGATTGTGTGGTTAGTGTAAGCACAGGTCTTGGAGGTAACCTCCCATGCTTCCTCCCATGTGAAATAATGCTCATCCATGAGAATTCTCATAAGCTCCGCAATAGCCACTGTGGGATGTGTATCGTTAAGCTGGAACACAACCTTCTCATGGAACTTGTGAAGGTCGTCGTGAGTTCTTAAATACTTCTCGACTGCTTCCTGAACGGAGGCTGAAATGAAGAAGTACTGCTGTTTAAGTCTTAATTCTTTGCCGGCATAGTGGTTGTCGTTGGGGTAAAGAACCTCACAGATGTTTCTTGCCAGATTCTCCTGCTCAACGGCTCTCTGGTAATCACCCTTGTCGAAGGACTCAAGCTTGAAGCACTCAACAGGCTCTGCGTCCCATATTCTTAAGGTGTTTACGATACCGTTTCCATAGCCCACGATAGGAAGGTCGTAGGGAACGGCCTTAACCGACTGATAATCTTCCTGGACGAAATTGTTTCTGCCCTTCTCGTCCATATATACGTTGACATAGCCGCCAAATTTAACAATCTTGGTGTACTCGGGTCTTCTAAGTTCGAAGGGATTTCCATTAACAAGCCAGTTGTCGGGAACCTCCACCTGGTAGCCGTCACGGATCTCCTGTTTAAACATTCCGTATCTGTATCTGATGCCGCATCCGTAAGCGTTGTAGCCTAAGGTTGCAAGGGAATCAAGGAAACATGCCGCAAGTCTTCCGAGACCACCGTTTCCTAAAGCTGCATCGGGCTCCTGATCCTCAATCACGTCAAGGTTAAGTCCCAGTTCTTCAAGGGCTTCCTTTACGGGCTTATAGGCCTTTAAATTTATAATGTTATTACCGAGGGCACGTCCCATGAGAAACTCCATGGATAAATAGTAGAGTGTCTTGGGGTCCTCCTTCTCGTATTCTTTCTGGGTAGTAAGCCAGTGATCAACCACCGCATCTTTGATTGCGTAGGATACTGCCTGGAAAATCTGCTGATCCGTAGCTTCCTCTAAGGTCTTACGGTACAGAGTTTTGACGTTATAGAGTACACTGCGTTTAAAAAGGTCTTTGTCGAATTTCTGAATAGTGTTCTTCTTCAAAATTTACTCCTCCTTAAAAGCCAAGATTGTTTTTATTTTAGCCTATTTTCTGCATATTTACAACGATGTATGAAAAATTCTCCTTTTCTCCCCTGTCACATCGGGGCTATAATATGGTTATGAAGTCCAAAACTTTCCCGATTATTACAACTGCATGCATTGCAAGTCTCCTTGTATCCTGTTCGGTTCCCGGTTTCAGGATGGAGTATGCCACAGAGACTGAGGAATTCCTCAGCATGAATGAGGAACCCCACCTTTATGACAGCGTTCCTGTGGTTATTCCCCACATCGTAACGGACAAGGCGGGCTTTGAAACGGAAGCTGAGAAAGTTGTGGTTTTTACCTCAGATTCACTGCCTCAGACCTTTGATGTCATGGACGCCGATACGGGAAAGAGAGTCTACAGCGGAGTCGTGAAGACCAAGAGGCACCCTGCGGGGGGCTCTGCGCCTTTGGGATACGGGAATTTCACCGACCTTAAGAAAAACGGAAGCTACTATATTAAATGCCCGGGCCTCGGGGAAAGCTATCCCTTTGTGGTTACCGACGAGCTAATCAGAGGCATTGTGCCCGATGCTTTGGATGTTCTTGATATGGTAAGGGAGAAGAGAATCTCCGTTAAAGCCAGGGACACCAAAGGGGCGGAAATTGAGAAGATTATCCAGGGTGGCTGGATTACGGACGAGAACGGAACCCAGGAAGTGGAGATTGCCGCAGAGACCATGATGACACTGCTTACGGCCTACGAGCTTTTCCCTCAGTCCTTCGCTGAGTTCACAAACGATGCCGGAGATATTCGAATTCTGGACCAGCTCTACCACGAGTCTGTGTGGATGCTTTCTTTGCAGGATGAGACTTCAGGCGGCGTTTTCAAGAGCCTTTACACCGTTAACGACAACGTGTCTGTAACCTATAATCTTGCTCCCGTTGATTACACTGCAAGTGCCGCTTTCGCCGCAGTTATGGCGAAGTTTTCCTATGTATATAAGGACGTGGATGCGGAGTACGCCTCCATCTGTCTTAAGGCCGCGGACATGGCCTGGAAGTATTTAGAGAAGGAAAAAGCCATATCTTCCTCAGCATCCTCCTCTTCTGTTTTGGCTGCCGCCGCAGTGGAATTATACAGGGCTTCAGGCCTTCAAAGCTACTACACCTACGCCAACGAGCTGTTGCCTTCAAGCGTTGATATAAAAGCCGACCACTGGAATCTTTATTCATCGGTTACATACATGCTTACAAGAAAGGCCGTTTCCGTTGGAAAGTGCCAGTCCCTTATGAAGAATCTTATGAAAAACGGGGAGATTATCTCTCAGGCAGCCAGAGACGATTCCTTTATGGTTTCTGTGATAGATGGGGATGATTCCTTCGAAAGTCTTCTTTGGAACATGGTGATTCTTTCCACCTCAAACTACGTCTTAACCAATGATGAGTACGCCAGCGTAATAAGCAACCATGAGCATTATTTTAGAGGTCGGAATTTTACCTCAGAAGATTATATATACGAAAAAGATGAGTATAAATTAAAGGATCTGCGAAGCAATGCAGCTTACATCTACATGCTTGCACAAATCCTTTCAGGTGACTACTTTGTGGCGCCGTCTGATAACGACTATTGATTATTGGTTTGAAACCTCTGCTTTGATTTTGAAGTAAGCTTCCTCAATGATTTTTTGAGTGTAGGCTCCGATGTGCTTGGCCTCCTCCTTCTCCATGGCTTTCATGTCAATGGTAGGGAGGTATTCCAGGATTACATGGGAGCTTTTTACTTTAGGGAAATGGTCCTCAAAAATCGCCGCCGAGTTGTAGAAAACGAAGGGCTGAATGAGGCATCCGCTCTTCTGGGCAATCTTGAAGCTGCCCTCATGGAAGGGAAGGAAGGTTCCCTCCTCCTTGTTTCTGGTGCCCTCCGGGAAGATGCAGATGGAGTAGCCCTCTTTTACTAGGTCAATGGCTTTAAGGATAATGTTAAGGCCCTGCTTGATATCGTTTCTGTCAAGGAAAAGGCAGTTAAGGTTCACCATCCACTGAGCAAGGAATGGTACTTTCTTAGTCTCTTTCTTGGCCACATAGCCCGTAACTCTTTTCACATAAATCATGCTGATTACGATGTCGAAAAAGCTTCTGTGGTTACCAACGTAGAGTACAGGCTGGTCGTCGGGCACATTCTCAAGGCCTCTTACCTCAAGCTTAGTGCCTGTAAGCCAAACAATGGTTGAAAATACCCACTTTATTATGCTTAAGCTTATGTTTCTCATGGCTTTCTTGTTGAACACTCCGATGAGCCATGTGATGGGAAGCAGAATAATGCTTACGATAAAGAAAATTAAAATAAATAAAATAATAATTATGAATCTGATCATTTAAGTTCCTCCGGGTAAAATTCGTGGACGGATTCATTATAATTGGATAGAAGTTTTTTTACAAGTTGGGTTAAAGAATCTTACGATTTTACCGATATATATAATGACCATGGATGGTACTTCCGGCGGAGCATCTTGCCAATGCTTTGTTGGAGGTACTTTTTTGCCCTTTTTTAGGCAAAATCCGCAATATCTATATCATTCCATAAGGAGGGAAAAATATGAAAATCAATTCTTTCAACCTCGGAATGGAATCCACCAATACCTACGTTGTGACCCAGGCTTATCAGCAGAAAGTCGTTGGTTCATATGCAGGTAATGGTGCAAATATGCCGGGAAACTTTGCCGGCTTATTTGACAGGGACGTAAACAACCAATTGGACGGACAGACTTTGAAGAAAGGAGAGGAAGCTGTAGAAACTGTGGATTCTTCCACATCGGCAGAAAAGGAGACGGCGGGGAATGCCGCAAGTGTTGACGAGATTCTTTCCATGATGAGTTCCGGAAGGCCTTTATCAAGGATTTCCAAAGCTCAGAAAGTCACGGAATCAAATCCTTTACGAGCCATGGATGAGTTCAGGCAGCAGCTTATCAGGTACCTTGAAGAGCTCTTTAACAAGGGCAAAAAGTATCGTGACAGCCTTCGTGAGGGTACCTCTTTGGCAGAGTGCCACGCAGAGGGTACTGAAGCTACTGACCCCAGTCAGGTATCGCTTCTTTATGAGGAGAATTACTCCTACACAGAGCATGAGGCCTATTCCTTCTCCACTGCAGGAACCGTTGTGGACTCTACGGGACGGGAGATTCAGTTTAATCTGGATGTTTCAATGAGCCGCACATTCTACACCGAGTACGCAGGAAGCTTTGTACAGGCAGCAAAATTCTGCGATCCTTTGGTTATCAATCTTGACAGTGAAGTGGCTGAGATTTCCGATCAGAAATTCTTCTTTGATCTTGACTGTGACGGAGTTAAGGATGAAATTCACGCCTTTGGTCCCGGCACGGGAATGTTGGCCCTTGACCTTAACGAAGACGGAGTTATTAACGACGGTGGTGAGCTTTTTGGCACCAAGACCGGAGACGGCTTCTATGATCTTTCGAAGTACGATTCAGACCGAAACGGCTGGATTGATGAAAATGATGAAATCTGGAATAAGGTGAAAATCTGGGTTAAAGAGGCAGACGGCACCGACACACTTTACTCCCTTGCTGACAAGGGCGTAGGCGCCATCTATCTTGGCCGCCAATCCACCAATTTCCACTATAAAGACGACGACATCCTTGACACTGCACGCCTCCGCTCCACCGGAATGTTCCTTTACGAATCCGGTGTTGCCGGCACCATGCAGCAGGTGGACCTGGCCGGGTAGGGATGTGCAGGTTGGGGACAGGCCCCGATTGCACGTAAAAAAGCAGGACGCATGTGAAATGTGCCC
This sequence comes from Lachnospiraceae bacterium G11, assembly GCA_900103495.1. Lineage (GTDB taxonomy): Bacteria > Bacillota > Clostridia > Lachnospirales > Lachnospiraceae > G11. Next base: position 21,100 of record FMWZ01000023.1, on the reverse strand, counting down.
TGCTTTTTATTTTGCTTTTTTATGTGCAATCGGGGCCTGTCCCCAACCTGCACATCCGCCTTTGCGGCTATATTCTAGTTCTTCTCTACTGAGATGGTTACTTCCTCGCCATTTACGTTCCAGTTCTTTGCATTTGCAAAGGTATCTGTTGTGGAGATAACTTCTGCAAGAACCTTGGTAGCGATGGCATCCTTATTCTTGGTTACGATGGCTGCAAGCTTCTCGTTTCCTGTGATGCCGACTTTGATGCGGTCCATAACCTCGAAGTTGATGTCTTTACGCATGGTCTGGATCTTACTGATAACCTCAAGGACGAAACCTTCCTCGATGAGTTCAGGTGTAAGGTTGGTGTCGAGAACAACAGTTACGCCGTAGTCTTCAACTGCCTCAAAGCCTTCCTTCTTGGTCATCTCGATAAGAAGATCATCCTTGGTAAGTTCTACCTCTACGTCACCAACCATGAACTTAAGAGCGCCGTTGGTGTTGAGCTCATCCATTGCCTTGTTTCCGTCAAGGGAAGCAAGCTCTTTCTGGATGCCGCCAAGCTGCTTGCCGTACTTAGGTCCTACGGTACGAAGCTGGGGCTTGAAGGAGTATGATGTGAACTCTCTTACATCGTCGGTGTATTCAACTTCTTTTACATTCAATTCATCTCTGATGATTTCTGTGTAGAAATCGTCAAGTTCTTTCTCAGCCTTGATAAACATCTTGCCGATAGGCTGACGATTCTTGATGTTTGCAGTATTTCTTGCTGCACGTCCAAGAACTACAGCGTTAAGAACTTCCTTCATGGAAGCCTCAAGCTCTGCGTCAATCCATTCCTTCTTAACTTCAGGGAAGTCGCAAAGGTGGATGGACTCGGGCTGAGTCTTATCGATGTTATATACAAGGTTTAAGTAAATCTGCTCTGTCATGAAAGGAATCATGGGAGCAGCTGCTTTTGAAATTGTTACAAGTGCTGTGTAAAGGGTCATGTAAGCGTTGATCTTGTCCTGCTCCATGCCTTTTGCCCAGAAACGCTCTCTGCTTCTTCTTACGTACCAGTTTGAAAGGTCGTCCACGAACTCCTGAAGTGCTCTTGCAGCTTCGGGTATTCTGTAGTTGGCCAAATCGTCGTCTACCTCTCCAACTGTGGTATTAAGTTTGGAGAGAACCCACTTATCCATAACAGGAAGCTTGTCGTACTCTAAGGTATACTTGGAAGCGTCGAAGTTATCGATATTTGCGTAAAGTACGAAGAATGCATATGTATTCCAAAGGGTGCCCATGAACTTTCTCTGACCCTCGGTAACGGTGTCACCGGAAAATCTGTTGGGAAGCCAGGGCGCTGAGTTGATGTAGAAGTACCATCTGATGGCGTCTGCGCCATATTTTTCCAAAGCATCGAAGGGATCAACTGCGTTACCCTTGGACTTACTCATCTTCTGACCGTTCTCATCCTGAACGTGGCCAAGGACGATTACGTTCTCATAAGGAGCCTTGTTGAAAAGAAGGGTTGACTCCGCCATAAGTGAGTGGAACCATCCTCTTGTCTGGTCAACTGCCTCAGAAATGAACTGTGCAGGGAACTGAGTCTCGAAAAGCTCCTTGTTCTCGAAAGGATAGTGGTGCTGAGCGAAGGGCATTGCACCTGAGTCGAACCAGCAGTCCAAAACCTCGGGAACTCTGTGCATTTCCTTGCCACACTTGGGACACTTGCATGTGATTTCATCAATGTAAGGTCTGTGAAGCTCAACTGTCTCGGCAGCATCGTTTCCGCTTAACTTCTTAAGCTCTTCTCTGCTTCCGATACACTCCTGGTGACCGCACTCACACTCCCAGATGTTAAGAGGAGTTCCCCAATAACGGTTACGGGAGATTGCCCAGTCCTGAATGTTCTCAAGCCAGTTACCGAATCTTCCCTTACCGATGGACTCAGGGATCCAGTTAACTGTGTTGTTGTTTCTGATAAGGTCGTCTCTTACTGCTGTTTCCTTGATGTACCATGACTCTCTTGCATAGTAGATAAGAGGGGTGTCACATCTCCAGCAGTGAGGATATTCGTGCTCGAACTTGGGAGCATCGTAAAGCTGGCCTCTTGCGTCCAGGTCTTTGAGGACTTCAGGGTCTGCCTTTTTAACAAATAATCCGGCAAAAGGAGTTTCCTTTGTCATTTCACCCTTGCCGTCAACGAACTGTACGAAGGGAAGGTCGTAGTTACGTCCTACGTTGGCATCGTCTTCACCGAATGCAGGAGCGATATGTACGATACCGGTACCATCTGACATGGTTACGTAGTTATCACATGTAACGAAGAAGCCCTTCTTGTTCTGCTTGTCAGCAACTTCCTTAGCGCAGGCAAATAAAGGCTCGTACTCTTTGTACTCAAGGTCCTTACCCTTGTATGTCTCAAGGATTTCGTAAGCCTTGGTATCCTCAGTAGCAAGCTTTCCAAGAACTGTGTCAAGGAGAGCCTTGGCCATGTAGTAGGTGTAGCCGTCTGCAGCTTTTACCTTGCAATACTCCTCTGTGGGGTTCATGCAAAGTGCAACGTTTGAAGGAAGAGTCCAGGGTGTTGTTGTCCATGCAAGGAAAAACGCATCCTCTCCTACAACCTTAAAACGAACGATTGCGGAGCGTTCTTTAACGGTCTTATAACCCTGAGAAACCTCAGCCGTTGAAAGGGGGGTACCGCAACGAGGGCAGTAAGGTACAATTTTGAAGCCTTTGTAGAGAAGGCCTTTTTTCCAGATTTCCTTTAAAGCCCACCACTCAGACTCGATGTAGTCGTCATGATAAGTAACGTAGGGGTTGTCCATGTCGGCCCAGAAACCAACTGTGCCGGAGAAATCCTCCCACATTCCTTTGTATTTCCAAACGGATTCCTTACATTTCTCAATGAAGGGCTCCATTCCGTATTCTTCAATCTGATCCTTACCGTTAAGGCCAAGGAGCTTCTCAACCTCCAGCTCTACGGGAAGGCCGTGGGTGTCCCAGCCTGCTTTTCTGGGAACCATGTATCCCTTCATTGTACGGTATCTGGGAATCATATCCTTAATTACACGGGTCAAAACGTGACCGATGTGGGGCTTGCCGTTAGCTGTAGGCGGTCCATCGTAGAAGGTGTAGGTTTCGCCCTTCTTGCGGTTGTCCATACTTTTCTCGAAAATGTTGTTGTCCTTCCAGTACTTCTCAATTTCCTTTTCACGGGCAACAAAGTTAAGGTCTGTGGAGACTTTGTTGTACATTTGGTACTCCTTTCTTGTGTGTAAATGCTTCCTTGGAAACAAAAAAGGTTCGTCCTGTAAAAGGACGAACCCTAGTGAATTCGTTAAACCACCTGTTACAATCGTACGGCTCTTTGGGATTACCCTCATTGCGATACGCTGCTTCGTAACGTGAAGCTTGCGGCAAATCCTACTTTCTTGTTATCAGTGCGCTTGGAATTCTTCGCGCCTTCGATTTCGGTTTGCGACTCGGAAGTGATTTTCGCTATGCAGATACTCGTACCGGCTCTCACCATCCCGGCTCTCTTTGCCTTTCGCTGCTTAGGTACTGTCTTCGTCACAGTCTTTAAATATTTGGCTATGGGTTATTGTAGGCGGTATTTCTATACTTGTCAAGAGGGACCCTGGCGAATTAAGTCCAACATATTTAACAATTTGTCCTGTTTTATTCATCTGCACTATAATATTTGCATTTTCATATTGCAAACACTTGTTCGATATAATAAAATAATTATAGCAAAGGTGTTACCTAGCGGTAGGCGGTTTGTCCTCTTATTAGGGGGCGGTGTGCCCCTGTAAGAAAGGGGGTGATTGCCATGGTTAGTTACTCTGATTTAATACAGATTGGACTTTTCCTAGTAGCTTTCGCCGGTCTTATTTATAAGATTGCACATAAAAATGACCGCCAGTCCTGAGAAGTCTGCGGTCATTTTTAACCAAAAGATATAGGGCAACCGTCTATCGGTAATGCCTTTGTGTTTATATTATAGCATTTTCTGAGTTTATTTCAAGTAGTCTCTCGGGCCCTCTACGGCACATAGTATATATGCCACAAACGGTCCTTGTTAGCTTCATAAACAGAATTGTCCAAGGGTTCCCACTCACCGGAGTCAACCTCGATATACCAACGACTCTCGTCAGGGTCATATTCCATCCAGCCGTAGTCGCCGTATTCTGAGGAGATGCCTTCAAACCAGTATTGGAACTGGGCAGGATCTATGTCCTCATTCAAATAGGCATATCCCTCGGTTTCCTTGTCGTAATAGTTTCCGTCGGAATCAAGAACCATTCTCTTGTAACCACCGTCCTGGTAATTCGCCTGGTATACCTCTTTGGTTGTAATAAAGTAAGTACCATTGTCACCCGTCAGGTACAGTGTATTCCCAAGCTTGTTGGTATTACCGTAGGTGCCGATGTCTGTGTAAGGCTCCGCTTCGGATTCATAGCTGTAATCGCTAAATCTTTCCTGGGAATAATTGGCAAACGGTCCCCTCACAGCCCGATATATAGCCCCGGCGGTACAGCCGAATATTCCGATAACAAAAGGCAGCAATACCATAACCAGCACAGCTATAAGACATCCCTTGCCGGCATTTCCGGAACTTGTAATCCATGTACCTGTATTCTCAAGTTCGTCCACCTGAGAAACAACCGTAACATTTCCGCCACAGTGCTCACAAGGTTTCTCCCTGTCTGCCCAGGGTCTTGAATCTTCCGTGCCGCAGTAATCGCAACGGACCACAGCGGTGGCATTTTCAAGAATCTTACCCTGCTGCGTGAACACTACATCTCTATAGTAGTTTCCGTTCTCGTCGTAGTAACCGGTCTGATACTGCCGACCTGTCCTAGAGTCCACCCAGGAAGAAGCGTAGAAAACGTAGTCATGATTTTTACAGCGGTAAATTCTTGAAGTAGGGCCTTTGTAGCCTGTGGGCTGATTGCTTCTGCTTCTGGTGGTGTAGCTGTGGTATGAACTGCCTCCGCTCGAATAGGATCTGCTTGAGTGTGAGCTGGAGCTGTGGTAGCTCCTGGAGCTGCTGTGATGGCTCGACGAGTGGTGGCTTGAATGTGAACTATGGCTGCTTGATGAATGATGACTTGGCATAATTACTTAAATAACTTTCTGTAAACCCAAATAAGGATGCAAGCACCCACAACTGAAATAAGGATTGAGCCGATCCAGTTGGTAGCTCCTACTCCGATAAGGCTTCCAAGGAATCCGCCGACAACGCCGCCGAGTAAACCAAGGACGATGTTAATGATTGTTGAATGTGTGGATTTCATGATCTGGCCAGCAATCCAGCCGGAAACTCCACCGATAATTAATGAAACGATAAATGACCACATAGTGCAATTACCTCCATGTTTTTCTTTTATTATATCACAGTTTATCCATTCCCCGGCCTTCATTCATGCGTTTGATGTAACCCTCAGGGTCCGCCATCAGCTCCGCCATGGCCATAAAAGTCTCGAGCACCATGGACTCCTTATTGCATGCTGCAGTGTTCTTGCCGGTATCATTAATTATGTTGTAGCAATCGATTCTGTGCACATAAAGATCAATCAGCGAATATCCATGGAACTTGATTCCATCCTTGATATTTCCTGTCTGAAGGTAATGGACGAACTCCCAGTAAAGGTCCTCGTGATCAAGAAGGCTCTGCCAAAGCTTGTCAGCGAAGCCCGCATCCTTTCCCGTAGCTTCTGCCAAAAACTCAAGCCTCTCATATACCTTTATCTTTGTAGTATCAATAATCAGATTAGCCATATCGCGCCTCTTACGCTTATGATTTCATATCCTTTAATGACTGGAATAATTCTATATCTGATTGTAGCACTTTCATGTTTGCAGTAACAGGTTCTTCTCCGGGTTTCGTCATGGTAATCTCGATGACGGTACCCTCGGTTACGCCGCTCTTAATAAGAAGCTCCATAAAGGCCGCAAACTTCGGATGGTTACTCTTGAAAGTGTTCATTGCGGACATAAATTTCATCATTGATGCTGGGTTCATTGTTTTTCTCCTTGTGGTTCCATTAAGTCAATCGGCTGGCATTTTAAAATGTTCGCCAAAGTTATTATACTCTCACTTGAGGCTTTGTTGATATTTTTCCTTCCCTGTTCGTATTGCTGAATGGTTAACATAACTTTTGGGTAATAATCAGGGTGACGGATAAAAAACATGAAATGCTTGTTTTTATATGCTGCATTTTTCTATTTTGGGGATATTTTGTGGAGTTATGTTGACCAAATCGGTGTTATGTAAACCTTCGCCCAATTTATGTTAACCAATGTGGTTGACATAATACAAAAATAGGCATATAAAATTCGGATTTTTATGATTTTATCCGCTCGGGGGCAAAATAATAGCAGAATACGGGCATAATGAGGGGCGGATGGCCCCAGATGGTGCAGGGGAATCGCACGAAGGGCGGTGGAACTGAGCGGTTAATACAAGATTGGAGCCCAGAATAATGGCAAGATCGGGCGCCCACCCCTTACCTCGTCAAATTCTTAATCCAGTTCCCCTTCTTATAGTGCCAGAGGGCGAAGGGCATCTTGGCGAATTCGTCGGTGCACATCAGAAGGTAGACTATGATGGATGGAAGCTTCAGCACGAAGGCGCTTATGAGGCCTAAGGGCACTGCGAAGAACCACATGCTGAATATATCAAGATACATGCCGTACTTGGAGTCGCCGCCACATCTGAAGAGGGAGGCGATGAGCACGGTGTTTATAATCTGCCCCATCTGGTAAACCGTATTGATAAGAAGCATTATCTTAAGGTAGTGGTTGGCGGTTTCCGACAGGTTCACAAACTTTGGAATTATGGGACTTATTGCAAGCAACACCAGCCCCTGTATCACGGAAGCAAGAAAGGCAACCTTAAGGAATGATGAAGCATCGCTTCTGGCATCCTCCAATCGGTTCTCTCCAATGGTCTTTCCAAGCATGATTGAGGAAGCCGCAGAGATGCCGAATCCCACTGTTGTAACCAGATCTCTGGCAACGGTAACAATTGAATTAGCCGCCACTATATCTGTCTCCAGATGTCCCATGATTATTGAATTCATGTTAAAGGCCAGGCCCCACATGGCATCATTAATGAATGCCGGGAGGCAATATTTAATAAAGTCCTTAACCAGGTACCCCGGAATATTAAACATATTCGAGATGCTTCTTGGCAGGGCTTTCTGGCGATAGAAATCAATAATGCAAATAAGAAGTTCGATTCCCCTTACTATGGTGGTAGCTATGGCCGCACCGATAATTCCAAGTCTCGGGAAGGGGCCGAGACCAAAAATAAGGCATGCATTAAGAACAATGTTTGCGCCAAGGGTAACGGCGGAAATCATTGTTGAAAGCATTACCCTCTCGCAGGCCTTCATGATTGAAAGGTAGGGCTGCGAGAATCCTGCAAAGAGATAGGAAAGGGCCACGTATCTTAAGTACTTGGCGCCTGCTGCCTGTAATTCCGGAATATTGGTCCAGATGCTTATTACCCTTTCCGGGATAAACAAAGCAAGAATAGTGGCAAGGCCGCAAAGTACCACAGAGATAATAAGGCCGATTCCGAGAATCTTTCCAACAACAGCTGTATCCTTCTTGCCCCAGTACTGGGAAGCAAGAATGGTTAAGGCCGAAGCCAGCCCGAAGAAAACAATATTGAGAAGAAACTGCACCTGTCCCGCAAGGCTTGAAGCCGAAAGGGAAGTCTGGTCCAGTCTTCCAAGCATAACTACATCCGCCATTGAAACAGCGGATGTAATAAGGTTCTGTATTACGATGGGAATTACCAGAACGAAAAGTTCATGGTAGAATCCATCTCTCACTTTAAGAAAATTTCTAGATTTCATAACTTACCAACAAAAGAATTAATTAATTCCACCAAGCATCTCATCTATTATATCAGCCTGGTTCTCATACTCTCCCATCTGTCCTTTATACTCTTCCATTCTCTCATAGTAGTCGGAAGCACGGGATACGCCTGCTGCCTTTAGTGCGTAGTAAGGAAGGGCCTGCTCATAGTATTTGCCCACAGCTCCAAGGTTTTCTTCTTTGCCGGAAAAAGAATCAAAAAATGCCGATTTTCTGGCAAACCACTCGTTAATATTGTAAAAGTCCTTATTTGCAAGGCGGAATTCCACACTGCTGAAGCTCGACCCCCTGTAGGGTCCGGCGTCATTAAGTTCATTTATCATTCTTATTCCCATGATAAGAAAAACAATGACAAGTACAATCATTATTATCTTATAGGCCAGGCCAAGTTTAACATTGACCCCGTTATTCATTTGATTATTCTGTGGCGTTGTCGACATATTTTTCCTCCGCAGCATCTATAAGACGTATTGATTTCTTGGCTTGTGAAAGCTTATCAAAATCGTCCATCTCTTCCATGGGGATTCCATAGTAGTATGAGATCATGCATCTTAAGTTCTCTTTAAGCTTCCCGTAGGTTTCCATGTGTTCTTCGGTAAATCCGTCGGGGTGATAGGTGTAATACTTATCATCGGGCTTAAAATTCGTCACATAGGCTTCATATTTCTTAAGGAAGCTGTGGTAGTAGTCCGCCACATAACCGGCCCGTCGCTCAACTCCGGTTTCAAACCCTTCGTAATCCGACTCCGGATCAGCTATAAGTCTCATGAAACTTGAAATCTCGCTTACAACGTTTCCGTAAGCATCCGCCATGGCGGCTACCGCGTGGTATTCTCTAAAGCCTTTCTCCTCATTAAGATAACGAAGGTTGTTCTCGTACCACATCTCGCTTATGAACTTGTACTGCTCTTTTCCCTCATAACGATTCATGGCCGCAAGAACAGCCACAGAGTTTCTTTTGGCCACGTTTGCCTGGTGCTTCGCCATTATTCTGTAGGCATTTCTTGTAACTACAAATTCAGCAAGAATCAGGGCAATCAAAACCGCGATGACTGCGATGGCGGCAGCTTTCTTGCTGTCCCTCCTGTTCTCCGCAACCACCGTATTTCTGGTGTCCTCAAAGGCCTTCTTATATGCTTTCATATTTGCCCTGTGCTCGGTAAACTGCTGCTTTTTGCTTCCGCAGTTTGGACAGTAGTCACCCTCCAAAGTTAAGGGTGCACCGCAAAAGGGGCATTGTGTTGTAGGTGCTGTTGCCATGTACTCTCCTCTTTATATCTACTCAAGATTCTCATCGAAATACTTGATGTAATCGTCAACCATCATGTATGTGCCGTCCTCGTTTACGTAGACTGCGCACAAATCATTCCACTGTTTCTCGGTTATGATTCCCTCATCCAAAAGGATCCTCTCGGTCTCCGCTGCCCAGGCTTCAACCTGCACCACCTCATCCTCGGTCATCTGCCTTACACTGAATTCCTTTTCGGCGTCAAAATGCAGGTTAACCGCATCATGGATGGCCCATTTTCTTGCGTTTAATTTATCTGCCTCATCATAGGGGTTCCTGTATTTCTCAAGCGCCTCCATAAACCATGCCCTGTAGGAGTAAACAGAAATAAAGTAGTAGTGCTCCCAGTCATAAACTCTGTAGTTATCGCTGTGATTCTCCTCTTGATAGAACTTCCTTAAGCCCTCCAGGTCTCCGGCTTCATACATAGCATTTAGCCCTGCAAAAATCTCCTGCATCTCATTATAGGATGCAGAGTAATGACTGTCCTCAGCTTTATTAACAGCATATCGTATGCCAAAATAGCCAAGGATCAGAACCACCGCCACAGCCAGGATGATAATGATATATTTGGTGCTAAGTTTAACGGTTTTCTTAAACTCCTCATCGGAGTCGTCACCCATTTCGGCCAAATCGCTTCTTACATTCTCAAGCTTGTTTAAATAGTCGATTTCGGCCCCTAGAATATTTATGGAGCCGCAGTAATTACAATACGCCTGTGACTCCTTTATCGTTGCTCCGCACTTGGAGCACTGAATCATCTTTTCTTCTTTTTCCATGTATGACCCATCTTTTTATGCATTTGGTACAGGAGAACTGATAACCCTGTTTCTTCCGGACTGTTTGCCGTAGTAGAGTCTGTCATCCGCTTCCTTAAGAAGCTCGTTAAGGCCTACTCCGTCCCTTCTTTCAGTTACTCCGGAAGATATTGTAACACGAATCACATCAGGGCCGGAAACAAAAGTGGATTCCTCTATCTGGCCTCTGATTCTCTCTAAGATTTCTGCAGCTTCCTTAACAGTCGACTGCTCGAAAACCATAAGGAATTCCTCGCCGCCCCATCTTGCCACGTAGCCCTTGCCCTGAATGTTCTTCTCAAGGATTCTGGAAACTCCCTTAAGAACAATGTCGCCGGCCTCATGTCCGTAGGTATCATTTACTTTTTTGAAAAAATCAATATCTACTATTGAAACACAAAAAGGAGCTTCGTTGGCAGTATTTTTGGTGTAGACCTGATTCAGTCTCTTCTCTGCGTAACGGCGGTTGAAAAGTTCTGTAAGGCCGTCACACTCGATCAGTTTCTTTAAGGATTTCTGCATGGTCTGGGCGTTTCTTGCCATGTTGCCAAGCTCGTCCTTTCGTCCCGCAACCTCCTGGTGAAGGAGAGCATTCAAGTTACCCTCGGAAACCGCTTTAAAGTATGTATCCACCTTCTCGATGGCTGATACGAAGCGCTGTCCCGAAGCGGCACTTGCTGCACCGATTCCGATAACCAGAACGATTCCTATAAGGATAAGTGGAATCAATGCCTTAATCAGGCTCTTTTGAATCTCCTCAGAGGGCTTGCCGGCAAAAATCATGCCCACAATCTTTCCCTCCGAATTCTTTATTGGTGAAAAATAAGCGTAGTAATTCACATCGCCTATAACTGTGTCGGAATAGAAGTTGGTCTGTCCCGCATTTAAAACTTCTTCAAGAATCTTGTCGGGGCATCCGTAGCCCACAGGTCTTACTCCATCTTCTGAGCCGATGGTTGTAAGGATTATGGTGTCGGCATAATAGATGGTTACATCAATGTTGGTACGCTCCTTAAGATCATCCATGAAAGAGTATTCCCTGGTAACCACGGTATCACCCTTTAAGAGTTCATACTTTGTCTTGCCGGAACTTTCCTCAGCCGAAAGCTCGAAATCCCCGGGGTAGGTGTAATCGTAATAAAGAAGCACTGCATTTCCCACATTTTCAAGGTCTCTTCTGGCTTCTCCAAGCATTGCGAACCTGAAGGAATAATAGCCGCAAATTGCAAGAATCAGGCCAAGGCCTATTACAGGCAGTACCGCACGTACAAGAAATTGTTTTTTGATATTCCAGCTTCCGTCCATAGGGCCTCCTTCGCCGAAACTAACCCTCGGCTGTCTCAAGTAGAATCTGCATTTTTTCCAAAATATCTTCTGTATCTTTAAGAAGATTCTCGGCATCCTTATCGATTATGCCGGTCTTCTCGTATTTGTAGGTAAAATAAGGTACTCCAACAGCGGTGAAGCTCATTTTCTTCTTGTAGTTAGAAAGGAACTCGGGAATCTTTGCCGCGTTAATCCTTGCGCCGGGATAGAAGGTGAAGGTAATCTTTTCGTTCTTTCCCTTTATTTCCGTGAAGAATAATTTGTGAGCCGCCACCCTTATAAGGGCAATCCTTAAGAGGTTTTCAACCGATGTGGGCACCGCTCCGAAACGGTCTAAAAGCTCGCCCTTCATATCCTCGGACTCAGCTTTAGTTTCTATGCCGGTGATACGTTTGTAGATATCGAGTTTTTGCACCTCGTTTACAATGTATTCTGCCGGGATAAAAGCGTCTACATCTAAATCGATGACCGTGGGGAAATCCTTGATTTCGTCAATTCCTTTAAGAGACTTGACAGCTTCGTTAAGCATCTTACAGTACATCTCGTAGCCCACGGCTTCCATGTGGCCGTGCTGGGTGCGTCCCAAAAGATTTCCGGCGCCACGGATTTCAAGGTCACGCATGGCAATCTTAAAGCCGCTTCCAAGGTCTGTGAATTCCCTTATGGCCTCAAGCCTCTTCTCAGCCACCTCTGTAATCATTTTATCACGTTTGTACATTAAAAAGGCATATGCGGTTCGATTTGATCTTCCCACACGCCCCCTTAACTGGTAAAGCTGTGAAAGGCCCATTCTGTCGGAGTCGTGGATGATCATGGTGTTGACGTTACTGATATCAAGGCCCGTCTCAACGATGGTGGTGGAAACCAGAACGTCGATTTCACCCGCCACGAAGTCGTACATGATTTTCTCAAGCTGGTTTTCCCTCATCTGACCATGAGCATAAGCCACGTTTGCCTCAGGCACCAGCTCCTGAATCTTTGCCGCAATATCCGCTATGTTATTGACCTGGTTATAGACATAGTAAACCTGGCCGTTTCTCGAAAGTTCTCTTACGATGGCTTCCCTGACAATCTCTTCGTTGTATTCGAGAACGTAGGTCTGAATGGGAAGTCTGTCCTCGGGCGCCTCCTCCAGGATACTCATATCTCTTATGCCGATAAGTGACATATGAAGAGTTCTCGGTATAGGTGTTGCCGTTAAGGTCAAAACGTCAACGTTCTCCCTTAGCTTCTTAATCTTTTCTTTGTGAGTTACGCCAAAGCGCTGCTCCTCATCGATGATAAGAAGGCCCAAATCCTTATATTGCACATCATCGGAAAGAACCCTGTGGGTTCCGATTACGATATCAACCATGCCCTTTCGCAGTTCCTCAACGGTCTTCTTCTGTTGAGCGGAAGAACGGAATCGGCTCAAAAGTTCAACTCTCACAGGGAAGTCTTTAAGCCTTTGGGTAAAGGTAGTGTAGTGCTGTTGCGCCAGGATAGTTGTAGGCACAAGATAAACCACCTGCTTGCCCTCCTGAACTGCCTTAAAGGCTGCTCGGATTGCAATCTCTGTCTTGCCGTAGCCCACGTCGCCGCAGATAAGTCTGTCCATTATCTTGGTGCTTTCCATGTCGGCCTTGGTGGCTTCGATGGCAGCAAGCTGATCCTCCGTCTCCTCGAAGGGGAACATCTCCTCAAATTCCTTCTGCCAGACCGTATCCTTGCCGTAGACATAACCGTTTCGATCCTGCCTCTTGGCGTATAGTTCCACAAGGTCCTTGGCAATCTCTTCAACTGCGCCCTTAACCTTGGTCTTGGTCTTAACCCATTCTTTGGAACCAAGCTTGTTAAGTTTATGTTTGCCGGAATCGGAGGCCGCGTACTTTTGCAAAAGATCAAGGCCCGTGGCAGGGATGTAGAGCACCCCTCCGTCACGGTATTCAATCTTCATGTAATCCTTGGCGATGCCCTCAACCGCAATCTTTTCAATGCCCCTGTAAATTCCAAGGCCGTGGGTTTCGTGAATGACATAGTCACCGATTCGAAGCTCAGCGAAATCGGCAATGGCCTGACCCTGGCCCTTGTAGGGTGAGAATTTTTTCTTCTTTTTCTTCTTCTCAGCGCCGAAAATATCGGACTCCGAGATGCAGACAAACTTAAGCAAGGGGTATACGAAGCCCCTTCTTACGTGGCCGTAGCAAACCAGAACTTCTCCCGGAATCACGCTTCTTGCCGGGTCTTCTGAATAAACCGCAGGAATCTCCTGGTCTCTTAAATCCTCCGCAAGACGCTTTGCCCTGGTTCTGGAGCCTGAAAGGAGAAGAACTCTGTAGCTGTCCTTCTTGTATTTCTTTAAATCCTTTACTAACGAGTCAAAGCTGTTATTAAAGGATGCGATACTTCTTGTTTCAATGTTGAATGTTGCATCAGTGGAGATAAATCTGGTTTTACTTTCAAGGGTTGAAAGAGCAACCGTGGGCTCCCCAGCAAGCTTTGCCAGAGTTTTGTTAACGGAATAGAGGATGTTTAGCTGTCCCGGAAGGATGTAACCCTTCTCAAGTCTGTGGGACATGCTCTCCTTAAACTCCGCCTCCGTGGCCTCGGCGTGCTCCTTTATTCTGCCGGGCTCATCAAGGAAAAAAATATGACTCTCATCTTTGATAAGATCCGCCAGGGACGCCGTGTCTTTATAGAAATAGTTTACATAACTTTCCAGGTTGGTGAAGTCATTAAACTCGGTAAGTCGTTCTTTTAATTCTTTAAACTGCTGCTTAACCCTGTGAGCTTCCTCGGTTTTGAAGTCGGCTCTTAACTTTTCTTCCTGAGTTACGGCCTCCTTCTCAATCTTTTTAAGGCCTGCTGCCAGCTCTTCCTTACTTAGGATGATTTCCGTCGCAGGGTAAACCGTAAAGGACTGCAGCTCCTCGATACTCCTTTGGCTTAATACGTCAAAGGATCTGATGGAGTCCACAGTGTCGCCCCAAAGCTCCATTCGAACGGGGTTTTCTTCCGTAAGGTCGTATATGTCAACGATTCCGCCACGGGCCGAAAACTGTCCGGGGGAATCTACCTGATAGACTTTCTCATAACCCATCCGCACAAGCTTCTCGGAAAGGGAGGCCAGTTCCAGGTCGTCGTCCTTTTTGATGCTAACCATGGCATCCTTTAATACGCTCAAAGGAGGCTGGGGCGACATAAGGGCGTCAAAGGTCGTCACAAGAGTAATGGGTTTACCCTCCATTATCCTCTTGCAGGCTCTGATTCGCTCTTTTGTAAGCTGGTTTCCGTGGATGTCCGCCTGATAGAAAATCAGGTCTCTTGCGGGATAGGTGAAGGCAAATCGGTCATAGAGTCTTGCATCCTCCATGATTTCCCTGACTCGTGCTTCAGAGTAGGTTAAGACGATTTTTACCTTGTAGCCTTCTGAGAGCCCATAGATTAGGTGAAGCTTCTCCGAATCTACCGGCCCGTTTAGAAATATTGCTTTATTCTTTTTTAGATTGTCCCTCATGGCGGAAAAATCCGCCAGTTCGTTAAGCAGGGTCAGTAGTGCTTGCATCGTCTTTTCTTTTCTTGGTGTTAAACTTGTTCATGGCCTTGTCAACGCCGTCTGTAAGCATTGTCTTAATGGCCTCTGCTGCGGTTTCCGCCGCTATCTCAATAATCTTTGCGTCGTCTTTGTTGAAGTGCCCAAGGACGTGGTCCGCCAGATCTTCACCCTCTACCTTGGCTCCAACCCCAACTCTTATTCTGGTAAAACCCTGGGTTCCTACATTTGCGATAATGCTCTTTAATCCGTTATGTCCGCCGGCACTTCCGCTCTTTCTGATTCGAAGATTTCCTGTAGGAAGGTCGATGTCATCGGAGATGATTATAAGCTCGCTCTCGGGGTCAATCTTATAGAAGTCCATGAGGCTTCTGACGCTCATTCCGCTAAGGTTCATGTAGGTTTGGGGCTTGGCAAGAACCACCTTCTCGCCCTCTATTACTCCCTCACCAATCTTTGCGGAGTGCTTGCTTTTATTAACTTTAATGTCACAGTCCTTGGAGAGCTTATCGATTACTGCAAAGCCCACGTTGTGACGGGTATTCTCATATTTTTTGCCCGGATTCCCCAGGCCAACGATTACGTACATGCTATAATTTCCCTTCATGTTCTGCTAATCCAAAGTATAAAAAAGTCCCGTGACTTTTGCAAGTCACGGGATTCTTCTCAGATATTTATTACACCGTCCTTGCAGGGGGAACGTCGATTGAGACGTCGCTTACAGGGAAGGTAATGCAGGGATGAATGTAGCCAAACTGAAGGTCAGCAAGGCGGCGGCCGTCAACTGACTTCGGAACATAGACATCACCTTTAAGAAGCTGTGAGTGGCAGTAGCCGCAAACTCCGCTTCGGCACTGAGCGGGAGCAGTGATTCCTGCTCTCTCCATTGCAACAAGTAAGGATTCCTCAGAAGTACATGGAATTGTAAATTCCTTACCTGCCATCTTAACAGAAAGGGTATACTTGCCTTCCTTGCCCTTGGGGAAATCTGCATCCTTCTCAGGATTTCTGTACTCACCGAATAATTCGTGACGTACGAACTTGCGGCGGATTCCAAGAGTTGCAATCTCCTTATCCGCGAAGTTGTACATTGCCTGAGGTCCACACATGAAGATTGAGTAATCCTCACCTGCAGGGGCATACTTCTTAATTAAATCAGCGGTGATGAAACCGTGCTCGCAGCCTTCAGCCTCTGCATCGCTAAGAACGTTAACAAGTTTAAACTTATCACAGTTCTTCTCAAGCTCTTTAAACTCAGCCTCAAAAACTGCATCCTCTAAGGTTCTTGAACCGTAAAGGAGAATTAACTTAGCATCCTCATCTCCGTCTGCAATTGCCTTGGCAAGGGAACGGAAAGGTGTGATTCCGCTTCCGCCTGCAAGACCGATTATAGTCTTTGCATCACGAAGGGGCTCATAGGTAAATACTCCAAGGGGAGCACTTGCCGTAACCTTCTCTCCAACCTTCCAGTTATCAAGAATGAAGTTTGAAGCAAGGCCTTCACCTGCTCTTTTGATTGTTAACATATACTTTCCTTCAAGAGCTTCCTTAGGGGAAGATGAAAGAGAGTAAGGACGGGTAATTGTGCTCTCACCAATCTTCAGTGAAAGGCTTAAGTACTGGCCGGCACTAAAGTATGCCAAGGCCTTGGTTCCCGCTTCTGCATCAGCTTTAAGGACAAAGGTCTTAACATCGGGAGCCGCATCTATAACCTCGGCCACAACAAGATGCTGAACTGTCGGGTGAAGAGCTGCTGCCAATTCATTTGCCTTGTATGACTTAAGCTCCGGAAGCTTCTTTGCGGGAGCTTTGGAGATTTTCTCCTCTCTGGTAGGCGTCATTGCAGTGAATTTCATCATGTCCAGGGATTTAATATTCGGTTTACTCATAATCAGTTACCCCCTTTCAATCTGTTAATCACTTGGTTGGAATGCTGGTATCCAATGATATATGCGGAACTGTATCCGTCGCCTCGTGAAGAGTGGCCGCCTACAAAGGTAAGTCCGGGAATTGTAAAATCTGCCTTTACATGAGCAGTACGTGACATAAGGTGATCCCATCCGGAAAGCTTGTATCCGTAAATTGTTCCATCGGGAGTTCCAAGGTATCTTGCAAAGGTTACGGGTGTGGCTACAGAAATCTCTTCTATGTGCGAACGGATATCGATTCCCATTAACTCTTCGTAATCCTTAATATATTTCTCTGCATGGGCATTCTTCCACTTCTTGTATTCCTCAGGTTTAAGATCTTTTGGAATATCTGAGCCGTAGCAAAGGTATGTGAAGAACAATGTGCAGGTTCCCTTAGGTGAGCTTTCGGGCACAACCTTGTTTAAGCTGTTAACAATGTAAAGGCCTCTGGTATCGTGCTGAACTCTGGGGTTTGGATCGTTAACCACAAAGACTGTATAGTCCTTGACTCCAAGTTCTTCTGCACTGCAGTCACAGCCGATGTAAACAGTCTCAAGAGAAATACCGAAGTCTCTGGCATTGGCGAGTTTAAGGTCGTTCTCGGGAACCTTCTTCTCATCCATTCTGCTGTAAACGTTGTTGGGAATTACATTGGAGATAATCTCTTTTGCAAAAATCTTTTCACCGTTTGCCACAACGCCGTTTATTCTGCCGGTCTCATCTGTAAGGAATTCGGTAACTTCGCTGTTATACCAAACCTCACCGCCCTTATCCTGGAACACCTTAATAAGGGATTCCGATAACTCATGTGAACGCTTCGCAGGCATTGCTGCGCCGTCCTTCACATAGCCGTTTACCATTGTAAGGTAATGCATGCAGTTTAACTCATCTGTGGGTACACCCAGGTATCCCCAGTAGGTATTAACGATATTTCTGGCTTTTTCGGGCATTCCTAAAGCAATCTGAACTTCCTCAACAGAGTGGGAAGCACAGCGCATGAAGTTGCCGTACTTTAAGGCCATCACAAGCTTGTTGGGATTACCCTTCTTCTTTGTGATGTACTCGATTGCCTGTTTGCAGTTAATCACCAGATCAAGGAAAGCCTTAACGCTTTCACGGCTTCCGGGGCAGGCTGCTTCAATGGAATCACAGTATCCGTCGATTCCGCCCTTTACGGTTACATCATAACCATTCTCTCCTCTGGCGATTACACGATACATGTTGTTCTCATATCGCCAGTCAACCTTTGCACCCAAATCCTCAAAAATCTTATAAACTGTGTCAGGGTGCTCAGGTGTACCTACCGAACACAGTTCATGAAGTGAAGGCTCAAATTCGAAGCGTCCTCTTACGAAGCTGGTTGCACATCCGCCGGGAATGTTATGCTTCTCAAGAAGTAACGTCTTTAAGCCATGCTTGGCACAGTTTGCAGCAGCAACCAAACCGCCGTTACCTGCGCCTACGACAATAACATCATATTGTCTGTCCATCTTATCCCTCCTTAAATACTTTGTAGTTTTATTTCAAACTTCAACCACTATCTATTATATTTTATTCCAAATCGATGCCAAACACAATATCATTTGGGGGTATTTGTATCGTTGCACATACATAAAACGAGCGGGTACGATTAATGTTTATGTCTCGAGTGGCTTTATGCGACCGTCCCCACTTAGCGAGGTCCCTCACGAGCTTAGTGGGGCTACGTGGAGCATCTAAGCGAGAGCGTGCCCGAGAGGCATAAACATTAATCGTACCCGCGAACCTTTGCCAGTACCTACAACTTACTACAGTACATACCTGTCGCCCTTTTCGACAACAATCTGCACCCCATTCTCCCCTTTGTAATAGGAGTTAGCCCTGATAGTACCCCTGGACTCAACAATGCAGTTCTCGATATGTGTATTATCCCCAATGTAAACATAGTTGAGAATAATGGAGTTTTTGATGTAGCAGTTGTTTCCGATGTAGGCCTTCTTGAAGAGCACCGAATCCTCCACGGTACCGTTTACGATACAGCCGGAAGAAATAAGGCTGTTTTTGATGCTTGCCCCTGAGTTGTATTTTGCAGGAGGAAGATCATCAACCTTGGAGTAGATGTCGGGATACTGATGGAAGAAGTAATCCCTGATCTCGGGCTTTAAGAAGTCCATGTTGGTGTTGAAGTAGTCGTCAACGGATGCGATGTTTCTCCAGTAGTCCTTGATCTTGTATCCGTAGAGACGCTTCATATCCTTGTAACGGATAAGGATATCCCGTACGAAATCGTAGCGGTCCTCCTCTGCGCATCTTTCAATCATCTCGATGAGAAGACGTCTTCTGATTACGTAGATGCCGCAGGAAACAGTGCTTGATTTGCTGATGAGAGGCTTCTCCTCAAACTCCTCAATTCTGCTTTCCTCGTTCATCTTGATGGTGCCGAATCTGTCTACGGAAAGATTGGGATCCATGTCCTTGCAGACGATGGTGATGTCCGCTTTCTTTTCCACGTGATATTCCAAAACCTTGTTGTAATCAAGCTTGTAAACGCAATCGCCGGAAGCGATTACAACGTAAGGTTCGTGTGAATCCTTAAGATAAGAAAGGTTCTGGTAAATGGCATCAGCTGTGCCGCGGTACCAGTTAGAGTTATCTGCGGTCATTGCAGGGGTAAAAACGAAAAGTCCTCCCTGCTTACGTCCAAAGTCCCACCACTTGGATGATGACAGATGCTCGTTAAGTGATCGGGCATTGTACTGTGTAAACACAGCAACCTTCTGGATATGAGAGTTGGACATATTACTTAAGGAAAAATCGATACTTCTGTAACTTCCCGCAATGGGCATTGCTCCGATGGCACGGTTCTGGGAAAGTTCTTTCATGCGGTGGTTGTTTCCACCTGCCAAAATAATACCTATCGCTCTCAAATCTCCTCACCTGCCTTTATCAAAGTTTTGCCGCTGTAAAGATTGCCCTCAGGGTAATCCTCCGCTTCGGTGGCTCCGAAGATACATGTGTTTTTACCTATAATAACTCCCGGAGGGATAATGCTCTTCTCTCCGACGGTAACAAGTCCGTGGTTGTAGATGTGAGGATCGGTTTCGTTCTCCACTTCATCGCCGATACCAAGCTTGCTTCCGGTTCCTACGGTAACGTCCTCGGCTACAATGGCCTTGTACAGTTCGCACCCTTCCTCGATGACGCTTCGGTTCATAATGATGGAGTCTCTTACGATGGCTCCCTTTCCTATTCTGACGCCACAGCCGATTACGGAATTGATTACCTGGCCGTCGATGACGCTTCCTTCACCGATGATGCTCTTATCAATTACGCTGTCGCCGGAAATATACTGAGGGGGAAGAATCTCACTCTTGGTGTAAATCTTCCAGTACTCTTCATAAAGGTTAAAATCGGGAACCAGGTCAATAAGCTCCATGTTTGCTTCCCAATAGGAAGAAAGGGTTCCAACATCCTTCCAGTATCCGTTGAATTCATAAGCATACAAAGGAGCTTTCTGCTTGTGAAGGTAGGGAATTATGTGCTTACCAAAATCAAGTCCCGGCTGGTTGGAAAGGGCAATCAGGGAATCCTTAAGTGCCTTCCAGTTAAATATATAGATACCCATGCTTGCCAGATTACTTCTGGGATTCTCGGGTTTCTCCTCAAAGTCTTCAATCTTGTGATTCTCGTCAGTGATGATGACGCCGAAACGGCTTGCCTCCTCAATGGGAACGGGCATAACGGCAATGGTGGCCTCCGCGCCGTTCTGCTTGTGATAGTCAAGCATTACTTCGTAGTCCATCTTATAAATATGGTCGCCGGAAAGAATCAGAACATAGTCAGGGTTGTACTGCTCCATGTAATCGATGTTCTGATAAATGGCATTTGCGGTTCCCGTATACCACTCCGTACTCTCAATTTTCTCGTAGGGAGGAAGCACAGATACGCCGCCTATATTTCTATCCAAATCCCAAGGGATACCTATTCCAATATGGCTGTTTAATCTAAGGGGTTGATACTGAGTCAAGACGCCAACCGTGTCAACACCTGAGTTGATACAGTTGCTCAGAGGGAAATCGATAATTCTGTACTTTCCGCCAAAAGCCACAGCAGGTTTCGCAACCTTGGATGTGAGAACACCAAGTCTGCTGCCCTGTCCTCCCGCAAGAAGCATGGCGATCATTTCTTTCTTAATCATATTTGGCTCCTCATGGTAAATATTTGATAATGCAGAGATAAGTATAATAATTATAGCATAAATTACACAAAAGTGAACAAAAGTTAGACGATTTTTCGGCATTTTTTGTGAAAAATTTTACTTGTAAAACTAAATTCCATCCCATGATAATCAAAAGTTGAAGTTACTACTTCTAAATCCAAGTGTAGAATTTAATAATTCTTAATG
>FMWZ01000026.1 GCA_900103495.1 Lachnospiraceae bacterium G11 | reverse complement strand
CCTTCCCAGTCACCGATTCTTTGACGTTTTTTAATGACGTCTGACCATTCGTGAATGTATCGATCCGGTTTAACCGAGTTATACATAGCTTTATCTGGGCGCTGAAACTTACCGCGTCTACGCAGATGCTTTTCTCTTGAAATATCCGGTAAGAGATTTCGAGAAATGTACCTGTATATAGTGGAAAAGCTTAAAGGTTTTTCAAGTGGAAAATCCCTATTCCAACGAGCTGCTATCTGTTCAGGTGACCAGAAGTTGTTAAGTTTATCAACAACATAAATCCATTTCTTAGATCCGGGTGAAATGGCCTTTATAGTAGCCTTCCGGCGATCAGAAGCAAGCCTGTCTGCCTTGAATGGACTGTATATTCCATTTACGGAATTACGTGATATTTCACGGCTCACGGACGAAACATTACGCCCAATGCAAGCACTAATAGTTCTCAAAGAATAGTGCTTTTTTAAAAGTTGAAGTAGAATAATTCTTTCATCTAATGTAAAATGTGAGTACGGCATAATGGACCCCTTTCGTAAAAGTACGTGTGGTAACTTACATTTTACATCAAGAGTACATTATGTCGTATTTAATTGCTTAGAAAAGCTGTGACGTGGGTGTTGCACTTCAGATGATAATCTAAGCAGGCCCAAGTTGCACATTCCCTTGCATTTCGAAGCAGATGGTGGTATTATTTCTGTTAGCATAGGCTAACTTCGTGACAGGGAGTTATCGGAAATAAGGGGGCATAACCTATGCCGGGTTTAACCTGACAAAGGGTATGCCCCTTAAGTATGTTCAAAGGTTAGCTGTGACTAACGACATAAGAAAATCTGCGCATCCTGCGCACCTGAAGGAGGCTTCCAAAATATGGGAGTCATGTGGGAGGTATTATGAGCTCTACAGTATCGAATATCATCATAATTGTTATAGTAGTTGCCATCCTCTATTTCGCAGTGAAAAACTCCCTCGCTCATTTTAAAGGCGAGGGGGCCTGCTGTGGAGGCGGGGGAAAGGGTAAACCCATAAAGCCTAAGAAACTTGATAAGGTTATTGCTACAAAGGTTGTGGGAATTGAGGGAATGGTCTGTGACCATTGCTCATTAAGGGTTCAGAATGCCCTTAATTCCGTGGATGGAATCAATGCCAAGGTAAAGCTTAGCCGAGGTACAGCCATAGTTAAGCTTGGCAAGGAAATATCGGATGCCGAGATTACCGAAATTATCGAGAATCTTGGATATAAAGTGAAAGGGATTGAATAGAATGGGCCTTTCGGGCTCTACGCTCTTGGTAGGAATGAAGTAGAGGATAATATGCAGAAATATCACATTGAGAAAAATACAGTACAAGAGACGCTGATAATACCCTTATATGGCAGAAAAGTGTGTTCCGAGCGCTTTCCAGAATTGTTTAAGGATGAGGAGGCAGA
The DNA here is from genome assembly GCA_900103495.1 of Lachnospiraceae bacterium G11. GTDB lineage: Bacteria > Bacillota > Clostridia > Lachnospirales > Lachnospiraceae > G11. The sequence goes on along the minus strand of FMWZ01000026.1, from coordinate 13,146 downwards.
GAGAATCTGCAATATGCTTGACTATGACTTTGCCGAAAAGGGCAAAAAAATGGAGTCGGGCGTGGGCCTGTTTGGAGCCCTTGAGGTGGCTCAGCGCCAGTATGATATAGCCTGTGAAGTTAAGGCGTATCTTAAGAAGAAGCCAAACGCAGCCGTAGTTAACCTTGGATGCGGCCTGGATGATACTGTACGAAAGTGCGATAACGGCACATGTAAAGGCTACAACATTGATATGCCTGATGTAATTGAGGTGAGGGACAAGCTTCTTCCTTCAAGCAGGAGGGAAATCAATTTGCCATTTGACATTAATGATGACAGATGGATGGACGAGATTGATGGCTCGGAGGGGGCAATTTTCTTTGCTACGGGAGTGTTCTATTACTTCAAAACAGAGGATGTTAGGGCATTATTCTGCAAACTTGCGAAGCGCTTTCCCGGAGGAGCCGTAGTTTTTGATGCATGTAATAAGCGGGGTGCAAGGATGATGACCAAGACCTGGCTTAAGGAAGCGGGCATCAGTGATGTACGGGCACTCTTTTCTGTAGAGAAAGCCTGGGATTTGGAAAAGTGGAGTGATGATTTCGTCATAGTTTCCTCCAGGAGCTACATGCGCGGATACCGAGATATCTACGATAATGTGGGCCTGCTTCACAAGCTGATGATTGGCTTCTGTGATTTCTATGTGAAAATGATTATCGTGAGAATATTGTTTAGGGAGGAGCCTAAATGATCATAACCATAATAGTTACCCTTATGCTGATGCTGGCATATTTCCTGATTTTATATGCGGGAGTCGGATTCATTCAGAACAAGAAGTTTTTTGGCTCTGCACCAAAGGAAATTTTGGATGCAGTTCCGGACAGGAAAGAGCGTTTTAAAGGCGCACATGTTATAGGGTGGATTATCCTGGTATTTGCATTCCTTTTATACCCTTTAGCCTTTGGCATAGGTGCATGGGACGGAATAAGGAATGGGTTTGGATTTGGCGGCTTCTTCATAAGATTCATTACTATGCTCTATGGGATGGAGTTATTTGATATCGGATTCTTTGATTGGGTGTTGCTTTCCCATTCGAACTTCTTCCCTCGCTTTTATCCTGAAGTAAAGGATGTGGTGGGACCACATTTGTTTGGATACAACTGGAAAGTGCACATAAGGCACTTTCTGATTTATATTCCCGCTTGCGCAGCTCTCGCCGGAGCATGTTTACTGATTTATTGAAAAAATGTGCAATTTGGGGCCTGTCCCCAAACTGCACGGTGCAGAATGGGGACAGGCCCAAATTGCACATTAAAATTTTTTAGAAAGGGTATTGACATCCTTTCTAAAAAAATGTATATAATATTACAGCGTAATATTACGACGTAATAAATAATCAAAAAGGTGACACATGTCGTACGACTATGAGCAGACTCATGAGAATATATTGAAAAGTGCAAGACAGCAGTTTAAGGAGAAGGGTTTCCGTGACGCATCCATAAGAAAGATATGCAAGGATGCGGGAGTTACCAACGGAGCCTTCTACGCTCACTTTTGTAGCAAAGAGGATCTGTTTTGCAGTATAGTCAATCCCTGCATAGAGGGCTTGACCAGAATATATGCGGATGAGGAAGATGATTATCTTGATATTAAGAGCTCCGAAGATGTTGTCAGAGCCTTTAAAGAAGCATACTTAGGCCTTGATAAGCTGATTCGGTATGTATGCGATAACAGAGATGACTTCGTTTTGATATTGGACTCCAGTGCCGGAACAGTTTTTGAGAGTTTTCAGGAGAAGCTTACTGAATTTGAAACGGACAGTATGAAGAAGTTCTTTGAAGTCAGTAAGAAGTACATAAAGAATCAGGATAATATCTCTGACAACATTATCAAGATGGGCGCTTCATTTCTTATCTCCACCGTTTTTGACGGCTTAAGAAAGGGAAAGAATGCTGAAGAGATTCTTCATGAGACGAAGGTGGTAAGCGATTACTGTGCCGCCGGATATAAGTACGTACTTGGACTGTAAAACAAAGGTCCCTTAGGGGACCTAAAAAAATAAAGATTAGTTAGCTGAAGCTAACCAAAATTGAGGAGGTAGTATTTATGAATAACAACAAACTTACGGGTAAAGATCTGATAACCGTAGGCATCTATACAGCCATTTATATAGCTGTAGTTTTCTGCGTTGGCGCTTTCAATGCAATTCCTATTTTCTATCCCATTTTCCTGTTTATAGGTCCCATTATTACAGGAATTCCCATGATGCTTTATTACACCAAGATTGAGAAATTCGGCATGCTTACAATCATGGGCATTATCTGTGCCGTATTCTTCTATATTTCCGGATACACATGGATATGTGTCGCAATCATGGTGCCCACAGCACTTCTTGCAGACATAATCCTTAAGGTTGGCGGATTCAAGAAATTCTGGTCCATGGCTGTAAGCTTCATGGTTATGTCCCTTGGAATAATGGCGGGTCCTGCAAATCTCTGGTTCGCAGGCCAGGGTTACTGGGATAATATCCGAGATTCCATGGGAGATCAGTATGCCGACCAGCTTGCAAAATATATGCCTTTGTGGATGCTTCCCGTAGGAATCGTTCTCATTATGTTAGGCGCACTTCTTGGCGCTTTCGTCGGAAGAAAAATGATGAACAAGCACTTTAAGAAAGCCGGTATAGCATAATGTTTGAACATATTAAGCCTAAAAAGTTTCACCTGGATCCAAGAACCAAACTGCTCCTTATTGTCATAATTGCAACCCTTGAATTAATGGATGTTAATATCTACTTCACGATTGCAGTAGGTTTAATTCCTTTCCTCCTGTTCATAAGCAACAGGCAGTTCCTTGGATCAATTAAATATCTAGTGCTGTTTCTTCTTGCTGCGTTTATTCACGTTCATCGCGTAGAGGTACAGCTTAACATGGTGCTTAATATGTTTGTGGTACTGCTGGGGGCGCTTATTCTTAAGCTCTCCCCGGCATTTGCCTGCGCGGACTACATAATTAAGTCCACAGGAGTAAGTGAGATGATTTCTGCTTTTACCAAGATGAAAGTGGGCAGAAAATTTCTGATTCCTTTGTCTGTTATGTTCAGGTTCGCACCTACAATTTCTCAGGAAAGGCATGCGATTCATGATGCGGCTGCCATGCGAGGAATCATCATAACCAGAAAAAAGTTCTGGGAGAACCCATTGCAGGCCATCGAATACAGGCTGGTTCCTTTAATGATTTCCATAGCAAATATAGGGGAGGATTTGTCTGCGGCAGCTCTTTCAAGAGGATTGGATAATCCAGTCAAGCACACAACTTACACGGATGTCAGGTTCACAAGAAGAGATTATATTGTGGCAGCGTCCACGGTCCTTTTCCTGACATCGGTTTATTTCGTTTCAACCGGAAGGTGGATATAAATGATTAATTTCAACAATGTTTCATTTGAATACGAGGATGGAACCGGGATAATCTCGGATCTGAATCTTGACATAAATGACGGTGAAGTGGTTCTTCTCTGCGGTGAGTCAGGCTGCGGCAAGTCCACCCTCATCAGAATGATTAACGGACTGATTCCCAACTATTACAAAGGGAAACTCTCAGGAAAAGTTACGGTGGACGGCCATGACACAGCAGCTTCTGAACTGCACGAGCTGGCAGAACATGTAGCCAGCGTATTTCAGAACCCAAAAACTCAGTTTTATAACGTGGACTCCACTGAGGAAATGGTATTCAGTCTTGAAAATCGCGGAATGAGCCGCGATGAGATGGATGAAAGACTAAAAAGGACCGTAAAGAAACTCCGTATGGACAACCTGGTGGGGAGAAACCTTTTCAAAATGTCCGGAGGAGAAAAGCAGAAGGTCGCCTGCGCCTGTGCAGACACCTCAGATGCAGACATCATAGTCCTTGATGAGCCTTCATCAAACCTGGATCTGCACACAATCCGCGAGCTTGCTGACATCATAAAGAGGTGGAAATCAGAGGGTAAAACCGTAGTAATCGCCGAACACAGACTTTACTATATTTTGCCCATAGCTGACAGGGTTCTGTATTTAAACAACGGGAAAATTGAGCTGGAATGTTCTCCTGACGAACTTATTGCTCTTGGGAAAGAGAAGCTTAACAACATGGGCCTTCGAAGCACCGACATCTTAAATCTTCCGGTCCACAGCAAAGAAGTAAACGAGAAAGACAGTATTATTCTTGCAAACTTCCACTATATATATCCCGGAAGATTGCAGGAGTCTTTGAATGTACCCAAGGTAAAAGTGGCAAGAAACGCCATTATCGGAATTGTTGGAGACAACGGGGCAGGAAAAAGTACTTTTGCAAGGGCTCTTTGTGGCCTGGACAGACGTGCCAGCGGAAGTATAGAGCTTAGGGGAGAACTTCTGGCCAGAAGAAGGAGACTTAAAAAGACCTTCATGGTGATGCAGGACGTGGGTCATCAGCTTTTCACGGATGAGGTTCACGAAGAAATGGTGTTCAGTCTTGAAAAAGAAGATGAAAACTCTGAGGCTCTGATTTCAGAAATTCTTGGAGAATTAAATCTTTCAGATAAAGCGGAAAGACATCCCCATTCCCTTTCCGGCGGTGAGAAACAAAGAGTTGCCATAGGCAGCGCCGTTATCTCAAACAGAGATGTGATAGTTTTTGACGAACCTACCAGCGGACTGGATTACAGACATATGAAAGCCGTGTCGGGTCTTATTAAGGACTTAAAGGATAAGGGCAAAACCGTATTCATAGTTACACATGATCCGGAACTTATTGCCGAGTGCTGCGATGAGCTGATTTACATGCAGGACGGCAAGGTTTTGGAATACGGCAAACTGACCCAGGATATGTACGACAGATGGCTGTACAGAACCAATACCCTTAAAGAGAAAAGAATAGTAATGGATGACCAGATGACCGCATTGAAGCGCCTATGGCAGCTTGCCCATAAGGAGCACGGACGGCTTATCACATCCATAGTTTTCGCAGTAATAGGCGTACTGGGGAATATTCTTCCCTACGTGGCTGCGGCAAAAGTAATTGAAAAACTACTCATGGGCGTCAGAGACATTAATGAATATATCCTATGGTGTGTCTTCGGAGTCGTGGGCTTCGCAATCAAAACGGTATTTTACAGCATCGGACTGGCACTTAGCCATAAGTCGGCTTTCAACACATTGGCGGACATCAGAAAAGCCATGTTTAACAAGCTGCCAAAGATGCCACTCGGAACCATCATAGACTCCTCCAGCGGAAAGCTTAAACAAATAATAGTCGACGAAGTAGAAAGCATGGAGCGCCCCCTTGCTCACATGATTCCGGAGATGACAGCCAATATTCTGGGAGCCATAACAGTCTGGTTTTACCTTATGTGCGTGGACTGGAGGCTTGGTTTTGCGGCACTTATTTCCGTGCCCGTAGGCCTTTTGTTTGCGGCAACGGTCCTGATTGGATATGCGAAGGACTATGAAGGCTCCGTCAGAACAGTGCAGGATATGAACAATTCCATAGTGGAATATATTCACGGAATTGAGGTAATAAAGGCGTATAACCAGGGAGACAATTCCTACGCGAAGTTCAAAAACAGAGTTCTGAAAACTGCTGAGTACTACTATGACTGGATGAAACGAATTCAGTATAAATGGTCTCTCACATATTCTGTTGCTCCCGCCACCCTTGTTACCGTTCTGCCAATTGGTTTTCTTATGTACAGAAGCGGCTCCATAGACAGGAGCACCTTTATTACAGCAATTATGCTTTCCATGTGTATAGTCGGCCCAATAATCCAGGCGCTGGATTTTGCGGATACTTTTACCAAAGTAAAAACAACCCTGGGAACTGTTGACGAGATATTAAACGGTAATGAGCAGACACACAAGGATACCCCTGTGGAAATGACCAACCACAGCATAAGATTAAGGGACGTATCCTACTCTTACCATAAGGGCACCCAGGTGCTTCACAATATTTCTTTGAATATTATGGAAAAAACCACAACTGCTCTTGTGGGGCCTTCGGGAAGCGGTAAGTCCACAATTGCCAAACTGATAGCCGGTTTCTGGGATGTGGAAGACGGCTCAATCACAATGGGAGGGATTGAATTAAAGGACATTCCTCTTGAACAGTTATATGATCAGGTGGCCTTTGTATCTCAGGACATTTATCTGTTTAACGATACGGTTATGAACAATATCCGTATGGGTAAGATTACAGCCACCGATGATGAGGTAAGAAGAGTTGCAGAGGCCTCGGGATGTAAGCAGCTTATAGAGAACCTGACTGATGGCTATGACACCATGGTGGGCCAGGGCGGTGCTCATTTATCCGGCGGTGAAAAACAAAGGATTGCCATAGCAAGGGCGATGATTAAGGATGCGCCCATAGTTGTTCTTGATGAAGCAACGGCCTATATTGATCCCGAAAATGAGGCTGTTATCCAGAAAGCCATAGGTAACCTTATTAAGGGTAAAACGGTCATAATCATTGCCCACAGACTCTCAACCATTACGGATGCAGACCAGATTGTGGTTGTGGATGATGGTACTGTCAAGGCATCCGGTACCCATGAGGAGCTTCTGGCATCAAACGATTTATACCGTTTGATGTGGAATGCTCACATAGGTGTGAAGGAGGATGGCGCGGCATGATTGAGGCATTACGAAAGATAATAATGTTCTCGGGATCCGAGAAGAAAAATATATATAAATCGATTTTTGTCAGTTTCCTAAGAGCGTGCTTTTCCATGTTAAGAATCGGCGCAATCTACTATATAATAGTTGGTTTGATTAACGACGACACATCAACCACGCCGGCATGGATTGCATTTGTGCTGATGATAGTCAGCATTCTTGGAACGGCAACAACGAGAAACATTTCTCTTCTCCAGCAGACTCATGCAGGTTTCTATATGAGTGCCAACAAGCGTATGGATATTGCTGAGAAGCTGAAAAGGGTCCCGATGGGCTTTTTTAACGATAACAGCGTCGGTGAAATAACCGGTGTTTCCACCACGGTAATGAGTACCGTGGAAAATCTGGGGGCCACAGTTCTGGTTTTGGTACTGGGTGGCCTTATAAATACGGTCGTTTTCTTTCTTTTGATACCTTTTCTCGATCCGAGGATTGCCATGGTAGTGCTTGCGGGTATTGCGATTTATCTGATTTTCACATCGATAATGGAGCATAAAACCCGCACCATGGCGCCTCAAAGAGAAAGAAGCAAAACAATGATTGTCTCGGAGGTTCTGGAGAATCTTCAGGGAATGAGCGTTGTTAAATCCTTCAATCTTTCGGGGAAGGGAGATGCAAGACTAAGAAAAGCAATAGATGAATACAGGGATAAAAACATGGCTTTAGAAAAGATGTTTATCCCAATCTCCAGTGTACAAAACATTATTCTTGGAATATTTAAAATGTCCATTATCTTCCTGTCAGTGTATTTCTATCTGCAAGGTACCATGGAGCTTATTACGGCGCTTATGTTAGTGATTGTGGCCTATCAGGTGTTTGCGGAGATAGAGCAGACGGACTCCGGGCTTTCAATGCTCAGAGTTGTTACAGGTTCTCTTGATCAGGTAGAAAAGGTGGATGCAATGCCGCAGCTTGACACAGAGGGAGAAGATTACAAACCTTCCACTTTGGACATAAACGTAGAAAATGTAAGTTTTTCCTATGGAGGAAAAGAGATACTTCACGATGTGTCATTAAATATTCCTACGGGAACAATGACTGCGTTTGTGGGACCCTCCGGGGCCGGCAAAACCACATTGGCCCTTTTGATATCGAGATTCTGGGACGTTAACTCCGGCAGCATTTCCATTGGCGGGAAGGATATCCGGGAATATACGCTGGATGCCCTCATGTCCCAGATGAGCATAGTTTTCCAGAATGTGTACCTGTTTGAGGATACAATCGAAAACAACATTCGATTCGGATGTCCCGAAGCCAGCCGTGCAGATGTGGTGAGAGCGGCAAAGATGGCGTGCTGCCACAGCTTTATTGAGTCACTTCCCTTTGGTTACGATACCGTAATAGGTGAGGGAGGAGCTACTCTTTCAGGTGGTGAGAAACAGCGAATTTCCATAGCCAGGGCAATTCTTAAGGATGCGCCCATCATTATTCTCGATGAGGCAACAGCAAATGTTGACCCTGAGAATGAGGATAAACTGAAAGCAGCCTTTGAGGCTTTGATGAGAAATAAGACAGTTATCATGATAGCCCACCGATTGGAGACCATACGTAATGCCAATCAGATTGCCGTCATTGAAGGGGGCGGCATCGAAGTGGGCACCCACGAGCATTTGATGAAGTCAAATGCTACCTACAGCAAGTTCGTCCACATGCGTGAGCAAGCCGCAACCTGGAGCGTATAGGTGCAGGTTGGGGAGGTGCAGAATGGGGACAGGCCCAAATTGCACGGTGCAGAATAGGGACAGGCCCAAATTACACATAAAAAGATGTTGACATTTTATAGCGAACGGTGTACTCTAACAAAAGGTGTTAGCGTACAGTGTTCGCTTTTGCTATATTATCCTGCATAGAATTAGGAGAAAACATGCCGAGAGATAAGAGTGAGAATCATGAGAAAATCATAGCGGCAGCCTATGAGGAGTTTATGGAGTATGGTTTTACCGATGCTTCCATGAGAAGAATAGCCACTGCCTGCGGCATGAGCGTATCCGGGCTTTACAAGCATTTTCCCAGTAAGGAAGATATGTTTGCGTCCCTGGTTAAGGATTCTGTTGATGGACTCATGAATCTTTATCATGAAATTGAAGGAAAGTATTTTGAAGGGATTGAATCAGTCACTTCAGACAGTGTTTGTACCAACCGCAGTGAAATCTTTCAGGCCATGGAATTCATATATGACAATATTAAGGATTTCGAGCTTATTATTTGTAAGTCGAAAGGTACGATATATGAGAGCTTCATTCATGATATAGCCAAGCTTGAGGAAGAAGTGACAATGCGTTATATGGAGGAACTGAAGAAGAACGGAATTCCGGTGAAAGATGTAAATTACAGGGAATTTCACCTTTTGGTTTCCGCCAGCATTGAAGCCATTTTTCAGGCAGTATCTCATGGGTTTACCAAAGATGAAGCCCTTCATTACGCAAGAACTTTGGAGAATTTCTACACTCCGGCATGGAAGAACCTGTTTGGAATATAGAAGATAAACGCCCTGCACTTAGCAGGGCTTTATAAGGACACTGGGTTAGCAACCGCTAACCAATAGGTGCAATTTGGGCCTGTCCCCATTCTGCACCGTGCAATTTGGGCCTGTCCCCAAGTTGCACATAGAGAAAAGGAAGAGAGGAAAGGAAGAAATGGATAATTCCAAGAAGAGATCCACATTAAGCTGGGTGCTTGAGTTCGCAGGAATGAATAAAAGCTCGTATGTCTTTAGCGTAATCTTTGCGACCATAAGCGTCCTGGCAGGTTTCGTGCCCTATTTTTTTGTGGTGAAAATCGTAAGGGCACTTATTGACGGAGAAAAGGACATGCACTTTTACCTTGTGCAGTGCGGCATCATTTCAGTATGCTGGCTTGTTAACAAGGCATTCCACAGCATCTCCACAACCTTGTCCCACAGGGCAACCTTCGGCGTACTTGCCGAAATAAGAAGAAGGCTCACAAAGAAGTTAAGCCTCATGCCCCTTGGAGACGTTCTGGAGGATTCCTCCGGATCCTACAAAAACATCATCGTGGAGCGAGTTGATTCCATCGAGACAACCCTGGCTCACATAGTACCGGAGCTGATTTCAAACGCCATTGTTCCCGTGGGAATTCTGGTAATCATGTTCACGGTGAACTGGAAACTTACGCTTTTGTCCCTCATCAGCGTCCCCCTGGGCATGGTCTTCTACGGCCTGATGATGGGCGGCTCAGAGGAAAGCTTTAATAATACTATTGTAAAAACCAAAGCTCTCAACGACACCGCAGTCGAGTATATCAACGGAATTGAGGTTATCAAGGCCTTCAGCAAAACCAAAGCTTCCTACGAGAAGTTCAGAGTTGCCGCAAAGGAAGGTGCCGATTGCTTCATCGACTGGATGAGAAGATGTAATGTTTGGCAGAACCTGGCGTTGACCCTTTTGCCTGCCCAGCTCCTTACACTTCTTCCCTTCACAGGACTTTTCTATATGCAGGGAAAGATTGACGGAGCAGACGCAATGCTTCTCATTATCCTGTCCCTTGGTTTGGTATCACCTTTCATGGTGGTTGCGGGCCACATGGATAACCTTAGAAAAACCGGTTCAATCATAGCCGAAGCCACATCAATTCTCGGAAAGAGAGAGTTGGTGCGTCCCGAAACCATGACAGAAAAACCCAAGGGCAACACAATTGAATTCAAGGACGTTCACTTCGGATACAACGAGGCAGAGGTGCTTCACGGAGTGAACCTTACCATAAAAGAAGGAACAGTCAACGCTCTCGTTGGACCGTCCGGTTCAGGAAAATCCACGATTGCCAAGCTTATCGCTTCCTTCTGGGATCCCGATAAGGGTTCTGTTACCTACGGAGGCGTAGATATCAGAAAGATTCCTTTGGCTGAGTACAACAAAAACATCGCCTACGTTTCACAGGATAACTACCTTTTTGATGAAACCGTTATGGAGAACATCAGAATGGGTAATCCTTACGCATCGGATGAAGACGTTATTGCTGCAGCAAAAGCCTGCGGTTGTCACGATTTCATCATGAATCTTGAAAAAGGTTATAACACCATAGCAGGCGGCGCCGGCGGACACTTATCCGGAGGTGAGAGACAGAGAATCAGCATCGCAAGAGCAATGCTCAAAAATGCCCCTGTTATTATTCTTGATGAGGCAACAGCTTATACAGATCCCGAGAATGAGGCTCTGGTTCAAAGAAGCGTAGCCAAGCTTATTAAGGGAAGAACCCTTATTGTCATTGCTCACAGACTTTCAACCATTGCCACAGCGGATAAGATATTCGTCATCAACGACGGAAATGTGGAAGCAGAGGGAACTCAGGAAGAGCTCCTTAAAAACTCTGCTTTGTACAAGGAAATGTGGGAAGCCCACATATCATCTAAAGATTCGGAGGTGGCGTAATGTTTCGTACTTTGAAGATGTATTTCGATTTTGCCAACGAAGTAAACAGAAAGAAACTCTACACTGCAATGCTTCTTGGTGTGCTTAAGGCAATGTTTGCCATGATGAAGATCCCTGCTATCGCAACAATCATACAGGGAATACTTGATAACAACATGAGCTCCACAACCGTTTGGACCGCTTTCGGAATCATGTGCGTTTCCATAGCAGGCCAGGTACTTGTAGGCCTTAAAACCACCATGCTTCAGACCGAGGCAGGCTACAACACCTGCTCCGGCAAGCGTATTGAGATTGCGGAGCACTTAAGATACCTGCCCATGGGCTTTTTCAATGCAAACAGCCTTGGTAAAATCACAAATATCACAACTAACACAATGGAACAGCTTGCGGACGTTGCCACTTTGGTTGTAATGATTACAACCCAGGGAATCGTAACCACTGCAGTAATCTTTGTGTTCCTGGCATTTTTCGATATTCGTATAGCTTTAATCCTGTTAGCAGGTATTTTGGTTTTTTCCATGTTCAATTCATTGATGCAAAGAGCTACAAAGCCCGCCGCTCCCAGGGTTGCAAAAGCCGGCGAAACCCTTGTAAGTGCAGTTATTGAGTACATTCAGGGAATTGCTGAGGTTAAGAATTTCAACCTTACGGAAAAGACTGCGAAGAAGCTTGAAAGCGCCATCAAGGAAAAGCAGGTGGCAGACACCAAGATGGAGTTTACGGTTATTCCTTACATGTTCTTGCAGGGACTTGCAACGAAGCTTACGGGAGTTGTGATGTGTATCATGTCCGTTTACTTCTATCTGACGGGCTCAATGCCGCTTCTCTACACCATTATCATGACCATCTCATCATTCATGATTTATGAGAGCCTTGACATGATGGGAGGCTTCTCTGCACTTATGAGAAACGTAAACATCATTGTTGATAAGACCAATGAGGTTCTTGCGCTGCCTCCCATGGATATTGACGGAGCTGATCTGGCACCTAAAGGCATGGATATAGAGCTTAAGGATATTTCTTTTGCCTACGAGGATAAAAAGATTATCGACGGTGTATCCCTTAAGATTCCCGCAAACACCACAACCGCAATAGTCGGGCCCTCCGGCGGCGGCAAAACCACCCTTACCAATCTCATTGCAAGATTCTGGGATGTGGACAGAGGCGAGGTGCTTCTTGGCGGAAAGAATGTTAAGGATTACAGCTTCGATTCACTTATGAAGAACTTCAGCTTTGTGTTCCAGAGAGTGTATCTCTTTGAGGATACCATCGCAAATAACATCAGATTCGGCGAGCCCGACGCTCCCATGGAGAAAGTTATTGAGGCTGCCAAGAAAGCAAGATGTCATGACTTTATCATGAGCCTGCCAGAGGGCTACGATACCATAATCGGAGAGGGCGGCGCTTCATTATCCGGCGGTGAAAAACAGCGTATCTCCATTGCCAGAGCCATCATGAAGGACAGCCCCATTATCATTCTTGATGAGGCTACCGCAAATGTTGACCCTGAGAATGAAGCTGAGCTTACCAAGGCTATTGAGGAGCTTACAAAGAATAAGACCATCATCATGATAGCCCACAGACTTAAGACAGTTCGCCATGCCGACAACATTGTTGTTATCTCTGACGGCAAGATTTCCGAGCAGGGAACTCACGATGAATTAATGAAGAATGACGGCATCTACAAAGATTTCGTAACCGAAAGAAAAGAAGCGGTTTCCTGGAAAATCGCATAAAAAACGCAGATGTGCGGTTGGGGACTGTCGTGTCTTGGCATGCGTAGTGTGCCAAGCAGGACTGTCCCAATGCCATTAAGTTAAGGATTTGCCCCTGCACAATTAAATTAGTTCTATCTAAATGGATTGATTCTCTTTTGAGAATCAGTCCATTTTTTTCAAATAAATAGAAAAAGGGCTTGACAAAGCCCTCAAAAGGTGCGGCCGCATTCGCTGATTACCACCAGCGAATGCGGCCCCTTAAATCAGAGAAAAGCTTGGCGGCAATCAATGATTTAAGGAGACACCTATGAAAGCATGTTACATTAAAAATACTCTTTTGAAAACCCTAAATTCTATGAGTTCTAATCCCGA
>FMWZ01000028.1 GCA_900103495.1 Lachnospiraceae bacterium G11 | reverse complement strand
ATTGTTTGCGCGCCATGGGCGCGCTCTAACGGGTGCAAGTCCCGAACACGCCCAGATAGTGGGAAGTGTATAGCTGAACAGCAAGGGTGTCCATCGTGAGGTGGAATCTGAAGGAAGCTGCAAGCAAATCTCTGGTCCGACGGACAGAAATCACATATAAGGCTAGGCTACGAGAGACAAGTTGGCAATAAGCAACGAAGTCTAATAACTATCACATTTGTAGTAGCAGAGTAAATGTGGCGGATATATGGAGAGAAAGAGCGTGCACCTTAAGCGTGGAGGTCTCACAGAGGTTCCATTAGCCTAGTAACAACGAACTGTGAGAAGTCAGCCGAGCCCATAGTAGTGAAGAAATCTCTGTAATGGAGATGGAGCGAAGGGGTGAACAATCAATAAGTTTGAGTATGTCTCGTGTTGCAGAAATGACAACATCTGCCGTAACCAATCGGGGAAGGGTGGTCAAATCAAGCGGGGCGGAAAGGAAAGAACGCATGGACACAAGTAGTCTAATGGAGCAGATACTATCTAGCGATAATCTCAACAGAGCATATCTGCAAGTCGTACGAAACAAAGGTGCAGAGGGAGTGGACGGAATGAAGTACGCAGAACTCAAAGAACACCTTGAAAAGAACGGCGATATCATCAAGGAACAGTTGAGGACAAGAAAGTATAAACCTCAGCCAGTACGAAGAGTGGAGATACCAAAGCCTGATGGTGGCATCAGAAACCTAGGTGTACCAACAGTAACAGACAGATTTATACAACAAGCCATAGCACAGGTTTTAACACCAATCTATGAGGAACAATTTCATGACCACAGTTATGGATTCAGACCTAATAGATGTGCACAGCAAGCAATCCTAACAGCGCTCGACATGATGAATGACGGCAATGATTGGATTGTAGATATTGACCTGGAAAAGTTCTTTGACACAGTAAATCACGATAAACTTATGACCATCATAGGTAGAACTATTAAAGATGGAGATGTTATTTCTATCGTTAGGAAATACCTGGTCAGTGGAATCATGATTGATGATGAGTACGAGGACTCTATTGTGGGAACGCCACAAGGAGGAAATCTCTCGCCATTATTGGCGAATATCATGTTGAATGAACTTGATAAGGAGATGGAAAAGCGTGGGCTTAACTTTGTAAGATACGCAGATGATTGTATCATCATGGTTGGTAGTGAAATGTCTGCTAGTAGAGTTATGAGAAATATCTCTCGATTCATTGAGGAGAAACTAGGTCTCAAGGTCAACATGACCAAGAGTAAAGTGGACAAGCCGCAAGGACTTAAATACCTTGGATTTGGATTCTACTTTGACTCAAGAGCACATCAGTTTAAGGCAAAACCACATGCGAAATCAGTAGCAAAGTTTAAGAAGAGAATGAAAGAACTTACATGTCGTAGCTGGGGCGTCAGCAACAGCTATAAAGTGGAGAAACTTAATCAGCTCATCAGAGGATGGATTAACTACTTCAAGATAGGAAGTATGAAAACACTCTGTAAAGAACTTGATAGTAATATCAGATATAGACTTCGTATGTGTATTTGGAAGCATTGGAAAACTCCGCAGAATAGAGCTAAGAATTTGATGAAGCTGGAGGTACCAAGATGGGCAGCATATAAGATCGCCTATTGTGGAGACAAATATGCAAGACTCGCTCACAATGGATGGGTACAAAAGGCTATAAGTACAAAGAGACTAACCTCATTTGGATTAGTCTCAATGTTAGATTACTACACCGAAAAGTGTGTTACTTGTTAAGTTGATTGAACCGCCGTGTACCGAACGGTACGCACGGTGGTGTGAGAGGTCGGGGGATTAATTAAATCTCCCTCCTACTCGATT
>FMWZ01000029.1 GCA_900103495.1 Lachnospiraceae bacterium G11 | reverse complement strand
TGAAGCATTGCCAGAGGTTCATGTCAAGGCTGGC
Organism: Lachnospiraceae bacterium G11; assembly: GCA_900103495.1. Lineage (GTDB taxonomy): Bacteria > Bacillota > Clostridia > Lachnospirales > Lachnospiraceae > G11. Next base: position 1,739 of record FMWZ01000029.1, on the reverse strand, counting down.
GGACGGTATTGGTAACTTATAGTGTGGCATGGGCAATCCCACATAAAAAATGATTGACCCTTAAATTTCCTTAACCCAAAGTCCATGGAGATTGCAGTATTCATATACTGCTATAGCCTTCTCTCCAGCTGGGAGTATGAATTCAGCAACAGGTTTCTCGGAAGGCTTGAGGTGCTTGATCTGGGCGCCACTTGATGTTTCCAGTGCAATAAACTGAATGTAGTGGTTATCCATCATAGGATGCTCTACTTCACCAATCTGAACCTTAACAGTACTTCCATCTACTGTTACTGCAGGGACATGCTTCTCTACTGCGCCGTCAACAGCTCCAGGAACAAGCTCTTTCATGGGCTCTCCGCAGCATACAACTGGTACACCTGAATCATTTAGCTTAGTGATTATGTTTCCACAAGTTTCACATCTGTAAAATTTCATGTCGTTGCCCACCTTGATATTATTGATACATTTTATCTGATTATCTTCTCAAAATCATCTTTTCCATGCTTACAGATCGGACAGATGAAATCGTCTGGGAGATCCTCTCCCACGTACTCGTAGCCGCAAATCATGCAGCGCCAGATTGTCTCGCCCTTTGGAGTTTCTCCCACAGGCTGTGGCTTGGGCTTGATGTTGTTCTGATAATACTCGTAGGTGCAGGATGGCGTATCTGAGAGTACAGTCATGAAGGTTGGCTCACAGATAAACAAGGTGTGAGAGCCAAGATCCACCTCTTTTTCAACCTTCAGGGAGAAATAAGCATTGGTTCCAGCAATAATATATGGAATTCCATTTTCTGCCATTTGATAAGTGGTGTAATCTTTGGAGAACTTATCAACATCTCTGCCTGACTGGAACCCAAAGTGTTTAAACATCTCAAATCCAGCAGCAGTGCTGATAACAGATATGTTGCAGGCGCCAGTTTCTTTTACCATGTCATGGGTGTAGTTGGCCTTGTTGATAGCGATGGATATACGGTTTGGCTCTGATGCCACCTGTACTGCAGTGTTGATGATACAGCCATTCATCTTGTCGCCGCGCTTGGCAGTGCAAACGAATAGTCCGTATGACAGTTTATACATTGCCTTGGTGTTCATTTCATTTGCATTCATGGTCGCTATCTCCTCCTTCGGTTTAGATCCTATTAATGATTTTTAGTTAAAGTATATGTGTAATATAGTACACATGCTTTATACTGATATCCTTATTAAATTTCCTTAACCCACAAGCCGTGAAGGTTACAGTATTCATATACCGCGATAGCCTTTTCGCCAGCTGGAAGTACAAATTCAGCAACCGGTTTCTCAGAAGGCTTAAGATATTTGATCTGAGCACCATTTGTTGTTTCCAGTGCAATAAACTGGATATAGTGGTTATCCATCATTGGATGCTCCACTTCGCCAATCTGAACCTTAACAGTATTTCCTTCTACTGTTACTGCGGGTACGTGCTTTTCTACTGCGCCATCAACAGCTCCAGGAACAAGTTCCTTCATGGGCTCTCCGCAGCATACAACTGGTACCCCTGAATCATTAAGCTTGGTGATTATGTTTCCGCAAGTTTCACATCTGTAGAATTTCATATTGTAGCCCTCCTTATTGATTTTTTATACATTCTATTTTATCTGATAATGTTCGCAATAACAATGGCTCAATCACAAAACTTGTGGGATTTAGGATTCCGGACATAGTCCTTCCGGCTCATATCAAATAGCTTCAGAAAGAAGTATTCATCATCCGGAT
>FMWZ01000031.1 GCA_900103495.1 Lachnospiraceae bacterium G11 | reverse complement strand
GTCCCAATGCCATTAAGTTAAGGATTTGCCCCTGCACAATTAAATTAGTTCTATCTAAATGGATTGATTCTCTTTTGAGAATCAGTCCATTTTTTTCAAATAAATAGAAAAAGGGCTTGACAAAGCCCTCAAAAGGTGCGGCCGCATTCGCTGATTACCACCAGCGAATGCGGCCCCTTAAATCAGAGAAAAGCTTGGCGGCAATCAATGATTTAAGGAGACACCTATGAAAGCATGTTACATTAAAAATACTCTTTTGAAAACCCTAAATTCTATGAGTTCTAATCCCGAAACTTTCGTTAAAAACCCCGGAATTGATTTTACACGCAAACGCAAATGTCCGTTTCGAGACCTTATCCTATGCATTCTTACGATGGAAGCCGGTACGCTGAATCGTGAAATTCGCCGCTTCTTTGGGACAGATAAAAATAAACTGCCGTCTAAGTCAGCTTTTAGCCAACAAAGAGCAAAGCTAAATGAAAGTGCCCTTCCCTTCCTTTTTTCTTCCCTTAACACATGTGTGCCCTTTGAAAAAACTTTTATGGGCTTCCATCTATTAGCCTGCGATGGTTCAGAAGTGAATATCCCACCTTTAAAATACGATAATGCCACTTATGTGAAATCCAACACCGATGGAGTGGGCTTTCACCAGATACACCTCAATGCCACCTACGATATCCTTGAAGAGAGATATCAAGATATTCTAATTAACCCACAATCGTGTGCCGGAGAAGGAGAAGCTCTTATTACATTTGCAGGAAGAAACTCTCTTCCCGGTATGAGCCTGTATATCGCAGACAGAGGATATTTCTCACTAAACATCCTAGCGTATCTTTTTATTTCCGCCCATTCATTCCTCATCAGGATGAAAAGCCCGGACGGAAAGAATGCCTTCCTGAAGCATTTTGAACTTCCGAATGAGGATGAGTACAGTGTTACTCTGGATTTTTCAATCACACGAAGTCACAAAAAAGCTTATGTCAATGACAAAAAACGGTTCGTAACATTAAAGTCAAACCAACTTTTTGATTTTATTCCTGTCGATGACTATAAAACCTTGTTCCCCGTTTCCGTTAGACTGGTAAAAGTCATGTTGCCTAACGGTGAGCCCGAGTTTCTGCTTACGGATCTTCCTGAGGATTCTTTTGACATTGATGCTTTAAGGAATCTTTATCACATGCGTTGGGGCATCGAGACATCCTTCAGATATCTCAAGCACAATGTTGGACTTGAAGATTTCCACAGTATCAGAAGAGATTTTATCATGCAGGAGGCAATAGCACGAGTAATCCTTTATAACTTCACAATGCTTCTTGTTCACAGTGTATCTCCAGTTAAAAGAGACACTAAATTTAAATACAAGATTTCGGTTTCTGATGCCATAATCACCGGACGCGATTTCATGATACATCGGATAAAGAATGCCGAGATTGAGGAAATGCTTCTTCGCTACTTGACCGATGTTCGTCCGGGAAGGTCTTTTAAAAGAAAGGTTCGCACCAGGCGATACGTGCCTCTTGGCAATCGGGTATAAATATAGTTGCCGCTAAAGATCCCATGTGACAGGATTGGCTCCTGTCTTATTTGCGTACCACAAACTTGTAAGGAAACCTGGCAGTTAATAAAAATGCTGAATATCGCCACGAAGTTATCGTATTATCAAGAGATAGAAATCTTAACTTAATGGCATTGGGAC